>JBEKVJ010000102.1:0-12014 GCA_049514105.1 Acidimicrobiales bacterium
TGTTGGGCCATCGGGGTGATCTCCTTGTCGTGTCTTGTCAGGGACACGTCGAGATTCACTCCGGTGGTCCGCTACGTGGTGGACCCTCTGCGCGATTTACACCAACTCATGGGACGTCCCCAGCCAGCCCACATCCGTCAGTGGCGGGGTAGCCGTTCGATGAAGTGGCTTCCCACCTAGTAGAGACGGAGCAACTATCCTTGCCAGCCGAATCCCACGACCTCGCATGAGCCGAGTAATGAGTGTTTCTGGGCTGGACCGGAAGCGGAGTGGGAAGGACAACTCCTGGAAGACAGGTCGGGTAGCGCAACCGATGTCTCGCGACAGACCTCAGAACACCGTCGTCGCCCTAATCGAGCTTTTGACGTCTGGATGATGGCTCGCCAATGAGCGCCTCGATCGGGGCGACGACAATCCTCGCGCTTGCGCTTGGCGATTAACGCGGCGCACGGCGTTTCACCTGATCAAATACAGCCTCCAGCAAGAGCGCGAGTGGAGCCCGCTCACCTTGGGTACCGGGGATGCTTCGTCTCACCTTCCGGCGTTTACGAGACATTCAGGCAGCTCTCACCGATCTCCCAGGTTCCAGACTTACGCTCTGGGTGCTCAAGTCGAACAGTGCCTGATGTTCCCAGCGGATCGGCCCGCTACCTTCGTAACTGGGGTGGCGGGTCGCTTCGCGCCCAGGGTGTAATTTGTCGGTACGACTTCGGCTCAGTATCGTCAAAGCGCGCGACACTTTGCCGTCCCTCGCAACGCCCGGAGCGCCGTGCACAACGCCTACCTCGGGCAACGACGACCCCCGGTTCCTCGCAAGCCGGGGGCCGTTTCGCGTCCATCGGCAGGACTGGCAGCTGAAAGGCCGAATCGAGAACGTGACGCGTTGCTCTCAAACCCGGACTGCCGGCCGTTCAGCGTAGGAAAGGGGCGGCCCCGACCAAGACGCCTAGTGACCGTGGGCCTGCTCCGGCCCCTGACCCGGCGCCGTCATTGCTACGACAGGCTCCTCAACGCCAGGGCCTAGGGGATCACACCAGGGTCGGCCGGGGAGAATCGCTGCCCGCCCGAGAAACCCACCTAGCTGCGCGGGCAGTGACATTCCGGACCGAGGCTCGTGTCAGCCATTGGCCAATACCGGAACGATTTACGATCGACGGGCGTGCCCAGCGGCAGCGCCACGATCGCCTTCGAGGCCGAAACCTCTACGCCGGGTTGTGACGAGCATCTGGCTCGATGCGCTCATTAGTCGCCGCGAACAGACCGATAAGTCATTCGTGCAAGTCGTCAAGGACATCACCGAGTGGTTCGAGGAGCTGGACGCGGCGTTGGAGAGGGTGCTCACTGGCATCGGCACTTCGAACCGATCAGCCTTTGAGTTGGCGAACAGTCAGCTACTCGCGGTGCTGGTCCGTGGCCAACAGTTGCCGGCAATTCCCGATGCTGATGCCCAACGCCACTTTGCAGCTGGCGTTGCCCGCTACAAGGATGGGGCCGAGACCCTCGCGAGGACGGAGAACCCTTGGGAAGTTCTCCGAGCGATCCGGGCGATAGATGCGAGTGCCGCCGAGTTCGCGCGAATGTCCGCAGCGATTGAGAAAGCGCAGGATTTGATCTAGATCATCTGTCACCGCTTGCGCGCAGGCATGTGAACCACGTCAGGTCCATCGCGTGCAGGTCACTGCCATTTCAGCGCAAGCGAGTACGCGGGGGTATACAGAACTGAGAGGTGCGTCAGCTGAGCAGCCGAGCAAGCTTTGCTTCCTCTCTTTGGATCAGTGCCCGAACCGGGGCGCTGCGCGTCACCTTGGCAGCGTAAAGATACCTTGACAGACGGCGGTCGTAAAGATACCTTGACATAGTGACCGGGCCGCTCGAAGCCTCAGGCGGAGATGTCGACTTGGATGTGCTCCGGCTGTTGCTCAGGACGAACGCCGCGACTCTGGATGAGCGCCTGGCGCGAGTCCAAAACAAAAGAGGCGAGATCGGAGGCGCCGAAGGGTCGCCCATTGCCGCCATCGCCGCTGCCACAAGCCTCGAAGCGGTCCTCGACGACATCGTCGTCTGTCTGGTGCGCCAGGCACGCGATGAAGGCCAGTCCTGGGCCGCGATCGGTTACGCGCTCCAGGTCAGCCGCCAAGCCGCGTTCCAACGATTCGGGTCACGCACCGGCGAGAGGCTCGCACCGGCAGAGACGATTCTCGCCGACGCTCCCGAGCGCGCCGTGCAGGCTCTGGGGCAATTCTTGAGCGGGGATTTCGATGCCCTGAGAGACACCTTTAACGAACGCATGACCGAGGCGTGCACGCTCGGCCTGCTCGAGTCGGTTCGCTCGAGGATCGCGACCCAGCTTGGGGGGCTTTCGAGACTGGGTACTCCCACGATGAGCTCTGAGCCCGGCTACAGCGTCGTCGAGATACCGATTTTCTTCGCCAAGGGCCAACGCAAGAGCCGTATCGCTTATGACCCCGACGGCCGCATCGCCGGCTTTTTCGTGATCACAACGGACACCTTTTGAACGGGTCCGAGAATGGAGAGGCGAAGTGAAGAGAAGCTCGCGTCCAAAAAGTGACCGCGGTCGTATCGGTGGGCTCTTGCTCGTCTCGATGACCGCTGTTGTCATGCTGGCGCTGACGCCTGATTACGGAGCCACCGCTAGCGCGAGCCCGGACCGGACGAGGTCCACCACCATGAACCAGATCGGGGTTCCAAGTTCACCTGTGGGCAAACAGCTGAGTTGGCTGCTGGGCGTCGGGTCACAGTTGCCTCTTAGCACCAAGGTTGTAAGTGAACATTTCGACGCTCTCTTCCTCGGCCAAGTGACACCTGCTGAGCTCAACGAGTCCCTGGAGTCCCTCGGTCCCCCCGGATCCGTCGTGACATTGCTCCAGCTCTCCGGGATCGAGCAGCGGTCACTCACCGCACTTGTCCAGATCGGACCCAGCGTCTACTCGGTCGAGCTCGCGGTCGACACCACCGGGCTCATCGACGGACTGTACTTCCGCCCGACAACCGCTTCGGTGCCGCAATCGTGGTCGCAAGTCGAAAAGCAGGTGACCTCGATCGCTCCCGGCGTGAGCTTTTTGGCTGCGAAACTGACCGGAAAAGGGACCTGCGCTCCCGTGCGGTCGGTCGCGGCAGAGACTCCACGTCCACTTGGGTCGATGTTCAAGATCTTCGTCCTCGGTGCCCTCGCGAATGCCATACGCGAGCACCGTGCCAGCTGGAACCAATTGCTAACTGTCACCGCCGGAATAAAGGTCGGCGGGAGCGGGACGCTCGATAGTGCCCCCGATGGGACCAGGCTTACGGTCGAACAAACGGCCATCAAGATGATCTCGGTGAGCGACAACACCGCGTCAGACATGTTATTGAGGCTGGTCACGCGATCTGCCGTAGAGAACCAAGTTCGGGCTTGGTCCTCGCACGCTTCGCTCGACCTCCCGTTTCTAACTGTCAGCGAGATGTTCGCCCTTAAGTACCACGACTTCCCGATCCTCGCGAATCATTACCTGGCTCTGAGCCCAATTAAGCGAGCCTCGTACCTTTTGAGCACCGTTGACAAGATCCCGGCCAGCGAGGAGCGTCCGAGCGCGTCGCCGCGCGACATCGACTCGATCGAGTGGTTTGCCTCAGCCGACGACCTCTGCCGTGCCTTTGCAGGCCTGATCCGGCTCGAAGCTGAGCCTGGCTTGGACCCGATCGACAAAGTGCTTTCCACCAACACCGGCGGGATCGGACTGAGTGCGAAGGCCTGGCCGCGGATCTGGTTCAAAGGTGGGAGCGAGCCGGGCGTGCTCACCCTCGGCTACCTGGCCCGTGACCATCGCGCCCAGAGCTTTGTCGTCATCGTGCTTACTGAGGACAGAAACAAGCCTCTGCAGGAGTCTTTGGCAGTCGAGATCCAGGGACTCAACGCGATCGTGGGTGCCTTCGGATTACTTCGCTGACGCCTTGCAGCGATTCGTAGCGCGACTCACGCCAATAAGGGAGAAACTCGACCAAACTTGTTGATACGAAACCGCGCTCTCGTGCGTGTTACTGACTGTGGCACGCATAGACGGAGGAGGCTTCGGTGGCGCTCGAGGGGAAGGAGTTCGGACACTTCTTCGACGAGGCCAAGCCCCGCCTGGTCGGTCAGGCCTATCTGTTCACCGGGAACCTCCAAGACTCCCAGGATGCCGCCCAAGAAACCTTGTTTCGGGCCTGGAGGGACTGGGAGCACGTAGGGCGCCTCGAGGATCCTCAGGCTTGGGCGCGCCACGTGCTTCACAACATCCTGGTGAGTCGTTGGCGCCGAGCGCGTACGCGCCGGGTTCGCTCCGGCTCGGAGCGCTCCCGCGAAGGTCTTCCGACCGACGTGGGTCACCTCGACGTCGTGGCCGCGCTACGCCGCCTCCCAGCCAATCAGCGACGTGCGATCGTGTTGCGGACCATCGTTGGGCTCAGCGCCAGCGAGGTCGCCGCCGAGCTTGGGACAACCGAAGGCACGGTCCGGGTCTGGCTTGCAAGAGGGCGCGCGGGTCTCGTCGCAGATTTGCGGCTGGGCGATGCGAGCACCGCAGAGGCGGTGAGAACTCATGACGCGGACTGATGAACCGTTAGACCCAGCCGAGAGGGAAGTCGAGTCGCGTTTGCAGGCCGCAGCCGCGGCCGCTTCGGCGGCCCGTTACGACCTGACACCTGAGGACCTCGCAAGGCGGATGCTGCGGGTCGAAAGAGCCCAAGCTCTGCGGCGTCGAGTGGGCGTCGTGGTCGTTGCGGCCGTGATCATCGTCGTTTTTTTCGTGCCGCTGCCGCACGTGAGCTTGTTCAACCGACTGGGCAGACAGGCCAGCACCTCTTCGACGGCGCTGGCCTGGTCGGCAAGGGACCTCGGTCCGGCTGAATTCGACACCGTCTCGTGCCCAACGCCAAGCAGCTGCGTTGCCCTCGGCCCTGAGGGCTGGGTGGCCCGGACCAGCGACGCGGGATTGAGATGGACCGTAGCAAGGGTGGCGAGCCTTGAGGGTGCCACCTTCGAAAGGGTCGTCTGTCCTTCGGCCACACGCTGTCTCGCGCTCGGCAAGACCGATCAGGCACCGCTAGCCCCCTCGGCTCTGGCGCCGAGTGCTGTCGCTGTGAGCACCGACGGCGGACTGCGCTGGGAGCGTGCGTCTGCAGGCGGGTCAGCTGTCGCTTTCCTCGGTGGACTCGCCTGTCCAACGACCAAGATTTGCTACGCAAGCGCGACGGCACTGCCTATGGGAGATCGCGGTGTTCTTCTCAAGAGCACCAACGGTGGTCTCACCTGGGAGCGCCTTTCCTGGCCGGTGCCCACTCTCTACAGCGACGTTGCAATCTCTTGCCCGAGCGTTCGACGTTGCTGGGCGATCGGAGGACCTGAAGGTGTCGTGACCACCAATAATGGTGGCCGGAGCTGGTCATCTCAAAAAGGGGCATTCGGCGCGGGCGGTTACCCGGACATCGCCGAGCTCTACTGCCCGAATACCAGGTTGTGCATCGGTGTCGGGACAGAGCCACACCCCGGGTATCCAGCCATCGTCATGACCGACAACGGCGGAGCTTCCTGGCATTTTGTTAGCTACGGAAGCCCCCCAACTGGGTTCCTGGCGTTCTCGAGCGGGGGACTGGCCTCAGTGAGCTGTTCGACGGCGCACTACTGCGAAGCGGTCGGCACGGCGGACAACGTCGGCCCAATCCTCATGACGAGTGCGGATGGCGGAAAGACGTGGGCTCAGAACACAGCACCCTCGCTCGCGCTCGGGGGAGGATTGTCCGATGTCGCCTGTGATGCAGAAAGCGGCTGTGTCGTAGCAGGGTCCACCCGAAACGGCGCACCCCTCTTGGCGACGAGCTCACCGTCGCGGCCCTGGGATGTCCGCCTGCAGGGCATCGGGTCCAACTGGGCGTCGATCTCCTGCGTCGGCTCTGAGGACTGTGTTGCGGTGGGCGGCTCTTCGACCAATGGAGCAGGTCCAGACGGCGCCGAGATCTTGACCAGCACCAACGGCGGCCTGAGCTGGGTCCTCCAAACCACACCACCTGGCGTCGTGGGGCTGTCCGGGATCGACTGCACAAGCGCCAGCCGCTGCTATGCGACCGCCTATGTGGCTAGCTCGCCAAAGCTCGCCCTAAATGGCGAACCCTGGACTGGCGCAGTGCTGGAGAGCGACGACGGAGGCAGCACGTGGCGCCGTGAGTCGCTCCCGGAGGTGCTCGTCCTCAACGCCATCACTTGCCCGAGGAAGTCAACTTGCTTTGCCGTCGGCGCAACCGGCACCTACGGGCACGACAAGATAATAAAGACCGTCGACGGCGGTGCTCGATGGGTTGACCAACCCGTGCCGACTCCGGTAGGTGCCGAGGGCCTCTACGGGGTCTCTTGTCCAAGCGTGGACACATGCTGGGCGATAGGCAACTACGGGGCGCTCGTCACGACAAACGGTGGGAGGCGATGGTGGGATCAGCCCGTCGCCGCACAGCTGCAAGCGATCGCCTGTCCGAGCGAGCTGCGCTGCGTGGCGGTTGGCCCCGGATACGGCTTCGGGCCCACGAACGCGCTCGCGCTCTATCTCACCGATGACGGAGGCCGAGTGTGGTCCGGGCCGAAAGTTCCGGGCCGCAACCTCGCGCTCGAGGCGATCTCGTGCCCCGAGAGCTCGCAGTGCGTGGCGGTGGGCTCAGACTCAAAGGGCGCGGTCGTGCTCGCAAGCTTCGACGGCGGCCGGCAATGGTCGGCGCAACCCGTTGCGAACCTGGTCCCGTCCTTCGCCTTCAACACCGTTAATTGCACGACTTCCCGCCACTGCATAGCTCTCGGGGGCGGTTCGGTCGCGGCGCTCGCGCTAGGACCGTGAGCCGGTAGATCTCGCGGGACGAGCGGGCAGGGACAGCACGAGCGTGGTGACATAGGAGCTATGCGAGCCGTGCCACCAGAGTCTTCGGAACCACTTGGGCGCGTCGTACGGGCGCCGTCGCTCGGGCGCGGGTGGCTGGAGGCCGTCGGCGCCATACTCGCCGAAGGCAGGGCGACGAGCTACGACGGCGCGCCGATTGTCGAGCTCGAGCTCTTGGATCTCGTTGTTGAGGCGCCAGCCACGCCAGACGCACTCATAGAACGCTTCGGGGATCCCGAGCGCCTTTTGTGGATGAAGGCGAACTTCAACGATCGCGCCGGCGTTGCTGAACTCGGGGGCGCCGCTAGCTACGCGACGCGGCTTTATGACTACGAGGGCACAGGCAAGGACCAGGTCGCGTGGGTGACAGACAAGCTGCGCAACGACCTCCTGTCGCGCTCAGCGATCATCACAACCCTCCAGCCCCTGTCCGACTCGACTTACATCCCGTGCGTGAGCCTGCTCCAGTTCTGGATGCCGGACGAGTACCTCGAGATGGTCGTCACCGCCCACAGCATCGACTTCGGCACGAAGGGCTACGCCAATCTGATCGAGCTCGCCCAGATTCAAGAGCGTGTCGGCGCATCGCTCGCAGCTCCCATCGGCCGCTTGATCTTGAGGACCAGTTCCGCCCATCTCTTCGAACGCGACCTTGAAACGCTGCGCTCGGTCCTTGCCAGGTCAAAAGCTCTCTAAGCAGCAGACCCGGGGGCATCGGTCAGACACTTCCCGCTGACAATCACCGTCGCAGCTTCGCTAGCAGAGGTCGCGGCGGATGATCGACCTTCGGGCTGAGCAAGATTGATACCGTGTCGTAATAAAGCAAAAGGAACCCACGTTGAGTCGCGGGTTGCTTCACTGCGCGATCTCGATTGGCAAACGATGACACGCATCATGAGTTGGGGAGTCCGGAAGGGGACCGAATGAACGGCGAGAGCCAGACGGACAAGGCGCCGGAGTCTGCCGCGGCGATGAGCCGACGGAGGTTGCTACGAACAATGGCCGCCGGGGCCACCGCGGTCGGTCTCGGAGCAGCCGCCGGGCCCGCGGGCGCGACCGTGCTTCCGAGAGCGCGAACAAACCGGGCGCGCTCGCGTTCGCTCGAGAAGGCAATCGGGTTCAGTCAGCCCTATACCTCCGCCGCAAGCTGGCAGCCGCTCATGCAGGCGGCACAGGCTCAAGCCGCCGAACAGGGCTTCCTTTTGCTCGAGAGCCATGCGAACTCGCAACTGAACTCACAGGTGGCCGAAATAGAGCGATGGATAGACGCCGGTGTTGCCGGGATCATCGTGCTACCTCTCGCCGTAGAGCCGATCGAGTCGCTCATCTCCAAGGCACACGCCAGGGGGATCAAGGTCCTGGACTACTCAGACACCTCACTTTCGCACGCCGATGGCTGGGTGATCTTCAACAACACCCAAGGCGCCCAAGCTGTCGGGACCTACGCCGGCCGCTGGGTAAACCAGGTGCTCGGCGGGCAAGCCAAGGTCGCCATGCTGACCAACAATGGCGAGCTCACAGGTCGCCAGCGCACACAGGGTTGCTGGGCGGCTCTGCAGAAGGTCGCACCAGGCGCGAGGCTCGTCGCCCAGGCACCGGGCGTCCTGTCTCCCCAGACACTCGGCCCGGCCCGCGCCATGCTGCAGGCGGACCCCGACATAAACGTCTTCATCTGCGCTGCTGATGAAGGGTGCGCGGGCGTGCTCCAGGCCTTCGCCGGCACTCACCCGAGCACGCAGAGACAAGGCGAGATGTTCATATGCGGTTTCGACGGGTCCCCGCCTGTGATCAAGCAGGTCCTCGCCGGCACGCCCGTGCGGGCGACCGGGGCGCTAGATGCCGTCGCGATCGGCAAGGCGTGCATCAACACCACGATCTCTGCCCTTCAAGACAAGAGCTCCGGGCGCAGGGTGAGCTTCCCCTATATTCTCGTCGACGCCCGGGCCCAAGCCGTGGGACAGGCGCTGTTGAAAAAGCTCTCCGCTCCTTAGCTCTCACCGGCGGGCGCGCATTTGGCAGGACCCAGCGCGAAACTCACCAGTGCTGGCAAACCGAGCGCATCTGCGAGATGAGTGCGATCCGTAAGCGCGCGGTTGCGATCCGGCTCAGGTCCATGTCGGCGCGCTCGGCCGTAGTGACTCGGCCACCATGAACTAATCTTCGGCCAATCGAAGCTCTTACTGCTGCCGGCGAATTCGGTGATCGCTACCGAGGGCTCCGGGAGGTTTGCCACGTGCCGATGGCGCGAGTAGGGGAGCAGGTTTGAGTTTGTCGCGCGAGGGCGAGCTGCCCGCAATCATCCAAGGCGGTATGGGGGTCGGCGTCTCCGGATGGCCCCTCGCTCGGGCCGTCGCGCTCACCGGCCAGCTAGGCGTCGTGTCGGGCGTGGCCCTGGACACACTTCTCGCCCGGCGCCTTCAGCTCGGTGATGTCGGTGGCCACATTCGCCGGGCGCTTGCTAGCTTTCCTCACGCCGAGGTCTCCGAGCAGATCCTCGAGCGCTATTTCGTGGACGGCGGTATCGAGCCTGACAAGCCCTTCCGTCTCGTGCCGCGCCTGTCTTTGGACCCGAGCCGGCTTGCCACTGACCTGGTCGTGACAGCCAACTTCGTAGAGGTCTTCCTCTCCAAGGAGGGCCACGACGGCCTCGTCGGGGTCAACTATCTGGAGAAGATACAGATGGCGACTCCCGCGGCGGCCTACGGGGCCATGCTCGCCGGTGCCGACTTTGTGATCGTCGGCGCCGGCATACCAGCCCAGCTGCCGAGGCTTCTCGACTGCCTGGCTGAGGGCCGCGTCGGTGAGATCGCAGTCGACGTGATCGGCGCGGGTGGCGAGCGGTTCAGCGTCTCGGTTCACCCGTCGCCGCTGCCCGATGGCCGAGTCGAGCTCCGCCGCCCGAGTTTCCTCGCCATCGTCGCCTCGCACGTGCTCGCCTCGTACCTAGCCCGCGACTCTCGCACCCGCCCGGACGGCTTCGTGGTCGAAGGCCCGGTGGCAGGTGGCCACAACGCCCCGCCCCGCGGGCCTGTCACCTTCGACGAGGAAGGCCAACCCATCTACGGCCCGCGCGACGAGGTCGATCTTCTCAAGCTCGCGGAGCTGGGCCTTCCCTACTGGCTGGCCGGGGCCTACGCCGGCCCGGGAACGGTCACTCGAGCTCGGGAGCTGGGAGCCACAGGGGTACAGGTCGGCTCCGCCTTCGCGCTGTGTGAGGAGTCCGGCTTCGACCCATCGCTCAAGCGTGCCTTTATCGACAGCGCCCTTGCTGGGACTTTGCACGTGCGTACCGACTCGCTCGCCTCTCCGACCGGGTTCCCTTTCAAGGTCGCAGACCTGCCCGGCACCGTCGCCGAGGCGGAGGTGTACGACCAGCGGCGCCGGGTCTGCGAGGCGAGCTATCTGCGCGTCCCGTTCCTCTCAGAAGACGGCCAGATCGGTTACCGCTGCCCGGCTGAGCCCCCTTTGGCCTACGTTCGCAAAGGTGGCAAGATCGAGGACACGATCGGGCGCCGGTGCGTGTGCAACGGACTAATTTCCGCAATCGGACTCGGACAACGTCACCCTGGTGGCGTCGTCGAGCCACCGCTAGCGACCATCGGACAGGACCTCTCCTTCCTGCCGGACCTCATCGGCAACGGCCGCTCGTCCTACCGGGCCGCCGACGTAGTGGCCTATCTCCTGCACGGAGTACTTCCCGCCAACTAATGACGTCAGCTTCGCGCTCATTTTGCGGGCATCGTCGGTGGTTTGGCACTCTGGAGGTACGCCGCTAAGATGATTATATGCCACAAGCAACTAAACTTCTCGCAGAGAGGACGCCGTCATCGGAGGCCTCGATAAGCCAGATCCGAGAAGGCTTTTGGGTCGTGGCCCGCTGCATGGGCCAGCACAGATTGCACGAACGCCTTCAGCGCTCCGCGGGTGTCAGGGTCGACCGGGCAGGGGTGGCGCTGCTCTATGTGCTGCACGCACATGGCGACTCGCGTGTCACCGCGCTCGCCGAGATGCTCGGAGTCGACGCCCCGTCGGTTACTCGCAAGGTCCAACAACTCGAGAAAGAGGGGCTCGTCGCACGCCGGGCCGACACGGGCGATCGCCGTGCGAGCTGCATCGAGCTGACCAAGAGCGGGCACCGCACGCTCGAGAGTGTCCTCAAGGCCAGACGAGCTTGGTTCGATCGCTTGCTCAAGGACTGGGACGAGCCGGATCTTGACGCGTTCGGCTCGATGCTCAATCGCTTCGCACACATCTTGGAACAGGACCTGGAACGAGACCGCACGAGTGCCGGATAGCTGATGCTCACGAGCCTCGTGCGACGCTATCTCGGTCGCTACTCCTCCCAGGTCTCTTTGGTGGTCGTCCTGCTGGTGGTGCAGGCGCTTGCCAACTTGTACCTGCCTAATCTCACCGCCGACATAATCAACAACGGCATCGCCAAGGGCAACGTCCACTACATCTGGACCACGGGCGCCTTCATGCTCGCCATCACTCTTGTCGTGGGCGTGGTGGCCATCGTCGCCGTCTATTTCGCCTCCAAAGTCTCGATGGGCATGGGCCGCGACATCCGCGCAGCTGTGTTCAAGGCGGTGCAGGGCTTCTCGTCCCAGGAGATAAACCACTTCGGGACCCCTTCTCTCATTACCCGCAACACCAATGACGTTCAGCAGATCCAACTGTTCTTGCAGATGGCGCTCACGATGATGGTGTTGGCGCCGATCATGTGCATAGGCGGGGTCATCATGGCGCTGAAGGAGGACGTCAGGCTCTCGGCGCTCCTTGTCGTAGCCGTCCCGCTGCTGTTGGGGATCATCTCGATCCTGTTCTGGAAGGCTGTCCCGCTGTTCCGCTCGATACAGTCCAGGATCGACAGGGTCAACCTGGTCCTTAGGGAGCAGATCACAGGCGTCCGGGTGATCCGGGCTTTCGTGCGCACCGATCAGGAACAAAAGCGCTTTGCCGAGGCCAACGCGTCGCTCACAAACACGAGCCTGCGCGTGAATCGCATCTTCGCTCTCGCCCTGCCTGCGGTGATGGGGGTGATGAATCTCTCCAGCGTCGCCGTGCTGTGGTTCGGGGGACACCTGATCGCAAGTGGGAGCATGCCGATTGGCAACC
>JBEKVJ010000103.1:0-11906 GCA_049514105.1 Acidimicrobiales bacterium
AGGATCCGGTGCTCCGCGGCGTCGACCTCATCCTCGGGCCACGCGAGCGTCTCGGGATCGTCGGGGCGAATGGCACCGGTAAGTCGACGTTGCTCGATGTCCTTGCCGGGCGAAAGCGCCCAACCACCGGGACCGTCGATGTCGGGACTACCGTCATGATCGGCTACTACGACCAGACCGGCGGCGAGCTCGATCTAGGAGCCCGAGTGCAGGACCTCGTCGCGGGGCCGACCCGCACGCCCGGTTCGCTCGAGGACATTTTGCTGATGGAGCGTTTCTGGTTCACCGGCGACCTTCCCTTCGCACGTGTCGGCACGCTTTCGGGCGGGGAGCGCCGCCGACTGCAACTTCTAATTGTCCTCGCGAGACAACCGAACGTTCTCCTCCTCGACGAGCCAACGAACGATCTCGACCTCGACACCCTCCGGATCCTCGAGGAATTCCTCGAGGAGTGGCCGGGCGCGCTCGTAGTCGTGAGTCACGACCGGACCTTTCTCGAGCGCACTTCCGATCGGCTGATTGCTATGAGTTCGAATGGCGCCGTGCGTGGGATCACCGGAGAGCTCGAATCTTGGATTGCCGCGGGCCAGACGGCTCATGCGGGCAAAGCCTCATCGACGCGATCTGCTCGCGGGCATGACAAGTTGGAGGTGAAGCGAGGCGGTCGCTCCCCGAGCACGATCTACTACGAGACGCGACGCAATGAACAAGATATGGCGCGCCTCGAGAAACGTCGTGAGGAACTCGCCGCTGCCCTCTCGAACACAGTCGAGCACGAGGAGCTCGCACGAATCGGTTCGGAGCTCGCAGAAGTTCACACCAAGCTCGCCGAGGTGGAGAACCAATGGCTCTTGCTCGCTGAGGAAGCAGAGCGATCTCATTGACGCGAGCTGCCAAGGGCGAGACACGACGGGTACGGCTTTGGGCGTCGAACCACAGGCTGTTGGCGAGGCGTCACACGGCCTTCGGGGTGCTTGATCGCCCTCTACTCTGTAGGTCGCAAGCTGGCTTAGAGCATTACCGCAGGTAGAGCGGTAGTAGCCAACGCGGATATCGGGCCCCCGCCACCACCACGGGGCCGGTGCGAAAGCATCGGCCCTTCTTGTTTTCGATGGCCATCCCTAGTACTTATCCCGAGTTTCAAAAAAACTTCAGTTCTCCTTTGAGCTGTCGGAGCGTTCACGACTTAGGTCCCCAGTCGGAGTCGTGTCGGCGAGCAGGCCCCGGCGGCGGGCGATGGCGACCGCTTGGGTGCGACCGGAGGCATCGAGCTTCGCGAGAATGTTGGAGACGTGAACGCTCGCCGTTTTGGCACTGATGAAGAGCTGAAGGGCGATTTCCCGGTTGCTCCGTCCGTCCGCGACAAGGGCGAGGACATCACTTTCGCGGGGAGTCAGCGGCACGTCGCGCTTGCGAGTCGGCTTCGCGGGTGGCGGTCTTACCGGCAGGCCGAGGGCTCGCAGCTCGGTTAACAGGGGCCTGGCGCCGAGGCGCGACGCGACTTCGTGAGCCTGCGCCATCTCTCGCGCTGCCTCCGCGGCGTGGCCGCTCGCCTGCAAGACCGCCGCAAGGCGCGCCCGCGAGCGAGCGGTCTCGTAGACATGCCCGAATTGCTCGAACGCGAGGACGGCCGCTCGCCATAGCTCGACTAGCTCGTTTTCGGGTGGGGGATCGATGCCCGTCAACCAACGCAGACGCGCGTGCTCGGCACCGACGCGAGCGAGCCAAGCCGTTCCCTCCGGTCCCCGGCGACGCCCATTTGCCACACCGCTTTCAGCCACTTGGGCCGTCTCGGCGACAAGTTGCTCGCCACGCCGGCAGAGATCACCGCGCTCGGCGAGCCCCAGTCGGGAGGCAGCGGACGCGAACTGGCCAAGCAGCAACCCGCTGAAGCGAATGCGAGCCTGGAACATCGGGTTCATCAATATTGCCGAGATAGCGGCAACTCCCTCGTCGTGGACGGCCTCCGCACCGATATGGTCGTCACTGTCACCCAGGAGGTCGATACACGCACCGCAGGAGATGATTGCGATGAATCCGTCGCGCTTCCACCAGGGCTGCAGCTTCGGCAAAGCCTCGAGGGCGCTCGAGTCGCCCCGCCCCGCCGCGACCTGTAGCGAAATGGCGGCCAGCTCAGCCTCGGCGAGAGCAGGCGGCGACTCGCCACTAATATCGACGATGGAGGAGGCGGCTAACCAGTCACCGCTGACCTGGGCGGCGATTGCCGTGAGGGCCCGGGCGTCGAAACCGTAAGGAGCCCAGGGCCTTCCGGTGACCTTTGCTCGCTGCCAGGTCTCGTTGTAGATCCCCCGCGCTTCTGCCAGCCGGCCCTGCTCGTAGTAGAGACCGCCGAGATTGAACAGTGCACGCAACTCGGCCGTCACTTCCCTCGCGGTCCGCGCTTTGGAGACGGCCTTGAGCAATGCCTGCTCGGCTAGGCCCGGATCACCGCCACGCTGGTCAAGGTTGGCGAGCGTGGTGGCTGCATCAGCAGCGACGGCGGCCAAACCGAGATCGTCGGCAAGGCTTAAGGCCTTTCGAGCCCATCGGACGGCGTCGTCGTAACGGCCTCGGTCGCCATTTGCACGGGCGTGCACCACCAGGACCTGCGCTTTCAACCCAGCTGGCGCGTCATCGGGGAGCAGCTGCACCGCTTCGGTCGTGAGAGCGAGAAGGTCCAGGTTGCTGTTGGCCACCAGCGCATTGCTGACGAGGGCGTGCAACAGCCTGACCCGGTCCAGCGGCGCGGCGTTGTCCGGCAACGCTCGCAGCTGATCCTCAGCGAGAGCGATCGCTCGGAATAGATGGCCCGCGGCAAGCGCCGCAGCGCTGGCGCGGACGGCGAGACCGACATGGTCGAAGGCTCCGTTTGGTTCTGCCACGGCGGCCGCGACATCGGCGTCGGCTACCAGCTCCAGGGCCAGTTCGTAGTGACTGGCAGCCTCGTCCGGGCCACCGACAGCCATCGCTTCGTCGCCTGCCTGAATGCTGGCGCTGACGGCCGTCACGAGATCGTAGGAAGCGCGGGCGTGGCGGGCCAGCTCGGCCGCCGTGCCGCGGACGTCTCGGGATGCAAGCGCCTTGGCATAGGCGGCGTGGAGTCTCGTCCGTTCGCCTGGCAACAAGTCCTGGTACACAGCCTCGGCGACGAGTGCGTGGCGAAACGCGTAACTGTCCTCGCCCTCTGCGAGCAGGACGTTCGCCTCGACCGCCGCTCGCAGCGCTCGCTCGAGGGAATGTTCCTCGAGGCCGGAACCACGCGCCAGCAGGTTGTGAGACGCTCTCCGGCCGACGACTGATACCGCGCGCACTGCAATACGACTCTCGGCGTCGAGCTGGTCGAGGCGGACCAGCATCAAGTCGGCCAGGTCACCGGGGAGCTGGCCACCCCCTGAGTCTGTGGCGGCAACGAGTTCCTCTATGTAGAACGGGTTGCCCTCTGCTCGCTCGATGACGTGCCTTACTTCTGACTCGGACAATGGTTCCGGGTGAAGTGCCGCGATCAGGGCTCTCATCTCGCGATCGGCGAGCGGGCCGAGTTGCATCCGGCTCACGGTGGCTAAGCGGCCCCACTCGCTGAGCGTCGTCCGCAGAGGGTGGCTGCGGTGCAGGTCGTCGCTGCGATATGAGGCCACGACGACGACCTGTGAGTTGACCTGGCGGGTGAAAAGGAAACTGAGCAGCTCACGGGTCGACCGGTCCGCCCAGTGCACGTCCTCGACGACGAGAAGAAGCGGCGCTTGTCTTCCAAGCTCGGCCAGCGTGGCGGATACAGCGTCGAACAATGCCGCGGGTTCGGTGGGCTCCTGTTGTTCGGCGCGCTCGGTGAGCAGCCGGTGAGCCGGCAACAGGCGGGCGATCGCGGGACTGGCCTCGACGAGGGTTGTCGCTAGCTCCGACTGCTCGGCCGCCAACCGGCCGAAAGCCTCGCTGAAGGGCAGGTACGGCAATGCGCTGTCGCCGAAGTCGAGGCAGTGTCCGACAAGCACCCGCCAGTCCGAGTTCTGGACCTCTGTGCTGAGCTCCGCGATGAGGCGACTCTTGCCGACACCGGCATCACCGCCGAGAAGCACGTGACCGCCAGCGCCGTGCTGGTCCCCGAGGCCAATGAGAGCGGCGAGTCGCCGCATCTCTTCGGCCCGCCCGACGAGCGGTGTTGAGGCGGTTTCAGCCCTCACGCACGCAATCATCCCAAACGGGAGTGTCAATGGCACCCCGGGCGCTGGTTCCGGCGAGCACAGGAGATCAGGAAGGATCCGTGGCGGCTAGGCGACGCTGCGCATGGTGCGCGCGTCGAATGCCGAATCTATTCCACAAGGACGAGCTGGGCCGGCGGTGCATCCTCGAGTTGCTAACAGCGCGTTCCCGGTATTCGGCGATGCGGGCCTGGGCGACCAGCTCGAGTGGTGACTTCGACATGACGGTCTGCTCCTTCGACTGGATGCGGATTACTTATGTGAGCAACGATGAGCCTCTAAGGAGGGCCTGCGCATCGGAAGGAATGCGTATTTTCCGGAGGTGAGGTCTTTGGGAGCCTTAGTTATCCGTCGCGGTGGGGATAAGCACGAAACCGACGACGTCAGGCGCATGCCTGACCATAGTTATCCGTCGCGGTGGGGATAAGCACGAAACCGACGACGTCAGGCGCATGCCTGACCATGTGAGGGTCGGTGTCGAGGTCGATGTCACCCCGAGGACCAGAGGATCGGGTGCGACGTCGGCCAGAGCGGCGGTACGAACACCACCGGCAACGCGATCGACGTCGGTACCAAGGTGTGTTCGTGAAACTGGGTATTTCCGAGCTCATTAGTTTGAGCCGGCTGCTCGACTCGTCGCGTTTCTCGCTTGCGCCGAGGAAATTCGTAGCAAGGCGTCGATCGCGGGATTGCTGTTGATCGGGATGAGCCGTGTCTGGGGATGACTGTCCTGCCAGACGCGGAAGAGCTCGTCGGCGAAGCCCTGACCGACTTGTTCCATGCCGCGAAGGTCAATCTCGACCTCGGTGAAACTCTCGAGCTCGGCGGCGAGGCGTTTCGCCTCGGTCCTCGAGACGAAGTTCGGACCCTGTTCGAACAAGGTCACCTTCACCGTAGACCGGTTGGTTCCAGAAGCGTGCGGCGGCGAGAAGGCGTGGAAGATATCGAGTTGCGTTGTCGAGGTGTCGCCGTCGATCTCGCATCGTACGAGCGTCCCGTCAAGGAGTTCACAGATGAGCCGCACGATCCGATGATCCCCCACACGTTCGTCCTCGAGCCCGGACTCAAGATCTTCAAGATCTACAACGGATACTGGTACTAGGGCCGGCCCACGATGGCAGAGCTCCACCTAGATCTGAGGGACGTGTTAAGGAAGATTCGGTCCGACTTCGACTTGGCCGCTCCGGGGTTGAGGGAGGCGTGGGAACGAGGAAACCGAGATCAGTTCCTCGTCGACACATCGGAGGAGCCGATCCGGTACACCGAGGGCAAGAGCATCGGTATCAAACGCTGACCCTGGTAAGGGGGTCGGGGCGCCCGTCCTCCGCTCGGATTCTCGACCATGGGACCTCGAGCTGCTCGCGACGACGGAAAGGTTGAGACGTGCGCCGGCGCATCGCCATTCGACCACCGTGCGCTCGAACGACGTCGAACCCGAGTGCGAGGGATGTTTCGGGTGCAAAGTTTTCGCCTGGGTGCGACAATTCTGTCGGGACCAGACGGGGGGAGAGCCGATGAGCACCGTCGATCGACAGAGCGCACCCGGCGGATCGCCGAGCAGCGAACGGGCCGATCTCAAGCTGGAGGCGGTCGTCATTCCCGTGGCCGACGCCGATCGCTCCAAGGCGTTCTACGCCGGCCTCGGCTGGAGGCTCGACGCCGACTTCTCCTTCGACAACGGCTTCCGGGTCGTGCAATTCACGCCACCGGGATCGCAGTGTTCTGTGCAGTTCGGCACCCACATCACGGGGGCGCCACCAGGATCTGCCCATGGCCTGTACCTGATCGTGTCTGACCTCGAAGCCGGGCGCGACGAACTGGTCAGCCGGGGAGCCAGGGTCAGTGGGGTGTTCCATTCCGGAGCGCCCGGAGCCCAACTCGATCCTGAGGGGACGGGTGATCGTGTCAACGGGCCGGATCCGGATCACAAGAGCTACAACTCCTTTGCAACGTTCGAAGACCCCGACGGCAACAGCTGGCTGCTCCAAGAGGTGACCGATCGCCTCCCGGGTCGCCTCGATCCGACAACCACCTCGTTCAACTCCGCCGGTGACCTGGCTGCGGCATTGCACCGCGCCGAGTCGGCCCACGCTGAGCACGAGAAGCGCATTTGCCGTGCTGACTCGGACTGGCCCGACTGGTACGCCGAGTACATGGTGTGCGAACAGAACGGCCAGGAGCTTCCTTTATGAGCGATTTCGACGTGATCGTGCTGGGCGGGGGTGCGCCCGGCGAGCACTGCGCCGGGGCCATCGCGGCACGTGGGCTTCGGGTCGCCGTCGTCGAGCGGGAGCTGGTCGGTGGCGAGTGCTCGTACTGGGCGTGCATCCCGTCCAAGTCCCTCTTGCGTCCGGGGGAGGCGGTGAAAGGCGCCCGCGACGTCGGTGCCAGCGCCGAGGTGAACGTGCAGGCGGCGCTGGACTGGCGGGACTATATGGTGTCCGGTTATTCGGATGCGGGACAGGAGAAATGGCTGGCGGATAGGGGGATCGCGCTGATCCGGGGCGTGGGCCGGCTCGCCGGGCCCGGCGTGGTCGAGGTGAACGGCACTCGCCACACGGCAGAGCATGTCGTCCTAGCGACGGGCGCGGATCCTTTCGTGCCACCCATTCCGGGCCTCGAGGACCTGGTCGGCGTGTGGGGCACGCGCGAAGCGACGGCCATGAAGACGGTTCCCAGCCGTCTCATCGTGCTCGGCGGCGGCTCGGCCGGTGTCGAGATCGCACAGGTGGTACAGCGGCTCGGTGGTCAGGCCGTGCTCGTCGAGGGCGCCGATCGGCTGATCCCACGAGAGCCGGCCCTCCTCGGCGTGGCACTTACCGACGCACTGCGGCGGGACGGGATCGAGTTGCATCTTGGAGTCCAGGCCGCGGAGGCCTCGCGCGACGGCGACGACTACGTCCTGAGGCTCTCGGACGGCACCTCGGTACAAGGAGAGCGACTGCTCGTCGCGACCGGCCGCCGTCCCCGTGTCGAAGGGATCGGGCTCGAGACGGTCGGTATCGAGGCAAACCCACACGGCGTCGTGGTGGACGAGTATCTGCGTGCCGGCGACAACATTTGGGCCATTGGGGATGTCAACGGGATCTGGCCCCTGACACACGTCGGCGAGTACGAGGGAGACGTTGTGGCGGCGAACATCGCCGGAGAGAGGCACCCGAAGAACTACGAAGCCGTGCCGCGCGTCACATACACCGATCCGCAGGCCGCCGCCGTCGGTGCCGCGGAGGCACCCTACAGCAGCACAACACTCTTGACCGACGTGTCCAAGACCGCGACGTACAGCCACCATTACGCCCAGTCGAACGGATTCTTGACCCTGCTAAGCGACGGCGCCCGCTTGACCGGCGCTTACGCCCTTGGAGCCGAGGCCGGCGAGTGGCTCCAGCAGGCCACGCTCGCCATACGCGCCCGCGTTCCGTTGGAGGTGTTGAGCGACGTCATCCAGCCGTTCCCGAGTTTCTCGACCATCTTCGATTCGGCTTTCAAAAGCCTTCGAATGGAGATCGCCAAAATGCCGCCGCCTTTGCAGCCCATGCAGGCGCAGATGGCACGGCGATGACACCGAGGTAGCAGATGGCTGAGGTCCCACCGCCGCCCAAAGAGGGAATCCTGCTCACACACTTCATCGTGTCGGACGACGTCGAGCGCTCTCGGCGCTTTTACACCGAAGTCCTTGGGGGTCGGGTCGCCTTCGCCAGCCCCGGAGGGCCGACCAACGTCGCACTGTCCAATAGTTGGATCGTCATCAATGCCGGCGGAGGCCCGACCGACGACAAGCCGGAGGTCACCCTGGAGACACCTGGCGACCCAAATCGGGTGAGCAGCTTTGTCAACATCCGGGTCAAGGACATGGAAACGGTGTACTCCGAATGGAGCGCGCGGGGTGCTCAGTTCCTGACGCCCCCCAAGCAGCACCAGTTCGAGATCCGTTGCTACATCCGTGATCCCGATGGTCACCTGATCGAAGTTGGCCAGACCACCGACCCGCAGGGGGACTGGGTGCCCGAGCACTGGCCGTCGAGTACGGTCGCCGATGAGCTCCCAGCGCCCCCAAAGGGAATCGTGCTGGCCCACTTCATCGTGTCGGACGATGTCGAACGCTCTCGCCGCTTCTACACCGACGTGCTCGGGGGCAGGGATGCGTTCTCTGGACCCGGAGGGCTCACCTATGTCCAACTGTCGAATAGTTGGATCATCATCAACGTCGGCGGAGGGCCGACCGACGACAAGCCGGAGGTCACCCTTGAGACGCCCGGCGATCTCAACCGGGTTAGCAGCTTTCTCAATATTCGAGTGACGGACATGCACGCTGTGTACTCCGAATGGAGCGCGCGCGGTGCGAAATTCCTGACGCCACCGAAGCAGCACCAGTACGAAAACCGTTGTTATATCCGCGATCCCGATGGTCACCTGATCGAAGTGGGGCAAACGACGGACCCGGGGGGAGATTGGTTTCCCGATCAATGGCCGTCGAGCAAGTTGGAGTGAGCTTCCTGCCGAGGCGGAGGTCTCCATCATGACCACGGCGATCATCGGCACCGGAGGGATCGGATCAGCCATCGCGCGTGAGCTTGCTGCCGGTGGCGAGACACTCCAGCTCTCGAACGCCGTCAAAGAGTCGGCGCAAAAGCTGGCCGCGGCAATCGGCGGGACGGCGGTCGTCGCGCTCGACGACCGGAGCGCTTTGCAGGGAGCCGATGTCGTCGTCCTTGCGCTGCGGTTTTCCGTGTGGAAAAACGTCATCGACGAGACCGCCGACGCGCTAGGAGACACGTCTCTCGTCGTTCCGAGCAATCCGGTCGGACTCGACGCACAAGGAAAGGTCGTGCGACTCCTACCTCAAGGGCAGTCATCGGGCCAAGTTGTGGCTGGTGGTTGCCGATCGGGACACGCTTTGCCATTGCGTTCGGCACCATGTCGGCCGATCTCTTCGAGTCCTCGAGCCACCGGTCGCCCGAGCCAGCGGTCCTGTTCTACGTGTCCGAGGACGAGCATGGCAGCGACGAAGTCGAGCACTTGATCCGAACGGCGGGCTTTGAGCCGATGAGGTTCGGCGGGGTCGAACAGTCGAGCCGACTCGAAGTGGGCGGCGATCTTCACGATCTTGTGGTCGGTTCCGCACAGGCGCGGTCCCTCGTCGTGGGGTCTGATCGCCTTCCGGCCTGGCCGGGACCAGCAAACAAGATTGAATCAGAAGTGACGTCGTGAACAGTCGTCTTTCCGATCCACGTTTAGACCTGATCTACCGCTTGGAAGCGAGCGTCGGCAACCCCGGGGCGTTGGCCAGATTTTCGTTGGACACCGGTGGATCGTTCCATTGAACGGCGGGACGTTCAGCGGCAGTGGAAGCACTTCGCTCACTCGGGGCTGTCGTCCAGCAGCGGCGCACTCCCTACCGCATTCTCGTTGCCGGCGGGCCTGCTCCTCTTACGGCTGATTGACAGGCCGACCGGAGCCTGAGACGTGCTTAGACCCAATGTGAATGGTGATGCCGGAACAGGCCTGAGTCAGTAACCGACCTTGGGAATGGTCTCGATGATGCTTGACGGATCATCCCTAACGGCTTAGGGTGCTGAACCGTTAGGGAGGTCCGAGAGTGCAGCAGGAAGTCGTGCTGGCGATGTTGGCGAAGGAGCCGTGCCACGGGTACGAGCTGCGAGCTCGTCTGGGCCGGTCGCTCGGCCCGGTGGCCGAGGGGATCAGCGAAGCCCAGATGTACGTCACGCTCACCCGGCTGGAGAAGGGGGGCTTAGTCGCACGGCTCGAGGCGCCGACGCAGCGCTCTGATCGCAAGGTCTACTGCCTCACTCCCGCCGGTCAGGAGCGAGTTACGGAGTGGATGGCGGACGTGAGCTGGCCTCGTCCTGATCTCGCCGAGTTCCACATGAAGCTAATTGCCGCCTCCCAGAGCGCACTCGCTGACCCCATCAGCATCATCGACATGCAACGTGCCGACCTGCTGCGTCGCCTGCGGGAAGTGGGCCGCGCCGTGATGGAAGAGGAAAAGGATTCCGACGCGGCGTTGCTCCTCGAGGGCATCGTGCTTCGCCTGCAAGCCGACCTGCGTTGGTTGCAAGCCTGCGAGACCACCTGGACGAAACGGATGACACAAGCGAACACCTCACCGCACGAAACGGAGAGAAAGCGATGAACACATCGACCACCGTGCTTGTGCACGCTAAGGGTTTACGCAAGGACTACGGCAGCGGCGAGGGCTTGGTACGCGCTCTCGACGCGGTCGACCTCGAGGTCAGTCGTGGCGAGGCCGTGGCGGTCATGGGCCCGAGCGGCTGCGGCAAATCCACACTGCTTCACCTGATCGGCGGGCTCGACCGCCCGACCGCCGGAGCACTGACGGTTGCTGGAAAACGCATCGACGAGCTCTCCGAACGCGCCCTCGCCCACCTACGCCGCGACGAAATCGGCTTCGTCTTCCAGGCGTTCCACCTGATGGACGAGCTCACCGCGCAGGAGAACGTCGAACTGCCCGCGCTCCTCGCAGGTTTCACGCCGAGCGAGGCTCGTGCCCGCGCCAACGCGCTCTTAGAAGAGGTCGACCTCGCGGATCGCGCCCACCACCTTCCCTCGACGCTGTCTGGGGGTCAACGCCAGCGCGTCGCGATCGCGCGAGCACTCGCGAACGATCCGGAGATCGTGCTCGCGGACGAGCCGACCGGCAACTTGGACAGTGCCTCAGCGTTCGAAGTGCTTCGGCTGTTGGAAGGCTTGCACGACAAGGGCTTGACATTGGTCATCGTCACCCACGACGAGCGGATCGCCACAACCGCGGACAGATTGATCTCGATGCGCGACGGAGCATTTGTCGACGAGACACCGCTGACCGGTGGATCGCGAGGGCACCTCGGGACCTTCGCGGACTGGGAGCGGCTGTCGTGAGATCGAAAGAGGGCGTCATGAACCAACCGTTAGTCATCGATGAGACACGACTCGATGTCGGCGCGGCGAGCCAGCTCAGCGCACCCGTCGCGCTGGAGGACTGATCCGATGGGAAAGACTTTCCTTCTTTGGCGCCTTGTGGTGAAGGACGTACGTCGCCACGTCGGCGAGGCGTTTCTCCTCCTGCTCGCGATTGCTGCTGCGGCTGCGACCTTGTCACTTGGACTGTCCCTGCATGGGGCGACGAATGATCCTTATGCGCAGACCCGGGCGGCAACGAATGGCCCCGATGTGGTTGCGAACGCGTTTCCCACGGGACCAACTGGCAACGTCTCGGCGAACCCAGCCGAGCTGACCCCGTTGGAGCACGCGAGCGGTGTTCTCGCCTCGAGTGGGCCCTTTCCGGTGACCTGGGCGGCGCTTCGGGCGAATGGGACGACCGCCGCCGCGGAGGTCGAAGGTCGGGACATCGCAAGATCGCTCGTCGATCAGCCAAGGTTGACCGAGGGGACCTGGGTGCGATCCGGCGGTGTCGTGGTCGAGCGCGGCTTCGCCACCGGGCTCGGTGTTCGAGTCGGCGACCGGATTACTCTTGCCGGCCATACGTTCGAGGTCGTGGGGATCGCGGTCACTGCTGCTGTCCCGAACTACACCCGGTTGTGTGTCTTCGGCTGCGACGGGCCGACCGGCAACCCGGGCTTCGTCTGGTTGACAGAGGCGGACGCGACCCGGGTGAGCAAGTGGGCATCTCAGCCGGTTATGTACTTCCTGAACCTGAAGCTCAAGGACCCGGCCACCGCCGAAGCATTC
>JBEKVJ010000104.1:0-11653 GCA_049514105.1 Acidimicrobiales bacterium
AACGATGGCGGCAAGCAGGCCAGCCGTTGCCAGGTACGCGAGCCAGAAGAGGCCCCGACTGTTGACCACCCGAGCCACGGCGCTCGGAGAGGAGTATCGGTCCGTCGCGAACTGCCGCAGCCCGCTCATGATGCTCGCGGGCTTGGCACCGGACGGACAGCGGGCCGTACAGTCTGTGCAGCCGTAGCAGTGCCAGATGTCCTTGTCTGCGGCAAGTCGGTCCTGTAGTCCAAGGCGGACAAAGCTCACCTGGCGGCGTGGGAAAAGCCCCTCGTCGCCGGCAAGATCGCAGGTCGCGGTGCAGGCGCCGCACTGCAGGCAAGCCTGAAGCGACGCCACGTCCGAGCAGTAGGGCCTCAGGAACGCGCCATCGCCACCGCCGGAAGATAGATCGAAAGACCTGTCAGGCAGGACGTTGACCGGTTTGCCGTGCAGGAGCCAGCCAAAGTCGGTCGAATCGGCCTTCGGCAGCGTCGCGCCTTTCGAGCCCATCGTTGTTTCAGCCTATCGCTATTCTGTGTAATTAGGCGAATCGATAGAAAATATTCCTTCGAGCTCGCGATCCAGGGCTCACACCGCGGTGCTGCCGCCTGGCTAAGGTCAACTCGTCGACATCTCTGTGTCAGGAGGAACGTGATCAAGCTGCCCGTGCCGCTCGTTGGTGACGGGACGCTCGTGCCCTGCATCGACGGGACCGCGCGGCCGTACGTCGCTTTGGACGCTGCCGCGTCCACTGGTGCTCTCGAAACGGTCCTGGAGCGAGTGGAAGCGTTCCTGCCTTCTTACTCGAGCGTCCACCGAGGCGCCGGCCAAAGATCCCAGCTCACGACCAAGGCGTACGAGGACGCTCGGGACGCGGCACTGTCCTTCGCAGGGCGCGATGGTCGAGACGACATCGCCATCATGTGCAGGAACACGACAGAAGCCATGAATCACCTCGCCTATCAGCTTCGATTGGCGCCCGACGACACTGTGGTCACCACGGTCGTCGAGCACCACGCGAACCTCCTGCCCTGGTCGAGGGCGGCCAAGTGCCGCTATGTCGAATGCCGTCCGGACGGGACCTTCACTGCCGCTGATGTCGAGGCCGCGCTCGATGGGTCGCCGAGGCCCCGGCTCCTCGCAGTCACTGCCGCTTCGAACATCACAGGCTGGCTTCCGCCAATGGATGAGATGCTCGAGGCCGCTCACCGGCGCAAGATACCGGTGGCCGTCGACGGGGCCCAGCTCGCGCCTCACCGCCCGCTTCCGAGCGATGCCGAATTCATCGCCTGGAGTGGTCACAAGATGTACGCGCCATTCGGCACCGGAGTGCTGATCGGCCCTCGCGAGACCTTTACTAATGGCGACCCGTTCCTGGTCGGTGGCGGCGCGGTCGACCTTGTCGAGCTCGATGAGGTCGTCTGGACCGCCCCACCCGAACGGCAAGAGGCCGGTTCTCCGAATGTCGTTGGGGCAGTGGCCCTCCACGCTGCCATGAGCACGCTCTCAGAGATTGGCTGGGCGGCGATAATCGACCACGATCGCCACATAGGCGAGCTGTTGCGCGACGGCCTCGCGGGCTTGGCGGGCGTGCACCTTCTCGGTCCTGAACCTCAGGCTGACACATTGCCGCTGGCAACGTTCACGATCGACAACACCCCGCACGCCCTCGTCGCGGCCCGGCTGTCAGCAGAAGACGGCATCGGCGTCCGGCACGGCTGCTTCTGCGCACATCCCTACCTCATGCGGCTGCTCGGTCTCACCGACGACGAAGTGAGAGGGTTTCGCGACGAGGTGCGACGAGGCGACCGCACCCGAACGCCCGGTGCGGTGCGCGCGAGTGCCGGCATCAACACGACCGAAGCCGACATCAGCCGCCTGATCGAGGGCGTTGCCCGGATAGCAAGTGATAGCCCGGCGCCGGTGGCCTACTTCCAGGATCCCCGAACCGGCGATTTCTTCCCCGATCAGGATTCTGCGTCCTGGTACGCGAACGCCCGCCTCGGGGGCTCGTCCTGCTCTCCCGGCTAAGACACCACGACGTTTCGGGGTCCCGAACCTCTGCTTTCGAGATGTGCTCTCCATTATACCCTATGGGGTATCATCACAGTGACCCACGAAGGCCAGCTTGAACACTTGGGAGACGACGAGAGGGGTTGTAGTGCAGCTGCCCGATGAAGTCGTAGACGATGTCCGCAAGCGTCTGCGCCGCGTGGCCGGCCAAGTTCAGGGCGTCGAGCGCATGCTCGAAGAAGGCCGGGAGTGCCGCGATGTCGTGACACAGCTCTCGGCCGCATCCAAGGCACTCGAGCAGGCAGGATTCCGGTTGATCGCCGCCGGGCTGACCTACTGTGTGGAGCACCCAAAACAGGCTGAAGCAGACGGCTATCCCATCGACGCGGTCCAGAAGATGTTCATGAAGCTCGCCTGAGGCGATCGTGGCCAGGCCAACAACAAGCGCGGCCGTATTTCATCGTCGCGACTGCGGCTAGGACACCAATACCGCCCGGACGATGGCGTCGATGGCCATCGCCTCGCCGGTGTCTGTCGCTACTGTCCTGGTGACACGCTCTGCGCGCTCGATGCGAAACCCGGGGAGAGCTTCGACGAGATCTTCCGGCCCGCACAACACGACCGGATCCTGGGGTCCACCGGTTCCTTCCAAAAGGTTCGAGCGGTCGTGGGCGAGCACCAACAGCACTCCACCGGGTACAAGCGCCGCCTTTGCGTGCGCGAGCACCCGGCAACGCTGCTCGGCAGGAAGGTGCAGGTACATGACCAGGACAAGGTCGAAGGCGGCGCTTGGCGGCTGCCACTCGACGACGTCTGCCTCGACCCAGTCCGCCTCCACCCCGCGCTCGGAGGCAAAGCGCGTCGCCTTGGCCAGCCCCACGGGCGAGAAGTCGACTCCCGTCACCTTCCATCCCTTCCCAGCTAGCCACACCGAGTTACGGCCTTCCCCACAGGCAAGATCGAGTGCCCGGCCCGGCTTCAGCGATTCCACCTCCTCGACGAGGAAGCGGTTCGGCTCGGACTTGAATATCAGCTCCTCGACCCCGTACCGCTCGTCCCAACGTTCGCGACTCACACGACCTCCCAGTGCCGCCGCAAGCGGCTGATAGTGAGAAAATTTAAGCAGACTTTCCCTCGAAGGCGCGAGCCACTCGCCTTGGCTAAACCTCGTGATACCCTCTGGGGTATATGTGGAACCCTCGCAACGGCCAGCAAAGTGCCTGACTGTCTCGGTAAGAAGCCGACGCACAAACGGGTCGTTATTGTCGGAGGCGTTGCCGGGGGAATGTCCGCGGCCACGCGCCTGCGCCGAGTTGACGCCAAAGCCGACATCGTCGTACTGGAGCGGTCGGGACATGTCTCCTTCGCCAACTGTGGACTGCCCTATTTCGTGGGAGGTCTCATCGAAGAAGAGGAGAACTTGACCCTCCAAAGTCCCGATCAGCTCTTCGCCCGGTTCCAACTCGATGTAAGGATCCACGACGAGGTCGTCGCCATCGACCGAGCAGGGCACACCGTCACGACGCGCTCGACGGTGACAGGGGACCAGGTCTTGGTGCCCTACGACAAGCTCGTGCTCAGCATGGGCGCCGCTCCAGTGCGTCCCGCGATACCTGGATACGAGCGTGTCCGGACTCTTCGCACAGTTGAGGACGCCGCGCGGCTCGCTTGTGACGTCGAGGTGGCACCCGCAAGAACCGTGGTGATCGGCGCCGGGTTCATAGGCCTAGAGATGGCCGAGAACTTGGTCGCGAAAGGAATCGCTGTCACGATCGTCGAGGCGACACCCCAAGTGCTCCCGCCGCTGGATCCTGAGCTCGCGATCCTTGTCAGCGACGAGCTCACAGCCCACGGAGTCAGCATAGAGACAGGCGTGACCGTGTCGTCTGTCGAGGACGCGACGGTGAAACTTGCCGACGGGCGAGTCCTGCCAGCGGACCTCGTCGTGGGTGCAATTGGCGTCCGTCCCGATGTCCGCCTGGCGCAGCTTGCTTGCTTGGAGCTTGGGCCGAACGGTGGCATCGCAGTCAACGGGGCAAACCAGACGAACGATCCGGACGTATACGCGATAGGCGACGCGGTCGAGAAGAGAGATGCGGTCTCGCACGCTACATCTTTAATAGCGCTCGCAAATGTGGCGAACCGCCAGGGTCGCCGAGTCGCCGACCACATTGCCGGACGTCCCTCTCACCCGGTCGCCTCTCTCGGGACAGCCGTCGTGAAGGTTTTCGACCTTGTGGCCGCCACGGTCGGCTGGAACGAAAAGCGCCTGCGCGCATCCGGCCGGCCCTTCCGAGCGATTCATTCCCACCCATTCGACCACGCGACCTACTATCCAGGTGCAACCCGCATGGCCGCGAAGCTCATATTCGACCCTGAGGACGGGACGATCCTCGGAGCGCAGATAGTCGGGCACAACGGGGTCGACAAGAGGATCGACGTGATCGCAACTGCCATGGCGGCTGGAATGGGAGTCACACGCCTTGCCGATCTTGAGCTCGCCTACGCCCCGCCTTTTTCCTCTGCCAAGGACCCGGTCAACCTTCTCGGCTACATGGCCGAGAACATCCTGAGCGGTGACTGCGACGTCGTCGACGCGAGGGATCTGGCCGAGCTGGCCAAGCAAGGATGGGCTCTCATAGATGTGCGCGGCGAAGAGGAGCACGCTGCTGGCGCGATCGCTGGATCGACCAACATCCCGATCGACTCCTTACGAGATCACCTCGACGCCTTGGCTACGGCGCCCGCCGTCGTCTATTGCGAAGTAGGCCAGCGAGGTCACACTGCCGCGGCTCTCCTGCACGAGCTCGGCCTGAAGGCACGCAACCTTGACGGCGGCTATCAAACCTGGTTGGCGTTTCATCGAGCCGGGCTCTGCTGACAGCTGAAGCCGTCAGGCCGTGCGCTGGTCCTGCGCCCCAACCTGCTCCATGTCAAGGCCTTTCACCTGTTCGATGAGCGAAGCCAACGACGCTGCCGACAGCGCGCCCGGTCGCGAGTACACGAGGATCTGATTCCTAAAGATCATGAGGGTTGGGATGGACATGATCTTGAACGAGGCCGCCAGCTCGGGCTCGGCCTCCGTGTCGACTTTGGAGAACACGAGATCGGAATGCTCTAAGGAAGCGGCCTCGAAGACAGGGCCAAACGCGCGACAAGGACCACACCACGACGCCCAGAAGTCGACGAGCACGGTCTCATTGGACGAAACCACCTCACCAAAGCTCTGTGCTGTCAGGTTCACGGTTGCCATCTGATCATGCCCTCCTAGTAAGCGATCCTGGCAGGACCAACCGTGGTACCCCCTAGGGTATTCCCACCAACGCGTTAAGCGCGCAGAGCATGCAAGGGGAAGGGGCCGCTTGCTCTCGGCAATCTGAGAGGCACTATTACGTGCGACACGAGCTCGCCGAGCTGAGTGGACGAACCTGACGTGACTCTGTTGCGATTTCACGTCACTGAGCGAGCACGGCGGGTTCGCATCGTCGCCGAAGTATCGGCCACCGAAGGCTGGTGGCCGTCGCCCTACGGACCACTTCCGTTGTCAGCTCCGGCTCGCGACAAAAACCCCGGCTGTCAGTGCCACGCCTGCACCCAGCGGCGATTCCGTCAGTCTTGTCCCGAGGTGCAGAAAAGTCCAGCTTGACCGGAGCAATCCCGGTTTCGCAACAGCCGACGAAGATGGCGGGCGTCCGACGATTCACGGCAGGCCCCCGGACATAGTGCCGAAAGACTCTATTTGGCCCCTGGCCAGCGTATTAGCGTTCTTATCAGAACTTAATAATGGCAGCCATAGAGTTTAAATACGGCTCGTAAACCTCAATGAAGAGATGGAGACACTATGTTGCTTGAACCACCAACTGTGGTTTCCCAGAATGAAATCACTCTGGACGTCCGGGAGATAGAGCCGCTGCTACAAGCACCGCCGATGGACGTTATGCCTTGGCCTGGTGCTACTATCACCCTCAAGGACGGCCGGACAATGTACATCCGTGAGGCGACCCTCGCGGAAGCACCCGCAATGATGGGGTACATGAAGCGTGTCATGGAGCAGGATCACGACTTCTACGACGTGGTCGGGGCACGGGTGCATGCAGAGATCGCAGGGTGGTACCGCAAGCGTCTAAAGGACCCTTACCACCTCCTCGGCCTTATCGACGGGGAGTGGGTGGGCTTCGCCAATGGTCGGCTGATGAATGAGGACATTAACATCAGCCTCCATACGATGGCCCTCGCCCGCGGCGGCCGCATCGGCGCCATCATGTACTACGTCAAGACTTATTACGCCTTTGAGATCCTAAACAACAAGGAGTTCTGGGCGACCTACGAGAGCTACAACGGCTGGCACCGCTGGGGCCTCGGCATGGCGCAGCCCTCCTACCCCTGGCCCGAGTACCAGCACGAGCTCGGCGGGGCGCGTGTCTACTACGTCACGAAGAAGTACTGGGATGCAGTCGTGAAGGACTACGTCCGCCAGATGGTCGGAGCCGACCTGAACTTCGACGTCCCGGCAGAGATCGTAAAGGCCAACGAGCACTTGCAGATCCCACGAGACGTGACTGTGTAGTCATGCCCGTCTCAGGTCCGCCAGGGAGCCCCCTTAAGGACAGCACGCCTCCGGACGTGACAATTGAGCGTGAGATCGCCGAGGTGATCCGCGGGAGTTACGCACGAGTTGCCGATCCGCCTGCGAAAAGGCGGATCGGTGGCCGTGAACTGCTATCGGAAGTGCTCGACGAGGCCAGCTTTGTCAGCTGGGACACCGAGTTGGTTACTGTCCCCGCCGACGATGAGTACCTCGCCCAGCTTGCCGAGGCCAGGCAGTCCTCAGGACTGGACGAAGCGGTCATCAGCGGAGAAGGGCGGATCCACGGGCGCCGTGTCTGCGTCGTGGTCTGCGAATTCGGCTTTCTCGGTGGAACCTTGGGCGTGGCCGCGGCGGAACGGCTGACCTGTGCAATCGAACGTGCAACGGCCGAGCGCCTCCCGCTCGTCGCCTCGCCCGTCTCGGGCGGGACCCGGATGCAAGAGGGCACCGTGGCCTTCCTGCAAATGGTCAAGATCGTCCAGGCGCTCGTGCAGCACCGTCACGCAGGACTTCCCTACCTCGTCTATCTGCGCCATCCCACCACCGGCGGGGTTTTCGCCTCTTGGGGTTCGCTCGGCCAGCTCACCGGTGCGCAGCCAGGTGCGTTGATCGGGTTCCTCGGACCGCGCGTCTACGAGGCTCTTTACGGGGACAAGTTCCCTGAGGGCGTTCAGCTTGCCGAGAACCTCTACCGCCTCGGCATCGTCGATGCTGTCCTCTCGCCGGAGGATCTCCGTGAGATAGCTGCGCGCGCGCTCGATGTCATGTGCACCTCGCTCGAAGCCGTCCCTGCTGCGCTCGCACCGACCGAGGAGCCGATCGACGACGTCCCTGCCTGGGAGTCGATCGAGCACACCCGCCGCCCCGATCGCCCTGGCGTAGAGGAGCTGCTGCGCGCAGCGTCCCACTCAGTCACGATCATGAGCGGTACCCAAGAGGGCGAGCGCAGCGGCGGTCTCATACTGGCTATGGCCAAGTTCGGCGAGGCGCCGTGCGTGGTCGTGGGACAGGACCGTCTCTTTCCGAGGGAAGGCCGTCCTCTCGGCCCCGACAGCCTGCGTGAGGCACGGCGGGGAATGAGCCTGGCCGCTGAGATCGGGCTGCCCCTGCTAACGATCATCGACACACCCGGGGCCGCTTTGTCCAGGGCGGCGGAGGAAGGCGGGCTAGCCGGGGAAATCGCCCGCTGCCTGGCCGACATGGTGGCGTTGCCGGTGCCGACGGTGTGCCTCCTACTCGGAGAGGGCGCCGGCGGCGGTGCGCTCGCACTCCTGCCCGCCGACCGTGTCGTGGCCGCGCAGCACGGTTGGGTGGCGCCGCTTCCGCCGGAGGGAGCCTCGGAGATCCTCTACAGGACCGTCGCACGCGCTCCGGAGCTTGCCACCGCTCAAGGAGTGCGCTCGGCCGACCTCGCCGCGGCGGGAATCGTCGACCGCATCGTGCCCGAACGTCCCGACGCCGCAGAGGAGATACGCGAGTTCCTCGTCCGACTCAGCGGCGCGCTCGAGTATGAGCTGACCTCACTGATCCATCGGGACAAGACGGAGCGTCTCGCTGCCCGGCACCAGCGGTACCGCAACCTAGGCCTACATCCGCAGTCATAAAGGAAAGGGAGTTTCGAACAACATGTTGCAGCCGATCGAAGTCCGCAAGGTCCTCCTCCAGAAAGTGACCGACGCCTCGGGGTTGGAGGAACTCATCGAAAAGGGTGTCTTCAAAGCTGACGACGTCGTCGGCGTCGTGGGCAAGACCGAGGGCAATGGCGGCGTCAACGACTACACGCGCCTTCTGGCCGACCGGGCGTTTCGCGAAGTCCTCGTGGCCAAGGGGACGCGGAGCTGGGATGAGGTCCGCCAGATCCCGCTCGCGTGGTCAGGCGGAACCGACGGGGTCCTCAGCCCGCACGCAACGATCTTCGCCAAGATCCCAGCCAGCGAGGCACCGGTCACCGACGAGCCACGCCTTTCGGTCGGGGTTGCGATGAGCGACCAGATCCTGCCCGAGGAGATCGGCCACGTGGCCATGATCGACAAGGTCGCCGCCGGAGTACGCCGGGCCATGGCGGCCGCCGGCATCACCGACCCCGCTGACGTGCACTACGTGCAGACGAAGACCCCACTGCTCACCCTCGACACGATCAACGACGCCAAGCGGCGTGGGCACGAGGTGTGGACCGAGGACACCCTTGAGTCGATGGACCTGTCGAACGGGACCTCCGGGCTCGGCATCGCCGTCGCACTCGGTGAGATCGAGATGCCGACCGACGGCCAGGTCATGAAGGACCGGTCTTTGTACTCCTCGGTCGCGTCGTGCTCCTCGGGAGTCGAGCTTGACAGGGCGCAGATCGTCCTTGCCGGCAATGTCCGCGGGATCGGCGGCCGGTACCGCATCGGCCACGCGATCATGGAAGACGCCCTTGACATGGACGGGGTCTGGAAGGCGATCCGCAATGCCGGCCTCGATGACCTCCCGGCCGATTGCCCCAATCCCCGCCACTTAAGGGGCCGGCTCGTCAACTTGTTCCTCAAGTGCGAAGCCGACCCTTCGGGTCATGTTCGCGGCAAGCGCAACATCATGCTCGACGACTCCGATGTGCACTGGCACCGTCAGATCAAAGCGTGCGTCGGTGGCGTCGCTGCTGCAGTCGCCGGTGACCCCGCCATCTTCGTCTCGGTGTCCGCAGCCCACCAGGGCCCTCCAGGAGGCGGCCCTGTGGTGGCGATCGTCGACCTCGGATAGGGGCTAGTTGCCGTGACCGCCGGGCCGCGAGGCCCGGCGGTCACATTTCGAAACTGGAGGAACATGTCCGAGTCGCAGGTGTCGCCCGCTTGGGCGAGCACCTTTGTCGGTGAGGCTTTGTGGGGACCTCCCCAGGACGCGACGGTCCGCGCCTCCACCAAGGTGGCCTCCTATATGAGTGTCCCAGAGGCCGGCGATGGCCCAACGATGATCGCGCTCTTGTCCGAAGAGGCCGTCCGGCTGCCGATAGGCATCGTCTTGGCCACGACCCGGCTGCCCGAAGCCGGCAGCACCGTGACCATAGGCAACGGGTCGCTCACTACCGACGAGACGTCCTGGCGACCCGTGCGATGGTGGGACCCGCGGCCACACGTCTGCTCAGACGACTTGATTGCCCGCAGCCCGAATCTGCTCGATCTCCTCGAGTGTGAGTCAAAGGCCGCCTTCGGCCTGCCGCTTGCCGAAGCCATCGGCGTGGCGAGGTCTCTCGCCAGCGGTGGCGACGCTCAGGCGTTGGCCTGGATAGGCCTCGGCCCCGGCCTTACCCCTTCAGGCGACGACGTTGTTGCCGGAGCACTCGCCGTGCTCGCCCTCTGCGGCCGCCTCGACGAGAAGGTCAAGGACTCCATCGGGAACTGCGCACGGACGCGCACGACCGCCCTTTCGTTCGCCCTGCTCGCCGCTGCAGCCAAAGGCCATGTGATACCCCAGGCCGCGGGTGTGCTCAGCGCTCTCGCGTCCGGCGGTGAGCCACACCGGCTGAAGTCGGCCGCGACTGGGCTTTTCGGCGTCGGAGCCACTTCCGGTCACGATCTTTGCGCGGGCATGGCGGGCGCTCTCATAGCCCTTGTCCCCCCGCGCAATTCCCACTCGAGCGGAGAGCTCGCCAGCATTGCAAGGAGGCCATGATGAGCGTCCGGGTGGAGTTGCGAAGTGGGATCTATCGCGACTCGGTCGTCTTGATGCAAGTGAGCCAGGCGGTCACCGCCTGCCGCGGCGTCACCGCCGCGATCGTTGCGATGGCAACGCCGTTGAACATCGAGGTCTACGAGCGGCTCGGCTTTGATGCGACGGCCGTGGCCGCTGCGACTCCGAACGACCTGCTCGTCGCTCTGCGCGGCGATGATGACGCTCTCGAGCTGGCAACGGCCGAGCTCGAGCGCCAACTAGCCCCTTCGACGAAGTCCGAAACTCAAGGTTTCGGGTCACCTCCACCACCGAGGACGCTGGCTTCGGCGCTCCGCCACGGCGGCACGCTGGCACTCATCTCGGTGCCGGGCCAGCACGCCTTCGTCGAGGCGATGGACGCTGTGCAGGCCGGCGTCTCGGTGATGCTGTTCTCAGACAATGTCTCGGTCGAACAGGAGATCACCCTCAAAGAGGAGGCGTCGCGTCACGACGTCCTCGTGATGGGCCCCGACTGCGGGACCGCGGTTGTCGGGGGACTGGGACTCGGATTCGCCAACGCCCTGCGCCCGGGGCCCGTGGGCATCGTCGCCGCCTCCGGGACAGGGGCCCAAGAGGTCACCTGTCTGCTGGACGCCGATGACGTCGGCGTCACGGCCGTGCTGGGAGTCGGCGGGCGCGACCTTTCCGCTGCCGTCGGCGGCCGCTCCACGCTTGCGGCCATGAAGGTCCTTGATGAGCACCCGGGCACAGAGTTCGTCGTCGTGTTGTCGAAGCCTCCGGACCCCCGCGTCGCCGAACAGGTGCGCGCCGCGGCCGCCGCGCTCAAGACACCATCGTTGGTGGCCTTCGTCGGTCGGGGCCAAGAGGACCTGGCGGCTGCGACGGCGCGGATCCTCGCGGCTCTTGGCCGGTCGCCAACGCCGCCGCCGGAATGGGCGGCGCCTTATGACCGGGTCCGCCGGCTCGGGTTCGTCCGTGGCCTGTTCTCGGGAGGCACGCTGTGCGACGAGGCGATGGTGATCGCAGCAGAGTCGTTCGGACCGATCGCATCCAACACCCCCCTCGAAGCGTCGTGGGCCCTCGGAGCCGACCTGTGGGCGCATGGCCATGTGATGATCGACTTCGGCGATGACCGCCTGACAACAGGAAGGCCGCACCCGATGATCGACCAGACGCTTCGACTCGAACGGATCGCCCAGGAAGCAACCGACCCTTCCTGCGGCGTGCTTCTTCTAGATGTCGTGCTCGGCTACGGATCCCACGCGGACCCCGCCTACGAGCTCGCCCCGGCAATCGTGTCGGCCCGCGAGTCCGCCCGGCATGCCGGGCGCGATCTCGCCGTAGTCGTCTCGCTCGTCGGGTCGCGCTCTGATCCCCAAGGACGCGACTCCACCGCCGAGGCGCTCGCCGCGGCCGGTGCCA
>JBEKVJ010000105.1:0-11474 GCA_049514105.1 Acidimicrobiales bacterium
GCTGTGTCTGCTGCCCCCAGGACTCCCGGAGCGCGACGCACTCTTCCTCAAGACCAGCATCGACTCCATTGTCCGCAAGATTCTCACTGCAGTGAGCGGCCAGTTCCTGTCGATCGACCCCGAGAACGGCCAGATCTTCCTTGATGTCACCAAAGACATCGACTACGACCAGCAGATCGATCAGCGAGCCGACTCGCTCGACGATCGCCAGCTGGACGAGGCGTACTACCTCGCCATGGAAGAGGTCCTCGGACAGCGCGATGAACCTTATGTGGCCGGATACCGCATCTGGCAGTACTACCTGCCGTGGGCGACCACCAACGCCGACCGCCGCGGCTATTTGTTCATGGGCGCTCCGAACGAGCGGTCTACCGCTCAACCGCCACGAGACTTCTACGTCTATTACATCCAGCCCTACGACGAGCCTCGATTCACCGACGAGGAGAAGCCCGACGAGGTCTTCGTCCGGCTCGCCTACCCCGCACCGGAATTCACGGACGCGTTGCGTCGCTACGCCGGCGCCACTGCGAAAGCCAAGGAGTCCACCGCGACGCATCGGCCGGTGTACGAGGACAAAGCTCGCCGCTCGCTTCAAGCGATGGTGCTGTGGCTCCGGGCCAACATGATCACGGCTATGACCGTCACGTATCGAGGCGACACCAGACCGCTCGGAAGTTGGCTCGCCGCGGTTCCCGGGGAGCGGACGAAGGTGCAGGACCAGATTGACGCGGTTGCCTCGGCGGCGCTGACCGATCATTTCGCCACTCGCTACCCCGGCTATCCGCGTTTCTCCCGACGCATTACACCGTCAACACTTGAAGCGGATGTGCGAGTCGCGCTTACCCAGATCGCTACGCGCCGACCGACCGGCGCCGGCACTGCAATCCTCGAGGCGCTGGAGCTCGTTAGCTTCAATGGGACGGACCTACGCGCTGACGGCACGTACGCCGCCAAGCTCTTGGAGGCACTCTCTACCGTGGCTGGCAAGGTCGTGAACAGGAGCGACCTGCTTCTAACGCTCGACCCAAATGTCTCAGTGTGGGGGCCTTGGCACCTCGAGCCCGTCTGGCTGGTCGTCGTCGCGGCCGGCCTTTGTCAACAGGGCGAGCTCGAGATCAGTATCGACGGCCAGCGCGTCGATGCGCTCGGCCTCGACCGGCTCACCCGGTACAGCCCTGACCAGCTTGCCGGATTCGATCACCTCGCACCGCCCAGGACGCTTCCGGTCACCCAACTTCGCGACGTTGCCGGGATCCTCGACATCGCTGCGGGCGCCGTCCCCGACACCGGAGCAACCGAGCCCCTTGTCAGAGAGGTTCTTACTCGTACCATTGACCTCCTGCGCCGTGGGGAAGCGGCGATACGTGCGGTGGTCGACGGTGCCGAGCTCTGGGGAAACCGGCTCTTTGATCTTGCCGACGAGCGCGCCCGTCGACTCGAACACCTCCGGACTTTCTTGCTCGACCTCAAGGTGCGCGACTCAGTCGGAAAATTGAACAGCCTCAATCTCGACGCCGCCACCATCGCGGACGCTCGCGCTGGCAAAGCGGAGCTGACTCATGTCGATGAGGTACTCGCCGCCCGTGACAAACTTGCTGGAGTCTCCGACTACTTGCGGGAGGCGTGCGGCGTGTTCGGCGCCGGGGTGGACGAGGCGAAGGATGCGCTCTCCCTTCGCTCAGAAGTCACCATCGCGCTGCAAGCGGAGGGCCCAATCGACCCCGCCAAGGTGGTCCAGCTGCGCAACGCCGGCGACGTGCTGCGGCAACGCTTTGCCGATCTGGCTTCGCGCTCGTACCGCCATGACTACGTCGATGCTTCCGGCGACGTTCGTAAACGCCAGCTGCTCGAGGGCCCGATTTCGACCCTCGACGGCCTGCAGGCGGTCTCCATCCTCGCACCCGGCCCGCTTGCCCAGCTCCGCTCAGACCTTGTGGAGATCTGGCCGCTGTTTGAGATCGACGAGCAGGCGCTGCGCCGTTCGGTCATCCTGCCGGGCCAACACCATCCTCGACCGATAGACGGACCTTCGGCGAATGCTCGGCTTGAAGACGCTGAACGTCGCACGCATGCGTTGCTCGCGGGGTGGATCGACACCCTCGCCGACAGTCTCAACGAGAAGGAGATGGCCGAGCAGATCGGCTACGTGGCCGATGGCGTGGCTAAGGACCAAATCGACGCCCTCGCCGCAAGTCGGACGCTGCCCGAACAGATCGACCAAGCGTTCATCAACGGTCTCAACCAGGTGTTCAATCGGGTCGACATCCGGCAGGTCTCCCCATCAGAGTTGACTGACGCTCTCTTCCCGGACACTGCGCCAGCGACCGCCAACCAGCTCCGTGATCGCCTCGAGGCCCTCCTGAACGACGCGATTGGCTCCGCCGACCCAGACCGTGTGCGGTTCTTGCCCATGGAAGAGACATCGTGACCAGAAATCCCACTGACCTGTCGAGCTGGGATATCGCTACCAAACGGGACCGACTTGCTAGTCGGCTCGCTGAGGTTCGGTCCCAGCCGGTTGCTCCACTCGGCGAAGACGGCGACGTGCTCGCCGTGTCGCTGCCGCTGTTCTCCGTGAACGACGCCGAGCAGCTGGCGGGCTGAGATGGAGGCGCGAAGTGCTCTAGTCGAACCATTAACCAGGAGGCGACGATGATCGGAAACGATCTGATCATGCAACTTACGCTTGAGCAGGGTGGGGGCCGCGAGACGCAAGTTCAACCACCCATCGACGTATGGGTCCGGTACTTCGATTTGGATTTCGACACGCTTCCGATCTACCGACTTCACAACCGTTCCGAGGTGTCCGCAGAATCGGAGGATCGACCGGTTGTCGAGCACGACCACAACTGGACCATCGAGATCGTGGGAGCTGAGCTACCTCGCCCGGCGATCCTCCGAATGCATCGAACCGGGCCTAGGTCCTTCGATTATTGGGTCTATCGCCCAGAGGTGAAGGAGTACCACCAGTGTGAGTGGATCCTGCAGAACTTCCCCAATCCGTACCAGCGTCAAGGACGCATGTGGATCATCATCTGATCTCCACCGACCTATCGAGCTGGAATATCTCTGCCGAACGGGACCGACTCGCCAGTCGGCTCGCTGACGTTCGCTCCCAGCCGGGTGCTCCACTCGGCGAAGACGCCGACGTGCTTGCCATGTCGCTGCCGCCCTACGCCACCGCCTGCCCGAACCCCAATCTCTCGGATTGGGTCACTGCAACGGAGCCAGTCGACCGCGCCAACCAGAAGTACGTCGACCCCGGCCCATTCACGACCGACATCTCCGAAGGCAAGTCAAGTCTCTCCTACAAGGCTCACTCGTACCCGACGAAGGTTCCGCACGAAGCCATCATGCGCTTCCTGCTCCATTACACCGAACCCGGTGACCTCGTCCTGGACGGCTTCTGCGGCACCGGCATGACGGGTGTCGCTGCGCAGGCGTGTGGCGCGCCGACCGGCGCCGAGCGTCGTGAGATCGAGCAAGAGATGGGCGAGGTCCGCTGGGGGTCCCGTCGGGCTGTACTCGCAGACCTCTCGCCGTTGGCCACGTTCATCGCCGCGGGCCTGAATCTCCCGATCAACGCGAAAGCGTTCGAGGCTCGCTCTGCGGCGATTCTCGACGAGTTCGAGGCGGAATGGGGCTGGATGTATCGGACTACGGACGACAAAGGCAAAGAACGCCTTCTTGACTACGTCGTTTGGTCCGAAGTCTTCACCTGCCCCGCGTGCGCGGGACCCGTCGTGTTCTATGACGTCGCGTTCGATCCCCGCACGGGAATGGTGAACGACGCGTTTCGGTGCCCGGCGTGCGGAAAGGACTTGAACAAAGACTGCGTTGTGCGGCGGCAGATTCCCGTGCGCTCACTAGTAGGCGACACATACGAGCGCATCGACTTTCGCCCGGTTGCCGTGCACTATCGCGTCGGCAGCGCAAAGAAGTCCAAAACACCCGACGAGTTCGACTTCGCGATCCTTCGTCGAATCGCTGGCCTTGCGCTCCCTGGCCCCGTACCAACCCAAGAGCTGCCGATCGACGAGATGGTGCATGGCTCCCGGCTCGCGCCGAAGGGCTTCACGCGCGTGCATCACCTCTGGAGCGACCGTGCGCTCGTTTCACTTTCTGCCCTCTGGAGGCTCTGCTCGGGGGAAACAGACCCGTTGCTCCGTGCTGGCCTGCTGTTTTGGATGGAACAGGCATTGTGGGGTTTGTCATGGATGAATCGCTTTGTGCCTCGGCACTACTCACATGTCAATCAGTTCCTCAACGGCGTGTACTACATACCGTCTCAACACGCTGAGTATCGTCCGCGCGTCAACCTCGAAGGCTCTGTTGCTTCTCGTGGAAAGCGTACCGGGCTTGTGAAGACGTGGAGAGAAAGCCCCGCTCGCGTAGGTCAGGTAACAATAACCACTGGTTCCTCCGAAAACCTTGAGATGCCGGACAGATCGGTGGATTACGTTTTCGTCGACCCGCCGTTCGGCGCGAACATCCCTTACGCGGATCTTGCGGTCGTGGTCGAGTCATGGCACGGAGTCCGAACCAACAGCGAGAGGGAAGCCGTCGTCGGTCACGCGGCTCGCTTCGTCCGCACGCTGTCGCAGTACGGCGAGCTAATGGAGCGATGCTTTGCCGAGTTTCACCGGGTGCTTAAGCCCGGACGATGGATGACAGTCGAGTTCTCAAACTCCTCGAACGAGGTGTGGCTCACGATCCAGCATGCGCTGGCCAAGGCCGGATTCGTTGTCGCGGACACTCGTGTCATCGACAAAGAACAACTCTCCTACCGGCAGGTCACGGCAACGAACGCGGTCAAGCGCGACCTAGTCATCTCCGCGTACAAGCCTGCCGATGAGCTGGCCGAGCGCATCGGCCCTGCCGTTGGCACGCCAGAAACCGCGTGGGCGTTCGTGCGCGAACACCTCCGCCATCTGCCTCACGTCGTCGAGCAGGACCCGAGCGGCGATTTACGGGTCATTCGCGAGCGTCTGCCCGACCGTCTGTATGACCGCATGGAAGCGTTTCACCTCCAGCGAAACCTCGCCATACCGGTGACGGCCGCTGAGTTTTACGAAGGCTTGGCGCAGCGGTTTCCCCAGCGTGATGGCATGCACTTCCTCGACGAGCAGGTCGAGGCATACGAACGCCAGCGCATGACAATCAAGGAGCTAAAAGCGGCCCAGTTGTTCATCACCGATGAGGAGTCCGCCATCCAGTGGCTTCGCCAGTTCCTCAAGAACCGGCGAGCCCCGCAGCCCTACGCAGCGATCCAGCCCGAGTTCTTCCGCGAGGTGCAAGCCGGCTTGCCGGACTGGGAGGAGCCACCCGATCTCAAGGTTCTGTTAGAGCGATCTTTCGTGCAGGACGATGAGGGACGCTGGTATGTCCCTGACCCGAAGAAGGAGGCAGACCTCGAGAAACTCCGCAAGCGCGAGCGTCTAAAAGAGTTCGCCACCTATGCCACCGAGAGGGGACAACTCAACCACTTCAGCTTGGCAGCCGTGCGGGCTGGGTTCTCCGATGCATGGGAGCGGCGCGACTTCAAGGCGATACTCGCCGTCGGCCGGCGACTGCCGACCGAGGCCTTCGCTCAGGACGAGCGATTGCTGTTCTACCTGGACAACGCCGAGCAACTGGCGGGCTGAGGTGGCGGCGGCGTGGTGGCCTGAAGGCGGTGAACCAGTGCGCGTGCTGACGACTGAGCAGCTGTGGGGCTTATCAGTCGCAAACGTCGCCGTGCCGTCGACCGGCCAAATTGAGCGCGTGCTCACCTCCGCGCTCCGCCCGCTAGCGGAACGATCCTGGTCGGCCAATGAGGTCGCCTGGCGCGCTGCGTCGGGCCTCGTTTGGCAGGCCATGGCCGGTGGCGACCCACTCGCCGTCGCTCGCGGCGGCGTAGATCCGCTGCCACACCAGCTCGCCGTCCTCGACCGCGTCATGTCAACGCAACCTCTGCGTCTGTTGCTCGCCGACGAGGTAGGGCTTGGCAAGACGATCGAAGCTGGGCTCGTCATTACCGAGCTCAAGGCTCGTGGAGTCATTCGCCGGGTCCTCGTCGTAGCACCAAAAGGGGTCCAGCTGCAGTGGATCGCCGAGATGGCTGACCGCTTCGCCGAAGAGTTCGTACTCGTGGGAGCAGGCGGTGTGCCCGTTGATGCGGGCATTGACCCATGGCGAGCGTTCGATCAGGTGGTCTGCTCGCTCGACGCGGTGAAGCCGGTGCGCGCGCGTGCTGGCTGGTCATCAGAGCGAGTCGTCCAACACAACGAGCGACGCGTTCGAGCTGTCGTCGAGGCCGGCTGGGACCTCGTAGTGATCGACGAGGCACACCACGTCGCAGGATCCAGCGATGAGGTCGCTCGTCACCAGCTCGGTCGGAGGCTCGCCGAGTCAGTTCCTCGTATCTTGCTCCTATCGGCCACTCCACACTCCGGCAAGTCCGACGCCTTTGCTCGGCTTCTCGGGCTGTTGGACGATGGCTTCCTGCATGGCAGACCGGTGTTGCGCGAGAACGTCGCCCCGCTCGTCGTACGCACCGAGAAGAGCGACGCTACCGACGCCTCGGGCCGCTCGCTCTTCCGGCCGCGGACGACGTCCCTCGTGACCGTGCCGTACGGCCAACGCTCCGTCGAGCGCTCCCTCTACGAGTCGGTATCGGACTACGTTCGGCACGGCTACCGGCGCGCTCAGGCCGAGCGCCGTCCCGCCGTGGGCTTCCTAGTACTGCTCATGCAACGGCTCGTCTCCTCGAGCACTGCGGCTATTCTCGCTGCTCTCGAACGGCGACTCGTCGCAGTAACGGCCGAAGGTCAGCAGCTCCGGTTGTTCAGTGACCGCGTGAGCGAGTGGGGCGATCTCACCGGCGAGGAGCAACAGGCCGCACTTGCCGACGCGCAGGGGGAAGCATGGGGCAATGAGCGCGCAGAGGTGGAGCTCCTGGTTGACCTGGCACGGAAGTCGATGTCAGCCGGTATCGATGCCAAGGCGCGCTACCTCCTCGACCTTCTCGGGCGGGTTGCGCGAGACGAAGGCGAGCCGGGTGTCAAGGTTGTGATCTTCACCGAGTTTTTGCCGACACAGGACATGCTGCTCGAGGTGCTCGACGGTGCCGGCATTACCGCTGTCGCAATTAACGGCTCGATGTCGATTGCCGAGCGTCGGGACGCTCAGGAAGAGTTCCGCACGAACGCCCGGGTACTCGTTTCGACCGATGCTGGTGGCGAGGGTGTCAACCTGCAGTTTTGCCACATCGTCATCAACTATGACCTGCCATGGAGCCCCACCCGCATCGAGCAACGCATCGGGCGGGTTGACCGCATCGGCCAGATCGCCGAAGTAACGGCCTACAACCTTGTCCTTGAATCATCGGTCGATGCTCGCGTGCTCGAGGTACTTGAGCGGAAGCTCGCCATAATCCTCGACGAACTGGGTGTTGACAAGTCCCGCGACGTCCTTGCAAGTGTCGAAACTCATCTTGACGACCTTTACGCCGCGGCAATCCTTGACCCTGGCAGCCTCGAATCAGCGGCGGACTCTCTCAGCGACCACGCTCGCCAAGACATCAAGGAGATCGATCCACTGCGAGAAGCGCTGGGGCCCTGCCTGAAACCGTCAGCCTCATCGCGACCAAGTGCCCTTCGTCGATGGTTGGAGGTGAGCGAGACCGCTAAACGTCGGATGATCGAGGCGGGGCAACGAGTCGGTCCGTCTCTTCCCGAGGTCGTTTCCTGCGAACCAGTCCCGAAGCAGACCGGCGCGACAGCAGGCTGGTGGACGATGTGGGAGGTTGCCGTGGGTCCCGAACGCTCCGCCTTCGCGATCTTCCTTACGGACACTGGCGCCATCCGCCCTGATCTCGCGGATCGCTTGTGGAACGCGCTTGCCGAGGATCCGGTCGTCGAGTCCACGACCATTCTCTATGAAGAGATGTTCAATCGCTTGCACTCGACGGCCGCCGATCACGGCTACCGGCAGCCCGGGAGCGCTCTCCCATCGTTGATCCTTCGCCTGGCAGTCCGAGTCGAGCCGTGAGCACTTGGCTCGAGCGCGCCCTCGCGCCGGTTGCAGGGCTTCACACCGGCGTCGCGATTGTTCTCGACCCTGACGGAGTCGTCGATATTGCGGCACTGGATGGCGACTTCGCGGAGGTTGGAGACTGGTGGTCCTTCCGGTCTACCTTCGAACTCCAAGGGAGGCGTCGCACCCCCGATGCGGGCCGGTTTGTTCTCGTTGTCCGCGGGCCGCTTGCAACCGAGCCACTGCCGTTCGACATCCAGCGGGATGCTGACCCCATTGTATTCGTCCGGTTGCCTGGCCCACCGGCCGTACGTGCCGTCCTCTCTGAATTCAGGGGTGACGAACGTGAGCGTGCGATTCGAGCCGCGACCGAAACTGCCAACGCTGCCGCGGCAGTAGTTGGCTGCGTCACCGGCGTCGCCGTATCGGCAGACCCGCTGAGTCTCGTTGACCAGCTGCGCGTCGCTAGTCGACTCGCCGTGCGTCGGCAACAATCAACGCGACTGCTTGCGCTCGCGCGACAGTGGATTGTCGACCCGCTTGCAGTCGGATTGCTCGACGACCCGCTCGACCCAGCGATGTTGCAGGCGGCGTGGGAGTCCTTTGCACAGCACCCAGAGTCACCGTTGGCACTGGACCTCGAGCTTGCTCGCGCCGAGTTGGGCCAGCTGTTCGCGGCGAACGTTCTCCGACCGGTGATCACATCAGCGAAGACGCCGGCATGGGCATCAGTAGGGGTTCGACAACCGACGAACGAGGAGCGAGCCAAGGAGCTGATGGTCAAGAGGCCGACCCCGTTTCCGCCGGCCGACTACGCAGGGTGGGTTGCGCTCGGCGAGTGGTGGGGACAACTCCGTCGTCTCGTCGCCGGCGCGCCACCGGAGCTGCGCCAGACAGCATGGGATGTCTGGGCTGAGCTCGACGGAGCCTTTCTTCCGTGGCTTCGCGAGCGGTACGGTACCGTCTTGTCGAGCGCGGTGCGCTGGCCTTCTGCCGTGCACCAAATAGGACATCTTCTAGCTCGTCGCCTGCGAGATGGTGACGCCGAGCGCGTGCTACTCATTGTTCTCGACGGCCTGGGCCACGCCCAATGGGCCCACGTGCGCGAACGGCTTTCGTGCGACGTGGCTGAGGCTGGATCGACGTTCGCGCTTGTTCCGACCTACACGACGATCTCACGGCAGGCCATTTTCGCGGGCGATCTGCCCGTCACCTATCCCGACTCGCTGTGGACGACTCATCCGGAACGCCGCCGTTGGGAGGCCTTTTGGACAAGCGAGGGAATCGCTGACACAGCCTCTGCTTACTATCGGGTCAAAGGGCGCTCGCCCCACGATCACATTGACTTCGGCATGACGCGAGTGATGGGAGTGGTGGTGAACGCGGTGGATGACCTGATGCATGCGTCGGAGCTGTTCGGCGATGCGCAACTTCTCGCCAACCTCGACGTCTGGATAGCGAATGGCTTTCTCGATGACCTAGTTCATCGGGCGCTCGGTGCCGACATCGAGGTGTGGATCACGGCCGACCACGGCAATCTCGAGTGTCTCGCCGCAGGTGCGTTGTCGGAAGGCGTGGCCATCGAGTTGGCTGGCAAGAGGCTGCTCCGCTACCCGAACCGAGTGCTCAGAGATGCTTCTGCGGCGCGAGGCATCACCTGGGACGACATTCCGGGCATGCCTGAGTCGGCCGACCCGCTTCTGTTCGCGCCTGGCCGCATGGCGTTCACGAACAACCAGATCAGCGTCAGCCATGGCGGGCTGAGCATCGACGAAGTCATTGTCCCACTCGTGAGGATGTTGGCATGAGAACTGGCCCCAGAGGCATGGTGTTCGATCGAGCCCTTACCCCGGAGCTGTTCGACGTAGCACTTCGCGTGGCGACGGAGTCCTCGGGATCGAACGACTCTCGACGGTTGCTCACCGTCGCCTTGCGAGACTACGTCTCCGCCCAGGAAGCGGAGGGCAAGACGAAGAAGTGCTTGTCAAGGATCTGGGTGAGCCCGCCGGAAAGCGCACGCGAGATGATTCGTTGGGCCATCGATCACCAAGACCTTGATCCCGAGCGTACGGTTCTACATCTGGGCGCGTTGCTGGCGACCTTCCCGTTCGCCGGCATAGTTACTTCGCTCGTGGGCCGCCAGTTACATCTCGAAGGCGCAGTGAACCCGCGTCAAGTTCGATCCGAAACGACAGCGTTGCTCGGCGATCGCTCCACGATTGATGTCGGGGCTCGTAAGGTCGTAACGACGCTCAGATACCTGGGGCTCTTGACGAGACCGAACGGTGGGCGGTTGCTTCTAGGCCGCCAGCCGACGGTGCACTCATCGTTGGCCGACTGGGTGACGCACGCTTTGCTCCTCACAAGGCAGGTCGACGCCGTCGGTGTCGACGGACGATCTCGCGCCTTCGAGCTCGCCACACTAAAGCTGGACAACGGCTGGTCAGGTGGCTATCCACTCCTAGAACTTCATGTTGAAGGAAGCCGCACCGTTGTGAGTCCGAGCGTGATGTCCGGCGACTACGCAACCAATGGCCGGCGCCCCGGTGCTGGCTTTGATTCCCAAGCGCAGCTCGGTCTTGGTGCTGAGACATCGGGTGCCTCGTCGCTTCCGCCGAGTCGAGCAACAAGGACCAAGCTGGCGAAGAACCCTTGACGGCGACAGCCTCGGTTCAGTCGCGCCAGCGACAGATACAACACTTCCAGTATGGCCATTTACAATCGGCCGCAAGTCGCCGTCAGGTGGAACGTCCGTCGCTATTGCCCCATGAACCTCTATGAAACTCGGGCCGATTCAGTGCGTCGGCGGTGCCGGTCATCGAGAACCGGTCCAAGCGCTCTGAGCACAGTCCTCCACTACCCCACCGTGGTGCCTCGCTCATGAGATGTCTGGGTCCCTGTTCTGGTGCACCCCCTGTTTGGCGTCCGACCAGCGCTCGAAGACGCCGATGTCGGCGACAAAGCGGACCGAGTCGTCGGGGGCCCACCGGTGCCCAGCCTCCTGGAGGCAGTCGTCGAGGAGCCGGGCAACGGCGTCGCTGTGCTCGATCGGGACATGGACGAGCAACTCGTCGTGGAGGCACAACACGATCCGCGCGGCCAGGCGCGTGCCGCGGACTCGCACCGTCACTGCCCAGAGCTTGAACAGCTCGGCGGCCGCACCTTGGACGAGAGCATTACGGCCGTAGCGGCCCCTGGCTGCGGCCGCCCCACGGGCCTCGCTCGTCCCCGCCTCGGCGCCACTTGCCGGTCCCAGGATGATCAACCTGCCCCCATAGGTTCTCATGTCGCGGCCGGCCTGGCCGGAGCGTGCGGCGTCGTCTAGGTACCTCATCGCGACGGGGTAGGCGGCTTCGAGGCGGCGCAGCGCCTGCAGGCCGTGGCCGGTGGTCTGCCCGTACATCGCTCCGAGCATCGCGACCTTGGCGGTAGCTCGATCCACGCCGAGCTGGGCGGCC
>JBEKVJ010000106.1:0-11435 GCA_049514105.1 Acidimicrobiales bacterium
TCCACCGACAGGCGCATCGCGACGAAGGTCTCGGTCATCGACTGGGGGCTCACACCCTCCTCCTCCCGGTAGCCCGGGACGCGCTGGCCGTCGATCATGCCCGCCTGGTACTGGGCGCGCACGAGTGCAGCTTCGGCCTCGTCGACGCGCGGCGCCATGACAGAGCGCAAGAGCTTCACCTTCTCGTCGCGGATCGAAGTGGGGTCCATCGTCGCCGAGGGCTCCATCAAGGTGAGGGCAAGGACCTGCATGACATGGTTCTGGACTATGTCGCGGAGCGCGCCTGCGCCCTCGTAGAAGGCACCCCGGTGCTCGACGCCGATCGACTCGGCCACCGTCACGTGCACGTGGCCGACATAGCGTCGGTTCCACACGGGCTCGAAGATCGAATTGGCAAAGCGCAGCGCGAGGACGTTCTGCACGGTCTCTTTGCCCATGTAGTGGTCGATCCGGTAGATCTGGTGCTCGTCGAAGCACTCGTGCAGGGTCTCGTCGAGTGCCATGGCCGTGTCGAGGTCCCGCCCGAAGGGCTTCTCGATCACGAGCCGGGAGAACTTGCCCCCCGGTCCCGGCTTGTTGAGCCCGTGGCGGGCAAGCCCGCGGGCCACCTCCCCGAATAGAGACGGGATCGTGGCCAGGTAGAAGATCCGGTTGCCCCCGGTGCCCCCACCGTTGGCCCCGGGGGCGTCGAACTCGCCGAGAACCTCGGTGACCTTGGCGAAAGTGGCGTCGTGGTCGTAGTCACCCGACACGTAGCGAAAGCGCTTCACCGCCTCTTTCCAAACGGGCTTCGCGTCGGGGACCGCTTCGAGGCAGTGGTCGCGAAACTCGTCGTCGGACCACTCGCTCCGAGCGACGCCGATGAGGCCGAAGCCGTCGGGCAGTGAGCCCTCTCCAGCGAGCGAGGCGAGCGCAGGAAGGAGCTTTCGCGCCGTCAGGTCGCCCGAGGCACCGAACATCACGAGGGCGACGGGGGGGACCTTGGACTGCGACCGCTCGGCCATCACGAGGGCGCTTTCTCACCTGCTCGCACGACGGCGTGGCCGCCGAACTGGTTGCGGAGCGCGGCGAGCAGGCGCAGTCCGTAGGAGTTCTTCTCGCGGCTCTCATAGCGCCGAAACAGCGAGGCGGCGATGACAGGAACAGGGACGTCGCGCTCGAGCGCCTCTTGCAGGGTCCAGCGGCCCTCACCCGAGTCGACGACGAACGGCTCGATGTCCTCGAAGCCCGCCCCGGGGCGAAGGGCCAGCTCTGTCAGCTCCAACAGCCACGACCGCACCACCGAGCCGTAGCGCCAGATGGCGGCTATCTCGTGCAGGTCGAGGTCGAACTCGTCCGCCTTGGCCATGAGCTCGAAGCCCTCGGCGTAAGCCTCCATCAGCCCGTACTCGATGCCGTTGTGGACCATCTTGACGAAATGGCCCGCCCCGACCGGGCCGACATGGGCGTAGCCACCCTCGGGGGCGAGCGCCAAGAAGATCGGCTCTGCAGTCTTCACCGCCTCTTTGCTCCCGCCCACCATGAGGCAGTAGCCGTTCTCGAGGCCCCATACGCCCCCCGAAGTGCCGGCGTCGATGAATTGCACGCCGTGCTCGGCGAGCCGGGCGGCATAGGGGGCAGCCTCTTTGAAGTTCGAGTTGCCCCCGTCGATGACGATGTCGCCCGCTTCGAAGAGGCCGCCGAGGGCGCTCACGGTGTCGTCAGTTGCCTTGCCTGAGGGCACCATCACCCAGGCGACACGGGGCGGAGAGAGCTTGTCGGCCAGCTCCTTTAATGTCGCGGCCGTGTCGGCCCCATAGGCGGCGACGGCGGCACGTGCCTCGGCCCCGAGATCGAAGCCGACGACCTCGTGACCCTTTTCGATCAAGCGCCGGGTCATATTGGCGCCCATCTTCCCGAGGCCGACCATCCCGATCCTCATCCTCGTGCTCCTTCCCTCTGGGGTCTTTTGGCTGTTGGTCAGTTAACGGATCTCGGCCAGCTCGTCGAGCTCGACGCGGATCACCCGGCGGTCATGGGCCAAAAGGCTGTCATGGTCGCCGATCGACTGCGCGGCTATAAGTGTCCCGAAGTCGTAAGCCTCACTCGGGATCGCGAGCTCGCCCGAAGGCCGCGGGCGCACCAGCTGCACGGCGACGATGCTGTTCGGGCCACCTTTGTGCAACTGGCCGGTCGAGTGCAGGAACCTCGGCCCGTACCCGGCCGTGACCGCGACTTGGCCGTTGGCGTCGCGCACCTTGCGCCGTAGTGCCTCCAGCGCCTCGTCCTGGCCGTAGGGCAGGTAGGCCTGCAAGGACACATAGTCATTTGGGCGCAGCTTCGCCGCGATGAGCGCCATTGTCTCTTCTGGGGGCGAAAAGGCGAGCGCGGGGAGGGGAAGAGCGCCGAGGACCCGCAAGGTGTTCGCCTTGGACTCAGCGACGTTCGGCTCGTCGAAGGGGTCGAGGGCGAGCGCATGGCCGGCAATGGCGACGGCGAGCTCGAAGCGGAAGAACTCGGCACCGAGCGAGCCGGGGTCCTCGAAGGCGACGGGGATGTGGTGGCGGTCCTCACCCCGTTCGTCCTGTGTCGTCGGCACCGGCACGCAGCCCCGGCCGAGCTTGCCTGTTGACTCGGCGATGAGCTGCTCGACCCAAAGGCCGAACGAGCGGATCTGCTCGCCGACGACGATCGTGGTCTTGTCGCGCCCTTCGAGCGCGGCGCGGCCCATCGCATCACCGAGGGCGACGGCCTCCTCCCGGTCGACATCGAGGGCGCGCTCGCACAGCTCGGCCACCTCGTATCCCATGAGCGCGGCAGGCACGAGCCCGAAGTACGACAGCACCGAGTAACGCCCCCCGATGTCTGCCTGGTTCTCGAAGATGTGCCTGATCCCGAGCTCACCCGCCTCGCTCGAAAGCGGCGTACCGGGATCGGTGACAACCGCGTAGCGGGCGGGATCGGCGACACGGCTGCGGGCGTAGGAGAACAGCACGTTCGGCTCGAGGGTCGTGCCGGACTTGGACGAGACGATTATGAAAGCGTCCTCCAAAGGCAGCCCGGCCACCGTCGCAGGGTCGGTCGTGTCGCACACGACCACGCGGCGGCCCGAGAACTCGCCGAGATTGTCGCGTACTGCCGCGAGCACCGCCGGGCCGAGAGAGGAGCCGCCCATTCCCAAAAGCACGATGGTGTCCTGGTCGATGCTGGCGGCGAAGCTCGCGAGCCTGCGCGACTCGTTCAGCATGCGCCTTGGCATGTCGAGCCAGCCGAGGCGGTTCGCCGAGACGTTCCCCTCGGGCCACAAACTGCGGTCACGCGCCTCGAGGCGCCTTAGAAGCTCGGAGCTCACCGGGCCGCCTTCAGCGCGTCGGCCTTCTCCTGGAGCTTGCCGATCAGGTCGTCGAAGGAGGCGGCAAAGGCCGCCACACCTTCTTTCTCGAGCACCTCGGCCACATCGGCGAGGTCGATCCCGCATGCTTTAAGACGCGCGAAGCTTGCTTCAGCCGCGACCAGGTCTTCGTCGGTGATCGAGGAGATCGTGCCGTGGTCGAGGTAGAGCTCGACGGTCTCTTCCGGCATCGTGTTGACGGTGTTGGAAGCCACGAGCGAGTCGACGTAGACGAGATCGCCATAGGCGGGATTCTTCGTGGAGGTCGACGCCCACAGCGGGCGCTGGGGCCGGGCGCCGGCGGCTTCGAGAACTCCCCAGCGGGGCCCGGAGAACAGTTCGAGATAGGCCTTGTAGGCAAGTCGTGCCTGGGCCACCGCCGCAGTGCCGCGAAGCTCGAGCGCCGGCGAGTCCGGGTCGTCCTTCGCGATCTGCTCGAGTCGTCTGTCGACCTCGGTGTCGACGCGACTGACGAAGAACGAGGCCACCGAGGCGACCTTGGAGGGCTCGCCTCCGCCCGCTAGGAGGCGCTCTAGGCCAGAGAGATAGGCCTCTACGACGGCGCGATAGCGCTCGAGGGAGAAGATCAAGGTCACATTGATGCTGCGGCCCTCGGCGATCATGGTCTCGATTGCCTCGAGGCCCTCTCGCGTAGCTGGGATCTTCACAAGCACGTTGGGCTCGTTGATGCGCTCGTGCAGCTGCCTCGCCGAGGTTGTTGTGGCATCACTGTCGTGCGCAAGGCTCGGTGAGACCTCGATGGAGGCAAAGCCATCGGCGCCGTGGCTCTCTTCATAGACGGTCCGCAGCACGCCGAGGGCTCCTTTGACGTCGGTTATGACGAGGTCCCAGTAGGCCTCCTCGACGCTTTGGCCGCTCGCGAGGGCAGCGGCGAACTCATCGTCGTAGTCCTCGCCCACCGCGATCGCCTTCGCCATGATCGTCGGGTTGGACGTGAGCCCTCGCACGCCCTCAGAGACGAGCTCTGCGAGCCGGCCCGAGGTTAGATAGGAGCGCTTGAGATTGTCGATCCAGGGGCTCTGGCCCCCGGTTTGGAAGAGATCGTTCAGTCGTGTCATGGCTCCCCCTGCGATTGGGCACGGGCTCCGAGCAGTTCGCGGGCCCGTGCGGCGACGTTATCGGCGGTGAAACCGAACTTCTCCATGTTGAGCGACCCGGGCGCAGAAGAGCCGAAACGGTCGATGCTGACCGTCGCGTCCGCGTAGCGCTCCCAGCCGAAGGAGGCGCCTGCCTCGACGGCCAGACGCGGCACGCCCGGGGGCAGGACGTCGTCGCGGTACTTGGAGTCTTGGCGCCCGAACAAGTCCCAACTCGGGAAGGACACGACACGAGCTATTACGCCGGCCGCCTCGAGCAGCTTCGCCGCCCCGAGACAGTGCTGAACCTCGCTGCCGGTACCGATGAGAACGACGTCAGGTGCCTTTGCGGCCTCGCGCCCCGGCACGAGGACGTAGGCACCCCGGGCGACACCGTGTGGCGCGAGCGTGCCGGTGGCTTCGAGCACGGGTATCTCCTGACGGCTCAAAACGAGGGCGGTGGGACCGTTCGTATCGACCGCGACACGCCAGGCGGCCGCGGTCTCATTCGCGTCCGCCGGGCGGATCACGCTAAGGCCGGGCATCGCCCTGAGCGAGGCGAGCTGCTCTATCGGCTGGTGTGTGGGGCCGTCCTCACCAAGACCGATCGAGTCATGGGTGAAGAAGTAGACGACGTGCGCCTGCGAGATCGCCGCCAGGCGGACAGAAGGACGGGCGTAGTCGCTAAAGACGAAGAAGGTCCCCCCTACGGGCAGCACGCCGCCGTGCAGAGCCATCCCGTTCATGGCAGCTGCCATGGCGTGCTCGCGGATGCCGTAATGGACCTGTATGCCTCCTGGATGCCCGTGAGACTGCATCTCGGCACCCGGGCCGAGGTCGACGCCCGTGTTCCCCGTAAGGTCTCCAGCTCCTGCGATCAGCCCAGGTATCGCCGGCGCGCTCGCCGTCAGGCACTTGTTGATGGCCTTGCGCGTGGCGAGCTTCGTGCCCGCCTCGAAGCTGGGCAACGCCTCGGACCACCCCTTAAGACCGGTCCCGGCCAGGCAGGCAGCAAAGCGCACCTTGTCCGCGTCCGAGACGGCCTGGCGACGCTCCCACTCCTCACGAGCCGCCGCGCCGCGCCGGGCGCACTGGCTGTAGAAGGCCGGCACCTCGTCTGGGACCCAGAACTCCTCGTCCACCGGCAGACCCAACAGCGCCTTGGTGAGGCCGATCTCCTCGGCCCCGAGCGGGTCGCCGTGCGCTTCTTTGGTGTCGGTCCGGTGCGGCGAGGGCCAGCCGATGTGGCTGCGGAGAATCACCAAAGATGGCCGATCGGCCTCCGCCATGGCGCGGCGCAGGCCAGCCTCGAGGGCGTCGAGGTCGTTCGCCACCTCTCCGAGGTGCTCGACGTGCCAGCCGTAGGCCTCAAAGCGCTTGCCGACGTCGTCTGTATAGGCGAGCTCGGTGGGTCCGTCGATGGTGATGTGGTTGTCGTCATAGACATACACCAGCCGTCCGAGGCCGAGATGTCCCGCGAGCGAGGCGGCCTCATGACTGACGCCTTCCATCAAGTCGCCATCGCCACAGGTGGCGAAAATGTGGTGGTCGATCGCCTCGGGTCCGAACTGGGCGCGCAAGAACCGCTCTGCGATGGCCATGCCGACGCCGTTGGCAAAGCCCTGGCCGAGTGGTCCGGTGGTCACCTCTACGCCCGGGATGGTGTGAACCTCCGGATGGCCGGGCGTGCGCGAGCCCCACTGGCGGAACTGGCGCAGGTCCTCGAGCTCGAGGCCGTAGCCGTTGAGCAAGAGCATCGAGTACAAAAGGATCGAGGCGTGGCCATTCGACAAGATGAAGCGGTCACGGTCGGGCCATCGGGGATGGCTCGGGTCGTGGCGCAACACCCGCGAGTACAAGACGTGGGCGAGCGGGGCGAGTGCCATCGCTGTGCCCGGATGGCCGCTGTTGGCGCGCTGGGGAGCATCCATCGCGAGGCCCCGGATGACATTGACGCACAGCTGTTCCAGATCTGCATCGGCCATGGCTGCCACACTACGCGCCCTGGCCCCTTCGCCGGGTCAGCGAACTGGGAGGTCAGCGGTCTGTTATCAGCTGTTCACAGACGGAGCTGAGCGCTGCACGAAACGTGTCTCTTTGAGGCGCAACTTCGCCATGCGCGCTAGCACCATGAGCCGGATCACCCACCAGGCCGGGTCGAGTTCGTGGTGGCCGAGGGCGAGCTTGGCCGAGGTCGGCGCGGCGTGATGGTTGTTGTGCAAGCCCTCTCCACCGGTCACAAACGCAAGCCACTGGTTGTTGAACGCGGTGTTGGCATAGCTCTTCTTGCCGAAGCTGTGCCCCACTGCGTTGATCGCCGCGTTGAGGGCGAGATAGCTGAGCGCGTGAACAGCCGCGGCGATAAGGCCGAGCTTCCAGCCGAGAACAAGGCAGAGAAAGCCGATCCCGATCCCCAGTCCCAAAAAGGCGTGGTCGAACAGCACCTTGTCCCATCGGTCCGGCGCCAGGTCCTTGGCGTAACGCTGCACGGTCACGCCGTCGCGGGCCACCTTGCGGTACAAGGCCGCATTGGTGAGCTGCACGCGCCAGAACCCCAGCAACACGGGCGAATGCGGGTCGCCATCGACGTCGGTAAAGGCGTGGTGCTTTCGGTGCACGGCAGCCCACTGGCGCGGCCTTATGCCTGTCATGAGCCAGATGAGCACCCTGAATACCGACTCGACCCATGGCCGAAGGGTGATCGAGCGGTGCGAAAGCGCCCGATGCAGGTAAATAGTCGTGCAAAGCAGCCCCAACTGGCTAAGACCTAGGCCCACCAGCACTGCGAGAAGAACTCCCGGCACCTTGCGAAGAATATCAGCCGATACCTACCGCCCGGTAGGTAGGGTGAATGGATGCCGAGCTCAGCGGAGGCGAACAGGACAGGTGCCGGACAGTCGAAGCCCCCGGGCGGCCTTCCCCCCCGTCTTGGCCGCCAACCCGGGGTGCCCACCCGCCAGGCCATCTTGGACGCGGCTTTGTGGTGCTTCGGCGAGCACGGCTTCGAAGGGACCTCCCTCAATGACATCGCAGCCATCGTGGGCATCCGCCGGCCGAGCCTGCTGCACCACTTTGCGTCAAAAGAGGCGCTGTATCGCGAGGTCATCGACGCATCCTTTGCCGATTGGCTAGCTCGCGTCGCCGAGGCCACCGACCGGCCCCGCGACGGTTGGGAGCAGGTGGACCGCGTGCTCACCTCCGGCTTCCGCTTCTTCGCCGAAAGCCCGGAGTTCGTGCGTCTCGTTCGGCGTGAGGCGCTCGAGGGCGGTGGACAACTGGCAGGCGAGCTCGGGATCGCTCTTCGGCCCATGTTGGAGCGGGCGGTCGTGTTCTTCGAGCGCGAGATGTTGGCTGGGCGGTTCCGCACCCATGACGCCCAGCAGCTGGTGCTCACCGGATACGGGGCCATCCTCACCTACTTCAGCGACGTATCCTTCCTCCAAGCCCTTCTCGAAGCTGACCCGCTCGGCCAAAGCGAGCTGGATCGACGCCTAGAGCACCTGCGGGAGTTCTTCCGAGCTGCTCTACAGCCCTGAGCGCCCCGCCGCAGCGCCCCGTCGGAACCTCCCGCCACCTTGAGGTAGCCATTTGGCGGCCAGGACCGATAACCTGCGGTTTCATGTCGGGAAAAGCTGACGGCAAGCACGCCGATCCGCGCGAGGAAGGTGCCGAGCTGTTCGGCCTCCTGCGCCGCTATGTGATCCAGGAAACCGTCACGCCCCTAAAGACGGTCGGGCGCACGCTCTTGTTCGGGTCGATCGCGGCGGTCTTTTTGGGCATCGGCACCGTGCTCTTGCTGATCGCGCTGCTAAGGGTGCTGCAGACTGAAACCGGGAGCGCATTTTCCGGCAACTGGTCGTGGGTCCCATATCCGATCACGGGTATCTGCGGCCTCGTGGCTATGGGCGGTTTCGGCGGCCTGCTTTTGAAGTCTCGCTCCAAGCGGGCCGCCAAGAAGTGATGGGACGATGAAGCGATCGGAGGCAGGGTGATGACGATCCGCCTGGTCAGGCATCTTTTGCTCGCACAGGACGAGCCGCGGCGCGTGACGCTCTCGGACGTGGAGGACAAGCTCCGCTCCCTCGGGGGCAACACCGAGTCGCTCGTCAAGGACGCGGCACCGCCGGCGATCGGTGCCCTCGTGGCAGCAGGCGTGGCGGCAGTTGCAGCCGTTTACCTGCTCGGCCGGCGCCGTGGCCGGCGACGGGCTTCTGTGCTCGAGATACGCCGCATCTGAGCATGGACGGACGGAAATGGGGGAGCGGTGCGTAGCTATCTCGATCGCTGGGCGCGCCAGCTCGTAAAGCGCGGAATCCGCTCTGGGCTCATCGAGGGGAGCAACATCTGGCTCTCCATAGGCGCTGTCGCCTGGCTCGTGCGCTTCCTCGCCCGACGCCAGGAGCCAGTTGTGAGCGTGGAGCGCCTCCGTCTCGGCGAATCGGTCGTCGTGAGCCATGTCCCTGCTCCGCCGCGGTCGCGCCGGGCGAAGAAGAAAGCCGCCCGCCTGGCAGCTGACACAGAGCGGCGCGAAGCCAGACTCAAAGCCAAGCGCGAATCGAGCCGCCGGCACCGGCGTGAAGCTTCGCGCGACTCCAGCGCGCAAACAGCCGTAGCTGGGAAACTGGCTCGAAAGCCACGCTCTGCACGGCACCGGCACGGCCGTGCTCCAGAGTCGGCACCCGCGCGGCCGGAAGGGGACGGCGAGGCACCGGCGTGAGCGCCTGCAGGCCTTCGGCCCGCTCGAGGACGCTGGTGGCAGGCGAACGGGTCCTGCTTGTTGACAGAAAGGACCGCCGTTATCTCGTCACTCTCAAGCCGGGTCGCTCGTTCCAGTCCCATGCCGGGGTGATCGAGCACGACAGCTTGATCGGCCGGGGCGAGGGAGAAGAGGTCGAGGCTCGTCAGAAAGACGGACGCGTGACAAACGCCGCCCGATACCTGGTCTTGCGCCCGACTCTCGCTGATGTCGTGATCGGGATGCCCCGCGGGGCACAGGTCATCTACCCAAAGGACCTCGGAGCGATCCTCATCGCCGCCGACATCTTTCCCGGCGCTCGCGTTCTCGAAGCTGGAGTAGGGTCCGGCGCCCTCTCGATGGCCATGCTGCGCGCGGGCGCCGTCATCACCGGCTACGAGCTGCGCGGGGACTTCGCGGCGCGCGCGCTCGAGAACGTTGAGGCGTTCTTGGGCCAGGGCCAGGCCTACGAGGTCTTAGAGCGTGACATCTACCTCGGGATCGACGCCGAAGGCCTCGACCGGATCGTGCTCGACCTCCCCGAGCCGTGGCAGGTGGTCGCACACGCCGCCCGGGCCCTTTCTCCCGGGGGGATCCTGCTCTCGTACCTGCCAACGATCAACCAGACCGCGGAGCTACGCGGCGCCCTCGAGCACAGTGGTTTCGCGATGGCCGAGACCTTCGAGGTCTTGCGGCGTACCTGGCACATCGAGGGGCGCTCGGTCCGCCCTGACCACCGCATGGTGGCCCACACGGGATTTGTGACCTCGGCGCGGCTCTTGGCATCTTGAGCTGCTCCCAGGCCGTGGATCGGAGCTGTCAGTCGACGACGATGAAGATGCACTCTCCGGGGCACTCTTCGGCGGCCTCGGTGACGGCGTCTTCGAGCTCGGTGGCGACCGCCGCCATCTGAGACGCCCCTCCGGGCTCGTTGAGGACCGTTTCGCCTTGTTTCACGTAGGCCAAGCCGTCGTCGAGAAGGGTGAACACCGCAGGGCAGATCTCTTCGCAGAGACCGTCACCTGTACACAGGTCCTGGTCAATCCACACCTTCATCAGCCACTCATCTCCTTGGGGCCCTCGCTCGGTGTTCGGCCGACGCGGGTCGCGACCGCTTCCTCTTTAGCGCGAGAAGCTTAGGGTCCGCGCCGGACCAAGTGGCGCAAACCCCTCGAGCTGGCGTCTTTCGCCGTTGCTCAGTCCTTTACGAGGAAGATGCACTCTCCTGGGCACTCGTCTGCCGCCTCGGTGACCGCGTCCTCGAACTCGGCGGCGACCGTCGCCATCTGCGACTCGCCACCGGGCTCGTTGAAGATGGTGTCACCTTGCTTCACATACGTCAGCCCGTTGTCGAGGAGCGTGAACACAGAAGGGCAGAGTTCCTCGCAGACACCATCTCCTGTGCAAAGGTCCTGGTCAATCCAAACTTTCATCCGCCACTCCTCCTTGAGCGCCTCTGTCTTTGGGCTGACTTGTACTTGTGATTGCAATCGCCAGCTTAGTCCGGGTCGATACCGGTCCCGCCAAACGGCGAGTCGTGCAGCTGTGGTGTCACACTCCGTCGGCGCCGGTGTAGGGTCCCGACGAGGGAGGCGAAGATCGCGCCATGTGAGGAGGTGGGCACACCATGGAAGACAACGGGCCCACGGGATTGGGGCCAGACGACGAGGACCGCGAGGAGCTTCACCGGCGCGCGGAGGAGGCCGAAGACGAGATCACCGAGCTTAGGCGCCGCCTGCAGGAGGCCCCTGGACGGGTGCGCACCCTCGAGGAGCGACTGCTCGAGACCAAAGGCCAGCTCGCCCACGCCGTCTCGCAGAACGAGAAGCTGACATTCACCCTCCAGCAAGCAAAAGAACATATTGCCGCGTTGCGCGAGGAGGTCGACAAGCTCACCCAGCCGCCGTCGGCTTACGGCACCTACCTTGCCGGCAACGACGACGGGACCGTCGACGTGTTCGCGAGCGGGCGCAAGATGCGCGTCGCGGTACATCCTGGCCTCGAGACCGACGAGCTTCGAAAGGGCCAAGAGGTGGTCCTCAACGAGTCGCTGAACGTCGTGTTGGTTCGGGACCCCGAACTCGGCGGTGAAGTCGTTTCAGTCCTCGAGGTACTCGAGGACGGCCGGCGGTGCCTGATCGTCGGGCGGGCCGACCAGGAGCAGGTGGCGGAGATATCCGACTTTCTCACGGGAGTAAAGCTGCGCGCGGGCGACTCGCTGTTGATGGACCCG
>JBEKVJ010000107.1:0-11287 GCA_049514105.1 Acidimicrobiales bacterium
GCCCGCGACCTGGAGGCTCTCGGGTGTCACCTCATCTACCCCGAGCTCTTCGAGGACGTCGAGGTTGACGACGTTGTACTCGACCCGGAACGGGTTCGCGAACCCGCGCAGCTTCGGGATGCGCTGGGTCAAGGGCAGCTGGCCGCCCTCGAACCCGGGCTTAATGTTGTTACGGGCCTTCTGGCCCTTGGTCCCGCGGCCTGCGGTCTTGCCGCCCTTGCCACCGGTGCCCCGGCCCACACGGCGCTTGGGCCGTTTCGAGCCGGGCGAGGGGGCTAGCTCGTGCAGCTTCATGCGGTCTGCTCCTCGGAGACTGAGACGAGATGAGGCACCCGGGCGATCATCCCACGGATCTCGGGTCTGTCAGGCAGGACATTCGACTTGCCGATGCGCCCGAGCCCGAGAGCCCGCAGCGTTCCGCGGTGCTTGGGCTTGGTACCGATCCCGGAACGGACTTGAGTGACAACGAGGCGCACCTCGGCCTTTGTGTCGGTCTCGGCTTTCTTAGACGCGCGAGCAGCCATCGTCAGCCAACCTCTCCCGAGACACGCCCGAGACGGCGGCGCTCCTCGTAGGCCTTGAGAACTCCCTTTGGAGTCACCTCTTCGGCGGTCTTGCCGCGAAGCGCCGCGACCTCGTCTGGGCGGCGCAGGCTGCTCAGCCCGTTGATGGTGGCGTGGGCAACGTTGATGGCATTCGAGGTGCCGAGCGACTTCGCCACGACGTCGCGGATGCCGGCCATCTCGAAGATGGCACGGGCCGCCCCACCAGCTATGACGCCGGTGCCTGGAGCCGCCGGCTTCAAGATGATCCGCCCGGCGCCAGCGTGGCCGATGACCGGATGGACAATGGTCGAGCCCGCAAGGGGGACGTCGAACATGTTCTTGCGCGCCTCTTCGATCCCCTTTTGCACGGCGAGGCCGGCTTCTTTGGCCTTGCCGTAGCCGAGGCCGACGCGGCCGTTACCGTCGCCGATCACCATAAGAGCGGTGAAGGAGAAGCGCCGGCCGCCCTTTACGACCTTGGCGACGCGGTTGACCTTGATCGTGCGCTCTTCGTACTGCGACTCGGCCATTACAGCTCCAATCCGGCTTCACGTGCGGCCTCGGCGAGCGCCGCGACCCTGCCGTGGTACCGGGACCCACCCCGGTCGAACACGACCTTTGTCACTCCTTCTGACTTAGCCCGCGTCGCGATGAGCTTGCCGATCTCAGCGGCCGCGGCGATGTTGCCCGTCGCCCCGGCGCGCTGGCCAGCCTCGAGGGTCGAGGCGGCGACGAGCGTGCGCCCGGCCGTGTCGTCGATGATCTGAGCGGCTATGTGCTTGTTGGAACGGAACACGCTCAGGCGGGGCCTGTCGGCCGTGCCGATGACGTGCTTTCGGACTCGGCGGTGACGCCGGAGACGAAGCTCGTGGGTCTTAAGTGTCTTGCCCATGACTACTTAGCCGCCTTCCCGGCCTTGCGCTGCACGACCTCGCCCGCGTACCGCACGCCCTTTCCCTTGTATGGCTCAGGCTTGCGGACCCTGCGGATGTCAGCGGCGACCTGGCCGACCGCCTCTTTGTCGATCCCTTTCACCACGATGCGCAGTGGGGTCGGCACCTCGAAGGAGATCCCCTCTGGAGCGTCGACGACGACGGGATGGCTGAACCCGAGCGCGAGCTCGAGCTGCTGAGGGCTCTTTAACGTGGCGCGATATCCCACGCCGACGATCTCGAGCTCTTTTGTGAACCCGGCAGTGACCCCGGTCACCATGTTCTGGATCAAGCTGCGCGTGAGCCCGTGCAGGGCCCGGTTCGTCCGCTCGTCGTCCGGCCGCTCGACGAGCAGCTGCGCCTCCGAGCGGCGCACGGTGATGGCGCCGGGCAGGTCACGCTGCAGGCTGCCCTGTGGCCCTTTGACCGCGACGCTTCCCTCATCGAGTGTTACCTCGACGCCGGAGGGCAGCTCGATCGGGCTTCTTCCGATTCGGGACATCAGCTCGTCACCTCGAGATCACCAGACATAACAGAGCACTTCTCCACCGACGCGCTGCTGGCGCGCCTCGCGGTCGGTCATGAGGCCCTTCGAGGTGGAGAGCACGGCAACCCCGAGGCCACCGAGCACGCGAGGCAGTCCGTCGGCACGGCAGTAAATGCGCAAGCCCGGCTTGGACACGCGCTTGAGCCCGCCGATGACACGGGCGCGCTCGGCGGTGTACTTGAGTGATATCTCGAGGACGTCGCCGGGTTTGCCCTCTTTTTGGACGGTCTTGAACCCGGCGATGTACCCCTCGCGCTCCAAGATGCCTGCAAGCGCTTCTTTGAGCCTCGAGCTGGGCATGCGGACCGTGTCGTGCATCGCCACGTTCGCGTTGCGGACGCGCGTCAGCATGTCCGCTATCGGGTCAGTCATGGTCATGGACGGTCGCCTCCTCTCACCAGCTGGCCTTGGTCACGCCCGGCACCTCGCCCGCATGCACGAGCTCGCGCAGGCAGATGCGGCAGAGCCCGAACTTGCGGTACACCGCTCTCGGGCGCCCACAGCGCCTACAGCGGGTGTAGCCACGCACCTTGAACTTGGGCTTGGCCTGTTGCTTCTCTATCAATGCCTTCTTGGCCATGGGTCGGCTCTACTGCCCTTCACGTCGGAACGGGAACCCGAAGGCTGCGAGCAGAGCCCGCCCTTCGGCATCGGTGCGGCCTGAAGTCACGATCGTGATGTCCATGCCGCGTGGAGTGTCAACTTTGTCGTAGTCGATCTCGGGAAAGATGAGCTGCTCAGTGACGCCGAAGGTGTAGTTGCCTCGGCCGTCGAAAGATTTCGGGGATAGCCCTCTGAAGTCACGTATCCGCGGAATCGCGATCGAGATGAGCCTGTCGAAGAACTCCCACATGCGATCCCCGCGAAGCGTCACCATGCAACCGATCGACATGCCCTCGCGCAGCTTGAAAGCGGCGATCGAGCGCCGGGCCTTTGTGACCACTGGCCGCTGGCCCGCGATCAGCTGAAGGTCGGCGACGGCGCCCTCGAGCAGCGACTGCTGTTGGGTGGCCTTGCCCACGCCCATGTTGATGACGATCTTTTGCAGGCGCGGCACCTCCATGACATTGGAGACGCCGAGCTCGGCACGAAGCGCGTCGCGGATCTCGGTGTCATAGCGCTGGCGGAGACGGGGGCGCTCGATAACAGCCGGGCTCACAGGTCACCTCCGCACTTGCGGCAGACCCGGACCTTGCGGCCCTGGTCGTCTATCCTCACACCGATACGAGTCGGTCCGCACTGGGCGCACACGACCGCGACGGTCGAAGCGTGCACAGGCATGTCCTTGTCGATGATCCCGCCTTGCATAGTGCCCCGCTTGGCCCGGGTGGAGCGCTTGGCAACATTGACGCCGTCGACTATCACGCGGTTGCGCGACGGCAGAACGTGCATCACCTCGCCCACCTTGCCCCGGTCCTTGCCCGTTAGCACCTGTACCCGGTCCCCCTTTTTGATACGCACCTAGATCACCTCTGGAGCCAGCGAGACGATGCGCATGAAACGCTTCTCGCGCAGCTCTCGGCCGACCGGACCGAAGATGCGCGTGCCGCGTGGCTGGAGCTGGTCGTTGATCAGCACTGCCGCGTTCTCGTCAAAACGGATGTAACTGCCATCGGGCCTGCGGTTCTCCTTCTTGGTCCGCACGACCACGCAGCGCACGACGTCACCTTTTTTCACGGCCGCTCCCGGCACGGCATCCTTGACGGTCGCGATGAACACGTCGCCGATCCCGGCGTAGCGACGCCGGGTCCCGCCCAGCACCTTGATGCAAAGCACCTCTTTGGCGCCCGAGTTGTCAGCGACACGAAGGCGAGATTCTTGCTGGATCACCGTGCACGCTCCACGATCTCGACGAGCCGCCAACGCTTGAGCTTGGAAAACGGGCGAGTCTCGGCGACGCGAACCCGGTCGCCGGTCGCGGCTTCGTTCTGCTCGTCGTGGACGTAGAGATGGCGCGTCCGCTGCACGGTCTTTGAGTACTTGGCGTGGCGCACGCGCTCGACCACGGCGACGACTGCCGTCTTGTCCATGCGGTTCTCGATCACCGTGCCCTCGCGGACACGGCGCCTGTTGACACGCTTTTCCGCCTCGCCTTGCGCCTCGGCGCCCGCTGCGGCGGTCTCGGAGTCGTTCTCAGCCATCACTTCTCCTTCGTCCCCGCCCGCGAGCTGGCCTCGGCCATCTCGGCGGCGTCGATCTCACGGGCGCGATGCACGGTCATGAGCCGGGCGATGTCCCGGCGCACTTGGGTCACGCGGGCGTTGTTGTCCAGCCTGCCTGTGGCCGCCTGGAAGCGGAGGTTGAAGAGCTCTTTTCGCGCCTCGAGAAGCTTGTTGTCGAGCTCTTCGTCGTCGAGCTCACGAATCTCAGCTGCGGTGGTCATCAGATCAGCACCTCCGCGGTCGCGCCGAACCCGGGGCGGGCGACAACGCGTGCTTTCATAGGCAGCTTCTGGATCGCCCGGTCGAGGGCCGAATGGGCGAGCTCCTCGTCGACGCCTGCGAGCTCGAAGAGGATCCGGCCCGGGCGGACAACGGCCACCCAGTGCTCCGGGTTGCCCTTGCCCGAGCCCATCCGTGTCTCGGCGGGCTTCTGGGTGACGGGCTTGTCGGGGAAGACCCGGATCCAGACCTTCCCGCCACGCTTGATGTGGCGTGTCATGGCAATTCGGGCAGCCTCGATCTGGCGGGCCGTGAGCCAGGCAGGCTCGAGGGCCTGGATCCCGAAGTCGCCGAAGTTGATGGTCTCGCCACCTTTGGTCATCCCAGATGTGCGACCGCGTTGCTGCTTGCGGTGCTTGACCCTGCGGGGCATCAGCATGGTCAGTCGTTCTCCCTACGGAAATGCGGCACGTCGTGGTGCTGCTCACGGGTGCGGCGCTCGATCTCTTCTTCCTCGGCGAGGAGCTTCTCGAGCGGGTCGTCGCTCGTGACCGCCACAGCGGGTGCCGGGACCTGCTCGGTGACTGGCTCGACGACGGCCTCTGGCTCTGGCTCTGACTCGGGTACGAGCTCGGGCACGACCGACCCTGGCTCGCCGAGCTCGGGGCGGCGGCGCCCGCCACCGGCGGTGACGATGCGCTTGGGCCGAGCCTGGCCGGAGGTCTCGCCGACCGCCATAGCGGCCTCACGCGTGATCTTCTCCTCGGCCGAGGTCTTGTAGGGCAAGATGTCGCCTTTGTAGATCCAGACCTTGATCCCGATGCGGCCAGTCGAGGTCTTCGCCTCGCGAAAGCCGAAGTCGATGTCGGCCCGCAGGGTGTGAAGAGGTACCCGACCCTCACGGTAGGACTCCTTGCGCGCCATCTCGGAACCACCGAGACGGCCCGAGCACTGCACGCGGACACCCTGGGCACCGGCCTTCTGAACGGTCTGGATGGCACGCTTCATGGCACGGCGGAAGCTGATGCGGCGCTGGAGTTGGTCGGCGATGCCCTGAGCGATGAGCGCTGCGTCGAGCTCGGGCTGCTTGATCTCTTGGATGTTGAGCTGGACGTTGGCGTTGTGGGTGATACGGGCGAGCTGACGCCGCAACCGGTCGGCCTCGGCCCCGCGCCGCCCGATCACGATGCCAGGACGGGCGGTGTGGACATCGATGCGCAGGCGGTCGCGGGTGCGCTCGATCTCGATGCGGCTCACGGCGGCAGCCTCGAGCTGAGTCATCAGGTAGTCGCGGACCTTCCAGTCCTCGACCACTGAGTCCTGGTAGTTCCGGTCGTCGAACCAGCGGGACTTCCAGTCGGTGGTGACACCGAGGCGGAAGCCATAGGGATTGACCTTCTGGCCCATCAGTCGCTCTCCTCGTCGCCGGAGGCGTCGTCGCCGTCGGCATCTTCCTCGTCCTCGGGCTGGCTGGCGGCATCGCCGAGTTCGTCGTCGCCGCCCTCCAAGTCATCTCCGTCGCCGGAGTCCTCGTCGGCGGCAAGAGCCTGCTCGACAGCCGCGTCGATGTCGGTCCCTTCTTCTGAGTCACCGGCCGCGACGATCTCGAGCACCTGTTCGTCGACGGGCTCTTGGACCTCGGTCTCAGCACTTTGCGTCCTGGCCGCGGCACGGCCTTGGCGCCGAGCACCTGCTACTCGCCGGGCACGGCGGTCTGCCGCATCGGCGGCTTGGCGGGCACGCCGGCGATTCAACTCGTCCTCTGGCATGCGCGACACGATCACGGTGACATGGCATGTCCGTTTGCGGATGCGCGTTGCGCGTCCGCGCGCCCGCGGCCGCCAGCGCTTCAGCGTCGTTCCCTCGTCCGCGAAGCACGCCGAGACATACAGCTCCTCGGGCTCGATGCCTTCGTTGTGAAAGGCGTTCGCGGACGCGGAGTGCAGAACCTTGCCTATCACAGTCGCGACCTCGCGCTCGCAGTACTCGAGGATCTCGGAGGCCCGCTGGACGTCCTTGCCACGGATGAGGTCGAGCACCTCGCGCGCCTTGTAAGCAGAAACGCCCGAGTGCTTGAGCACGGCGCGGGTCCCGGGCCTCTCGTTGGTCTTGAGTCCGGTCATCTCAGCGCCTCGCCGCGCGTTCCTGGCCGGCGTGGTAGCGGAAGGTCCGCGTGGGGGCGAATTCGCCCAGCTTGTGACCGACCATCGACTCGGTGACATAGACCGGCACGTGCTTGCGGCCGTCGTGGACCGCGATCGTGTGACCGACCATGTCCGGGATGATCGTGGAGCGGCGCGACCAGGTCTTTATCACTCGCTTCTCGTTCGAGAAGTTGAGCGCGTCGACCTTGCGCAGCAAATGGTCGTCTACGAAGGGTCCTTTTTTCAAGCTACGAGGCATTTAGGCTCCGCTCGGCGTCTAGCGGCGGGCGCCGCGGGTGCGGCGACGACGGATGATGAGTTGGTCGGACGGTTTGTGGCGCGGGCGCGTCCTGCCTTCGGGCTGGCCCCAAGGCGAGACCGGGTGCCGCCCACCGGAGGTCTTGCCTTCGCCTCCACCGAGGGGGTGATCGACGGGGTTCATCGCGACCCCGCGAGTCTGGGGGCGGATACCCTTCCAGCGGTTGCGGCCCGCCTTGCCGATCGAGATCAGCTCGGCCTCGGAGTTGCCAACCTCGCCGAGAGTCCCGCGACAGTCGATGGGCACGCGCCGCATCTCGGTCGATGGCAACCGCAAGGTTGCGAACATGCCCTCCTTGGCGACGAGCTGCACGCTCATGCCGGCACCTCGGGCGAGCTTGCCACCGCCACCGGGGCGCAGCTCCACGTTGTGGATCACAGAACCGACTGGGATATAGCGCAGCGGCAGGGCGTTGCCGGGACGGATCTCAGCCGACGGCCCGGACTCGAGCATGTCGCCGACCTCGACGCGAGCCGGCGCGATGATGTAGCGCTTCTCACCGTCGAGGTAGTGCAACAACGCGATACGGGCGTTGCGGTTCGGGTCGTACTCGATCGCGGCAACCTTGGCGGGCACGCCGTCCTTGTCCCGGCGGAAGTCGACCAGGCGGTACTGCTGCTTGTGGCCCGCCCCGCGGTGGCGCGCTGTCTTGCGCCCGTGATTGTTGCGTCCACCGGTGCCCGACTGTGGCACGAGGAGGGTCTTTTCGGGGCGGCTCTTTGTGATCTCAGAGAAGTCCGAGACGGACTGGAAGCGCCGTCCCGGGCTCGTCGGCTTGCGTTTGCGGAGTGCCATGACGATGCTCCTAGCCCTCGAACAGCTCGATGCGGTCGTCACCGACGAGTCGCACGATTGCCCGCTTCGTGTCCGGTCTCTTGCCCATGGCGGCAACGCGGCGTTGCCGCTTGCGCTTGCCCTTGCGGTTCATGGTGTTCACGCTGGCGACGCGAACGCCGAAGGCTTCCTCGACCGCCATGCGGATCTCTACCTTGCTCGCCCTTGGGTCGACGACGAACACGTAGGCGTGCTCGTCCATGAGGGCGTAGGACTTCTCAGAGATGACGGGGCGCAACAGGATCGAACGGTTGCCGCTCACTTGCCCTCTTCTCCTTGGTCGCCCTCGGCGGGTGTCGCCTTGGCGGGGGCCTTACGCGCCCTGGTCCTTGCCTTGGGCTTGGGAGCCTCTTGTTCGGCGACTGCTGAGTCATCAGCCTGCTCGACCGGCGCCTCGTCAGCTGGCTCCGCGACGACCAGCTCGGCGAGCACAGGATCGGCGGGCTCTTCGTCCAGGTCTTCTGCAACGACCTCGTCCTCAGCTACTGCCTCTAACTCGTCCTCGAGCACTGCCTCGTCATCGTCCTCGAGCACTGCCTCGTCATCGTCCTCGAGCACTGCCTCGTCGTCCTCGAGCACGACCGGCCGGGCCGAGCTGAAGGCGACGGCGTCCTCGGGCGCATCGGAGGTCTGGCCGGGGACCGTCTCATCGGTGAACACGACCCAGTCCGAGACGACGACGTCATAGGCGGTCAGCTGCGCTGACTCGACGATGTTGATCAAAGGAATGTTCGCGAAGCTGCGCTCGGCGATCACGTCTTGGCTGCCCAGGACCAAAAGCACGTTGCCGTCGATTCCGAGCGCCCGCAAAGAGGCGAGGGCCTGCTTGGTCTTCGGCACCTCGTAGGACCAGCGGTCGACGAGCACTACACGACCCTCGAAGGCCCGGTCGGACAGGGCCGCGCGCAAGGCCTGGCGGACCATCTTGCGGGGGGTGGCCTGGGTGTAGTCGCGGGGCTTGGGTCCGAAGGCGATGCCACCGCCTGTGAACTGCGGGGCCCGGGTAGTGCCCTGGCGGGCACGGCCCGTGCCCTTTTGGCGGTAGGGCTTGGCGCCCCCGCCGGCAACCTCGGCACGGGTCTTGGTGCTGTGAGTTCCAGAGCGCTTGGCGGCGAGCTGAGCGTTGACCACTTGGTGCAGGAGCGGGACGTTGACGAGTGCTCCGAAGTACTCCTCGTCGAGCTGGACGATGCCGATCAGCTCGCCGGAGTCGCTGCAGCGCTCGATGAACAATGAGGGGGGCGCTTTCACCATCGTGTCGGACATCAGTTGCCGCCCTTCACCGCGTCACGGATGAGGACCATGCCACCTCGCGGTCCGGGAACGGCGCCTTTGACGAGGATGATCTCGCGCTCGGGATCTGCTACGACGACTTCGAGGTTCAAGGTCGTCACGCGCTGGGAGCCCATGCGCCCCGCCATCCTCGTGCCCTTGAACACTCTGGCTGGGGTCGCGCACGCTCCGACCGAGCCGGGGGCCCGGTGGTGCTTATGGTTGCCGTGCGCGCCGCCCTGACCCTTGAAGTTATGGCGCTTCATGCCGCCCGCGAAGCCCTTGCCCTTGCTGACCGCGGTGACGTCGATTTTGTCGCCCGGGGCGAGGATGCCTGCGTCGATCTCCTGGCCGACTGTGTAACCGCTCGTGTCCTCGAGGCGCAGCTCGACCAGCCGCACTCCGGGCTCCACGCCGGCGGCGGCAAAATGACCAGCCTCCGGCTTGTTGAGCTTGCGCGCCGACCGCACACCGTAGGTCACCTGCAGGGCGGAGTAGCCCTCCTGCTCGGGGGTCCTCACCGCAACTACGCGAACGGGCGCGACCTTGACCATGGTCACGGGCACGACGCGCTGCGCCTCGTCCCAAACCTGTGTCATGCCGACCTTCTCGCCGACGATCGCCTTGATGGCCATGTGCTCTCTGCTTCTGCTCGTGATCGCGCCGGGGCTCGCGGACAGAACGGATGGCGTCACCCGTTGTCGCCGTTCGCGCCCGACTGGCTGTGGATGACAGCCCCTTGTCGTGCGGACGCTCCGTCCGGGCATCCCGAACGGAGCGCACATCATGTCTCGCCGGAAGGTCCCCCCTTGGCTTGCCTTGGGGGCGCTCCCGGACTTCGTCGTGGCTGCGGCGAACAACCTGCCCGCCGAGTTGAACAGCATAGCACCGGACCGCTGGCCGGCCCAAGGCCGGGAGGCGGCCTCGAGCTAGGCCGTTTGGATCTTTATCTCGATGTCGACCCCGGCCGGAAGGTCGAGGCGCTGGAGAGAGTCCACCGTCTTAGGAGTGTGCTCCACGATGTCGACGAGGCGCTTGTGGATGCGCATCTCAAAGTGCTCGCGGCTGTCCTTGTGCTTGTGCGGCGAGCGGATGACCGTGTAGCGGTGCATCTCGGTGGGCAGCGGGACCGGACCGCGTACCTTTGCCTGAGTGCGCAGCACCGTCTCGACGATCTTCTTAGTCGACTGGTCGATGATCTCGTGATCGTAAGCCTTGAGCCGGATCCGGATCCGCTGGCGGGGGCCCTCTGCCATTTCGCCTCTTCTACTTGAGAATCTTGGTGACGGCGCCGGCGCCGACCGTGCGGCCGCCCTCGCGGATCGCGAAGCGCAGCCCCTCGGTCATTGCTATCGGCTTGCCCAGCTCGACTGTCATGACGGTGTTGTCGCCGGGCATGACCATCTCGGTGCCCTCGGCAAGCTCGATGGTGCCGGTGACGTCGGTCGTGCGGAAGTAGAACTGCGGGCGATAGTTGCTGAAAAACGGCTTGTGCCGCCCGCCCTCTTCCTTCTTGAGCACGTAGACGTTGGCCTCGAAGGTGGCGTGCGGGGTGATCGAGCCTGGCTTGCAGACGACCTGACCGCGCTCGACGTCCTCCTTCTTGGTTCCTCGCAAGAGCAGGCCGACGTTGTCGCCAGCCTGGCCCTGGTCGAGCAGCTTGTGGAACATCTCGACGCCAGTGCAGACCGTCTTTTGGGTGGGGCGGAGCCCGACGATCTCGACATCGTCGCCGACCTTTACGACACCCTGCTCGATACGGCCGGTCACCACAGTCCCTCGACCCGTGATGGTCATCACGTCCTCGACCGACATCAAGAAGGGCTTGTCCACCTCACGCGCCGGCTCGGGGATGAAGTCGTCGACGGCCTCCATGAGCTTGACGACGCCTTCGGCAGCCTCGGCATCACCGTCGAGCGCCTTGAGGGCGCTCACACGCACGACGGGGGTGTCGTCACCCGGGAACCCGTACTCGGTGAGCAGCTCGCGCACCTCCAGCTCGACGAGGTCCAGCAGCTCCTCGTCATCGACCATGTCGACCTTGTTGAGAGCGACCACGATCGAGGGCACGTTGACCTGGCGGGCAAGCAACACGTGCTCGCGCGTCTGAGGCATAGGCCCATCCGCGGCTGAGACCACCAAAATGGCGCCGTCGACCTGGGCGGCACCGGTGATCATGTTCTTGATGTAGTCGGCGTGCCCGGGCATGTCGACGTGCGCGTAGTGGCGCTTGTCGGTCTCGTACTCGACGTGGGCGATCGCGATTGTGATGCCGCGAGCCTTTTCTTCGGGGGCCTTGTCGATCTGGTCGAA
>JBEKVJ010000108.1:0-11285 GCA_049514105.1 Acidimicrobiales bacterium
GGCGAGCCAGCGTGTCGGCGGCCGTGCCTCGTTCCCATTAGCGTGACTCGATGGCCCTGCTCGCGCTGGCCGAGGACTGGAACCGCGCCCTCGCCGTCGTAGCGCATCCCGACGATCTCGAGTTCGGCGCATCCGCGGCCGTAGCGCGCTGGACAGCGGCGGGAAAGGTCGTCGCCTACGTGCTCGCCACACGTGGCGAAGCGGGGATCGACGCCATGTCTCCCGAGCAGTGCCGGGTGATCCGCTCTGCTGAGCAGGTGGCCAGTGCGCGCGTCGTTGGCGTGCAAGAGGTCTCCTTCCTCGACTACCCCGACGGCACGCTCACCTACTCGCTCGAGCTTCGGCGCGACCTCGCTCGCGCGATCCGGTCCCACCGGCCGGAGGTACTCGTATCTATCAACTACCGCGCTGGGTTTGGCCCGGGCTCTGTCAATCACGCCGATCATCGGGTGCTCGGCGAGGCGCTGCTGGACGCGGCGCGCGACGCGGCAAACCGCTGGGTGTTCCCCGAGCTTTTGGGCGAGGGTCTCGAGCCGTGGCACGGGCTCCGCTTCGCCGCCTTCAACGCCTCGCCTGAGGCGGACCACTTCGTCGATGTGACCGATCACATCGATCGCGGCATCGACTCGCTCGCCGAACACAGGGTGTACCTCGAGAACCTGTCGGGTGGCTTCGATCCCGTAAAGTTCCTGCGCACGAATGCGGAACAGACCGGCTCGCAGGCAGGCGTGAGTTTTGCGGTCAGCTTCGAAGTGGTCCGGCTCTAAGACTGGTTGAAGCTCCCCGGGGACACCTCACACGGTTGCCTGGGCGACGGCCGACGCGGCTGGGACCGCGGCACCGTTGTGGGCACCCCAACCGGCCGCGCCCCCGAAGGCGCCCGGGCCAGCAAGCGGGCCGCCCGGACCGAAACGGCCCGAACCATATGTCCCCGGCGCAGGCGGACCCGGCAAGGCCGGGACGGTCGAAGGGACCTGGCTCACTCGCACGGCGACGGCGGCAAAGCTGTCGGACGACCCTGGCGTGCCCGAAGCGACCATGAGGTCGCCCTTGGCGACCGAGGCGATCGTCGTCTTGCCGCTGGCGTTGGTAAAGACCGTGCTCAAGCCGGTGGTCACGGTCTCGGTCTTGGCGCCAAAGCTCCTGATCGTGATCGTCGTGCCGGAGACTCCCGTGACGCGGCCGGCCACCGAGGGGAGGACGATCTCGATCGTCATCGCATCGATCTGGTCGTGGTCCGACGACAGCATGCCCGTCACGAAGACCTCGGTGCCGGCTCTGAGCTCGAAGGCGGGCGCCGATTGGCCGGCCAGTTCATAGGCGGTCGAGTTCGATGTGTTCACGGTCACGTTCAAACCGTCCTGTTGGGCGACGACGACGACCGAGCCGTTCACGCTTACCACCTTGCCCGAGACATGCGGCAGGATGATCACGACGGACCTGACCGGGGCCGAGGTGAGCGCGCTCGAGCTGTCCGGGCCCACCGGTGCCGCCCGGAGGAACATGACCCGCTCGCCCGAGGCGAGAGCCGAACGCGAGACTGTCTTGCCGTTCTCACTGTATGTGGTCGAGGTATTGGTGCTGACCGTGAAGCTCGCGCCAAAGGCCGACTCGATCGTGATCGTGGTCGCGTGTACCCCTGTGATCGTGCCGCTCTCGCCGAAGGCCGACAGGCCGGCACCCCCGATGCCGAAGCCTCGGCCGAGAGGGCCGAAACCATCCGGGCCACCAGGGCGAAGTGCCGGCAGGTTGGTGGGCGGTGTCGCCGCTTTCGAAGGGCTCGACGAAGTCGCCAGAGCCTGGCTCGCTGCCTTGGGCGCCGCCACGGCGTGGCCGGGCGCAGCCGCCGCGATGGCGTAGCTCCCCGCGCCAAGACCGCAGAGGATGACCGCCGTCGCGCCTAGACGTCGCCCGAAGTGATGGCGAAACAGAGCGGGCGCGCCGGTGAAGTGCTGGAGTCCTTCGTCGACATCACTCATCGCTAGCTCCCCGCCTCGACTGAGAGAGGGGTGGGCCGGCCCTGAGCTTGATCGACCCACCCCGTGCTCGGGTGAGTCTGCTCTCCCACTCTGTGAAACACCTTGGAATTGCCTTATGAGAAGCAACCGCAGCCGCCTCGGCCGAGAGCGGCCTCAGTCGACGACTGCGGAGTAGACGAGCTGTTTGAGCTCACGCCGGATCGGATATGTGGTCGAGGGGAGCAGCTGTGTGAAGAACAGCACGGTCAGCCTTTCGACTGGGTCGACCCAGAACAAAGTGCTCGCCGCGCCGCCCCAGCCGTACTCGCCTTCGCTCGAGGTCACCTTCATCGCCTGGGGGTCCACCACAACCGAGAAACCGAGCCCGAAGCCGACCCCGGCCTCCTGCTCACCGACCGGGTTGCCAAACTCGGCTATCTCGGCGCCACCAGGCAGGTGGTTGCGGGTCATGTACGACACGGTCCGCGGCCCCAGGATGCGGGCACCGTCGAGCTCACCGCCTCGCAGGAGCATCTGGGTGAAGCGGTGGTAGTCGCAAGCCGTGGACACGAGCCCGCTGCCGCCGAGGGGGGCGCTCGGCCGGCGCAGCGCCGCCTCCCCCATGTGCGTGGCCCGCGTCGCCCGGCCGGTGACGAGGTCGGGGCTGTAGAGCACCGCCAGCTTCTCGGCCGCGTCGTGGTCGACATAGAAGCTCGTCTCGTTCATCTTAAGGGGCCGAAAGACGCGCTCGGCGAAGACCTCCTCGAGCCCCTGGCCCGTCGCGACCTCCACGACGCGACCCAAGATGTCGGTCGCCACGGAGTAGTTCCACGCGCTTGCCGGCTGGAAGACAAGCGGCAGCCTCGCGAGGCGTCGGCAGCTCGCGGCAAGGTCCAGGCCCGCGGGCACGTCCCACTCGAAGCCTGCCGAGCGGTACATAGCATCGACCGGGTGCTTATACATCCAGCCGTAGGTGAGCCCTGCGGTATGTGTCAAGAGGTGCCAGATCCTCATCGGCTCGGCCATCGGCACCGTCACCGGGCGGAACGAGGAACCCCCCGCGAACACTGCTGTCTCCGCGAACTCGGGGATGAACTTGCTCACCGGGTCATCGAGAGCGATGAGTCCCTGCTCATAACAGGTCATCGCCGCGACCGAGGTGACCGGCTTTGTCATCGAGTAGATGCGAAAGCGAGTGTCGTCCTCGATCGGGGCTCCGCTCTCGAGGTCGCGTGCTCCGTGGCGGACGACGTGGGCGATCTTGCCGAAACGGCTGACAAGCACTAGGTAGCCCGCAATCTTGCGGTCCGCGACGTAGCGGTCGAAGTGCCGCCCGATTTGGCCGAGCCGTCCCTCGTCCAACCCGACGTCGCCGGGCTCGAGCTCGGGCGATATCGCGGACATGAGGACCACGTTATGACCTGAGAAGATGTAGCCATGACGAACCTGCGCGGACGCAACTTGTTGAAGGAGACGGACCTCACCAAAGAGGAGTTCCTCTACCTCGTGGACCTCGCCGCACGCCTGCGCGAGGACAAGCGGGCGCGGCGCGAACGTCAACGCCTCGCCGGCTACAACATCGCCCTCATCTTCGAGAAGGCCTCGACGCGCACGATGTGCGCTTTCGAGGTAGGTGCCTTCGACCAGGGCGCACAGGTCACTTACCTGGGCCCGAGCGGTTCACATATCGGCCAGAAAGAGTCCATCAAGGACACCGCGCGAGTGCTGGGCCGAATGTACGACGGGATCGAGTACCGCGGATCTGCCCACGCCTATGTCGAGACCCTCGGTCTCTACGCCGGTGTACCTGTCTGGAACGGCCTGACCGACGACTGGCATCCCACCCAGATGCTCGCCGACATACTCACCATGCGCGACCACTCGACAAAGGGCTTGGAGGAGGTCGCCTACTGTTATCTGGGCGACGCCCGCAACAACACGGCCAACTCCCTTTTGGTCACCGGGGCACTTTTGGGCATGGACGTCCGCGTCGCCGCCCCGGAGTCGCTCTGGCCCTCGGCCGAGGTCCGCTCGACGGCCGCGGCACTGGCGTCCGACTCCGGAGCGCGCATCACCGTGACCGAGGACCCAACCGGGGCGGTCGCCGGGGCGGACTTTCTCTACACCGACGTCTGGCTGTCGATGGGCGAGCCGGCCGACAGGTGGGACGCTCGCATCGACGAGCTGCTCGCCTACCAGGTCAACGCGAAGCTGATGGAGGCGACCGGCAACGCGCAGGTCAAGTTCCTGCACTGTTTGCCGGCATTTCACAACACCGAGACCGAGGTCGGTCGCCAGATCTTCCAAAGGCGCGGCATCGAGGCACTCGAAGTGACAGAGGACGTCTTCGAGTCGAAGGCCTCGATCGTCTTCGACCAGGCCGAGAACAGGCTCCACACCATCAAGGCGTTGATGGTCGCCACCTTGACCGGAGAGTGAAATCGGGCCTCTGCCACGTCGTTTATGCAGCGTGGGCCTAGGGTAGGGACGTCCATCGGGAGGGGGCGGTCTACCAATGGCGACTAAGCGCGGCTCGAGGGTTCGTGCCGCAGGAAAAGGCGACAACTCGATTCGACCCGAGAGCGCCCCGACGCGTGCTGCCACGGCAAGTGGCAAAAGCCTCGCAGCACCAGCTCGGCCGGTCATCGAGCACGTCCGACCCCAGGTCGACTGCGGGCGCAGGCCTGCCAAGGCGACCGTAGGAGATCTCCTCGGTGTCGAGGCGGACATCTTCGTGGACGGGCATGAGTGGTTGTACTGCGAGGTGCGCTACCGCCACGATGGAGATGCCGCCTGGTCCACGGTCGCGATGCGCGCCACCGGCAACGACCACTGGCGCGCCGAGATCCCCATCAGCGCGCTCGGGCACTACCGCTTCTTGGTACGTGCCAAGGTGAACTACTTCGCGACCTGGCGCCACGACCTACGAGCACGGGCGGAGGCGGGCCAAGAGCTCGGCAACGAGCTAGTGATCGGCGCCGAGCTGATCGAAGGCGTTCAGAAGAAGGTCCGCGGTAGTGATCGCGCTGTGCTGTCGCTCCTTGTGGCGGCGCTTCGCTCCGGCCCAGATGCCCTCGGGCGTGAGCTGTCCGCGCCAGCAACCGAGTGGGCCGGTGTCGAACAGCTCGGACCCACGCGAGCCAATGTGGCGGACCTCGTCTTTTCCGACCGCCTCAACCGGCTCATGGGAGAGCGCTCCGACGGCGGGCCGATGACGAGCTCGCGGTCGTTCGACCTCACGGTCGATTCGGGCAAGGCTCGCTTTAGCACCTGGTACGAGATGTTCCCGCGCTCCGCGGGCTCGGGCGGGCGCCACGGCACTTTCGCCGATGTCCGCGAGAAGCTCGACTACGTCTCGCAAATGGGCTTCGACGTCTTGTACCTGCCCCCCATCCACCCGATCGGCCGGAGCGGGCGCAAGGGTCGCGACGGTGCGATGTCGGCGACGCCTGACGAACCGGGCAGCCCCTGGGCGATCGGCGGCCTCGAAGGTGGCCACAGCGCCATCCACAGCTCGCTCGGCTCCTTGGACGAGTTCCGGGCGCTCGTCGCCGACGCGGCGGCGCGTGGCATCGACATTGCGCTCGACGTGGCTTTCCAGGCCTCTCCGGACCACCCGTGGGTGAGCGAGCATCCCGAGTGGTTCCGCCACCTCCCCGACGGCTCGATCCGTCATGCTGAGAACCCGCCCAAGAAGTACGAGGACATCTACCCCTTGAACTTCGACACAGCTGACTGGCAGGCGATGTGGGCCGAGCTTTTGGGGGTCGTACGCTACTGGATCGCCCAGGGGATAAAGGTCTTCCGAGTCGACAACCCCCACACCAAGCCCTTCGCCTTTTGGGAGTGGCTGCTCGCGACGATTCACTTCGAGGCGCCCGAGGTGATCTTCTTGTCGGAGGCCTTCACCCGGCCTCGGGTCATGGAGCAGCTGGCAAAGATCGGATTTAGCCAGTCCTACACCTACTTCACTTGGCGGACCTCGAAATGGGAGCTCGAGAGCTACTTCAACGAGCTCGTCCATTCCGATGTCGCCGACTACTTCCGACCCAACCTGTGGCCCAACACGCCCGACATCTTGAGCGCCGAGCTGCAAAGCGGTGGCAGGGCGGCGTTTTTGTCGCGCCTCGTGCTCGCTGCCACCTTGGGCTCGAGCTATGGAATCTACGGGCCTGCCTTCGAGCTCCAAGAACATCTCGCGCGTTCGGCCGGCTCGGAGGAGTACGCCCGCTCAGAAAAGTACGAGGTCCGCTCCTGGAACCTTCGCAGTCGCGACAGCCTCGCCGGCTTCATCGGCCTCGTGAACAAGATCCGCCGCGAGCACCCCGCGCTGCAGTTCAACGATGCCTTGAAGTTCCACTCTGTCGACAACAACGAGATCATCTGCTACTCGAAGACGCGCCAGGCACCCTCGGGCCCTGATGTCGTCGTCGTCGCAGTCAACCTGGACCACTCCTATTCGCAGGCGGGCTGGGTCGATCTCGATCTGGCCTCGCTCGGGGTCGACTACTCGCGCCCCTATGTCATGCACGACCTGCTCACCGACGCGCGCTACACCTGGAACGGGTCCCGCAACTACGTGAGGCTGGACCCGGCCGGTGTCCCCTGCCATGTCTTCTCGCTCCAGCAACCCGATGCGGGCCGATCACCGGGAGACAGCGACGACAGATGACCGCGACCGACCTTTTGCGTGACCAGCGAGGAGGGCCGACGCCGCCCGAGCGGGACCCACGAGACCCAGCCGATGCGAAAGGCGCGCACCCGGCGCTCGGATCGAGCATCACGAACGGTTCCGGCGGGTGGTACAAGGACGCCGTCATCTACGAGATCCACGTCCGGGCTTTCCGCGACGCCAACGGTGACGGCATAGGTGACTTCAAGGGCCTGATCGAGAAGCTCGACTACCTTCAGGGCCTGGGCGTCACCGCGCTGTGGCTCCTCCCGTTCTACCCGTCGCCGCTTCGCGACGACGGCTACGACATCTCGGACTACCGGCACGTCCACCCGAGCTACGGGACGCTGCGGGACTTCCGCCGGTTTCTCACCGAGGCGCACCGGCGCTCCATGCGGGTCATCACTGAGCTTGTCCTCGCGCACACCTCCGACCAGCACGAGTGGTTCCAGCGGGCCCGCCTCGCAAGGCCCGGATCCAACCACCGCGACTTTTACCTCTGGAGCGACACTGCGGACCGTTTCGCCGGCGCCCGCGTCATATTCAAGGACTTCGAGGACTCGAACTGGTCCTTCGACCCGGAGGCCGGGGCTTATTTCTGGCACCGCTTCTACTCACATCAACCGAGCCTCAACTACGACAACCCCGCTGTGTGCGATGCAATGTTCGACGTCGTCGACTTCTGGCTCACCATGGGCGTCGACGGGCTGCGGCTCGACGCCGTCCCTTACCTGTACGCCCGCGAAGCCACCACGTGCGAGAACCTGCCCGAGACATTCGCCTTCCTGCGCCGTCTACGGGCGCACATCGACGAGCGGTTCAAGGACCGGATGCTGTTGGCCGAGGCGAACCAGTGGCCCGAGGACGCCGTTGCCTACATGGGCCAGAGCGACACCTGCCAGATGGCATTCCACTTCCCCCTCATGCCCCGCATGTTCATGGCGGCGCGCCAAGAAGACCGTTTCCCGATCGTCGACATCCTCTCGGAGACGCCCACGACGCCGCCGGAGTGCCAGTGGGCGCTGTTTCTGCGCAACCACGACGAGCTGACTCTCGAGATGGTGAGCGACGAAGAACGTGACTACATGTACCGCGCCTATGCCCAGGACCCCCAGGCCCGTGTGAATGTCGGGATCCGACGCAGGCTCGCCCCGCTTTTGAGCAAGGACCGCAAGCTGATCGAGATGATGAACGGGCTTTTGTTCTCGATGCCGGGGACTCCGATCATCTACTACGGCGACGAGATCGGCATGGGCGACAACATCTACCTCGGCGACCGCAATGCCGTGCGCACGCCCATGCAATGGAACAGCGACCGCAACGCCGGCTTCTCGGCCGCGAACCCGCAGCGCCTCTACCTGCCTGTCATCATCGACCCCGAATACCACTCTCAAGCCGTCAACGTCGAGGCGCAACAGCAGAACCCCACCTCGCTGCTTTGGTGGATGAAGCGGCTCGTAGCCTTGCGTCAGCGCCATAAAGCCTTCGGGCGCGGCTCGCTCGAGGTACTCCAACCCGACAACCGGAAGGTGTTCGCCTTCATACGCCGCTTTGAGAACGAGGCGATCCTGTGCGTGTTCAACCTCGCCCGCCATGTCCAGTGCGTGGAGCTCGACCTCTCCGAGTTCCGCGGCGCCGCCCCGATCGAGATGTTCGGCAACCTCAAGCTCCCCGCAATCGGTGAGCTGCCATATTTCATAACGCTCGGACCGCACGGGTTCTACTGGTTCTCCCTCGAATGCGATGCCCCCGATCAAGCCCCGCGACGCCACTCGTTCCGAGTCTCGGGGCAGTGGGACAGCATCTTCCGTGGCCCGGCACGCCGACAGTTCGAAGCCTTCCTCCCCTCGTATCTGGCCGAGCGCAGGTGGTTCGTGCAAAAAGGACGCACCATCACCGCCGCCAGCATCGTCGACACCGTCCCGGTCCCGGACCCGTCGGCCCTGGGCTCCGCGCGGCAAAAGCAAGGGCCCGGCGCCCACCTTCTGATCGTTCAAGTCGAGCTCGACCACGGCAGCCCGGAGCGCTACACGATGGCCCTCGCTTACCTCGCCGGCGCCGAGGCCGAGGAGATGCGCAAGTGGCGCGGCGAGGCCGTCGTCGCAGACCTTCGCGCCGAGGGGGTCGACGGGGTTCTCTTCGACGCCGTCTTCTCACCTGCCTACATAAGAGCGATGTCGGACCTGCTCGCGCGGCGGCGCAGCCTCGCCGGCGGCCACGGGCGGGTGGTGGGAGTGCCCTCGCCTCTGCTGCGCCACTTCGACGACTGCTTGAAGCAGGACTGCCCCTCGACGCCACTCGCGGCCGAACAGTCCAACAGTTCGGTGACGCTCGGGAACCACGCCATCGTCAAGTTCATCCGCCGTTTCGAAGAAGGCGTCAACCCGGGCGTAGAGCTGGGGCGCTTTCTAAGCGAGCGGGCCCATTTCGCCCACGCGCCACGAAGCGGCGGGAGCATCGAATACCGGGCCGAGGTACCCGGAGCCGAGCCGGCCACAGTCGCGATGCTCGAGGAGCTGATCGAGCACGAGGACGTCGGCTGGGACTACGTCGTCGATGCCCTCACCTACGGGCTCGAGGAGGCCCTCGCCCACAGAGGCGACTCCGAGCTCAGCTTGAACCCACCCCGGGGTCTTTTCGCGCTCGACCGGAGCGAGCTCGAGCCGGCTCACCCGCTTGTGGGCCCGCACCTCGGCTGGGCGAGCCTGCTCGGCCAGCGCACCGCCGAGATGCACGCCGCGCTCACGAGCGACCACCGTGACCCCGAGTTCGCTCCCGAGCTGCTCACCGGGCTCGACCGCCAGGCTCTCTACCACGGTGCGCGCAGCTTGACGCGACAGGTCTTCAGGGAGGTGGGCTCGTTGGGGCTCAGCTCGCCCCATCTGCAAAGAGCCCTCGCTCGTGAAGACGAGATCCTCGCCAGGCTGCGCCGCTTCGCCACGGTCTCGGCGCCGGCAAAGCGCATCCGCTGCCACGGCGACTACCACCTGGGCCAGGTCCTTTGGACCGGGAAGGACTTCGTCATCATCGACTTCGAGGGCGAGCCCACGCGATCGCTCGGGCGGCGCAGACTAAAGCGCCCCGCCGTCGTCGACCTCGCCGGAATGGTCCGGTCACTTCATTACGCCGGCCAGGCAGCTCAGCTGCGCCTGACACGCGAACTAGGCATCCCGATCGACGGTGAAGAGATCGAGATGGTCGAGACGTGGGTCATCTTCTGGCACCGGTGGGTGTCAGGTACTTTCCTCGAGTCGTACTTGGCTATCGCTGCCGATGACCGCTACCTGCCAACCGAGCTCGCCCAGGTGGCCCAGATGCTCGACTTCTTCCTCTTGGAAAAGGCGGTCTACGAGCTGAGCTACGAGGCCAACTCCCGCCCCGGCTGGGTCGACATCCCGGCCCGCGGCATCCTCGACATCCTGGCGACGGGGCCGTGACCAATCTCCAGGCTCTGGGCGAGCTCGCCAGCCAGTGCGGGATCCAGACCTCCTACCTCGCCGCCGACGGCTCGACCCGCGTCGCCGACAAGGACGTAGTCCTGGCACTGTTGCGCTCTCTCGAGGTGCCTCTCGAGGACCCCGAGAACGCCAATGAGATCCTCAGGGCGCGGCGGCTCGCGAATGCGCGGAGGATCCTCGAGCCCGTCGTCGTGCAACGCACCGGCAGGCCGGCCCCTGTCACAGTCACCTTGCCCGAAGGGGTCGACCCACGCCAGGTTCGTCTCAGCATCGAGCTCGAGCAGGGTGCAGAGCGCCTAGAGGACATCTCGGCGCGCCTGGTTTTGTTCTCGGGCATGGAGATCGAAGGAGGCCGCTACGGCCTTTACCGCCTCAACCTTGCTGCAGCGCAGACCGAGCCGATACCGACCGGCTACCACCGCCTCGCCGTCGAGGGGCCAGGCGCGAGTGCTAGCGCCCTTTTGATCGTGGCCCCGCCTTGTCCGAGGGCGCCCCGAGCGTGGGGGGCCTTCATACCTCTGCACGCCCTGCGCAGCGACACTGACTGGGGCACGGGCAGCTACAGCGACCTCGCGGACTTGGGCCGTTTCGTATCGAGCTTAGGCGCCTCGATGCTCGGCAGCCTGCCTTTGTACCCCTGCTTCCTCGATCCGCCCGCGGACCCGAGCCCTTACCGTCCTGTGAGTCGGCTCGCCTATAACGAGCTCTACATCGACCCGACCAAGCTCGAAGAGCTGGACTCGTGTGAAAAAGCGCGCCGGCTCCTCGACGCCGATGACTTCGCAGAACAGATCGCCGCGGCGCACCGCTCGCCTGTCGTGTTGTACGAGCAGGTCTCAAAGCTCCGGCGCCAGGTCCTCGAGACGCTGGCCGAGAGCCTGTTCTCCGCTAGAGCCTCGCGCCGACGCAAGGATCTCGACAACTTTTCCCGCGCCCACCCTGAGCTGGTCGAATACGCCCGTTTCAGGGCCTCTCGTGAGAACTCCGGCGGGCGCTGTGCAAACGGCGGTGAAACAGCGACCGATTGGGCTGGGGAGGATCCTGGTTTCGCCTACCACCTCTACTGCCAGTTCGCGGCCGCTGAGCAGCTGTCCGCGGCCGGAAGGGCCCTTCATCTCTACGCCGACCTCCCCGTCGGGGTGCATCCGGATGGCTTTGACCCGCGCTTTTCGCCGTCCTCGTTCATCTCCGGCGCAC
>JBEKVJ010000109.1:0-10671 GCA_049514105.1 Acidimicrobiales bacterium
GCGGCTCTGTTCGACAAGCCCTACCACCCCTACAGCCGCGGCCTGCTCGACGCTTTCCCCTCGGTGTGGGGTCCCCGAGTCGTGCTCGAGGGCATCCCGGGAAGCCCACCCGACCTGACGGCCCTCCCGCCGGGATGCCGTTTCGCTCCTCGTTGTCCGCAGGTCATGGCGCGCTGCACGGAAGTCAACCCGGATCTCTACCCCGTCGAGGACGCCCTTGTGCGCTGCCTGCTCTATGAGCCGGACTCCGAGACGCGAGAGGACGAAGCTCATGGCTGAGAGCGCTAAGAGCGACTCCACGGCGGAGGGAGCCGGCGGGCCTTTGACCCATGCCCCGCTGCTGCGGACCGAGAACCTCACCAAGCACTTCCACATCGGCGGTTTCCGGGGTGGTCACCTGCTTCACGCGGTCGACGCGGTCAACATCTCCATCGAAGAAGGTGAGATCGTCGGCCTCGTGGGCGAGAGCGGCAGCGGGAAGAGCACCATCGCCAGGCTGTTGGCGATGGTATACAAGCCGACGGAGGGGCGGATCGAGTTCCGGGGCAAGCCGCTCGACGAGCTGCGCTCGAGAAAACAGGTCCTGGCCTACCGGGCCCAGGTTCCCATGGTCTTTCAAGATCCGTACAGCTCTCTCAACCCAGCCCATCGCGTGGACAACGCCATCATGCGGGGCCTCAAGCTTCACCGCCCCGAGCTCGGGCACGCCGCCCGGCAGGCCGAAGCCGAGCGCGTGCTCGACGCTGTCGGCCTGTCGCCACCCAAATTGTTCCTGAAGAAGTACCCGCACGAGATGAGCGGCGGCCAGCGTCAGCGGATCGGCTTCGCGCAAGCGCTCTCGTACCGGCCGAAGCTCATCTTGGCTGACGAACCGGTTTCGATGCTGGACGTCTCGATCCGCGTCGGAGTCCTAAACCTCATGGCCAAGCTCCGGGAGGAGGAGGGCGTCTCGTTTCTTTACATCACCCACGACGTGGCGAGTGCCCGCTATGTCGCCGACCGAATCCTTGTCATGTACGGGGGCCACGTGGTGGAGAACGGCCCGACAGACGACGTTCTCCACCGGCCCCTGCATCCCTATACCGAGCTCCTCCTCTCGGCCGCGCCCGATCCGCGCATGGCCGTGACGGTCTCCGCCTCCGACATCGGCGAGCCGCCCCATGTGGTGGACCCAGGCGAAGGGTGCCGGTTCCGTTGGCGCTGTCCCTATGCCGCCGACATCTGTGAGCAGGCCACCCCGCTGTTGCGGACAATCAGCCCAGGACGCAGCGCGGCCTGCCATCTGGCGACCGCCGAGCTGGGCCTGCCCACGAAGAAGACCAGAGTGCCCACGGCGCTTGTCTCGGCAGACCCACCGGCCACCGTATTCGGTGTCAGGCCGGAGAGTTGAGGCCGGTGCTCCCCGCCCGGCTGATCGGCGGGGCACCGACGGTGCCTGCCCCTTCTCGCTCACGCCGCGACGCCCCACTGATCGCGTCGACAAGTACCGTGACGTCCTTGATTCGCCGCAAGAGGGCCGATAATATTCGGCAACTTGTTCAGTTGATGTACAAATGTGCCGAGACCGAAGAGCAACTGCTTCGAGGTTTCTGCTTGTAGCACCAGCGGTAGCAGCGCTCGAACCTTGGGGGGGATAGGCGTGAACGGACCTGGCGCGAACAACGTCGGAGGGATCGGATTCCGCGCAAGGGTGAAAGAGCCCGGCCCCGATGCCGACCGTATCCCCAGGTCCGCCTTGCCAACGCCGGCGGGAATCCGCCGACACAGTCCGGTGCCATGCCTGAACAGCACCGCTGCGTGGCGGGTGAGTGAGAGCGACGCCGAGGGACGCAAGATCCGGACGGTCGGCGCGTGAGTGTCAAGATCGCCGTGATAGGCGGTGGGAGCAGCATGTTCGTGCCCGGCCTCGTCCGACGCCTGATCGAGATCCCCTGCTTTGAGGGAGCCGAGCTCCGGTTGATGGACGTCGATGCTGCCCGTGTCGGCGTCATGGAGCAGCTCGCCATCGAACTCGCCCTGGCTGAGGACCGCAAGCTCACCGTAAGTTCGACGACCCACCAGCGCGAGGCCCTGCGAGACGTCGACTTCGTCATTGTGGCCATCTCAGTCGGCGGAATGGCTGCATGGGAGAGTGACATCGAGGTGCCCGCTCGCCACGGCGTGTTCATGCACATCGCCGACACGATCGGGCCCGGTGGCATCTTCCGTGCCCTGCGCAACACCCCTGTGGTCGCTTCTGTCGCAAGAGACCTTACCGAGCTCTCTCCAAAGGCGGTCGTGCTCAACTACACGAACCCAGCCAGCGCCAATGCCATGGCCATGGCGAAGGTTTCGGCCGTCCGTTCGTTGTCGCTTTGCTCGTGCTCCCCGTGGCCATACCAGAGGGCTTGGCTGTCCGATCTGGTCGGCGTCGCCGAGGAAGAACTCGTCCTTCCCTTGAAAGTCGGAGGGATCAACCACTGCACGGGCATCATGTCGCTCAGGTTGCGTGACGGGCGAGACGCCATTCCCCTCGTACGGGAGCGCACCAGCGACGAGGTCGTCCGTTGGGCGATCGACACATTCGGAGTGGTTCCTTACTGCTGGGCTCACTGGGTCGAGTTCTTTCCCCAGCTGCAGAGACTCGAGGAGCCTTACGCCGAGCGCGGGCAAGGCCTCGCCATGCGCTATGGCAGGCACATCTACGACATGGAGGCCCAGAGCGCCCGTGTCCGCTCCTGGGAGCAGGTCGCAACGGCCTGGCGCGAGGACGGTGGCCGTCACCGACTTGCAGATCTCCCTCACGGACCGGAGGACAACGGGATAGTCGTTGCCGAGGTGATGGAGTCGATGATCGATGACCGTGGGGAGCTGTTCATCGTGAACGTCGTGAACGACGGGCTTATCTCGAACCTGCCCGCATCGGCGGCCGTCGAGGTCCCCTCCGTCGTCAACGCCGAGGGCGTGCACCCGATCGGCATCGGGCCGCTCCCCCCGGGGTTGGCGGCCGTGCTTAGTCGGCACGCGCAGGTCGAGGAGCTGACAGCCGACGCGGCACTGACAGGCGACCGTCAGCTGTTGAGTCAAGCGATGACGGCCGACCCGTTGCTCGACGCGCTTCTCGAGCCCTCACAAATACAAGCTCTGACCGACGAGATGCTCGCCACCAATGCCAGATTCCTGCCGCAATTCGCGAGCACCTCGTGAAGGAGAAAGGCCAATGACTGACCCGGAGGCGCACGTCGATATCGCTCGGCTCGAGACGAGCTGTCCGGCCTCGAGGGGATCAGGGAAGTGACCGCGGCCACAGAGACGGTGCTCGCGAGGCCGACCATGAAGCCTCGTCGCTTTTGGTCCAAGGCGGCCGACCGCGAGAGGTTCAGGGCGAGCACCCTCGTGTGGATACTGCCCGCCTCCGCTCTGTTGATCGGACTCTTTCTGGTTCCGACCGCCTACGCGATCTACATCGGCTTCACGAACATGCAGCTGCTCGGCCCCTTCGCGCAGCACTTCAACTTCACGGGCTGGTCCAACTTTTCCCGCATGATCCATGACCCTGTGTTCTGGTACTCGGTGAAGCTGACCCTTATCTTCGTGATCGGCTCGGGCATCATCGCTCAGACCGTTCTCGGCATGGCGCTCGCCCTGCTCGGTCAGCGGGCCCACCTGTACGTCCGCGCAAGCGTCGGAGCGATCGTCATCCTGGCGTGGGTGTTACCCGAGATCGCCGTCGCCTTCATCTGGTACGCCTTCAGCCAGGCGGGCGGCACGTTGAGCGACATCGTCGGCAGGTCCGGCTCGGACCTGTTGTCGACGGTGCCCCTCCTGATCGTCTGCGTAGCGAACACCTGGCGCGGTACTGCCTTCTCCATGCTCATCTTGAGTGCAGGCCTGCGCGGTGTGTCGGAAGAAGTGGAAGAGGCAGCGCAGCTCGAAGGTGCAGGTTATTGGAGGAGGTTGTTCAGGGTCACCCTGCCGATCATGCGTCCCACGATCATGGTCAACATGCTGCTCATCACGATCGGCACCATCAGCGACTTCACTCTCATCTGGGCAATGACTCAAGGCGGCCCCGGGACCGAGACGGCGATACTGCCCGTCTATATGTACATCCAGGCCTTCCAGTTCAACGCTCTCGGGTACGGGGCCGCCATCGCCCTGGCACTCGTCCTCATCGGTGCCCTGCTCTCGGTCGTCTACATCCGTCAACTTCGTCCCGAGCTGCGGAAGGGGCAGTAGGCAATGGCTTGCGTGGACCACAAATCACTGACGAGCTCAGCAAAGAGAAAGGCTAAGGAGTGACGACGGCTATCGAGCTCGGCAACAGGACCGGACAAGAGAGCCCGCACCCAAACACCGACGTCTACGGCGCGCCGTTGAGACGGCGGACGCGTAGGCAGCGGATGTTGCTCGACGGGCTGCTCGCCTTGGTAGGCATAGCCTTCATACTCCCGCTGCTCTGGTTGATTGATGCGGCGTTCAACCTGAACGCCACCCAGGCTATGAACCTGCCCACGCTCACTTTGTCTAACTTCAAGGCGGCGATCGACGCCGGCGCCGGTGGAGCGATCAAGAACAGTCTTTATCTGGCCGTCGTGTCAACGATCATCGCGACGGCCGTCTCGATTCTCGCTGCCTACGCCCTTTCGCGGCGGCGGGTGCCGTTCAAAGGGCTCCTGCTCCTTGGCATAGTCTTTTTGACCGGACTTCCGATCACGTTGCTCTTGATCCCGATCTATGTGATGTATGTGCACCTCGGCTGGGACAATTCACCCTTCTACACCTCTGTGGCACTGGCGGCGACCTCGGTCCCCTTTGCAATCTGGCTGCTCAAGAACTTCATCGACCAGGTACCGAGAGAGTTCGAGGAGGCCGCTGCTATCGAGGGCTCTGGGAATCTCCGCATCCTTTGGAAAGTCGTCATCCCTTTGTCGCTGCCCGGGATCTGCGTCGCGGCCATCCTCACCTTCATCAACTCGTGGGGGGCCTTTCTTCTGCCGCTCGTCATCGATGCCAATCCCCAGAACACTCCAGGAGCACTGGGGATCTACGAGTTCATGAGCGCCAACGGCCGCGTCGAGTTCGGGCCGCTCGCCGCCTACGCCATCTTGTTCTCGTTGCCGGTGATCGCGCTTTATCTGATCAGCACTCGTTGGCTGCACGGTGGGTTCGCCTTCGCGGGCGGCGTGAAGGGGTAGCACGCAAGAGCACACGGTCGGCTTCGAATAGGTGGGGGACCTAGTGGCAAAAATCGTTCTAGAAGGTGTCGGCAAGGTGTTCAAGGGCAAGTCGTCCGCGGCCGTCCGCGAGCTCGACCTGGAGGTCGAAGACGGTGAGTTCGTAGTCATGGTCGGGCCATCAGGCTGCGGCAAGACGACGACCTTGCGCATGATCGCGGGATTCGAGACCCCCAGCGAGGGCGTCATCCGGATAGGTGGCAAGCCCATGAACAGCGTTCTGCCGAAGGACCGCAACCTCGCCATGGTGTTTCAGAGCTACGCCCTCTTCCCGCACATGACGGTCGCGAAGAACCTTGCCTTCGGCATGAAGGCGCGCCACGAGGCGAAGGCGACGATATCGCGAGAGATCGACAACATTGCTGGCATGCTCGGCATCGATTCTCTCTTGGACCGCAAGCCGGCCGAGCTCTCGGGGGGCGAACGCCAACGCGTCGCTCTAGGCCGTGCACTGCTGAGAAGGCCACAGGCGTTCCTGCTCGACGAACCGTTGTCGAACCTGGACGCTGCCCTTCGCGTGCAGATGCGCCTCGAGATCAAGCGCATCCACACGCAGTTCCCAGTGACGACTGTGTATGTGACCCACGACCAGGTCGAGGCTATGACGATGGCTGACCGAATCGCTCTCATGAACCTGGGGCGCCTCCAACAGATGGACACCCCGGAGCGCATCTACGACCATCCGGCCAACTCGTTCGTGGCGTCCTTTATCGGCACGCCGAAGATCAATCTCTTTCCCGGGTCAGTGTTGCGCGACGGCGGGGCACCCCACGTGAAGTTTCTTGACTGCTCGTATTCGGTGAACGGCACTCTCGGCAAGGCGCTCGAGACCCTTGGTCGCCCGAGCGTCACTGTCGGCTTCCGTCCCGAGGAGATACATCTTGCCGGAGAAGGCGGAGGCCGCTACCCGACTCTGCAATGCGTCGTCGAGATGGTCGAGCCGCTCGGCCCGGAGACCAACGTCGTGGCGCGATTTGGCGAGCAGCTCTTTGTGTGCAAGACGACAGCCCGCTCCGGTCTCACACCTGGAGACCCTGTGAAGGTCGAGTTCGACACGTCTCAGATGAAACTCTTCGACGCAGAGAGCGGTGATTGCCTGGATTGAGAACGGCGCGAAGGACCCATCTTTAAAGAGGTCACGGTTTGTGCACTGAAGTTCGCGAGCGAGCGAGAAGAAAGCAAGGTAGCACTGACACAATCGGCAGCATATGACCAGTTTGGGGGGATATAGATGAGAATGAAGAAGGTGAAGGCAGGACTTGTTGCCGCGGTGGGGGTCGCTCTGGCTACAACCGGAGTAACCGCCGCCGCATATGCGAGTCCCCAGAGCGCGCATTCTGGCGGAAGTGGTATCTCAGTCCTGTACTCGTACAACTACGTGTTCGACAGCGATGCTCAGGCATATAAATGGTGGGGCTCGATAGCCAAGCAGTGGGCGAAAGAAGATCCTTCCGTCAAACTCACTGAGCTGGGCACGGGCGGCACGGACATCGACGAGATGAACAAGGCGGCAGTGTTGTTCCGGAGCCCGTCTACCACGCCGTGCGTGATCCAGCTCCCGACGACCTACGTTGGCGAGTTCGCGGGGTCGGGCTACCTTGCCTCGCTGAACAGTTACGTGAGCGGGTCCTCGGCGCCAGCGTTCTGGAAGGGGATGCCCAAGGGCGTTCAGCAGATGAGCACCATCAGTGGCCAGGTAGACGCCGTCAACGCCGGCAACAACGACTCGGGCATCGTCTACAACAAAGTCATGTTGGAAAAGGCCGGCATCAAGATGCCATGGGAGCCCAAGAACTGGCAGGACATCTTGAACGTCGCCAAGGCCGTGAAGAAGGCGAACCCCAAGGTCTACGCTCTCTGGCTCGGAGCCGGAGTCGGCGCCGGTGCCACGAACGTTCTGCAGGGTATCGGCAACCTGATCGACGGGTCGACTAATCCGACGATGTACGACCAGAAGACTGGTAAGTGGGTCGTGAACAGCCCGGGCCTGAGGGCGACGCTTCAGTTCTACAAGACGCTCGACGAGGAGAACCTCGGTGCTCCGACATCGCAGCTGTTCCCTTCGGACTCGGTGGGCAACCCGCCGCTCCTGTTCTCCAAGGGCCAACTGGCCATTGCCATCGGCTCGAACTGGTACACGGGCTCTTTCCTGCCTGCCCCAATCGGTGGTGCTCCGTGGCCGGCGGCCTCTAAGGACGTTGGCGTCGCTCCGATCCCGACCGAGAACGGCCAGGCGCCCGGGACGACAACGACGCTCGGAGGCTGGGCATACTCGATCTCAAAGGCCTGCCAGGACAAGGCCGCGGCGTGGAAGTTCATAACGCTGGCGGAGGATCCGTCGAACCAGCTGCTCACCGCGATCTGGTCCGGGTTCATCCCGCCGGACTCCTCGCTCGACAGCGATCCTGCATTCGTCAAGTCGTCTCTCTACCAGGAGCAGTTCGGAGAGTACGCCAACAACGGGATCCCACTTCCGAACAATGTGAACTTCCCGGTCTATGCCCGTGCGCTCAATACGGTCACAGGCAATTTCGCCATCACCCCGAGTACCTCGATCAGTTCTGCGCTATCGACTCTGAGCTCGCTCGTGACAGAGCAACTCGGGTCGGGCGCGGTTGAGACTCAGTGAGTTGCGGAAATGACATGTGATCTCCTGTAACACGCTTTAGCCAAGTACGAGGTGGCGCCGCGACCCGGCAGCGAGCCCGGCGCGGCGCCACCGTGGTTTGCGCTCACAGTTCGATGCAGTCCAGTCGGCACGGACGGTGCCTTAGGTCAAGGCTGCTTGCGGTTCTTGCGAGGCGCAGGTTTGCGCCGCTTGCCTTGCCGATCGAGTTGCCCCGAAGTCTTGCGGGGGTGCCCACCGGCGGGTTGCCCGAGAACGAGCCTCGCGGTCATCGCGTCGACGACCACGACCGCCGCCAAACCACCCCGTAGGGCTCCCGCCAGGGCAGCAGCTTTGTTGACACCGCCCCCGACGACGAGGCGTATGGGGATCTGCCTGATCTGGGCCAAGGTGAGGCCGATGATGCGGCGGTCTATCTCGTGGGAGACGGCCGCCCCTTCCGAGTCGAAGAAACGGGCCGCGGTGTCGCCCACTGCCCCCTTTGCTATGAGCGAGGCCATCTCGTCTGCGGTCAGTTCGTCCTCATCTACGAGCGTCGTGTCGCTGTCGGTCGCAGCGATCCCGAGCAGTGCCATGTCGGCCGACGCCGCCCGTTCGAGGGTGCGGGCCATGCCTGGGTCGGCGAAGAACGCCTCAGCGATCGCCGGCGAACCGGCAATGGCTGGCGCGAGCAAGTGCTCTGCCTTCCCGCCGAAGAGCTGAGCGAGGCGTTCGGCGCCTTCGTAGGGGTTGGCTGCTATCGCGTAACGGCGCATGCCGCCGACGAGCGAGACGAAAGTCGCGTCCGCCGGGCGCGGATCGACCACGTACTGAGGGATTAGAGCCACCGTCCTGCTGAGGCCGATGGCAACGGTCATACCGTGATGCAGGACGCGCTGCATGTAGCGAGCCGCGGCGACAGCGAGCGCTCGGCGCTGATCGGACTCGTCGTCCATCGTTGGCACGACGAGTGCCTCGTCGAGATTGAAGCGATTGGCGAGCTCCAGCTCGAGCCCGGCGTACGGAGAGACGTCGGGGAGGACCCGGATCTGGACGATGCCCAGGTCGCGTGCCTGCTTCAAAAGGCGCGTCACTTTGACACGCGAAACATGTAGGACGTCGGCAACTTCTTGGTGTGTGAGGCCGTACTCGTAATGGAGTCTCGCCGCCTTGCCCATGACCTCAAGGTCGGCCGAGGCGGTGAACTGAGCCACGGGCGCAAGATGCGTCATGGCGTATCTTCTCTCGGTCTTCCTCGAAGAGGCCACTTGGACACGACATCCACAGACCTGGTGGCGGCTCGAGAAGGAAGCGATCTCTTCGTGGGGGGCATCTCAGAAGAACCTTCACCCCGATTGCATCGAGACGACATCAGGCCTGCTTGAGCACTCCTCCCGCCGCGGCGGACTCGTATGCGAGCTCGGACATGAGCACGCCGTAAAGGCCGTCGCGCGGGTCCACTGTCGGTGCCCTACCGGTTGCCACGGCCTCGGCAAAGTCCCGCGCCCCAGCCGCGATCGCCTCGCGCTTCCACCCGCGAGGATCGTACGCAACCCCGGATAGCGGTTCACCGACGTAGTCCCTGCCGCCTCGAAAAATGACGGCGGGAGGATTGATGAGCTGGTCGACGATGAGCGATCCTTTGCTCCCGTAGACCTCCAGGCGCTCACCCCAGGGGATCTCGGCAGTGAAAGTGAACTCGCAGCGGAAAAGGGCGCCCGAGAGAAGCGTTCCCGCCACGACAGCGTTGTCCTCGACCTGGGCCTGCTTGACCAGTTGGTCGTGGAAGCCTCGCAAAGAGGCGATCGGACCGAAGAGCCACTTCAGCAGGTAGAAGGAATGGGGGCCGGCATCGATTATGGCGCCACCGCCGGAGCCGTCCGTGCGGCCTTTCCAGAGGGCGGTGTTACTCAGGCGCTCGACCTCACTTCCTGAGATGAGCGTGCGTACGAGCCTTGGGGCTCCGAGCTCGCCTGCCGATATCAGGTGTGCGGCAGCCACGTAGGCGGTGACAAAGCGTGTGTTCTCCGCCACAGAAAGCCTGAGGCCACGGGCCTCGGCTAGCTCGATCAATTCGAGGCAGTCTTTTGAGGTCAGCGCCAGCGGCTTTTCGACCAGCACATGCTTGCCCGCCTCAAGTGCGGCCCGGACGAAGGGATAGTGGAGGTTGTGGGGAAGGCAGATATCGACGAGGTTCAGGTTTGGATCGTCTAGCAAGTCTTCAAAGCGCGCGAACGGGGCAGCTCCCAGCACTTTGGCACGGGCCGAGAGCACTCCAGGGTCGACATCGCACACGGCGGCGAGCTCGACGTCCGGAACGTTCGCATAGCCCTCGGCATGGGCGGCGCTGATAATGCCAAGTCCTACTAGCCCGACCCTGACGGTGGCGCTCATCGGACACGAGATGCTGGATCACTGGCGACGCTCAACGGCTTGCTACCTTCGCCTCGGGCGACGCCTCTGCACAATGGTGCACCTCGTGAACGATAACATATGGGCGCACTTTCCTGCTCCTGTCGCTCAAGGGGCGGCCGTTGGTTTAGCACGGACTTTCAAGGGGGACGACCATGGCTGAGCAGATGTCGCGAAAGGCTGTGCTGGTGACTGGTGCTGCCCGCGGTATAGGCCACGCCGTCGCTGCCTCGTTTGCCGCCGACGGTCATTCCGTACTCGGCCTGGACGTGTTAGCCGAGGAGGAACCTTTGATCGGCGGGACGTTCAAGCTTCGAGCGTGCAACGTCGCGGACGAACAGCAGGTCGCAGATTCGGTGCGGGACTTTGCCGCTACCGAGGGGCGAATAGACCTTGTGGCGAACATCGCAGGCGTCGTGACCGTCGGGCCCCTCGATA
>JBEKVJ010000110.1:0-10612 GCA_049514105.1 Acidimicrobiales bacterium
CCCGCCAAGTACGAAGCACTTCACCGCAACGCCGACCGTCAGGCAGCATGATCAACTGAAGAAACCTGTCCGTCGAAGCGGATCAAGTCCAACGTGGCTGTGAGATCTCGCCGTGGCATACGTCGGGACTCATCGCCCCCCTAGCATCTAGAACGAAGTACGGGTGCGAGGGATCTGACTTCCGAGGGCCGACGATCAGTGGATCACGATCTGGACCTCCGAGACTGGGGTACGGCTTTGAGCAGCCGGTGTAGCCGGGAGAGCCCGGGGAGCGGCCAGATATGGGCCATTGCAATGACGGGCTTGTCGACGTCGAACACATCAGTCAGGGAACTGACCCGCAGATTGTCTCAGCGTGTTTTCCAGATGGCTGGGTCGCTGTGCACTTTCGGTGCGGATCTCGCGCGCTCGGCAGTGAGGTTCGATCAGAGAACCGGCTTTTGAGAACTGGTCTGTCAGACATTCTCACCAGCGCGCGGTCGCGGCTCAAATCGAGCATCGAGGAAGGCTGCAAAGATTTCTGAGAGACCGCGGACCTCCCTTCGGACCCCGCGGCGACCCCAGCGCTCAGTCCAGGTAGTCAACCATGACTGTGCGAGCGAATGCTTCAACGCGGTTGCGGCCCTCACCTGGCCAGCCACACACGAGGTAGCTGAAACCTGCATCCGACAACCTCTCGATGTTGGCACGCACCTCAACGTCCGGCTCGGACAGCGAGAGCGACGAAGCTCTGGCGATCTCTGCTGGATCCCTCCCGGCTTCGCGGGCGAGCTGGTCGAGTCTGGAAGACAACTCGACGAGCTCCTCCGGGCTGCCGAAGGTGTGCCAGACGTCCGCGTAGCGTGCCGCGAGCGGGAGCGTGCGTCGTAGCCCCGAGCCGCCGATCCAGATCGGTGGGTGCGGCCGCTGAATCGGGAGAGGCCGCAAGCTCGCCTCGCTAAGAGAGAAGTGGTGCCCGCGATAGGAAACCACATCGCCCGTGGCGAGGCGAGTGACGATTTCGAGGGCGTCCTCCAGGCGATCGAACCTATCTCCAACAGGTGGAAACTCGATCCCGAGCTGACGGTGCTCGGCCTCGAACCACGCCGCTCCCAGAGCTAGTTCCAAACGTCCGTGGCTAGCGTGATCAACAGTGATGGCCTCTGCTGCCAGAACGGAAGGGTGTCGGTAGGTGACACCTGTGACGAGCAGGCCGAGACGTATCCTGCTCGTCGCGGTTGCCAGGGCGGCGAGCGTGGTCATGCCTTCGAAGCACTCGCCTGGACCTTGTCCGTACATCGGCACGTAGTGATCGAAACCCCATGCACCGTCGAAGCCGAGGTCCTCTCCAAATCGCACTCGATCGACGACCTCGTCGAAGGCCATCCGTTGCTGGGCGACATCAATACCGAAACGCATGCGCGGAGGCTAGCGGCCCGAATCATCGTTTGTCGGGGCGCGCCAGTCAGTCGTGACCGGGCGCAGAGGAATAGGTGACCTTCTCGGCCAGCGCCGGGAGTTTGGCGCCCCCGAGCCCGCTCATTTGATCGTCTCCGGGAGCCGAACTACTTTCCGCGAAGGCCCTGGTCAGTACGCATCTGTTCTTGCCGAAGGACTGGCAGCTCCGGGGTCGATCCGTGGCGAGGTCGTGTGTCGCACAGGGCCAGACAAGAAAGAGGTGGACCATGGCCCGCTTTACAAACGTCGGCGTCGAGGTCATCGCCGACGTGCACGCCGATGTCGGCGAGGGACCTCACTGGGACCACCGCAGCCAGACGCTGCTGTTCGTCGACGTGAGCGCAGGAACCGTCTTCCGCTACGACCCTCTCACGGTCAGTCTCAGGAGCTTCTCGGTTGGTCAAGAGGTGGGGGCCGTCGTGCCACGCCGCGCAGGTGGGCTCGTGCTCGCAGTGCGCGATGGAGTCGCCCAGGTGTCCGATACCGGCGAGGGTTTCGAGCTCATGGTGGCGATTGAGGAAACTCTGCCGACCAATCGCATGAACGACGCGAAGTGTGACCCTAAAGGCCGGCTCTTCGCCGGGACGATGGCCTTCGACTTCTCGCCACATGCGGCTGCCCTTTACCGAGTCGAGCCGGACTGGGCATACGAGCAGATCGTTGAGGGCGTGACTATCTCCAACGGCCTTGGATGGAGCACAGATGCCCGTCAGATGTACTTCATCGATACGGCTACCCATGGCGTCGACGTCTTTGACTACGACCTAGGTACCGGCTCGATCCGCAACCGGAGACGGGTAGTCACGATCGATAAGGCTCAAGGCGACCCCGACGGCATGACGATCGACAGCGAAGGAAACCTCTGGGTCGCCTGCTGGGGCGGAGGGGCGGTGCGCTGTTTCTCGCCGGAGGGGGAGCAATTAGGTGAGGTCACCTTCCCGGTCAGCCAGGTCTCGAGTTGCACCTTCGGTGGCTCCGGGTTCTCTGACCTGTTCGTCACCTCGGCCGCCAGTGGTCTGAGCGCAGCTCAGCTCCACTCTGAACCCTTTGCTGGCGCGACCTTCGCGTGCTCGCCAGGTGTGACGGGTGTGCCGAGCTCACCGTTCGCGGGTTGACCCCGCTGGTCTACTAGGAGGGGAGGACATCGTGTGCTTTGTTCGAGCTGTGCACTGCAGCGTCGGGATCGGGCTCTTGGAAGGCATCCAATCACCGAGCTCGGCGTAGCGTCGGGCTTGGTGGGTGTCGCACCGCGTTTCGAAGAGCTTCGCCGGCGCCGTACTCCGTCGCTCGAGGACTCGCTGTCAGCCATTGGCTGCTCGACGACCTCGACGACACCGCCCCTCCGCCGGGCGGCCCCGGTGCCTAAGCAGCGATCGCCTTGTAAGGCCAGGAGTCTGCTCGCACATCGCGCGCGATCGAGGCGTCTCGTCAAACAAAAACCGCCGGAGAGGCTTGCTAAGAAGACCTTGAATCTCGAGCGTTCAGCCGGCCTTGTCAGGCCCCGCACGATCGACGGTCATCCGCAGAAGGACGCGTCGTTCATGATTCATGGCGGCGCGGTACTCGTCCCAGTCGGGATGCTCGCCGCCAATCTGGCGGTAGTAGTCGATGAGTCCGTCGATCGCCTCGGGGAGTGGGACGACTTCGACGCGGCCGTCCACCTGCACCCATTCTCCGTAGAAAGCGTCAGTGAACACGAGCAACGAGGCCCGAGGCCGCTGGCGAAGGTTCTTGGTCTTCATTGCCGCCTCACGAGTGGAGACGACGACCTTGTTGTCGCCGTCCACGCCGGCAGCAATCAGTGAGAGTTGAGGGCTGCCGTCGCTGCGCGTCGTGGCCAGGACGGCCTTGTGATTCTGAGCAATGAATTCCAGCGCCTTGAGGATCCCCATGGCGCCGCAGATTAGTCCTCTCGAAATGGTCTGGCCAGAGCCATCTGGCGGAGTTTCGCCAGATGTCAGTGAGGTAACCGAAGTGGCTCCCGGCATTCGTGGAGTCCTCGATCGGGCGAGCACGGCGCGTCGGAGCACTCGGGAGTGGCCCCGGTTATTCGATCTGAGCTCGTGCGAGGACTACGTCCATGGTCTCCATGATCTCAATGGTCTCCTCGAGCGGCATCAGGGGACTTTCGAGCAGTCCCTCGGCTAGGCAGCGTGCCACCTCGTCGGCTTCGTAATGCAGGCCCTGTCCGACGTGCGACGCCTCGAAGCGAGTCGCGGCGCCGTCGCGAGTGATGAGGCTGAAAGACGTCGGCGCATAGAAGATCGAGTCGATTTCGATCCGGGCTTCGGTGCCAACGATTGCTGCGGTGGTCGGGGACCTGGCAGACGACGTGCAGTAAAGGACCGCCTGGGCGCCGCTCGCGTACCCGAAGAGCATGGACGTCTGTCCGTCGACACCTGTGAAGGTCGGTGTGATCATGGCTTCGATCCGATCCGGCCTACCGAGAACCATCGAGGCGAAGGAGATGACGTAGACGCCGAGGTCCAAAATAGCCCCACCGCCGAGCTCGGGAGCGAAAAGGCGGAAGGCCGGATCCTTGGCAAACCACTGACCGTGATCGGCAGTGACGATCGTGATTTCGCCGAGTGAGCCCTTTGCGAGGATACGATTCACCTCGACAATGTGCGGCAGGCAGCGCGTCCACATCGCTTCCATGAGGAACAACCCTTTCGCGCGGGCTGCGGTTACAAGCTCGCGAGCTTGGCCCGCGGTCATGGTGAACGACTTCTCCACGAGCACCGGCTTGCCGGCCTCGAGCGCTAAAAGGGTGTTCGCATAGTGCATCGGGTGCGGGGTCGCTACGTAGACGACATCCACCTCCGGGTCGGAGACGAGTGCTTCGTAGGAGGGGTGGCGGTTGGGGATTCCGAACTTGTCGCCGAAGCGGTCCGCGGACTGTTGACTGCGTGAGCCAACGGCGACGATCCGGCCCGAGTCGGTGAAGCTCAGATCCGTGGCGAACCAGTCGGCAATCAGACCCGTGCCGACCACTCCCCAGCGCACCAGCTCTGTCGTCATCTCGCGATCCCCTTCCTTCTAGAAGCTCTTCGGTCCTTTCGGAACGATCGAGTGTGCTCACCCTATTTGGCTCCCGCGTGGGCCACCAAGTAATCCCTCGTTCGTATTCAAGGCATCGCCACCTTGTCCCGATCGGGGACTGCCCTCCCGAGCTCAGTCCTCGTCGAAGCCCTTCATCGGTTGGTGCTCGAGGAGATACTCCGCGAAGAGGGGCACCGTGAAGTCGACCTGGCCCCTGCGGGGCGACCATATGAGGCCCTTTTGGATGAGACTGTCACGATGGGGCGATGTCTGGCGTTGGTTCTCCGCCCCCCACGCGCCGGCCACCGCGGCGGTCGGGTAGGGGGGCGATCCGAGGGAAGCCATCGCAGCCAAATAGCGCTGCTCGGCTTCGCTCGCCATGTCGAAGCGCGTCCCGTAAAAGGTGCGGGCGAGAGCCTCCTGGACGATGTCGCGGACCTCCTCGACGTCGTCCAAGGTGATGGGCGGCCCCTCCGCCGCGTTCCAAAGCTCGCGCCCGTATTCCTGTAGGAAATAGGGAAAGCCGGCGGCCAGTCGAACCACTTCGAGAGCCGCGTCCTCGTTGAAGTCGACACCGAGGCCTGCAGCGGGTTTCATCAAAGCCACGCGGGCAGCGGGATCAGAGAGCCGGCCGAGCTCGCGGTATTCGAAGAGCCTGTCCGCGTAGGGCTTGGCTTTCATGAGCCGGACCTGGAGATCGGGAAGGCCGGCGCCCACCATAGCAACGGGCAACGCGTCCCGACTGACTGCCTGGAAGGCCATGCACGCCGCCGCCAGCGAGGCCGCGTCAAGGTTGTGCATCTCGTCTATGAGAAAAAGGGCACCGCTCCCGGCCGCGGCAGCCGCCTGTCCGATCTCGCGAAGGAGGTCGACCAGGTCCTGTTCCGGGTCGCCCGAGTCGGCCACACCGGTCACAGCGTCAACTTCGAGCTTAAGCTGCACGCCCCCGGGTGTGAGCAGGCTGAAGGCCTTGACGACTCCGAGCGCCCTTTCGACTCTGTCCTTGACACGGTGGCGGCGGCTCATCTCGCGCAAAAGGCGCGATGCCATCTGGGCGAAGGTCGACCTGAAATCCGGCTGTGAGCCCACCTCCTGTACGTCGGTCGTCGACCAGCCCGCCTCGGAGGCGAGGATGTCCATCTCGGTGAGAAGGACCGTCTTTCCGACTCCTCGCAGGCCGTAGTAGATAAGGCTCCGGTCAGCCCCACCGCTCGCGAGCAGCTGCATCAGTGAGACGAAGTCCTCGAGGTCCTTGTCGCGCCCAGCGAGGTGTGGAGGCTTACGCCCCGCCCCGGGGGTATACGGGTTATCGCGGCGCTGCATGTCCTGACTCTACTGTTTTCTAAGGTCAGGTCACCGCCTCTTAGACATCCTTAGATCTCCGCGAGTTCGTCCTCTCGGGCGCGGTCGGCGACTTAGGTAATCGCGGGCGGTGTCTCCTCTCGGTGGCGGCATACCTGGCGCGGTCTATTGGCGAATGTGCTTCCGACATAGGTCCGCCGGGAATCAGGCGAGGCGTCAAGATGGGAGACGTAAGGTCTTTTGACAGGACGTACATGAGTAGCTACTTTGCTGTCAAGATCGAAGACAAAGGGGAATCCCGCTATGTCCGAGCTGCAAAGCTTCATACAGGGTATGCCAAAGGCCGAGCTTCATCTTCACATTGAAGGCTCACTCGAGCCTGAGCTTCGCTTCAAACTGGCCGAGCGCAACAAGCTGAGCTTGCCTTACAAGGACATCGATGAGATGCGGGCCGGTTACATCTTCCACGACCTTTCCTCTTTCTTGCCCGTGTACTACGACGCCATGTCGGTGCTGCGAACGCCCCAGGACTTCTACGACCTGGCCTGGGCGTATCTGGAGAAGGCGGCGGCTGCCAACATCCGCTATGTTGAGATCTTCTTCGACCCTCAGGCGCACACCTCGAGAGGAGTCGAGTTCCACTCAGTCATCACCGGCCTCAGCGGCGCGCTCCTCGACGCTCGCAGACTTCTCCACCTACGGGGACAACTTATCCTGTGCATTCTGCGCGATCATTCCGCAGAATACGCCATGGCAACACTGATGGAATCCCTCCCATACCGAGACTCCATCATCGGTATTGGTCTTGACTCCGATGAGCGGGACAATCCACCCCAGAAGTTCGCAGCGGTATTCGCTCGGGCCAGGTCAGAAGGTTACCGCTTGACCATGCACTGCGACGTCGATCAATTGAATTCAACTGACCACATACGTCAATGTCTCGAGGTCATAGGAGTGGAGCGCATTGACCACGGTGTCAATGTCCTGGAGTCCGATGAGCTGGTCAAAGAAGCGACAGAGCGAGGTATTGGTTTCACCGTGTGCCCGGTCTCCAACCGCTATGTCACCGGAGACCTGAAGGATGCGCAGCTGAAAGAGATGATGGCGCGCGGCCTGAAGGTGACTGTGAACTCCGATGACCCTGCCTACTTCGCGGCTTATCTGACCGCCAACCTCGAGGCCGTCGCGGCTGCGGCAGACCTCGCAAAAGCAGATCTCGTCCAACTGGAGCGCAACGCCTTTGAGATCTCGTGGCTGTCCACGAAAGCAAAAGAGGAGCTCCTTTCCGAGCTCAGCTCGTACGAAGCAAAGGCTCAATGAGGAGTCGATGTCGTCTCGTGATCGTCCTTGTGTGTTCGGGCGATTGCTGAACACGGTCTGCTGATCCGGATAGGGCCTGTTCCGTCGCGTTTCGGCTTCTTAAACAACCAGACCGAGTGCCGACGCTCTTCCTAGGTCTCACTCGCGCACCGTTGCCGGTTGTTGTTGGCCGGCCCGGGGACTACCTGTCGCAGGTGAACGGAGCGGCGTCTCTCTTCGCTCAAGGCGTTGAGCAATCCAGGCGCGCTCATCGGGACTGGCTTCGGCCCCCGAGTAGCAACCGGGGGCGTGTCACCTTTTGATCTCTCGACCCTGACTATGGCGCGCTAACCGGGGTCTTGTCGCTTTCGGCTGGGACGGACTTGCGAGCGAGCAGGAAGTACGTGATTCCCCCGAAGAACAGGCCCATGAAGATACTGAAGTCCGATCCGCCGATGCGACTTGAAAGGGGCGACACGTAAGGCGAGTAGGCGTTCAGCCAGAGCGCCGCCGCGACCATGCCAACACCGAGCGAAACAAGGGCCTGCCAGTTGAGGCCGCCGTTGCGGTAGTAGATGCCTGTCTTCTCGTCCTGGAGCGCCTCGTTGTCGTAGCGGCCATGCCTGAGGTAGTAGTCCACGAGGTATATGGCACACCAGGGCGCTACCCATACGATGATGAAGAGGAGGAAGTCCGAAAGCAGCTGGCTGAAGTGCTGCGAGAAGATCACATAGGCAGCGAACCCACCAGAGACGACGGTGTCGATCATCACGCAGTGATAGCGCTTCAGATGGATGCCGAGGCTTTGGAGTGTGACGCCGGACGAGTAGAGGTCGACGCTGTTGATCGCAAACAGCTGGAAGATAGCGACGATGAGATAGGGAATCACGAACCAGCTCGGAAAGACGCTTGCGAGGCCCGTGACCGAGGCGACGGTGTAGGCCGACGAGGTTGCCACGGCCGTCGCCACTGCGGCACCGAGAACCTCGAGCAGAATGGATGGAATCGCCCCGCCGAGCGCTACCGCCAGGATGATTCCACCCTTGCTGGAGTTGCGCGGAAGGTATCGGGAGTAGTCGTTGGCGTTCTCGGTCCAACCGAGGCCACCGGCGGACATGATGAGCGCGAGGGAGACCATGAGTCCTCCCCACCCTGCCCCATGTGCCATCACGTGCAGGTTGACCTTCCCCGCCGTGATGATCGCCATGATAATGAATAGGGCAACAAACGGGAATGCCAGCCACTTCAGCACCTTCAACATGGCAGCGTGGCCGACGAAGGGCAGCATCGCTTGGATCAGTACGGCACCGATGAGAAGTCCGATCTTGAGCGCTGTGCTGGCGGAGACGTCGGCCTTGGCCGCAAGTGCCAGTCCGGCGAGCACGACGAGGGCGATGCCCTCGGTCTCGTAGCCGACCTGCGTGATCCAGTTGAACAGCGACGGCACCCGGTTCCCCCGCGGGCCGAAGGAAGCTCGGCTGATGGTGAAGGCCGTGGTGCCGGCGAGTGGCCCTTGGAGGCTCGTGAGCCCGGTGAGGAAGTACGACACGAGGTTGCCGATGATGATGACCGGCACCGCCTGAGCGAACGACAGGCCGAAGATGGCAACGAGCAGCGTGCCGTACACGACGTACTCGACGTTCCAGATGGCACCGGTCCACATCCAGAACAGCGCGCTCGGCGTGCCCCAGCGTTCGTCAGCTGTCACATGCTGGATGCCGCGTCGCTCGATTCCGATCGAACCAGGAGTTGTCGGTCCGGCGGTGGTTCGGCTGGCGGTGTCCGCCTCGTGTCCGTGTTGACCCACGGTCGTTCCTCCGTCCTCAGACGGTGCAGGCTCGACCGTGACCGCGAACAGCACGACCAACTACCAGTCTGTGCCTTCCCCGTTGCCTGTCAGATAATTGGAGCGGACCCTACTAGACACCTGGACTGCAAGTAAATTTCATTCACGTATCCCACGACTTGACCTCCGCAGACCCGTAGATGGAGTATCGGCCCTGGAGTGCTCTGTCGGCGTCGCGGCGAGGCCTGCGACGACACCCAAGGAGGTCACGTGGACATACGCGACAGGATTGACGCAGCCGAAGGCATTCGAAAGGCCGACCTCGTGCTTAGAGGCGGTGAGCTCGTCAATGTGACGACCGGCGAGATCTACCGGGCCGACGTGGCGCTAGCAGGCGACATGATCGCCGCCGTGGGCGACGTGGCCCCGCACACAGGACCGGAAACGACAGTCCTAGATGTTTCAGGTCGCTACCTAGTCCCTGGCCTGATCGACGGCCACCTCCACATCGAGTGCAGCAAGTTGTCGGTGACGATGTTCGCTGACGCCGTCGTCCGCTACGGGACCACGAGCGTCGTCTCGGGGCTCGACCAAACCTATGCCGTCGCCGGGCTGGAAGGCGTCCGCGACGCCCTCAACGAAGCCGCGGCCAGTCCGATGAAGGTCTTCTGGGGGGCGCCCTACAAGGTGCCGTACACGATCCCGGAGTCGAACGTCGGCTTCCGCCTCGGTCCTGATGTCCACGAGATCGCCCAGAAGTGGGGCGACTGTTTCGGGGTCTGGGAGACAGTCACCGAGTTCGTCACAAACCGCGACCCCGAAGTGCTCGAAGTCATCGAGATCGCCGAGCGCAACCGGCTGCCGGTGTTCGGCTGCGCGCCAATGGCTAGCGAAGCGACCATCGGCGTGCTGGCGGCTGTCGGGATCAGGCTGGACCACGAGAGCTACAACGCCGAAGAGGTCCTCGCGAAGATGCGCGCCGGTATGTACGTGATGGTGCGCGAGTCCGCCGTGGCCCACTTCATGGAGGAGAACATCCAGGTTGTGACGCGCCTCGGCGCCAATCCAGGCCGAGTTGGCTTCTGCACCGATGACGTGACTGCCACGAGCCTGCTGGGTGGCGGCCATCTCGACCGTCTCGTCCGCATGGCGATCAAGGCCGGCGTGCCACCGGTCACCGCGATCCAGATGGCGACGATCAACACGGCGCAGATGTACCGCATCGATCACCTTGTCGGATCGATATCTCCCGGGCGAGCCGCGGACGTGCTTGTCGTCGACGACCCGGCGAGCTTTGTCGTGGAAAAGGTGATCTCCAAGGGCGTCCTCGTCGCCGAGGGCCAGCGGGCCCTGCGGGCGCCGCGCGCTCCGGCAAGAGGCCCGGCGTTGCTCGACACCATGAACCGGGAAGCACTAGAGGCGGAGGAGATTCAGCTGCGAACCGAGCTTGCGTCTCCTGTGCGTGTCCTCGCCATGGAGATGGACCGCGAGGTACCGTTCGTTCGGCGCCGACACGATGTCGTGTTGCCCGTGCTCAACGGCGTTGTGCAGCCCGATCTGGAGCAGGATGCCCTCTATGTGACCGTGGTCGAACGCTATGGCAAGACCGCCACGGTGCCCGTCGCCATCGTCTGCGGCTTCGGGCTCCACTCCGGAGCACTTGCGACGAGTGCTGCTCCCGATGACAACAACATCATCTGCGTCGGCACGAGCCAGTCCGACATGGCGCTTGCGATCAACGAGGTG
>JBEKVJ010000111.1:0-16497 GCA_049514105.1 Acidimicrobiales bacterium
CCGTGGTCGCGCATGCATTGCGAAAACTTGAGCAGCTGCGCAGCGGCGGCGGACGGCGACGACGAGCCGCCACCGGTTGCAGCGCCAGCGGTCGTCGATGTCGTCGATCCAAGGCTCGCCACCCCAGGGCTCGCCGAGTTGCCGGAGCAGGCCGCGGCAAGAAAAACGATAACGAGGAGCACGAGCGCGGGGAGACCCGCCCGCCGCAAGTGCGGTCGTTGGGGTGCGGCTACTCCGTTCATTTGACACTCATTATCCACCACCTCAGATAACAGGCGCCTAACAGCCCCTCAGCTCGTCGCTCTTACGTCTGGCGTGGAACCGACGGACAGGTCCCACGCTCGCGCTCGCGGCGTCGGGAGCAGGTGGTGGGCCAGGTGCGGGTCGGGCGGGTCGGGACTAGGCGATCATCTCTATCAGGACCCAGCCCGAGCCACCGTTGCCGCCCGTGCCGCCGGAACCGCTGACGCTTTGAGTATTGGTCTCGGAACCTCCGCGACCCCCGCCCCCGCCACAACCGCTGTTGGCCGCCGCATTGGTGCCGTTGGAGCCATTCTGAACCCCACCCCCGCCAGCGCCACCGCTGGCCGTTGTCGTGCCGTAGGAGGTGACGCCGGGGCTGCCGCCGAGGCCGCCTGCGCCAGCAGACCCGCCCGCGCCGCCACCACCGCCCATGGTGCCGCCGGGTAGGGACAAGTTGTTGCCGTTGCCTTGACCGATTGGTGACGTCGCACCAGCGACGCCTGTCGCTCCGATGCCGACGAAGTAAGAACCTGGATAGGTGGCCGAGTCCTGGCCGTAGCCGTCATTCATCGGCAGACCACCAGGCCCACCCGCGGCGTTGTTACCCGCTGCGGCTGTTCCTGCCAATCCGCCCGAACCGCCGAAGGCGTAAGCATTGCCGGCGGACGATGACGCGCCGCCCGAGCCGTTGACATTTGAGGCGCCGCCGGAGCCACCAACACCAACACCAACAGGGGTCGCTGGGGCTATCTGCTGGATCACTTGGATGTATCCGCCCGCGCCACCACCTCCACCACCACCGCCGTTGCCGGTGGCGCCAGTCAGTTTCGTACCGCTGCCGCCGCCCCCACCACCGCCCCCGCCCCCTACGGCCGTGATCCGGTAGGTGTGGGCTACCCCGTCGTTAGGGGTGTTATAGGTGCCGTTGCCGCTGAAGTACTCGTTGTAGGCACTCGGTAGGAAAGGCTGTACCGCTGAGTGTTTGGCCATGTTCCGGACTCCTATTCGTCTTCGAAGGAAACCGTTACCGATGAGCTGGCGACGATGCCGTAAATGGCGGCCGGGCTGGCGATGGTGACGTCGTTACCGGCTCCAGTTCAAAGCCCGTGCCGGTAGTCACACCGCTAAAGCCGATGCAGACGGGCTGGCCGGCTGTACGTGGGTTGTGGGTAGTGCAGCACGTTCGCAAACTACGGGCAGCCGCGATGAGCGTCGCACCCGTGCCGACGGTTATTTGATTCGTGGCGGCGGTCGCGCTGGCCGCGACTGACAGCACGGGCTGATTACCGGCCGCATCGGATAGATGCGGGACTAGCGTCCCGCTGTAGGCGCCGCCGACTTGTGTTGTATAGGTTGGCGATCCTGCTTGATTGACACCCTCGCTGAGCGACGGGGCGAGTCCCATCCTATTCTGAGTGTCGGCTATTACGTACCATTCCAACGACGGCCCCGTGATAGTCACTGCGACTTGGAAATCGATGGCCGGGCTTACCATTGCGACGAAGGTATTCGAGCCGTTGCCGACATTCGAGCACTGGTAATAGAACGTGCTGGTGACACCGCGCACGGTTATAGGTTGCTCGGCCGCCTGATTGGTAATGATTATAAGGGTTTCACAGTTCGGCGGGAGGGTCACCGTTGCTGTCAAGGTGCCGCCCGGGACGCTTGCCAGGAGGGTCTGCGGAAAAGTGATCGTGCCCGCGATGGCCGCCGCGATGGCGGCGGCGGTCAGGGGACCATCTTCTTGCGGGGCGCTCTCGCCCCCCAATAACCACGTAAGGGTTATCGACGTGGCCGAGCTGGCCGATGCAATGGTGGCGATAGGCAAGACTTGCAAGGGCTCGTTGCCGTTCACCGGAACCGTCACCGCGCTAAAGGCCTGGATTACGTAGGGGCTGCCGAGCGTCGAGACTTGCAGAGTAAATGCCGAGCTGTTGCAGACTTGGCAAGCCGCGGGTGCGTTGTAGCCGGCGGTGAACGGGTTGGGCAGCTGCGACGACACTTCGAGAGCCAGAGTAGAAGGGCCGTTGTTGATCATCGGGGGGCTCCGCTTTCCGTAGGCGGGGTGGGTAGCTGAGGGATCACAAGTCGTGGCCCAGCCCAGCCGTCGGCCGAGGCGCACGAGTCGACGCGCTGGTAGCCGTGGCGTGGACAGTTCACGGCTTCGGGTATGTCGGGCGTGGGCCACCCGAGGGGGCATTGGCAGCCGGCAAGTATCAACCGGTAGGCGGGCTGACCGGGTGGGATCTTGCGCGAGAGTTGCGGCGGCGTGGGAGGCCGCTTCACTGGTGAGACGGACCGCTCGACCGGGGGTGCCACCGGAAGCACCGAGGCACTCGTGGCGGCACGCTCAGCGACACGAGCTGCAGCCGAGCGTGACACGGCCGCCACGACAAGATCGCCGAGGTCCGGTCTAAGGCCGGCCGTGTTCGTCCGGGCTATCGATCGCGGCGCCTTGTCGGGCTTGGGCTCGCGGGGCCTTCCGATCGGTTTACCCGTGTGCCTTAGAGGAACGGGGCCGGCACGAAGCTCCGGTGGCACGTACACGACCTTGCGGCACCCTCGACAGGTCGTGTGGTCGCCGTGGACACGGCAGAACCATGTTCGACCGCAGCCATCGCAGGTGATCGGGCCGGGTGACATTACCGATGACCTTGAGCCGTGGCCCGGCGAATGTGGGCCTTAAGTGGGCTCTTCGGAAGCTTGGGCCATGTTTGCGCCGGATGCGAGGTGGGCTTCCGTATCGCTACGTCAGGTGTAGTCAGACTTTCGATTCCTCCACAGGCACCGAAGGTCATGAGCCAAGGTGATGCACCCATAGCCACGAAAGGGTCTAGGAAGGCCTCGGTCAAGGTTTCGAGCACGTCGAGCCGGAGGTCTTCGGTAGGCCACAATGGCAGCTCGTCGGGGCCAGCTGGACAGCGGCGCCTCGACATGTGAGTGTCGATTCCGACAGCGCAACCGCCGACGAAGGCATCGAGCCCGGCCGCCAGCACGTAAAAAACGCGGCGCCGACAGGGCTCGGGTTCCAGTACCTCGAAAGAGAGTCGCAACCTGCCACCGTCGACACTCCACCAGCGCCGCACCTTGGTGGGTGTGCCGGGTCGCCGCGCAGCTCTCAGCGAAGTGGCCAGGTCGGGTCTCGGGTCGACGACCCGAATGACGAGCAGGACGCGAGTCGGAGTCGCGTAGAGCGAGCCGCGAAGACGCTCAGGGTTGGTCATTACACGGCCTCCTTTCGTGGGCTGGCAGGTAGCACTACCGACCTCTCCCGCCGACGACGCTTGCCGGCGACAGTGCGACACTTCGGCGAGCAGTAAAGTGCGCCGGCACGGAACACGGGGCGGTCGTCGACCGGGCACGTTGGGATCTCCTCGGTGCGGATCCGCATTGCACGGAGGACTCGCCGGACGCTGTCTGCGCGCGGTCCTTTCCTTCCGGTCGCCCAGCTTTTCGCGGTGTCGAGGGGGATGCCGCAGCGGCGGGAGAAGGACTGCGGACCGATCTCGACCGCATGGCGGACGACGAAGCCGGCGGCGTCTCCATCGTCGTAGACGGCCCGAACGCCCGAGGTGTCGGCATCAGGGCTGCCTATCTCGGCTTCCATGACGCCGCCTGCCTTCCCGACACGGCGGATCAGTTCGGGTAGGACGACCACCTCGGAGGTGTCGTCGAGCGGACGTGGGCGCAGCCACCCGTGCGCCTTGCCGCCGAGGTTGTCGAGCGCGTCGGGCTCGATGTGAGCAAGCCCGGCCGCACCGTCGCGCCAGTCGAGCGATTGCCACTCGGAAAGGTCAGTGCCTGGGTCGAGCGCGATTGGAGCCGGGTCACCTTCCCGTCGGGTGTGACCTTCGAGGATCAGGCCGAACGGCCTCACATCGATGCGTCGACGGACAGCGGCAAGCGTCTCGGGCGTGGAAACCTGGACCCGGCCCATCGATGGGAATGGCGGCGTGTCGTCGTCTTCCCAGGGCCAGAGCGGCACGAGGAGGGACATTCCCCGGGGAACGGGCGGTCTCACGGCGCACGGCGACAGCGGCGACTTCCCGGGTCCAACGGCGGCGGCCCATTGCGTCGTGCCCGGCCATCCTGGGTGGGTCGATGACCGCTCCACCGAGTGCATGCTCGGTCGCCTCGACTACCTCTAGGAGATCACCGGTGTCATCGAGAGTGGCGAGCACGTAACGCTTGACGCCGAGGACGAGCCCGTGGAGTGGTCGGCCTTCATGCTGACGCTGCACTTTCAAAAAGTGTCCGCCCGTGCCGAACGGGTCGAGGGCATCGAAGCGGGCGAGGACATGGTCGAGCGCGGTCATTGGTCGGACCTGAGACTAAGAAGCAAGCCGTCGGTGTCCCTCGACGCAACGGTGATGCCGCATGGGTCGAGGAGCCTCTCGGCAACGCCGAGAGCAAGGCGGCTCGCCGCGGTCACTGTCGCCGCGATCGGCGGGAACGTCCACTCTGCCGCCGCCTCTGTGACGATCCGGCTTCCATTCTCCTGTCGATAGCCGAGGTCGAGGCGGACCGGGTTCCCGTATACGAGAACGTTGACGACGATCCTGAGCTGAGCCGCGAGACGGTCGTCGTGAGCGATCTTCGCCTGGTCCCTCAAGCGCACTAGCGCGACAGCCGGGTCGTCATCGATGCCGAGCACAAGACCGTCGTAGAGCGGATAGGAGGCCCGCAGCCCAGGCTGGCGGCTGACGGGGAGGAGCTTTGTTGCCGAGACGATGTGCGGGACACGACCGGATCGAAGAGCAGCGAGCACGACATCGGGCCAGGTGAAAGGGAGCGAGACAGGGCAGCGTACGGGGCGCACCCCGGAGTGCCCTTGCGGATAGTCCTCGTCGGGTGCCTCGACCGGCCAGGGCTCGTCCTCGCAGACGACCCGGCAGATAGTGAAGCCGAACCTTCGCCAGGTGCTCCGGTCGAACAATCGCGTCACGTTGCCGCGGCTACTTCGGTGCATAGTGCTCGCAGCCCCTCAGACACGTCGTGGCGCCGGAGAGATGCGGCGATCATGAGGGGCCACCAGCCGAGGAGCGCAGCAAATGCCGGATAGGCCGAATGGATGTCGACGTCAACGGCCGGGAAGAGCCCTTTGCCGGCCATTTCGGCTGAGAGCCAGCCCCCGTGATGCGCAGCGATCCAACAGCTGAGCTCGAGATCTGTGGGAATTCGGAACTTGAGAAGTGGCGGCGTCACTCCCGCCTTGCGGGGGATCTCGGCTGCGAGCCCTGCCGGAGAGATGAGCCCGCCCAGGTCCACCCTGCCATAGCCGCGGGCACGGTCGGCCGAGGTCGTGAACCAGTTCGAGGCCTCCTCGTCGAGCACGATCGCGAGCGAACGCGCTGCCTCGACGAGACCGGCCATGAGCCCGGCGCCTTCAGCGTCGATGGTGACTGCCGCCTTCAGGTCGAGGCGGTCGAGCCCGAAGGCTTCGAGGTGGTCGCCGAGGTCGCCGGAGTCCACCCCGTCGAAGACGTAACCGGTCTGGGCGACGTCGAGGAAACGTCCTCGGTAGGCAGTCCCGTCGGGATTGCGCTTGCCAGCGCCTTTCGCGCCTCTGTCGAACTGAGCGACGTAACCATGGGGGCCTACCGCCCTCATCTTTAAGGCCGGTCGGTGGGGCGATACCGAGTCGAGTCGGCCTTCGTGATACTTACGTTGGTCGATCTTCGACCAGGTCGGCAGGTAGGCCTTGAATGCACCTCGCCAGAAGGTGCTCACCTCGCCACCCGTGCCGGAGTCCATGCCTCGGCGACGAGGCCGAGGGTGCGCCCCAGGTCGACGACGACGAGCCAGCCGGCACCGCAATAGACGCGCCGTGTGAACGGGCCGGTCCTGTAGTCGAAGAACTCCGAGAGTGTGAGGCACTCCCACGGCCGCGGCCCTGAGGTGTCCGAGATCGTCGAGAGCGTGTCGGCGACGTCCTCAGGCGAGATGCTCAGCGCTTGGGGTGCTGACGTGGATAGCGTCGCGGAGTGCATCTGGAGCCAACCCTCCTTGTGCCAGTTCCCGGCGGTGTTTCCGCACCGCCGGGGACAGGTATGTTCTGGTTGAGTTCTACGCTCCATCTGCGATGCGCGCGAACCGTCGATCCGCACGCGTGGCAGTACTTCGCGTGACCTGCACGTCACCCGCTCATAGCGCATGTTCGGTGGCGGTTGCTGCAGGCAGCAGGTTGGCTGCCGGGCGCTGACGCGTCCCACCCGGGGTGGGTTAGAGGACAAGGCGATCAACTGCGAGCGCAGGCCCTCGGCCGGCGGTCCGACTGGCGTGAGGAGCTGGCTATTTTCAGGATTCGCGAGCTGCAGACGGAGCCCTGGATTACCATTTTGGGAAATGAGAGGTCGCTTGGGATGAGCCGGCATGTCGTGAACGCTGCCCGGCTGGCACGAGTGGCCTTTTTGTTTCTCGCGCTTGCGTCGGTGTTCGAATTCATCCAGGCGGGGTCCGCCTCACCCGTTCGTGCAGCACCGCTGCTGGAAGCCGGGGCGTTGTTCGTGGCATCGGTGCTCCTGGCCGCAGCAGCAGGCGAGTTCGTGCCTGTGCAGAAACGGGATGAAGCTCCCCCGTCGGCCCACTCAGATACGGTGGACGACACTTCGACCTAGTCGAACTGTCGTGGCGCCCTTCCGCTCACCCCAGCCCAGGCCGCCGACCCCACCCGACCCGGATCCCGGGCGTCCGCTTTTCGGCCACAAGGCGGCCTTCATCCACCTAGCGCCACTCACTCACTCAGGCAGAGAGGGGACAAGGGGGCGGAAAGGACACCAAGACCGGGGACAGGGAGGCTGGGGCGGAGCCCCAGGGCCGACCGGGGCGAGGACTAGGGTCCTGTTTGGCGTTGGGGCCATGGTCTTAGCAAGCCGCAACAGAACGGAGACCCGGTTGACTAGGGCGATTCTCCGGGGGGTAAGGAGGCCCGGGCGCCGGGCCTTGATCGTGTTGACTCCGCTCATCCTCTTCGCCATTACGACCTCGTCGGCTGGTGCCGTCGCCGCCTCCACCGGGAGGAGCACTGCTGCTGCAGCGAGCGGTACGGTCAGCTGGCAAGGGATCGCACTTCCCAACCCGAAGGACGACATCGGACCCGTCTGGACAGGTCTCGCGTGCACCTCTGTGACTGGTTGCGTGATCAGCGGCTTCGACGACAACTCCAGTTATGGAGCACTCGCTCTAAGTACGCGAAACGGTGGTCATACATGGGCCTGGCGATACCACGCGGTAACGCCGGGCGTCGACTACGAACTGGACGCCGTCATGTGCACGATCGAAGGCAACTGCCTGGCAATGGGTAGTGCGAATTCAGGTGAGGAGCTCGCTGGCTCGACCGACGGTGAGAAGACATGGCACCCAGTGGATCCACCGCGATGGGACCGGTCGGCATTTCGGATCGTTCCTGGATCAATCGCTTGCTCGGCAGCTATCTGCTACGTGGTCGGAATCCACTGGACAAAGAGCACTTACTCGGTAAGCGCCCTAGCCGCCACGCCCAACGCCGGCCGAACTTGGGAAACGATCCCCCTGCAAGCCAGGCGCGTCCCGGACGAACTCGAGGCATGCGACCCCGGCACGACATGTTGGGCCCTCTCCACTCACGGTGAGCTGATCGTGAGTAACGATGGCGGTCATAGTTGGGCGCCGTTGCCAAGCCCGCCGTTCCTTCGCCAGTTATCCGGTGGTGAGGGCGAGTACGCCTGCCCTGGAGCTCAGGTGTGCGTTGCAATCACGAACAAGGTGTGGCGACCGAGCGACGGCGGGCGTACATGGACTCGCATTACGGCCCCAAAGGGCGCTGGTCCACCAATGCTCGGTCCCGCGTACTCCGCGAGTTACTCAGTCGTCGCCTGTTTGACTGCGCAATCGTGCTTCGTCGTCGGGAATTGGAACGGCACCGGTTATCTGTGGCACGGGACCTTCGGCTGATTGAAACACCGCGAGTCATCGTCGGTTGCGCCCGCGGAGCGAGGGCGTGACGGGTTGAGTTGGGGGTTCGCGTCTGAGGGCAGAGGGCGCGGATCTGCGACTGGCAACGCAGCGTAACCCCGGCCTAGTTTGGGCTCACGGAGTGTCCAGCTCAGTCTCGGTGTCAACGCGCTAAATGGGGCGTAGCAGATTGCGGTGGACAATGACTGTGCCGAATGTCTCGGGGTGGTCGGTCGCGATGCCCCACCGGCTCGGCCGCAGCGGCTATTACCTGCTGGCTATGGCGATCGCTGCCGGGATCATCGCGAGTCAGTTCGGGACTACGTCGGGGCCAGGCCTTCTCTTTGTCCTTGCGATCACTTTTGGCTTGGTTTTTCGAACAGCACGCCTGAGAGTTGAACTGCGAGAAGAGGTGTTCTCGAGTCATCGTCTCCTGCCGACTCGCAGGATCGAGTTCGCCAACCTCGTTCGTCTGGAGATTGATGGGTCGCCGAGGCGCCGTCGCATCACTCGCGTGGTGGCTATCCTGCGCAACGGTGAACGCATCTCGATCAGCTACGACCAGGCGTTCTTCCAGCCGCACGCTCGCTATGCGGAGTTCATTCTCCGGGTAAATGACCGCATTCGAGAGTCGCGAGAGCGAATCGGTATCCCAAAGCCGGATGGCCGTGCTCGTTAGATGTCAAGGTTCGTGCCCTGTATGGCCGAGCCGCAAACTGCACAGATCCATGTCGACCGGAAGGAATCCGCGACCACTTGGCCCGGTCAGGATCACGAGCGGCTGATGTAGCGATGCAGAGGGCAACAGTTCGAATTCGCCAGGCCTCAAGCAGGTCTGGGTGAGTTGGCGTCCAGGTGCGGCCTGAGAGGCGCCCACGTTCGCCCACGAGGCGTAAGGCGTCGCCGGGGCCGGGCAGGGAGACCCGGTCCTACTGATTACGCGAGGTCACACACGGCACGTCGGAAGCTCTGTCTTGCTAGCGGAATTGAGAAATGGCACGCCCGAAGTTGAGGCGCACCGTTCACATCGTGGATCGACGGAGAAGATTGCGACCTCCGGTGCGACGTCGGTCCCGCCAGGACCGCGGAACTGCGCGTCGATCGCCACGTACCCGTCGGGCGGAAGCTCGGAGCCGAGTCGCTCTCGGAAAAACCGAGCGTTATTGGCCCGAAGTCCGGGATTGCCCCTTGGCACGAACTGAGCCGGTAGCGCCACCTCCCAGTCCTGCCCTGGCCGGGCGCTGTACGTCAACACTGGGCGGCGGGGACTAGGGCTTGTCTGTTGTTTCGCAGCGCGAACAGGCCAGAGTCGAAAGAACTGGACTCCTGGCGGTCGCCGTCGCCGTCGGAGGCTGCGTTAGCTGCGTTCCCGAACCCCGGGGTCGGGATGGCCGCTGGCGGCCTGCGACAGGCGACTCGATTTCTGTGGCCCCATTTTCCCGGAGTCCATATGCCTCTGTGAAGTCCACATCCTTCTACGAATTAATCGGGAGCAACGGGGCACATTTGCTTCGCTTCGGCGCTCTCTTGTGTTGTAGGGCCTACCGGTGTGGTGGAAACTCTTCAGCGGCGCCGCTGGTCCTGGTATCGCTCATTGGTCCATTACCAACTCGGCCGGGCGCCGTAAACCACTCGACGAAGTCCGTGAACGGTCTAGGCTCACTCGCTCAGCCGGAGGTTAAAATCGCGCCGCCACGCGCACCGGTCAGCTGGCCGTCTCGTAACGAAACCACACCGTTCACGACCACGTTGACGGTACCGCGCGCGAGCTTGTTTGGCGACTGGAGCGTGCCCGTGTCCGTCAACTCGGACATATTGAACATGGCCACGTCCGCCCTCGCCCCCTTACGCAAAAGGCCACGGTCGTTGAGCCCGATCCGCGACGCAGGAAGGGAGGTCACTCTTCGGATTGCCTCGGGCAGATCCAGAGCATTGCGCTCACGTACGATCGTCTTCAGGAACCAGGAAGCCCAGGTGAAGGCTCCGTAGAAGATGGCATCGTGCAACGGCCCGTCAATGCTCAGCGTGGTGGCATCCGATGCCACGGAGCATTGGGGATGCTGGTAGAAACTGGCGAGATCCTCCTCCGGGTACATCTTGATCAGCACCAACGGGCGATGGATGTTCTCCTGCTCATTGCGGAGGATATCCATGATGGCATCGAGAGGGTCACCACCCGGTGGCGTCAGCTCGGCCAGGGTCCGGCCAATGAGAGATGTGTCTCGGGTGAGTACTACCCTCATGTCGGCTGGACCAGGGTTGTGGATGAAGCGGCGGATGTAGCTCGGGTACTCCTTGATCCTCTTCCGGTCCGCCTTGTTGACAAGGCGGGAATGTATCTCGTCCCAGCTTCCGGCCAACACCCACAGAGGAAGCATTGCGCTGAGATTGACCTCGCCCCACGAGCGCGTGTGCATGTCAAATNNTCGAAGGTCTTGGCAGTCATGCCCGGCGGACTTCCCGGCATCGGCATTGCGTGGGAGATCTGAGTCCTGACACCAGTTTTCGCTGCCGTGCCGATCGGCTCTTCGATCCCCTCCACTGCACGGTCGTCCGTGTAGCGGACACAGGCTGCATACAGGCCGTCGTGGTCTGCAACCGACTTGGCCAGCTCGTCCAACTCCTCGGTACGCGTCGCTACCGAGTCCGGGTACTGGAGTCCGCACGACAAACCGAGAGCGCCTTGCTCGAGACCCTCCTTTAGCAGCGCGCACATGTGCCGGACCTGGTCGGGTGAAGCGCCCTTTTCTGGGTCTGCCATTGCGGATAGGCGAAGGTTGCCCAGAGGCACCAAGGTGCCCACGTTGACACCCGGATGGGACGCGCGGAGCTTGTCGAGATACTCGGCCGTCGTCTGCCAGTCCAGGAGAATAGACCGGTTGTAACCGAATATGGCCGCTGCGAACTCGGGCCGATCTCTCAAGGGGGTGCACCCGTGGCCGCAGTTGCCTACGAGCTCCGTGGTGACTCCCTGGCTGAGTGCGCTTTGAGCTCGCCCGTCAACGACGAGCGTAAGATCAGAATGACTATGTACGTCGACGAGGCCCGGCGTTACGATAAGACCCTTGGCATCGATCTCGTCGGCAGCTGAAACAGACGAAAGGTCGCCGATCTCAGCGATGACTCCGCCGGAAATTCCGATGTCCGCCTCCATCGCGGGTCGTCCCGTTCCGTCAATCAAGGTCCCGCCACGCACGATGAGCTCGAGAGTCCTCTCATTCGAGCCGGAGATGGCTTCAGCACGCGATTCGTCCATCTGCCTTCGTCCTTTCTATGCCGGGAAGCAGCCCCACGCTTCACAGGCAGGCTAGGCGCCACCTGGGTACCGCCAGCAGCTTAACGACCTTGGTTTCTCTGGAACAACCCTTACTAAGCCTGGGAGCCACGTGCGCGGGCCTTCGTGCAGATGACTCATGACGCGGTTGGATTGGGCCGTTGAATGGGCAATCGAGGCAATAAGGAGTCGGCGATGAGAGAGAGCTGGTAGCTGTGAGCGAAGCTTCGACGGAAAGGCTGCTGACAGCTCGGGGGACTCCCCCCTCGAGTCCTATCAGTCTGCGGGCAGGTCATCTGCGGATGCTTCTTGTCGATGGAGACCTCCGATATGTGGAGACCTCGGGGACCGAGGTGGTAAGGCGGGTTTACGTCGGCGTGCGCGATCTTGACTGGAACACGCTGCCGGGTGAGATCCGGGACCTGGAGATCCAGGATCGAGAGAGTTCGTTCAAAGTGACGTTCTCGTGCCACCATCGTTTCGGGGTTCTCGACTATCGATGGTTGGCCACTATAACTGGCGACGAATCAGGCAGAGTCCGATACGAAATGTCGGGTGAGGCGCTGACCGGTTTCCCCTTCGCCAAGATTGGCCTTTGCGTCCACCACCCAGTGGTGGGTTTCGCCGGCATGTCTTATGTGGGGACTGGTCCCAACGGTCCCGTAAGGGGTTTGCTGCCTGAGACCATCGGGCCGCAGGTTCATCTGACGGACGGGACGGATCTCCCACTGTTCGACCCAGTCTTCGAGCTCCGCCTCAGCCACTCGAGCGGCGGGACAGTCGACTTCGAGTTCACCGGAGACCTATGGGAGATGGAGGACCAACGCAACTGGACCGACCAGTCGTTCAAGTCAGCGTCCACCCCTGCCAGCCTCGGCTACCGCCACGAAGCCGAGCCTGGTCAGAGGTTTCACCAGTCAGTGACAATCGAGGCCGCCGGATTCCCTCAGGCGCTGCACCGAGCACCCGACTCGGTGCGGTTAGGCCCGGCGTCAGGGCGGATCGTCCCGACGATCGGCATGCTCTGCGCTGACCCCACAGATGCCCTCTCTTCGCCAGCGCGCGAGCTGTTCGCACTGATACGACCGGCCCATCTGCGCTTTGAAATCGACCTCGACGAGGATGTCGAAGGTCATATCGCCAATGCGGCTCGACGAGCAGCCGAGCTTGACGCAGAACTCGAGTTGGCGGTCTTCGTGCCGGAGAAGCGCGGGCGCGCAGCGGCGCTAGCCAGACTTCGCGAAGCGGTCGCCAAGATCCCGCCACGCCGCGTCCGCTTACTGGTTCTCTCCAAGGACGAGGAGTCGACGTCTCCCGAGTTGGGCCAGCAAGTCGTTGAGGAGCTGAGGCTATTGCCACATGTCAGCGTCCTCGTCGGCACCAACGCGAACTTTAACGAACTGAACCGAAATCGGATTGTCCCGGAGTTGGCATCAGGGCTCGTCTGGTCAGTAAACCCTCAAGTTCATGCCTCGGACGAACTCTCACTAGTGGAGAATCTTCAGGCTCAGCCCGAGACCGTCGAGACCGCGAGGTCGTTTGCTCCGGGAATGACGCTTCACATCTCACCGATCACACTGCGTCCGCGGTTCAACGCCGTCGCGAGTACCGGTCAGGAATTTAGGCCGGGAGGGTTGCCATGGAACATCGATTCGAGGCAGGCTAGTTTGTTCGCCGCCGCTTGGACGCTGGGCAGCGCTGCAGTTCTGGCTGAGGTGGGAGTGGACACTCTCACCTACTACGAGATGGTCGGGTCCCGCGGTTTGATTGAGTCGCCTACGGGCAGTGCCTATCCGGACAGCTTTCCGTCAGTGTCTGACACCGCCTACCCGGTAGCTCTCGTGCTTGCGGAGCTCTGCGGTCTCCGAGGTGCCGCGGTTCTGGAGGTTTCAGGGTTCGACTCTCTGCGCCTGGCGGCTCTCGCGTGTAAGAAGACACACGGACTTACGCTGCTTGTCGCTAACCTGACTCGAAACGAAAAGCGCATTGACGTCGTCGGCATAGGTGAGAACTGCCGCTTGCGAATATTGGATACGTCCACGGTGCGAGAAGCGACCGCTAGGCCCCGGGAGTTCCTGAGCTCGGGCACTTCCCGGGTCGGCTTGGCTGACACCATGCGCCTTCACCTAGGACCATATGCCTGTGCACGCCTGGACACTTCGAGCTGACGGTGCAGGCTCCGCGTCCGACTTAGGGACGCGGAGCCGACAGGAGATGATGAGGATGCAAACCTTGCGGCTCAACTTGGATTGGCCTCACTGTGCTCAGGGGCGAAGCGGTCCGGGGTGGGGCCAAATCAGCCGAGCACAATCACGACGCCCGGGATTGGCCTACAAGTGACCTGTTCCAGGGCGCTGACTACCGGTGCAACCTGGAGGTCGTGGGTGAACCCGAGCACTTTGACACACGGCGAGGACGGGATCAGCATCACTCAGTTGGCCGGCATGGACAATCGCTCATCCCGGCGTGCGGACCGCGATCACTCGCAACTTTCGTCGTGTCGAGGAGTTGATCGAGACTACCGGGCTAAACCCTTCTGTCGACACCCTGAACGCGTTTGACGTGATCCTCAGTAGATCGGCATCAATCAGCGGTTTGGCCCCGCAGACCCACTGATATCCGGGGCTGACGCGCCACCCGCAGCGCCCAGATGAGGAGGCGGATCGCGTTGAGGGCGAATGACGATCTCGCTAATGGCCACCCGTTGAGGTTGAAGGTAGGCAAACACGACGACACGCGCGACGTCATCGGGCGTAAGAGGCTCGCACGCATCAAGCAGTGGTTGGACCTTGGGATTGTCGCGGGTAAGCGGAGTATCCACTATCCCAGGCTCGACGCACGTCACCCTGATACCTGCATCCTGGAGCTCGAGCCTCAGCGCATGGGCAAAGCCCACGAGACCCCATTTAGACGCTACGTATACAGGCTCGCCGACGTAACTTTCGCGCCCCGAGGTCGATGACATTATGAAGACATGACCGCACCCTTGATCCAACATTGTCGGCAGCACGGTGTGGACGGTATAGATCGTGCCAAGCAAGTTCGTCTCGGCAACAGCACGCCAAAGCTCGGGATCTCCGGTCGCGATCCTGGTCTGTTCGGCGATACCAGCATTGGATACGACGAAGTCGATCCGACCCCATTTTTCAAGCACATGTTGCACGACCGACTCATGAGAACGCGGTTCCCGGACGTCTGCGAGCACGCTGAGTGCTTCACCGCCGGCGCGTTCGACCAGCTCGAGGAGAACCTCGGCACCTTCCAGGGAAACATCTGTCAGAGCCATGCGCCCGCCCAGGCCAGCGAACTCAAGAGCGCAAGCGGCCCCGATGCCACTGAGGCCACCGGTGATTATGCCAACCGGGCCAGAAGTCACCCACCACCTCCGTCCGACTTCAAGGGACTAAGCCGACCATGTAGTCACGCCATTCAACTGACGCCTCTGGACCGCTTGGAGCGGCAGCCCGAAACACGACATCTCAAAAGGCACCGGACGCCACATCCATCGGCGGTGGGTCGACCTCACGACAGATCGGGTCGGCCAACGGACACCGCGTCTGGGAATGGCACCGGACGGAAATGTAAGCACCGACGGCAGTTCGCGAATCACGAGAGTCCACCGCCGTGTGGTAGAAACCCAACCCTTTCCTCGCTCCCTCTTCATGTCAGTTAGACCGCCAACAGTGGCGAAAGGCCAGCCACAGTCTCCCGATGCTCATCTCAGGAGTTTATCGGGACGGCCCCGAAACGGAATCAGTTGCTGAGATAAGTCCTGCACTCCTCGAATACCCCAACGGGTGCCAGAGCAGCCGACTGTTCGAGATGTCGGTCCGTGTTGGGCTCGAGCAGGCGACTTCGGGGGAGCGCGCTTTCCCGGCCTGTCGTTGGACCTTCTTCACCCACCGCGCTGAGCCGGTGCTCCTGGAGGTCCGTTGCACTTCTTGGCTGCCGCCGCGTAGAGGGGAGAGCTCATGTCGATCGGTCCAGCGGGGGACCTGAAGCCTCCCTGATCACCTCCCTTTGGGTCGGGGAAGCTTGTGATCCCATGTGCGTGCATGCAGTCGGAGATCTTGAGCATCATGATGTCGTACGCCGCCCACTGCGCTTGGGTCCACGGGGCCATGCCGGCTGCCGTTGCCAACGGCCGGCAGTCCTTCGTTCCAGTCAGGTACTGTGTCGCGTTCGCGTTTATGTCCTTCATGTACCCGTTGGGGTAGCTGCCGCCGACGTTTGGGTCTGGGAAGTTCAGGACACCGTGTTTGCGCATACATACGGCGTAGGCGAGCTGCGCCCTTTGAAGCGTGGCCGACGGCTGAGGACCACTGTTTCCGGCAGGCGAGCCCGACGCCGATGTCGTTGTCGGTTTCGGACCAATGTTCGCTACGCCAGGCGCCGAGCCGCCACAAGCGGCGGTGACGAGAGCGACCCAAATGATTACAAACGACGAAAAGGCCGCCCGCGACAACGGTGATCGTCGCCCCTGGTGGAGCGCATCTCCGCCGTTCATGTCGTCCACCCTTTCACGACGGCGGCGGTCGCCGAAAAGAGCTGGCGGGCGCCCGTGCCGGAACGGGCGGCAGCCGAAGCCGTCAACTGTCGACGGTATCGCGGAAATGGCCCACCAACCCCGGCTGTCAGCCTCACGGAATGGCCCCAAACTGATCAAATAAAGATTGACACACCTTCACCGCGGCAGTGATCTGCTCTCCGCCGATGCCGAGAGAGCCCCCGAAGAGGAGATCCCCTTGGCTATTTGGGTCGGTGATATCTGGCACCCCGTGCTTGCGCATGCACGCCGAGACCTAGCGAGAGCCTCTCGTTGATCGGCCGCAGTCTGGACGCCTCCGTTGGGCTCCAGGTGCTGGCAGCTCTTGTTTGTCGATATGAACCTGGGCGAGTTGGGATTGAGCCCGTTGCCGAGAGACCCTTCCGAGAACGAGACGTCGCCCTGGGCGTCCGGGTCGGGGAAGTCCGGCTCGCCATGGGCGCGCTTGCACCCGGCGTAAGCGACGTCCTTCGCGTAGTCGGTCGGGTTCGCCGTGCCCTGA
>JBEKVJ010000112.1:0-10711 GCA_049514105.1 Acidimicrobiales bacterium
GTTACGCTTCACCAAGGAAGTGCCCTCCTGGTTTTGGAACTGTGCCGTCGACAAGCAACAGTTTCCCTTACCAGGAGGGCGATTTCGCGGTTTTCCCCAGCCCAGTCGAGATCGTTAGTGAACGGTCTGGGCTAGATGTTCGTCGCGAAGCCGCATCGGAAGGGCATAGGCCGAGCGAAAGCCGGCCCCCAGGGCCGCTGGGACAAACAGTGGCCAGCGTGCTTGAGCCGTTGCGAGCCTGTTTTCTTGCACTGCCTCGCCGCGACGCCAACACTCCAGGCAGGGGCCGTCTTGGGACTGTATCTCGAAGAGTTTGACGAGATGCACTCTTCCGCTCGAACAAGCCAACGGCCGCAGCTTGCCCTCAGGGTCAACCAGTGCCACTCCTGCCTCTGCCACCCCGAGAAGAAACACGCATCACGAGGCCAGCCCGTGGAGGAACTCGACCTGGTCATAGCTCTCGACCATGGTGTCGGCCAATTCCACGCGACAGAAGATCTGGTCGGGTCACGAGCTCCTCACCTCCCTTGTGCTGGATAACTACGAAAAGAACGACACAACCTCAACGCAGAGCGCGTCTTCCGGCTCTTGGCACAAAGAGGGCGGCCGGTTTGTCGGGACCCTCGGTGGCCAACACAAGCTGGCTATGACACCAGTGCCACAGGGCCGGACGAAAGCAACCCCATCCGTTGACGCCCGCCCTCGGCGGCTACCTGCTCGAACTGAACAACCCAACTGCGACACCAACAGCTGGCATGGTGGCCAAGACTTCCTCGGCCGGAAGGTACACACCCTTGCTCATAGCCGTTGGTCCAAGGCGTCCGTGGGCTCGCGGTGCCGCGAAGACTCGCGCGAGTAGCTCAAGCCACCACGGACCGAGAAACATCTGATTGCTCGACTCGCGCATCCTGAAAAAGAGTCCGACGGCGACTACGGCGGACGACGATGGGATCGAACACCACCAGATCGGTGATCACGGGGAGGTGGTTGCGGCGAGGACGGCGCATACGAAGCTGGTGGCAGCCGCTTCGTGCGCCGTCTCCTCGCCGCAGAGCTTTGCCATCAGCTGATGGGACAAAACCAGGAAGGAGCGCCGCGAAGGCCGGACGAAGACCGGAGCCACGAACTGGCCCCAGCTATCGGTGAGTGCCACACCTTGTCTCCTCGCTCGGCCCAGGTCACTCGCGTCCCGCCCACAACAGACCATCGACCGAAAGCTTGCCGGGAACGAGACGCAGGCGCGCGTAACTTATCGACGCGAACGCGTCCCCATTCGTTGCTCAAGAGGTTTCTGGAGGCTCCGCCGTCAAAGAACTCCGCGATGGCGCGCCTTTGCCACGAGCTCAATCTGTGAATGCGCCTCGAAAGTCACAAGTAGGTGCTGAATGTGATTTCGCACTGAGTCCAGGCTGAGCCCGAGCAAGCTGGCGATGTCCTTTGAGGCACGGCCTTGGGCCAGTAGGTCGAGGATCTCCTGTTCACGTGGTGTGAGCGCTTTGTTGAATGAGTTCGTCCCTCTTGACAAGCCCATCAGCTGTGACCTGTGAATGAGCACCTCATCGTTGGCTGCGCTCCGAACGGCTTCAGCAAGCTCGGACACGGCTCGGGTCTTGTCGACGACCGCACTGCAGCCGGCGTAGATGGCGGCAGCGGCGAGCTCTTGGCTGATACCCGACCCCGAGATCAACACCGCCCGCACATCTGAGTTCGTGCTCTTCAGTTGATGGACGACATCAATACCGGTGCCATCGGGAAGAAAGTGGTCGATCACAAGGACATCGGGCCGTAGCTTGTCGGTAAGCTCCAACGCTTCTCGCGCTGTCCCGCCAACGGCAACGACGTCAATGCCACCTTGCTCGGCCAACAGACGCGCCACACTTTCCCGCAACATCACGTGGTCATCGACGAGCACGACACGAATAGGAGTCTGCGGTGAGTTGCTCGAATCTGGCACGACCTACCTCTCCTCCAGTTACCGCTCCGGTCAGCGAAGCCGCGACGTGCACGTAACCTCCGCTGCACTAACTCCCGATTCGAGCTTAGCGAGGCGGGCCACCGGATAGGCGATCGCGCCACGTATGAACACGCTCAGTCCGCTGAACCGCGAACGACAATTCCCGCGCTTTAAAGCCGCCGCGAACGTCCTTACTTATGCCCGGCGCATGTGAGTTCGTGTTCCTTGACACAAACATCGCCACTGCTCAGTGGTACAAACAAATTGAGAGCCAGCTCAATTTCTCCAAACACGAGGCACGCCAAGCAACTTTTCTCGAGCAGATTTGGAATGTGTGGGCTAACTGCGTATTGAACTACTCGACGGCTATTCTTCTGCAGCATGGGTTCATAGCGAGCTCTTTATACCCTCTAGCCTGGGAGTTTCCAGCCAGTTACCCCTAAACGCGAGGACGAACCAAGGAGCGTGTGGTACCCTGGCTTAGGTTGCAGTTCGCAACATGGCTGACGTAAGAATTGCTTTGGCCGGGCCTGATGAGCAACCGAAAGAGGGACTCGTGGGCAACACCAGCCGCTTCCCGCGTAGATTGACCGCCATGCTGTCTGTCTGTGCCGTGACATTTTCTCTTGTGACCTTAGGTGCATTCGCGCCAATATCGAGTGCATACGCTGGATCTGCAGGTGCTAGAGCAACCAGTCCTGCCTGCGCGTCGTCAACTCTCGTCATCTGGATTGACACTGAAGGCAGCGTCGTCTCCGGAAATACCTACTACGACATCGAGTTGACGAATTTCTCAGGCAAAACCTGCAGTATTCTCGGCTATCCGGTGGTCGTCGCGACAAATCTCACTGGCCATCAGCTAGGCAGCGCAGCCTCAGACAATGCTTCGCACAAGCCATTCGCCGTCACACTGGCAGGTGGAGCGTCCGCCGCAGCAGTCCTTCAGATCACAACCGCAGTTGGCCTCAGAGGCTTGAAGTGCAGTCCTCAGCTGGCAGCGGGCTTACGCGTGTCTGCTCCAAACAAGGGTACTGGCAAAGTGGTCCCGTTCCCATTTCAAGCGTGCTCGAGCACAGGACACATCTTCATGAAGGTACAGGCAGTACAAAAGACGTAGTCGTGACCGTTCGTTGCATCCCAGCACAACCACTGTCGTGATGTTGTGCTGGGCGTCCTTGCCTCCACTACGGTGGACGCATGAGCAAGCCGTCATTGTCGCACTTGCTGCTATTGGTGACGGCTTTTCGTGGCATGCTCGGCAAACCTTTGGCCTAGTAACCTCTGTGTTTGTAGTCGAGGCCCCAATCGATCCGCCGGTTCTTGTGCCCGGTGTGACGCCGCTTGGCATTCGACAGCACGAGCACGAGTGCCGCTGCGCCAGCATCGGTCCTCGCTGCATCTCGGCGACGGAAGACTCGCTGACTTGTAGGTCAAGTGGAAGCACCGCCCCCTCCCCCGGAGTGCACAGCCGAAGGTCGCCGGGTGCTACCTCTCTGCGTCGAGGACCTCGCGCACCTTCGAGAGCAACGAGGACTCGGAGAAGGGCTTGTCCAGCAAGGTCACTCCGGCTGCGAGTATCCCTCGTGACGCGAGCACCTGCTCTGCGTAGCCCGACATGTAGAGAACCGCTGTGCTCGGTCTGCTCTCACAAATCCGCCTCGCGACCTCTTTCCCAAGCATCTTCGGCATGACTACGTCTGTCAGTAGCAGGTCGATGGGACCTTTGTACCGTGCAGCGACCTCGATCGCCTCATTGCCGTTGGAGCTTGTGAGAACGTTGTAGCCGTTGCGATCGAGAATGCGTCGCGACACCTCTCGGAGCGCGTCTTCGTCTTCGACTATCAACACGGTCTCGTTGCCTTCTCGTTTCTCGAAAGTGAGGGGCTTCGTGATGACTGCGGCTGCGCGATCAGTGGCAGGCAGGAGAATCCGGCAGGTCGTGCCCTGTCCTGGCTCCGAGTACAGCTCGATCGATCCGGCCGCCTGAGCGACGACTCCAAACACGGTTGCAAGCCCGAGGCCGGTCCCTTCGCCTTTGGCCTTGGTCGTGAAGAACGGCTCAAAGGCGTGTTCGAGAACATTAAGGTCCATGCCCGTGCCAGTGTCGCTGACCCTGAGGCGGACATAAGGCCCAGGAGCCAGCCCAGGATGCACTTCCGCGTAGCTGTCGTCGATCTCAACGTTTGCCGTGTCGATCGTGAGCAGACCGCCACCGGGCATGGCGTCGCGCGCATTCACGGCAAGATTCACGAGGACCTGCTCGAGTTTTCCTCTGTCGGCATCGACGCGCCCTAGACCCTCACAAAGTGACACCGTCAGCTCGATATGCTCGCCAACCGTTCCGCGAATGAGATGTGCGATTCCTGAGATGATTTCGTTTAGGTCGAGAATCTCGCTCTGATGCGTCTCCTGACGGGCGAACACAAGGAGCTGACGAGTCAGGTCGCTCGCCCGTTCTGCGGCCTCGCATATCTGCTCGAGGTCAGCGGTGGCTGCCTCTTTGTTGTCAAGTTCCTCTGATACAAAGGAGGCAAAATTCATGATCACGGCCAGAAGATTATTGAAATCATGGGCGATGCCACCAGCAAGCTGACCGAGGCTCTCGAGGCGTTCCAAAGCCCGGAGCCGACCTTCCAGAGCCGAGTGTGCCAGCTCCAGCTTGATTCGAGGTGTGATGTCTCGCGCTATCGAGGAAACGCCAATCAAGGTCCCCGTGACGTCGCGGATGGGTGAGAGCTTCAGCCAAATATCGAGTTCGCTGCCGTCCTTACATCTCCGGCGCGTTTCGAACGAGTCGACTCTCTCACCACGCCCAACTCGTGCGAGCGTATCGATCAGTTCAGCTAGGTGGTCCTCCGAAGCAAGCAACGAGATGTGTCGGCCTATGGCCTCCGAGGCGCTGTAGCCGTACATTTTCTCGGCAACACGATTCCAGCTTGTAATACTGCCGTCTAGCGTCTCGCCAATTATTCCGTCATCGGACGAGTCGACGATCGCGGCAAGAAGACTCTCCGACAAGTACCCAGGTGCTTCTTGATCCGACAAGTACCCAGGTGCTTCTTGAATAGTTCTCTTGTTATCCGATTCGTGATTGGATATTGTGTACCTTCCTACTACAAGTGTCTCACACTAAATAGACGCGTGACGGATATTTCTTTGAAGGTGTGGCTTTCCGCATTACAGATCGCTTTTAGTGACTAAAGACCTGTCCTTCCCGGAGAGACCACGACACTCCAGCAGAATGGCCTGGCCCGCAGTGCCAGATCCGCGAGGGGCGGTCAGGACGAATCTGTCAGATCGTCTCGGCGCTCAGCCGCGGTGACAAGGCCCAAAAGCCGTCGCGCACCAGGGCTTCGTATTCCCGCCACAATCGACAGAGCGCCGACCCGTCAAACGCGGTACACGTCCTCCCCGACCTGGTAGCGAACCTGCGAGAGCACGTCCGAGAGCGCTAAGGCACCTGGACAGTTCAGCAAGGCCGGGCCACACTTCAACCGAAGCAAGTACGTCCTTGCCGATCTTCCAAGGAACGCCGGGCTGTTCGATAGGAAAGGTACTCGCGACGATGACAGAATCGGCCATCGCCCCTGTCGTACGCCAAGCGGAGCTGGTCGATGTCGGTGCGATCGCGGCTGCGCACATACGTTCCTGGCAGGCTGGCTACGCGCACGTGATCTCCGGCGACTTCCTGCGTAGTCTGGACCTCGAACTAGATCAGCGGCTCTTGCGCTGGGAGACGATCATCCTCGGCGCCGGGGCGGATAGTCACTTCGTTCTGGTGGGCGAGCTCGGTGGCGAGGTTGTCGGGTTCCTGACCGGCGGCCCCTGCCGTGACACCGGGCAGGAGGGATCTTTCGGCGAGATACATGGCTGCTATGTCGATCCCGACCACTGGCGAGAAGGAGTCGGGAGCGCTCTCATGGCCGTTGGAGTCGATCTACTCACCCAGGCCGGCTACGACGAAGCGGTGCTCTGGGTACTGACGGACAATCCTCGTGCACGAGGCTTTTACGAGCACCACGGCTGGCGCGCAGACGGAAGTCAGAAGACCTACGAGGTGGGGGGCGAACCTTATCCCGAGGTGCGTTACCGCCGTTCCCTGAGCTGAGCAGACCTATCGGGGTTCCGAACCATCCTCATGAGATGGAGGCTCCAGCGGCAAATGACGCGGCTTGCCGGCAAGTCCGGCCCCCATGTCCGGCCCAGCCGGGCGCGGGCTCATCGGGCCCGTGAAGCGGCGGCCGCCCCGCAAGAACGCCGCCGCCCCTTCGCCTAGGTACCTGACGGCAAGCCGTGTTGCCACATACCCGGTCACGAACAGTCCGACGACTCCGATAAGCACCAGGATCACAGGCCAACGGTACGAGTGGTGTGCACAGCTCGCGATGACCGGTGCCGTCCGAGACGAACTAACGCTCGCGCACCTTGCAGGCAGGTGGTTGTTCTCCCACGCAGTCCTCAGCACGAGCGCGCCGCCAGCGACAAAGCACACGAACCACACCGTTTGCAGCAACATGATCCGCTTCAGCATCCGGGTTGCCTTCGTCATCACATCAGAAGGTGTCGCTACGATCCCGCTTTTCATGCCGGTCCTCTCGCCTGTGGCGCCTTTGGCAAAGCTTCGCAGATGTCGATCCAGTCGCACTCAGATCAGTCCCATGGTCCGGCTCAGGCGAGGGCGACTAGGTCGCCGAGGTCGTCGCTCCAGGTATCTTCCACGCCGTCGGGCATGAGCACGACACGTTCGGGCGCGAGCGCCTGCACGGCCCCGGGATCGTGGGTGACAAGCACGATCGCTCCGGCATAGGTGTGCAGTGCCTTTAGTACTTCGCTACGGCTGGCGGGATCGAGGTTGTTCGTGGGCTCGTCCAACAACAGGACGTTCGCGGCCGAGACCACGAGCGTCGCGAGCGCGAGCCGGGTCTTCTCGCCACCTGACAAGGTGCCGGCGAGCTGGTCGATGCGACTGCCACCAAAGAGGAACGACCCGAGCACGCGCCGGAGCTCCGCGTCAGTGACCGCGGGCGGGGAGTTGTGCCTAACGTTCTCGTACACAGACTTGGAAGGGTCCAAGGTCTCGTGCTCCTGTGCGTAGTAACCCATTTTGAGTCCATGACCGGGAATAACCTCGCCCGCGTCAGGTCGTTCAATCCCTGAGAGCACGCGAAGCAGCGTTGTCTTGCCGGCACCGTTCAGTCCGAGGATCACGACCCGGCTCCCACGGTCGATCGCGAGGTCGATGCCCGAGAAAACCTCGAGGGAGCCGTAGGACTTGGTCAGGCCAGTCGCGCTGAGCGGTGTCTTGCCGCACGGGGCGGGAGCGGGAAAGCGAAGCTTCGCGACCTTGTCCACGCGGCGCACCTCTTCGAGGCCTTCGGTCAGTCTTGTAGCACGTCGGTCGAGATTGTGAGCCATGCGGGCTTTGGTGGCTTTGGCACGCATTCGGTCCGCCTGGGCGCGCAACTCGACGACCTTGCGCTCGGCATTGGCCCGCTCACGGCGCCGGCGTCGTTCGTCGGTCGCGAGCTGGTCAAGGTACGCCTTCCACCCAAGGCGGTAAACGTCGAGCTGGGTTCGCGTGGCGTCGAGATGGAAGACCTTGTTCACGACCGAGTCGAGCAGGTCGCCGTCGTGGCTTATCACCATGAGCCCTCCGTCGTGGGCACGGAGGAAGTTGCGCAGCCAGGCGATCGAATCTGCGTCAAGGTGGTTCGTCGGCTCGTCCAAGATGAGCGTGGGAGCGCCGGAGAACAGCACCCGCGAGAGCTCCACGCGGCGACGCTGGCCCCCAGAAAGTGTGCCGAGGGGCTGGGTGAGCACCCTGTCGGGCAATCCGAGGCTGGAGGCGATCGAACCGGCTTCGGCTTCGGCCGCCCATCCTCCGAGAAGATGGAACTGCTCTTCGAGCCGGGAATAGCGCTTAAGGATCCGGTCCTGGTGCTCGCCATCGCTGTCGCCCATGTCTGTGCGTGCGGCCTGCATTTCGTGGACGATGCGATCGAGCCCTCTCGCCCCGAGAATGCGGTCGCGGGCCACGACGGTGAGATCGCCAGTACGAGGGTCCTGGGGAAGATACGCCACAGGCACGGACCGGCGGACCGAACCGGCAGCGGGCAGTGCCTCGCCCGCGAGAACCCTGGCGAGGGTGGTCTTGCCAGCACCGTTGCGCCCGACCAGCCCGATCCTGTCCCCGGGCGCGACCTGAAAGGTCACCGGCTCGAGGAGCTGGCGACCGCCGGCGGTGAGCTCGAGGTCGGTGGCGGTGATCATGAGGGCCGGCTTTTGTCGGAGTGTTAGCGGATCGTGATAGCGGCGCGCTAGCGCACATGGGGCCGCGCCAGGCGTGAGCTCGTCGAGGTCTACGCGCGCTACCGGACCACTAGCGTAAACCCGATGCCGACACGATCAGGTCCAAGACCATGAACCGCGCCGACAAGACAGGGCCTGTTGCCTTGGTGGGAAGCGGCGAGTTCCTCGAGGTGATGGTCCCCGTAGACGCCGAGTTACTCGCGGGACGGCCCCAGCGAGCCGTCTTCCTGCCAACGGCCTCGGCGCCAGAAGGCCCTGCCCGCGTGCGCTACTGGGTCGAGCTTGCCTTTGCGCACTATCGCGCCATGGGCGTCGATCCCGTCCCACTCGAGGTTTTCGACCGTGACGACGCCGAGCGCCCCGATTTGGCAGCGGAGGTCGCGGGCGCGGGTCTCGTGTACCTCTCCGGGGGCAACCCTGGTTATCTCGCCCACACTCTCGCCGGCACGGCCGTGTGGAGTGCGATCCTCGACACCTGGCGATCAGGTGCCGCCCTCGCTGGATGCTCGGCTGGCGCGTGCGCGTTGAGCCTGGTCGCGGAAGACTTCCGAGACCTTGGGCGCTACAGCGGCGAGGGACTCGCAGTAGTGCCGAAACTCGTCGTGCTACCGCACTTCGACCGCCTCGAGCAGTGGATGCCGGGATTGGCCGCGCGCATGCTGGGCAGGACTCCACCCGATGCTGTGCTCGTCGGCATCGATGAGGAGACTGCCCTCGTTGTCGACCGTGGCACCTTCATCGTGAGAGGTGAGAAGTCCGTATGGAGAATTGACCGCGACGGCACTCGTGTTCAGTTCAGGCCAGGCGAGCGATTCGAGCTTTCTCGCGCCTAGGCCTCCTTAGCCTTCATCACGCTCGGCACCGCCGATGACGGCGTGCCGATCGAAGAAGACTCCTTGCGAGAGGCCTGCGCATCTGAGGAGCTCTTGGTCGCCAGGTGGCTGACTGAGTTCGAGTACGTGAACTTGTCGGCAGCCACCTTGGACGATGTGCCACCCGGTGTGGTGACGGTGAGAGCGACCGCTCCAGCCTTGCCAGCAGACGAAGTCGCCTTGCAGGAAGTCGTCGACGTGCAGCTGACGTGGGTGCCGGCTTTGCTGCCGAACATGACGGTCGTCGACCCTGCGACGAAGCCGACGCCAGTGATAGTCACAACTGTGCCGCCGGCTGTCCGCCCGGTGCTCGGAGTGATCCGACTGATCGTCGGAACCCGGTCGTAACCGAACCGGGTCGCTGTTGTGCTGGCCGAAGTGCCGCCGGGAGTGCTGACCGTGACATTCACGGCGCCGGCCGTGCGAACCGGCGACTTGGCCGTGCACGATGTCTTCGAGGGGCAGCTGACCGCCGTGCCGGCGCTCGACCCGAAGGCGATCTTCGTTGCTCCTGCGACAAAGCCGGTGCCAGTGACGGTCACGACCGCGCCTCCACCCAGGCGTCCCCCGTTCGGTGTGATGTGAGCCACCGTGGGGACGTTGTCGGCGCTGAACCGGTCGGCCATCGAAGTCGCAGAGGTGCCGCCCGGGGTGCTGACAGTGACATCGAATGTGCCTGCTGCCGCCGGTGGCGACGTGGCCTGGATCGATGTAGCTGAGACAACGCTGAAGACGGCCGAGCTAGCTCCGAAGCTGACCGCCGTGGCACCGCTAAACCCTGTCCCAGTAACGGTGACGACCGTTCCGCCGGCGGTTGGTCCTGCACTCGGCGTGACTCCCGTCACAGCAGGAGCGGTGTTGTAGGTGAACCTGTCAGCCCCGACGACCGTTGAAGTTCCCCCGGGTGTGCTGAGCGTGACATCGACGGTGCCCGCGCTTTGGCTCGGTGAGGTCACCGAGCAGCTCGTCGTCGATGTGCAGCTGATGGCCGTGGCGCCACTGGTTCCGAACTTGGCGGTCGTGGCTCCGGCGACAAACCCGGCGCCCGTGACGCTCACTACCGTACGTCCGGCGACCGGCCCGGATGATGGGCTGACGGAGGTGATCGTTGGGACGGGCTCGTAGCTGAAGCGGTCTGCTGAAGTGGTCGCGGAGGTCTCTCCCGCAGTGCTGATCGTGATGTCCACGGTGCCGGCCGCCTCAGATGGGGAGGTGACCGTGCAGCTCGTGGTCGTACAGGAGACGCTTGTCGCCGCAGAGGAGCCGAAACTGGCAGTGGTGAAACGGTCGGCACCGTGACATAGGTGAACTGGTCAGCTGCGCTGGTGGCAGACGTGCCACCGGGCGTGTTGACGGTGAGGTCCACCGTTCCGGCCGACTCTGCCGGTGAGGTCGCCGCACAGCTCGTCGTCGAGCTGCAGCTGATCGCGGTGGACCCACTGGTTCCGAACTTGGCGGTCGTGGCGCCGACGACAAAGCCGGTGCCGGTCACGGTCACGACTGTGGCGCCATTGGTACTGCCGACGCTCGGGCCGATTGCGCTTACTACCGGGGCTGCGTCATAACTGAACTGATC
>JBEKVJ010000113.1:0-10130 GCA_049514105.1 Acidimicrobiales bacterium
AAGGAGGCCGGCCCAGAAGCGCGCGAGACCGAGCGGGTCGTGCGCATCGACGCAGAGCGCGACGAGACGACAAGTCAATCCGCGTTGCACCTCCGATCTGATGACTCAAAGCCCGCCGACAGGACACGTCCTCCGCGCCATAGAGAAAACGCTAGGCGCTCGGCGGCGGAAAGGTAATCGCGCCATACGGGATCTTCTGGGTCGGTCCGTGGACAACCGGACGAGAGGCCCAAGGCGTCCGATAATCGGCGATCTGGGCGGCCTCGTCGACCGACCCCGTCCCGAACTCACAATTCCGGGAATCGCGCAGCTACGCTCATCAAAGGAGGTTCTTCATCAGCTGTCTCACCTGATCCCAGGCGTCCTGGTTCAAACGCTTTCCCACTCTCTCCGCCGCTGTCAGAATCACAACGTTCTGGCTGTTCAGAGGCTACTTCTGGTTTCGTTCGCTTAGGCATCGAATGAAGTTTGCATTCCGTGACAAGGCCGTGATCACATGACCAAGCACACTGCTCGATAAAGAGGACCGGACCTCCTGGCCGTCGCTTTACGCGGCGACGAGCCCGAGGGTCGCAGTCGTCAGTTGATCGGCCCTGCCAGCCGGAAGCAGAGCCCGTCCGGATTCTCAAGGGCGCCGACGCCCCGAAGGAAGCCACACGCCTGCGCCGTTGGACTGATCGCAGGCCTCCGCCGGCCACATCACTTGCCGCGCGTCTGGTGGCTCAGTGCGCCCTCCATTGCTGCTCGACCCGGCGACCGCCGCCGACCTGCTCAGCGCCCCGACAGTTAGTACCGACAGAGTGGCGACAACCCACACACCACCGGGAAACCCGGCCTGCGGGTCGTTTCAGCAACCTGCGGGCCGGCCGGTGGGGCTATACGCGAAGCGCTCCTTATCCTCAGTGTCATTGTTGTGGGCTCACCTATCCCAACAAATACTGACCAATGCCGCCACGGCATCGAAAGAGGGCCCCGCGAAAAAAGAGTCGGATATCGAACACTTAAGGACCGTCCACAAATGGGGAAGTCGTGAGACGATCGGCAAAACGGTCCTTCTTCCCTTATTGCATTTCAGACCTCTCAACATGCACCAAGATCCACTCTCGATGCACAGATCGGCTGATTAAGATCGCTAGGTCTCGAGGGCTTGTGTGCCGGACCAGTGAGGGTCGTCGAGCGCAACCGCCTCTACCGAAGGAGATGCTTTGATGGGCGAAAGGCTCGCCTTCCCCGACGGCTTCCTATGGGGCGCGGCGACCTCCGCGTACCAGGTCGAGGGCGCGGTCACAGAAGACGGACGTGGTCCGTGCTTGTGGGACATATGGAGCCACCGTCAGGGCAGCACCCATAGGGGCGACAACGGCGACATCGCTTGCGATCACTACCACCGCCTGGAGTCCGACGTCGATCTCATCTCCGACCTGTTGCTTCGCGGGTACCGCTTCTCGGTCGCCTGGCCGCGCGTGCAACCGGAAGCGGGCGGACGCGTCAACCAGGCCGGCCTCGACCACTACCGGCGCCTGCTTGACCTTCTTTTGGCCAAAGGCATCGAGCCGATGGTTACGCTGTACCACCACGACCTCCCGCAGTACCTGCAGGCCGAGGGTGGTTGGACGAACAGGGAGACCGCTCTGCGTTTCGCCGATTACGCCGGGATCGTGGCGGACGCCCTCGGCGACAGGGTCCAGTTGTGGCTCACGATCAACCAACCGTGGGTCGAGGCTTTCTACGGCTATGGAGACACAGCCTTCGCTCCTGCATACGGCGAAATAGGAAAGGCCGTGAGAGCCTCCCATCACCTGCTCTTGGGCCACGGGTTGGCCACTCGGGCCGTGGTCGCGGCGGCGAGCACAGCCGCGCAGGTCGGCCTTGCCCTCGAGCCCGTGTCGGTCACGGCGGCGAGCGACAGCGAAGCCGATCTCAAAGCCGCCGAACGTTACGACGAGCAGAGGTGCCGGTGGTTCTTGGAGCCTGTGTTTCACGGCCACTACCCGGAGCGGCTCCTTGAGGAGTACATCCAACTCATCGGTGACGACTTCTTGCATGAAGGTGACTGCGAGGCTATGAACGCCAAGCTCGGCTTGCTGGCCCTCAACTACTACTCGCCAGCGCGCGTAGCTGCTTCGGTGCCAGCCGAAGAACCGACGAGCAGATCGTTGTTCTGGGACTGGTTCGGCCTCGAGGAGAAGCCAAGGGCGGACGTAGCAAGCACGGCCATGGGCTGGACCATAGAACCGGAAGGTCTCACGCAGACCCTCGTGCGTCTGAAGGACGACTACGGCGACATCCCGATGTATGTAACCGAGAATGGCGCCGCCTTCTACGACTACGTGGACCCGGAAGGCCGCGTCAACGACCTTGATCGCATCGAGTTCTTAAGGGCGCACTTCGCCGCCGCTCACGCGGCGATCGGCCAGGGGGTCGACCTGCGCGGGTACTTCGTCTGGTCGCTGCTCGACAATTTTGAGTGGGCAGAGGGTTATTCGATGAGATTCGGCCTAGTCTTCACCGACTACAGAACCAAGGAGCGCATTTTGAAGCAAAGCGCGCACTTTTATCGCGGCGTGATCGCCGCCAACGCCATTGAAGCGCCCTGATCTCCGGACCGGTTCTCGCTGTCGCGAGCACGCCGTAGTGGTGCAGTCGTCGGGTAGTTATCCCTGGTAGATGCCATTTCCTGGATACGCGTCGACAGCGGCGAACGGGTTTGAAAACAGTCCCATGCACTCCATCGATGTCAGAATCAGAACGTTTTGGCTGCGGATAGGATCGTCGACCTGCGAAGGAAGAACCGATCGGTCTCTGGGCTGAGAAAGATCTGGAAGGCCGTCCGCGAGGACATCTACATCGGAGGCGACCACCTCGGCCGATTGATGGGCTCGAAATGCCTCGATGCCGAGGACGAAGGAGCAAGCGCACGACGATCATCGGCGAACAAGCCGCATGCAGGCCGAAGCAGGTGAGGTTCCTTCCTGGATCCCGGTGACCGCAACGCGCAACGAAAAGAGGGCGGGCCGAAGCCCGCCCTCTTTTCGTTGCTATTGCCCTGGCTACTTGACTGCAGTCAGGCTGGCCTTTGGTGAAGTCGAACCGACGAAGTTTCCGTCGCCCCAGTAATGGGCCACGAGGCTGTGGTTGCCCACATGGAAGGTGGCGGCCTTTGCCGTACACGAGCCCTTGCCCCCCGACAGCTTTACGAGACAGGAGGTACCACTTATCGTGACAATACCTGTCGGCATGCTGCCTGAGAATTGAGGAGAGACACTGACTGAGATGTGCTCGCCCTGCTCGTGACCGAAGGCCACTGTCCTGGCCGATAGCTTCAGGGTCGTCCTGGTCGAAGCCTTGGCGACGATGAGGGTCGTCTTTGTTTTGAACGATGTTGAAAGTACGAAGCTTGAGTTACCGGCATAGTTGGCATAGACGCTGAAGCTCCGTGCCGGGAGCTCCTCGCTCGTAAGAGAGCACGCGCCCTTGGCAGCTGACAGGGTGATAGTGCACAAAGTCGTCGTGGACTTCTTGATCAAGATCGTGCCATTTGGCACAGGACCGCTGTAGGTAGGTGCAACGATGACCGAGAAGTGCCCTGCCTGCTCGTTGCCGTAGGTGACGCTATTCGCGGACAAGCTGAGCGTGATGGTCGTGTTCGCCGGCGGCACGGTGACAAGGTTGGATGGGGCTGACTGTGCCCCGTTGCCTGAGGCGTTGATTGCTGCCACCGTGAAGCTGTACGCCGTCCCAGGTGTTAGGCCACTGATTGTCTCGGTCGTGGCGGTGTTGTTCTGGAACACGCTCGAGGGCCCGGCGCTAGCGCCGATGAAAGGTGTGACCACATAACCAGTAATGCTCGAGCCCCCGCTGTCTAATGGCGCGGCCCAGCTGACGGCGACGCTTGCGTTACCTGAAAGGGTGGCGTCTGTGTCTTGGGGAGCATCGGACGTGGTAGCAGCCGGGGTGGCCCAAGCCTCGTTGGAGGCGAGTGAAGGCCCGACCGCGTTCACGGCCTTCACCGTGAAGTAGTACGTCACGCCGTTGGTGAGGCTCGAGACCGTCACAGTAGTGCCGGTGATGAGTACTGCGCCGTTGACAGCGGAGCTGTAGTCCTCGGTGCCAGCACTAGCGCCTTCGTAGAGGTTGTAGCCGATGATGGCTGCTCCGCCGTTGGAGGGTGCCGTCCAGTTGAGGAGGACCTTGTGGTTGCCCGGGGTGGAGAGAAGGCCCGTCGGAGCAGACGGTACAGCCAAGGCTGGAACGACCGAGCTTGACGCGTTCGAGGCGCCACTCGTACCGACCGAGTTGGTGGCGGTGACGGTGAATGTGTAGAAATCACCGTCGGTGAGCCCGCTGAGCGTGCATGTAAGTGGCCCACTGCTCCACGTGCAGGTTTGGCCGCCCTTAGCTGGCACAGTCGAGTCGGAAGCGGTCACCGTGTAGCGGGTTATGGCCGAACCGCCGAGGTTCGACGGCGCCGTCCATGTGACCACGGCCGACGCGAAACCGCCAGTAGCGCTGACGCCTGTCGCGACACCGGGAGCCGTGCCAGCGGGAATGGCGAAGACCTCGTTCGATGCAGGTGATGACCCGACAGAGTTCACGGCCTTGACGGTGAAGTAGTACTTGGTGCTCGCCGTGAGCCCAGTCACGGTGTAAGTCGTGGTCGTGATGAGCGTGCTGGCGTTGACGGGCGAGGAGTAGTTTTCGCCACCCGCGCTCGCTGCTTGATAAACGTTGTATCCCGTGATGGACGAACCGCCGTTGGACGGGGCGGTCCAGATGAGCGCGACCGTCGTGCTGCTGCCGGGCATTGCAGCGAGCCCCGCCGGTGCAGACGGTGCAGTGGTGGCAGGCACAACCGCGTTGGATGCTGGGGACGCGGAACCGGTACCGAGCGAGTTGGTCGCGGTGACACTAAAGGTGTACGAGTCACCGTTGTTAAGGCCCATCACAGTGCAGGTGAGCGGTCCCGTGGTCCACGTGCAGGTCTGCCCGCCCTTCGCGGAGGAGGTCGAGTCGGCCGCGGTGACCGTGTACAGCGTGATGTTCGCTCCCCCCGGACTTGTGGGGGCGCTCCAGGTGACAGTCGCGGAGGCGTCTGCCACGGTGGCGACGACACTACGAGGGGCGCCAGGCACAGTCGCCGCGGGGGTGGCCCAGGCCTCGTCGGAGGGACTTGAAGGCCCGATTGCATTCACGGCTTCTACGGTGAAGTAGTACTTGGACGCGTTGTTGAGAGCGGTGACCGTGTAGGTAGTCGTCGTAATGAGCGTGCTGCCGTTGACTGCGGTGGAATAGTCCTCTGCGCCAGCGCTTGTCCCCTCGTAGACGTTGTACCCGGTAATGGCGGACCCGCCGTTGTTGCTAGGTGTGGTCCAAGACAGCGCCACAGATGTGTCGCCTGGCGTTGCGCTAAGCCCCGTCGGGGCAGACGGTGCGGTGTTGGTGGCCGCGAGAGCTACAGGAGCTATGCCGACCAAACCGGCCAACAAGGCTCCTAACGCAAACGCTGCAATGATGGAACTCCTCTTCACTACGGACTCCTCATTAAAAGTTCTCTGGACGCGGTTATCGGGATTGTGTCGCCAGGTAGTGCGATCACGGGCGGATTTGGTGCCCGCGGAGCGCGAAACCAACCTCGAGAGCGCGAGTGCCCAGAAGCAGACGACGCGCTGAGACACACCCAGGCGACAGCTCGGAACTCGACACAAGGGTCGTTTTCCTCCGAATAGGCGGGCCGATAATTCGGGCCGCCTCGCGACGCCCTCTCTGTCGAAGGTGACTACCACGCTACACCCGAATACCAGGTAGCTGAACAAATCACCGTTCCCGGACAATTTGACGTGAGCCAACAGGAAATGACTGTTCTTGCGCCGAGATCTCGTGAATTCCGGATTCACAGGATTCACAATCGAGCAAGGCGCGACTGACAGCATCGCAAATGCCTGGTTGGCGGGGCAGTCGTCAACGTGAGCTGAGTTCGATCCACATGAGCGACAGCGTCGCTGCCAATATTTCTCGTGGGCCATGGTCAGTTAGTCGCTGTTGTTGCCGCGAGGACCGCCCTCGTCTGAGTACAACTGGCTGCCAAGAGAGCGCTTAGTTACCATTCCTTGCAGCCAACGGTCGATTGTTGTCGCCGCGGGCGCAGCCCTACCTCCCGTGCGAGCTCGTTTAGCAGTGCCTCCGAGGGTGAGGTCCTCTCATGGATCGCGAAATCGCAGCGAAAAGGCGCGGGGTCCCGGCATTGACCGTCCCTGATGCTAATGACGTCACCTAAGACATCAGATTCCCGCGGCCGAGGATCCTATCTGTCCGTCGCCCAAATCCCCGACGTCGGGCTTTGTCGAGGTCCGCTTGCGCGCTTTGCCAATCCTTGCCGCCAAAGCAAGCGGCTCGACCGGGCCCGACCGTGCTGAATGGGCAACCGAGTAGGGAAGCGATGGCCCGGTAGCGGCGAAGGCGGAACCGAACTGATCGAGATCAACAGCCGAAGGGGTGACCTTGTCGCTGGAAAAGCTCGCTCAGTACCTCAAAGGATAAGCATCACCAGACGACTCACAATCCCCCGAAGCGGGCCATTGGAGGCGGGACCCCACACGGCATCATGAACCCTAACCGACGACGCCCGCCTGAAGGCCACCATCGATAAGCAGCTCTGTGCCGGAACAGAACGAGGACTCCTCGCCAAGAAAGAAAAGCACTGCGGCCGCGACGTCCTCAGCGTGACCGCGGCGGCCGAGCGGTGGCATGGTCCACTCCGCCGGGTCTCCGCTACCGTCCGACTCCGGATCGTCTAACGGTCCGAAATGGCGCATTCCGGGAATAGTGTCGCCCGGGCAGACACAGTTGCAGCGGATACCGTCTCGGGCAAGATCCAGCGCGAGGAGGCGACTCATCGTGACGAGCGCCGCCTTCGAGACCGAATACGCGCCAATTGCCTGCTCGGGTCTGAGCGCGGCGTCAGAAGCCACATTCACGACGCCGCCTTGGCGCTCGATGAGGTGAGGGTGTGCCGCCTGGACGTAAGCGAGCGGGGCGCGCAGGTTGATATGAAGCAGACGGTCGAACTGAGCCACCGGCGTTGACAACATCGAGGCGATGAGCCCGACCCCGGCGTTGTTCACGAGCGCGTCGATTCCGCCGAGCAGCTCGACGGCTTTGTCCACAGAGGCACGAATCGCGATCTCGTCATCGGCATCGGCCTGAATGAACCACGCGTTGCCGAACGATCGCAGTTTCGCTTCCGCCTCCTCGCCGCGAGCTCGGTCTCGGCCGGTTATTACGACACGCATTCCTCGACGCAACATTGCCTCGGCAGTCGCGAGGCCGATTCCCGAGTTTCCCCCTGTGACCAGCGCCCTTCTCCCCTTGAGCGAGTCCACGTATGGTTCCATGGCGACCTCCGACCAGTCAGCCTAAGCCTGCGCACCGTGTCGACAACCCGGTTCGTCCGGGCGACCGGACCGGGTTGTTGACGAATTCACTACGGAGCGGGTTCGAAAACAGTCCAGCGCACCCGCCATTGTCATAATCACAACGGTCTAGCTGCTCAAATGGTACTTCCGGTGTCCGTTCGCTCAGGTATCGAATGAGCACTTATTCAAACGCCGATGTCATCGCTCTCGCTCGCCTGAAAGTGAGTGCCCGTCGCCGAAGAAGTGATTTCATCGACACCTCGTCGGGACCCGACCCCTCATTGAGCCGCCGGTGAGGCCCGAGCGTGCGCTCAAGTCGGTGGCTGCTCCTAGGGAGGTATGGCGTCGCGCGACTTGGCGCTGCCCTACCGTTCGGACATGCCGCGCGGTCGCCTCCGCGACCACGCAGCCGGCGAGCACGGACCCACTGGCATGAACCGACCCCGCAGAACCGCCCGGGCGTCCGGTATGGGTTCGGTTGGGTATCGAGTGAACATTTTCAATGGCGTGAAAGTTCACGACGATGTGAAAGTGAATCGGGGAAAGACGACCCTGATAGAGAATCCGCCATCGGGCATGGGATGAGCACTGATATTGGCTTGGTGGGCAGTAGCGATCGCTCGGACGATGGAGAGTCCGAGCCCGTGCCCGTTCTTGAAGTGCGCCCTACGCGGATCGAGCCGTTGAAAAGGCTGGAAGGGCCGGTCGATCTCAGCTAGCGGGATGAGTGGTCCAGTGTTGGTCACCGACAGCACAGCCTTGCCATCTTCTACCTCGGTTATCACCTCGACGCGGCCATCGGCAATGTTGTGCCGTAAGGCGTTGGTGAGCAGGTTGGCAACGAGCCGTTCGACGAGCAGCGGGTCGCCGTTGAGAGGTGCCGGCGTTGTCACGTCCTCGAGGTGGATTCCCAGCTGGTCGATCTCGTGCTGGAGGCCGGCAAGGGTCGAGGTGACGATGGCCGCAAGGTCGACCGGTTCGTTTCCATTCGAGCCACTTTCGCTGCTCGCTAGAGCGAGGAGGGCTTCGATGAGGCGCGCCTGCTCGTCAGTTGAAGCGAGAACCTCCTCGGCGGTACAACGCCATCCGCCGATCGTTGTGTCGGGGTTGTCGAGCGCAACCTGCAAGAGGGTACGTTCGGCGGTTAGTGGTGTGCGCAGCTCGTGGGAGGCGTTGGCGACGAAGTGACGCTGTGCGTCAAACGCAGCGTCGAGACGACCAAATAAATCGTCGAGGGTGTCGCCGAGTTCCTTGAGCTCGTCCTGCGGGCCGCCGAGAGCCAAGCGCTCGTTCAGGCTGGTGGAGGAGATCCTGCGGGCCGTGCGTGGTCCGCAGGGGCCGCAGAATCCTGCCCGCAACGAGCCAGCCGGCTAGGAGGGCGAGGACGGCCACGATGACAAGAGCGACCCCCGAGTTGATCAGGAGCTCGTGAGAGTCGCTAGCGCGCTGGGCGGCTTGGACGGACGCTGCCTGCGCAGCTTGATGCACCGCCAGTGCCAGCTGATTCACAGCATTGGCCAGCTGATGCTGGTTCTTTACCAACTGATGCTGGTCGTTGGTCAGTTGAGACAAGGAATATTCCATCCGCTGCTCAGGTGGTGCCAGCTGGGTAACAGTCCGTAGCAGCTGATTCTGGAACTGTTTCAGCTGATATTGGTCTCGGGCCAGGCTCGACAAAGCCTGAGGCAGCTGAGGCAGATGGAGATGCTGGATGGCGGGAGTACGGGGGATCTTAGGCAGATGCGGCCTTTTGTATTCGGTCGCACGTTCAAATAGGACGTAGGTGACCGCATCCAACGCGACGCCGGAGAGAAGGAAGAGGCTGCCGTACAGAGCGGTGAGCCGCAGCCGGGCGGTGCGGCGAGGCAATCTCAGCCAGGCGGGTGGTGCGAGACGGGGGTGGTGTGAGACGCCCATCACAGGCCGCCAATGCGATAGCCCTGCTCGCGGTCGGTCTCGATCAGCGCTGGTGCACCGAGCTTGGCGCGCAGCCGGTTGATGGTGGCTTTGACGGTAGTCGTGAACGGGTCGGTCGCCTGGTCCCAAACTCGTTCGAGCAGTTCTTCGGCAGGTACCGGCCTTCCTTCGGCGACGAGCAAGCATTCCAAGACGGCGAACTCCTTCGGGCTGAGCGCCAGGCGCCGTCCGGCACGGGCGGCGAGATGTCTTTCTGGGTCCAAGGTCAGATCTCTGTAACCCAAGTGCTCAGCCTTCGGGGCACCGGGGCGACGGGCGAGAGCCTGGACCCGGGCCACGAGCTCGGTGAAGTCGAACGGCTTGGGGAGGTAGTCGTCGGCACCTAAGCCGAGGCCTTCAACCCGGTCGCGCACCGAGCTGGCAGCGGTGAGCATCAAGACCCGGCTCTCACATCGCTCGGCAGCAAGGCTGCGACAGATCTCGTCACCGTGGATGCCGGGGAGATCCCTGTCGAGCACCACCACGTCATAGCGGTTGGTGCCCAGCCGAGCTCGGGCTTCGTCGCCATCGAGAGCTACATCGACGACCATCCCGTAGCGGCGCAGCCCCGCCGCGACTGCCCTGGCCAACCGCTCGTGGTCTTCAGCTACAAGCACTCTCATTAGATGTCGGCTCTCCCGTGGCTTCTCCCCGTCACAAGCGTGGCAGCGCTCTTGATCGGTGGGGCACCGCCCCGCCGACGGTTGTCGCTCCCAAGATGCCAGACCGCAGGTCACATTCGGGTCACGACTGTGACCGAGC
>JBEKVJ010000114.1:0-9882 GCA_049514105.1 Acidimicrobiales bacterium
TCATATATGACCTGCTCAGACGGCCCATCCGAGACAGGACGAGACACTTCAAGACGCCTTCGCACCGGTCCGGATGGACTCATAATCCCTTGGTCGCAGGTTCGATCCCTGCCGGGCCCACATTCACCAACAGGGGGACAACAGAGGGGCGGCAGAAACCGGACCAGAGCCGGGACAGCAGCCAAAAAACCCGCGAAACTGGAGCCAGGCGGGCCCTTGTCGAGCCGGCCAGTCGATGGACCCGGTCAGAGCGCATGCAAAAAAGGGGGGGAAGATGACGAGTCGGGCGCTTGCAGTAGTGCTCGGCGGCATCCTTGCGGCGGTTTCGGCTGTCGCCGCTTTCTCGGCTCCTTCCAACGCGCAGGCGATTGACCCATCCGGGCTTGTAACGCTTCATGCCAGTGCAAGTCCTCCAGTTCCTGCGCACTCACTCGCGCTCGGAGCCCTGGCCTCTGGCGCGGATGTCCACGTCGACGTCACCCTAAAACTGCCGGACCCATCCGCCGTGACCTCCTTTATCGCATCACTGTCCGACCGGCACTCAGCCAACTTCCACCACTTCCTTCGCCCGGGTCAGTTCGGGGAGATATTCGGTCCACCGTTGGCAGAAGCCGACGCTGTGGACGCGGTACTCCGATCCGACGGACTGCATCCAGGAAAGCTGGCATCGGACCACCTATCGATCCCGGTGACGGCCACAGCGTCGACAATCGACCGCGCATTTCACATCGGCCTCGTCCGCTATCGGCTATCCGACGGAGAGACCGCGTTTTCGACGTTGTCCGCTCCTAGCATCTCGGCTGCCGTGGCGCCTGACGTCGAGGGGATCATCGGCCTTAGTGATCTCGACCAGCCTCAGAACATGCTCGCTCGAGCTCCAGTTGGTCACACCCGTTCGAACTCTCCAAGCGACATCCATCCCGCAACAGCAGGCCCTACGCCGTGCTCGCAAGCGGCAGACGTAGCCAGCTCAGCCGGGAGCTACACCGCGGACCAGTTGGCGTCGTATTACGGCATGACTCCGCTCTACAGCCTTGGCGACTTAGGACAGGGTGTGAGTGTTGCCTTGGTCGAGTTCGAGACCGAGCCGACGGCATCCACGGACATCGCCGCCTACCAGGAGTGCTACGGAACCGACGCCACCGTGAACTACATCCCGGTCGACGGCGGTACGACCGGCGATCCAAGCGACAGCGAGGGGGTCGAAATGGCCCTCGACATCGAGGACGTCATCGGTCTTGCGCCTGAGGCGACGATCGATGTCTACCAAGGTCCTAGCGGGAGTACGTATGACATGTACTCCGACATAGTTGACGGCGACTCAGACCAGGTCGTCTCAACTTCCTGGGGGGAGTGCGAGCTGGACAGCGACGCTTCACTCCTGAGCTCCGAGCAGTCTCTCTTTTACCAGGCTGCCACTCAAGGCCAGACCGTTCTAGCTGCCGCCGGAGACGACGGCTCCACAGACTGCGAGTACAGCAACGAAGAGCCGAAGAACGAGTTGGCCGTCGACGATCCGGCGAGCCAACCCTACGTCGTGGGAGTGGGAGGAACGTCATTAAACACAGCCACCCAGACCGAAACTGTGTGGAACGACTCCACTCCGGCCGATGGGGCGCACACCACCGGCGGTGGGGGCCTTTCTGCTGTGTGGTGTATGCCCTCCTACCAAGACAGTCCGGCCATACCTGGGCTGATAGGACCGCACTCGGAATCGGACTCGGGCGACTGCGGCTCCACAACGCCTTATCTGCGAGAGGTCCCCGATGTGTCTGCCGACGCGGATGGGAACACTGGCTACGTCATCTATCTCAAGGGCTATTGGCAGGGCAGATGGGGTGGTACAAGCGCCGCCGCACCGCTATGGGCTGCTGCTGCCGCTCTGATCGACTCTTCTCCGTTCTGCTCCGATTACGGATCGGGAGATGCTGGCGCGCGGCCAGAAGGGCTCTACAAGATCGCAAGCTGGGGCTCGCCCTACTTTGGTCTCGCATTTAGAGACATCACGAACGGTGACAACGTGGACGTGGCGTCTGGCTACGCCGGTGGCCTGTACCCGGCGACAACCGGCTACGACATGGCGAGCGGCCTTGGGTCTCTCACTCTCGCGCATTCAGGCAACTTCGAACCTGGACTGGCGGCGCAGATCTGCTTCGCGAACCGCACGGCGCTCGACACGACCAGCGTCACGGCTGTCTCGCCGAACGAAGGGCCAAGCATCAGCCCGACCTTTGTCACTATCGCGGGCTCAGGGTTCCTGCCGATAACAGGAGCCGACGAACTTGAGATCGGCACGACCCGGATCGCCGCTTCCTGCACGACCACGACCAGCTGTACCGCCACCCTCCCTGCGACGAATTCCGGGACGATCAACCTCGTGATGGCGGTCGAGGACATGGCGATCAGCCCGGTTACCGCCTCTGATCAGTTCACTTTCCTGCCACCTCCTCCGCCGCCAACAGCGACATTCGCTTGGCCCACAAAGGACCAGTTCTTCGCCGTTGGCCAAGTGGTCGCGACAACCTTCAGCTGCAGCGAAGGAGCCGGCGGCCCTGGAATTTCGACCTGTCTCGACAGCAACCGCTCGCCGAGTCCCGGATTGCTCGACACGTCGTCGAAAGGGACGTTCACCTACAAGATCGTCGCCACGAGCCAAGACGGTGAGACCGGATCCTCGAGTGTCGCCTACACAGTCGGCGCCTCGAATACCACTCTCAGTTTGTCTACGACCGCGGTCACTTACGGACATGAGCAACTCGCACTTCTGTCGGCCACCGTCTCACCGCGGCACCCCGGTCCGGCGCCGACCGGGAAAGTGACCATCGGCGAGTCCGGCACCGCCTTGTGCGTCGTCACACTGTCCGCCGGCTCGGGATCTTGCACCCTTTCGGCCAAGAGGCTTAATACGGGCATCTATCACCTGTCTGCCACCTACGGCGGCAGCACAGAGCTGGCTGTCTCGAAATCCGGGAGAGCAACACTCGCCGTTGTCAGGACAGCCACTGAGACTGCACTTGCGATGTCCAGTACGACTGTCACCTACGGACAAGAGCAGACCGAGCGACTTTTAGTAACACTGTCAACCACGGACGCCGGGACGACGCTGACCGGGACGGTAACGGTAAGGGACTCCACAACGACGCTGTGCAAGATCACGCTGTCCTCGGGCACGGGATCCTGCAGACTCTCGGCGAGGAAGCTCACGCCAGGCACGTACAGTCTTGTCGCAACTTACGATGGGAGCGCGAATTTCAAGGGCTCGTCTTCCGCCGAGAAGACCCTTACCGCCGTCAAGTGATGAGGAGTCGCCCGGTCGTCGACGCGTTGGGCCAGCTCGACCAAGCGCGGAGTGGTTGTCTCAATAACCTGGGTCTCAGCATTTGCGGTTCTTGGCCCTCTCGGCATGGCGCGCTGAGTTGTCGCCCAACGACCGGGCAACTTGACGAATCGAGCGAGGTAACTGCACGCCTGACCAGTGGATCCGCAGTTGTTACCGCAGGAACGCGGGCGTGGTGATTGGAGAGGATCAGTCCTCGATGTCGGAGAGGAGAAAACGGATCCCGCCCGTGGCCGCCTGGGCCAGTCCGCCAGCCAGCTCGCCTGCCTCCGGTGACCCGAGCGCGGCGCACGCGACCGCGTAGTCGGAGAAGTAGACGTCGATGGTCCGGTAGGCAGGGGTTGGGGAGCCGTCCTCTTTCGGGAAGACCTTGGCCGATTCGACCCGCTGGATATCGGGGATCTTGCCCAGCAGTTCCTTATTGGCCGTGGAGTTGTAGTGGACCTCAAAGGCGCCGGGATCGTTGGGATTGTCGACGATGATGGTGAGTTTGACTGTCACGGAAGCGATGATAACGAAACTGCTCCACAAAGGGGCCCCATCCGCTAGTTCTGCGGTCGCAATCGCCGCCCTTTGAACCTCGAATAAGCGGCATGGGAGCAACCAACCATCTCGAGAGCCCTCGGCGATTCAAGAACAGCCTTGCCACGAGTTCTGACAAGACAGCGCCGAAACCGATGCGACCCGACAAGCTATCTCGACGACGGCTAGTGCGAAAGAGGTACGCCTGAAGTGTGTTCTTGCCGTGCACTGCGTCGCGTGGCTCCGGCGACCCCAGAAAGAAGGGGGATCCCTAGCGGGATCGACGCCCTTCTCTGTTGCCACCTCGCACGATGTAAGAAAGCCATCAAGCACGCCCGGGCAAGCTCTGACGGTGCTCGACCACAATGTCGATGCGGATCGTGCCTGTGTGTCGTTCCGCACTACCAAGATCCTGATTTCGGGACCAGCGCTCCTGTGATGCAGGACCTCCGCCCTGCGGCTCGGGATCTCCCCGCTCGAGGTGCTCCTTTGGCCAGACGGCGACGGACAGATGAGCTATATCTCCTAAGTAACTTGCCGCCTACGCCACCTTCGTGTCGAGCTGGGCCAGGCCACTGCCGGCGGTTAGCGCATTGACGAGCCATGTTGCTAGTCGATCCGACGACCGCTCATTCCTAACGCTGCGCGACAATCCGCTCTAGTAACGCTCGTCCCCGGGCAGGCAGACCTGTTCGGCGCGATACGTTGTGCCGCGCCCGGCAGATCTGAACCTGCCTGGTTACGGAGTGCGCTGGAACTGCCTCCCGCTCACAACAGTGGACGCAATGCGGACAACCTGGTCTGCTTCTCCGTCGACCGCCCAAGGTTCCACACTGAGCTGCTGGGTCAGACTCAACTCGTTGGGTTCGGTTATGAGTCTCGACACGCCTTGTACGAGCACACTCCATCCGCTCCGGCCGTCAGGCGAATACCCATCCGCCTCGAAGGCCAGGACCCTGCCGGCCACCGCTGAATGGAACTTCGAGCCTTCAACGGTTCGGAACACGACGTCGCCCTCAAGGAGCGCGAAATTGACTGGCAACAAGGCTGGAAGCGCCTCGATACTAAGTCCAACTCGACCGACTGGGACACTCGCGAGAAGGCGCAAGCACTCCTTACGCGACAACACGGTGAGCTCCAGGTTGCCCATAGTTTCACAATGGCGTGTGACCTCTGAGCCCACTAGGGCCGGAAGCCCCTTTTCCTGCGACTTCGGTTGTGCCTGACGGCTCAACTAGCAACAGACCCCTGTGAGAGCCTGAAAGGCTCCGGTGACTGTCAGTCGCCGATGCTGCTCGGCTGTGCGAAGCCATCCTGAGCCCGTGTTGGTTTCCGGCGGGCCGACATACTCGTCTTGAGTCAGCGCTCCTTCATCTCGGCACCAGTCGGTGTGTCCAGGGCGGCAGTACGGGGCGGTCATCGGTGTCGATGTGACCCGGACCACACTGCATTCTGCTCGAACACGTGGGCAGTCCCGCTCGACCCAAGCATCTACTTGCCATTCAAGTCACTCGCTAAGACCTCGGGCGAAAGCTCTTCCGAGTTCACGTACGCGCCCACACTGCGGACTCGCTCAATTCGTTGCCCTCCGGATGGTTTCATGGAGACTTCCGGCCGAGCAGCTATTCAATCGCGCCGGGGAACTGGGTGGCCACTGGCGGAGATCTGTGCTGTTAGCTCCGACGGGGCGCGACGATCGATGCGGCGCCGCCCCCCGCGCCACCGAGGATCACGCTACGGTCTGACAGGGCGAGAGCAATGCTCGCTCTATGTACTCGCACCGTTGGTCATGACTGTCGTTTAAGGCTGCCGAACTCGGTCCTAGGCAAGCCTGGAAAGATTCTCGTGGCTGAGAAACTGACATCTGAGCGAACGTACTCCGCGAACGTCAGAAAGCTCTGACGGTGGAGTCCTTTCGATTCTCCCTCCGGAGCGCGTTGGCTCGATCCGGTCCGTTCCTGATTCTCGCGATATCGGTCGGCTTCGGGTTCTGGGTGTTGCGCACCGAGACGGAGATCGTCGCCCACCTCAACGACGAAGCCTTTCACCTCGGCATGGTCCAACTCGCGTCGAGCCTCCTTCGGATGGGACGGAACCCACTCTCCGCGTGGTACCCGCTGTTGAACCTTGGCTCACCGGCGTTCCTCCACTACCAGAGCCTCCCGGCGATCATCACGGGAGCCGCCGGCCTTCTCGTCGGGGTGCCCCACGCGTTTGCCTGGTCAAACTATCTCCTCTTGGCGACGTGGCCCATCAGCACCTTCTTCTGTTCGCGTCTGCTCGGATGGAGTCGATGGACGGCGGCCGCGGTTTCATGTGCGTCCCCGCTGATCATGAGCGCTGCCGGGCTCGGTTACGAGTACGGGAGTTATCTTTGGATCGGCTACGGCGTCTGGACCCAGCTGTGGGCGATGTGGACCCTCCCCCTCGCCATCGGCTTTTCGTGGCAGGCAATCGCTCGGCGCCGCCATCTTTTCGCGGCAGTCTTGTTCACCGCTCTTACGATTGCGTTCCATTTCGAGACCGGATTCCTCGCCGCTGGGGCGATTGTTGTCCTGGGCCTCGCGAACGGCTGCGGAGGACAATTCCGTAGCCGGGTCGTAAGGACGGCCCTGCTCTCTGTCCTTGCAGCGGGAGCGGCTGCATGGGTACTTGTGCCCGTGATCACCGACAGCCGGTTCGCGGCTAGGAACGAGTTCTTGCAGCACACTGCTGATACGAACTCGTTCGGTGCCGATCGGATTCTCAGCTGGCTGGCGACCGGACAGCTACTCGACAAGGGGCGGCTCCCAATACTCACGGTACTTCTCGCAGTCGGCCTTCTCGCGTGCCTCGTGCGATTCAGGAGCGACGAGCAGAGCCGGGTACTTGTCGTCCTGTGGGTCGTCTATCTCGTGGCCTTCTTCGGCAGACCGACGCTAGGACCAGTCATCGACCTCTTACCTGGGAGCAGGGACCTGTTCCTGCGACGGTTCGTGTGCGGTGTCGACCTTGCGAGCCTTCTCCTCGTCGGAGTCGGAGCAGTCGAGCTCGCGCGTCTCGCGAGACGCCTTGTGTTCTGGGCCGCTCCGCGCGTCGGCGCCCTGCTGGTCACGGCCGCGGCGGTCTTAGTTGGCATCGGTGCTCTTGCCCCGGCCTGGACCCAGGTGGCGAGCTACGCAGCGCACGACAGCAGGGACATCAAGGTCCAGGTCGGCTATGACGCCAAACAAGGCGCCGAGCTTGCATCCTTGATCAGAGTGGCCGAGGCGCGCGGCGGTGGTCGGGTTTATGCAGGTCTGCTCACAAACTGGGGCAGGAGTTTTCGGGTCGGCTACGTCCCGGTTTACGAGTACCTCGCCGGCAGTGGCGTCGACTCGGTTGGGTTCACCCTTCGGACCGCGTCGCTCATGTCCGACGCGGAACCGTACTTCGACGACACGAACCCGGGAGACTATGCCCTCTTCGGTGTCCGGTACCTCCTTCTTCCGGAGGGTATGACCCCGCCGGTGCGGGCCTACGCGCTTTCGGCATCGGGGCCCTACAGGTTGTGGAGCCTGCCAAGGGTCCATTACGTGCAGGTCGTCGACACGGTTGGCTCCATTGCCGAGAACCGCACCGACATAGGAGCGATGTCGTCACGGTTCGTAAGGTCTTCCGATCCAGCCGACGGCCGCTATCTCACCGTTGCCTACGCCGGGGCTCGCGCGGCGCCACCGACGATTGAGCGGGGCACGCTCGCCCATGGACCGGCCGGAACCGTTGTTTCGTTGCACGCCGATCTCGAGCGTGGCACGCTGACGGCGACGATCGACGCCCGGCGAACCGCAGTCGTGCTGCTGAACGCGTCGTACGATCCAGGCTGGCAGGTCACAGTCGATGGCCGCCCGGCCCCGACAGAGATGATCGTGCCCGCGATGCCGGGCGTGCGGGTCTCAGCCGGCATTCACGTGATCCGATTTACCTTCGTCGGCTACCAGTACTACGGGGAGCTCTTTGTCATCTGCTGCGCCTCGCTGGTCTCGGCAGCTCTCATCGCGCTGAGATGGCGGCGCAAGCAGAAACGGCGGCAGGCCCACGAGCCGCACCCGAGTCCCTCGGGGTGAAACGGTGGGGCCCACTACGCCCGAGCCAGTCGCGCTCAGGCCAGCGAGCAAAAGCCAACGATCGTCTTTGCGAGAGCCCTCTTCCAGCAAGGCAACCAGCAAAGTGGCTGCCTTTTGCGTACCAGGTTCGCTGACCGTATGAAGAAACCAACCCGGGCGTGTCGTCGCCCGTCAGAGCCAGATCCTCAAGGCCAGAGACAAGGTCTCGGCGTTTGCCCGTATGTCCCACCCGACTACGTGACACTGGTGATCTGCAAACGACGACGCCCGTCTCTCGGTTCGCCAGGCCGTATCAGCCCTCGGCCAGGAAGAGCCGTGCGGGCTGGGTGCGCAGTCGCCGAAGATGCGCCGGCCGGGAGAGGTATTCGTCCAGCTGCACCGTAAGTGGTGGCTGATCATTTTGCCCTGCCCTATGTCGCCCCCAGGTCGCGAGCGACTGGAACACGTTGTCTGACTCGATGCCTTCGGCGACGACGATAAGGCCGAGGGCGCGCGGCCAAGCTCGATCGCAGATCGCACTATCGCTCGAGCCCGCGGGTCTGAACCGAGTCCGAAAACGAAGGATTTGTCGATCTTCAATTCGTCGATGGACAACTCAAGCAGCTGCGACATCGACGAGTAGCCAACCCGGAAATCGTCCATCGAGATGCGCGAGCCGCGGGCTCGAAGCTCACGAACACATCGTTTCGCTCGCTCAGGGCCGCCCTCAAGAGCAGACTCAGTGATCTCAAGGGGCAAACGGTCGTGCGGGAATCCGGGGCGTGCTAAGGCCGCGTCGACGAAATCCGCCAGCTCCTCGTCGACGAGGTCGTGGCGAGAGATGTTCACGCTCATCTAAAGGCGATGTCCCGCCCGGTCCAGGCGTGCCGCTTGAGCAACCGCTAGACCAAGACGGACGAGTGAGTTGTGGCGGACAGTCGGAGCGATTTCTTGGCCCCGGAAAACCAGCCGGTTCTACGTGGAAGTCTCCAAAGCTGTTCAACCCACGAGCGCAACGATCGCTTCTGGGGACATCGGGCGGGCGAAGAGGAATCCTTGGCCTTGATCACAGTCCAGCTCAGCAAGCGTGTCCAGTTGGTGGCTCGTCTCGATGCCCTCACCGACCACGCGCATGCCGAGCGCGTGAGACATTGCCGTCACCGCCGCCACGATCTCGCGGTCTCGCGGGCTCCGGCTGACCTGGGCCACGAAACTGCGGTCTATCTTCAAGATGTCAACCCTCAGCCTTTGCAAATGGGCAAGCGTCGAGTAGCCGGTGCCGAAGTCGTCGAGGGCGAGACGCACGCCTAGTCTCGACAGCGCCGCCAGGGTGTCCTGGGCCTCGCCGAACTCACCCACGAGCGCCGTCTCGGTTATCTCCAGGCACAGCAGATCCGCGCGCATCCCGTAACGGCTGATGATCTCTCCGACGCGCGTCGCGAAGTCCGGATCCGACAGCTCGACCCCAGATACGTTGACCGCCATGGTGAATTCCGGCGGCCAGCCGTCATGGGCAGTCCACTCGGCGAACTGTCGGCAGGCCTCGTCGAGGACGAACGAATCGATCCTTCCTATGAGGCCATGCTGCTCAGCAAAGGGGATGAAGTCGTCAGGTCCTACGACTCCGCGCTGAGGACGTCGCCAGCGCACGAGCGCTTCGACTCCCATCAGCGACCGGTCCTCGAGCGAGAAGAGCGGCTGATAAAGCACGAATAGCTCCCCGGCCTCGATCGCACGGCTCAGCTCTGCTTGGAAGGCATTCCTCCCGCTACGAAGACGTTGGGCTGAGTCGTAGACACGATAACGGTTCCGTCCCGACTCCTTCGCCCCGTACATCACCTCGTCGGCGTCACGGATCAACTGTTCTGGCTCGCTGAGAGGATCGCGCGTGACGACGATGCCGACGCTGCAAGTGATGGAAAGGTCGCGACCATCGTTGAGATATGGCGTACGGACGCC
>JBEKVJ010000115.1:0-9726 GCA_049514105.1 Acidimicrobiales bacterium
GCCGCACGCCGGTCCTCCTCGCCGACCGAAGCGGTGTAGTGGCGCGCCATGTGGGCGGTCGACCAGCCAAGTCGGGACTGCTTTTGGCGTTCGGAGATGACGGCGTCAATGGCAGTCGCCTGGAAGTGCCTCAAAGAGTGAAGATGCAGGTCGGAGGCCGCACCGGCAGTCTTGCGCGCCTTTGCGAAAGCGTGGGAAAGCGTGTCGGGATGCAGCGGCTCTGTCCCGCCTGGCTCTGTAGAAAAGACGAACGCCGTCTCGTCGAGTGGGACCTCGGCGATTCGGGCGAGCTCAATTTGGACGGCGCGGAGCTCTTCGAGCAGGTCCAAGGTCCCGGCGTCGATGGCTACCCGACGGATGCTGGCTCGCGTTTTCGGCGCTTTCGACGCAGCGCCTTGGGGAGCCGCGATCACAGATTCGTCGATCGAAATCGTCGCTTCCGGGACGTCGAGGTTCGACCAGCGCAACGCGCATGCCTCGCCGCGCCTCATGCCCGTGGCGGCGACGACAACCAGGGCGGCTCGGTACCGGATGTCGAGCGACTCAGCTGCCGTCAGAACGGAGCGCACTTCCTCCAGCGTCGGGGCTCGAACAGGCTCCGGCAACTCGGCTCGAGTGAAGTTCGGAAGCTCGGTGTCGGCCACAGGGTTCGGGAGCGTGTTACCACTCCACTTACGGGCCAGGCGGCACGCCCTGTGGAGAACCGAGCGCGAGTATCTGATGGTCTCGCGCCCAACTCCGTCGGCTTTCAGCTTGCGGAAGAAACGCTCGATGTCATAGGGCCCGACCGCCTCGATTCGGCGGTGTCCGAGTGTGTCACGGATGTGGACGCGCCAGACGCTCTCGTAGCGCTGGGCAGTAAGCGGGCTCAAGTCCTCCCAACCGTTGTCGCGCCAGCCGGCGATGGCGTCGTTGAAAGTGGTCGTAGGGCCCCAGGCACGCGAGACCTCGTCGGGCACTCGCTCCGGGACAGCGTCCTGTTTCACGATCATCTTCGCGAGCTCTTTTTCGGCAGCTCGTCGGGTCCCGCGGAACAGCGTGCTCCGGTGACGAACGCGTCCGGTGGCATCGCGGCCCACGAACACGCGCAGCTCCCAAGCGTCGGGACCTCGATCTGCGCGGGCCCTCATGCTGCCCGACATTCGGCTGCCTCCCCGAAATCCTGTCCCAACAATTGTTGGGACAACTGTTGGGACAGAGCGTAGCCGAAGGGAGGTCGCTAGTTCGACAGGGCCTCTACGAGGATTCATGCTGAGCCCGAGATGGGATTCGAACCCATGACCTGCGCATTACGAGTGCGCTGCTCTACCACTGAGCTACCCGGGCGGCTCTCCAAAGCCAAGGTCGGTCGATTCTCGCGTACCGGCGCTGGCCTGGTCATCGTAGGCGCGACTGGAACTGCTGAGGCACGGCAGGCCTCGCGCGGCCGGCACCAAGTCGGCTGAGTTGCCTAAAGGCTGTGGCGCCGGTAGCGGCGGACCGACACCGGGGCGAGCACGGCGAGGATGCCGAGCGACCAGATGACCGCCCAGAAGACCGTCGAGCTTGTCTGGCCGGTGCTGACGATGGTCGTGAAAGGCGGAAAAACGAGGTCGGGTTTCGGCACACCGGACATCAGGTCGCGGGCCGCGTTGACCACGATGGACACCGGCTGGTGCTGGGCGAAACCCTGCAGCCATCCCGGCATGGACTGGAGGGGGACGAAGGCGGAGGAGGCGAAGGTGAGGGGAAAGAGAAGCGGAAAGGACATGAGCTGCGCCGTCTCGCTGTTGGGCGCAGCTAGCCCGATGAAGGCGAAGCCCCAGCTGAGGGCATAGGCGAACAGCAAGAGGAGAAGGATCCCGCCCAGATACTCGCCGACGTTTGTGCCGATGCGGTATCCGACGGCGTATCCGACAGCTGTCATGAGGATCATCACGAACAGATTCCGGCAGAGATCGGCCGTAGTCCTGCCTGCGAGAACCGCCCAGCGCGACATCGGAAGGGCCCGGAATCGCTCGATGAGGCCCTTTTGCAGGTCCTCGGCGAGGCCTATAGAGGTACCGATCGAGCCGAAGGCGACTGTCTGGACGAAAATTCCGGGCATGAGGAACTGCACGTAGTGGTACCCAGGGGTTGGTATGGCGCCCCCGAAGACGTAGCGGAAGAGCAGCACGAACATGATCGGCTGCACGCTCGAGAAGAAGATCGCTTCGGGGACACGCGTGTAAGCGATCAGGTTGCGCTTGGTCATCGTCAAGCTGTCGACGATGGTCCAGTAGAGCCGGCCGTGCGACGGTGAGCTCAGCACGGGCTGAGGCAGTGGGATCGATGTCGTCGTCATGAGTTTCGTCCTCTCCTGCGTCTTTGTGGTCGTGCGTCTGGACTAGCTGGGTCCTGTTGCCCCTGTTCAGGCTCGACCTCGGCCCGGTGGCCCGTGAGAGCGAGAAAGACATCGTCCAAGCTGGGTTCGCGGAGCGCGAGCGTGGTGGGGGCGATACCTTCGGCCTCGAGAATCCGCAAGGCCTCGGTGACGACGCGAGGGCCGTCGTTGACGTTGACCTCGACGGTTTTGCCGAGCACGACCGGCGGTTTGTCGTTCACCTTCTTGAGCACCTCGCCGGCTCGCTGAGCCGTGCGTTCGTCGGCGAGGCCGAGGTCGAGCACGGTTGCGCCCATGGACGCCTTCAGGGTTGCCGGTGTGCCCTCTGCGATCACCTTGCCGTGGTCGATCACGACCAGTTGCTCGGCGAGCCTGTCGGCTTCTTCCAAGTACTGGGTTGTGAGGAGCACCGTCGTACCCTCGGCCGCGAGCGCTTCGATCATTGCCCAAACGTCCGCCCGGCTGGCCGGGTCCAGGCCCGTTGTCGGCTCGTCCAAGAACAGCACCTGGGGGTGGGCGACCAGGGACGCGGCGACGTCGAGGCGCCTGCGCATGCCTCCGGAGTAGGTCTTGCTGGGACGGTCAGCGGCGTCAGTGAGCCCGAACTGCTCGAGGAGGGAGGATGTCCGCTGCCTGAGCTGGGCCTTGGACATGTGGTTTAGCCTCCCCACCATGTAGAGGTTCTCGGCGCCGGTGAGGTTCTCGTCGACGGCGGCGAACTGGCCAGCGAGGCCGATCAACCTCCGCACGACGTCGGGCTCGGTCCTGACGTCGTGGCCAAGGACGAAGGCCCGGCCGCTGTCAGCTGCCAGTACTGTCGTGAGGATCCGGACGACAGTCGTTTTCCCGGCCCCGTTAGGGCCGAGCAGACCGAAAATGGCTCCTGTCTCGACTCCGAAGCTCACCCCGTCGAGGGCCCGCACGGTATGCCCGAAGGTCTTGTGCAGGTCCTCCAGCTGGATGGCGAGGGTCATGCGGGTTCTCCTTGGGTGCACTGGCCGGCGACCCGGCGCAAGTAACTAAGAAGCTGTATCATTTAGTTGCAAGATATCTTAACAACTAAGGTAGATCATGGGCAACGAGAACCGCAAGCGAGCACTCGAAGATCTGACCCGGGGGCTGCGGGCGTTCCTGTCCGCGTCGGACGCGTTCGACGAGGCGCTCGGACGGGTGCTCGGGCTGAACCCTACCGACCTGCGTTGCTTGGACCTGCTCGACCAGTACGGCACCATGACAGCTGGCGCTCTCGCCGAGGTGGCGGGGCTTAGCACCGGGGCTGTGACATTCCTGCTCGACCGGCTGGAGCGCAGCGGCTTCGTACGCCGAGTCCGTGACCTGCAGGACCGCCGACGGGTGCTCGTAGAGCTCGTCCCACTCGCGAGGGACCAGCTCAAGGAGCTGCGCTCGGCCCTCACCGAGGCTTGGTACGAGTCCGCGCAGCGCTTCTCGGTCTCCGACCTGCAGGCGATCATCGACTTCCTTCAAGGCGGGGCCAAGTTGTATGAGTCTCAGGTCCCGGCTCTATGTGCTCGCATCCCGACGGGAGCGGGAGCGCGAACCGCCGAAGGCCGGGCGGCCATCAGAGCGGCGGTGAAGGCTCAGGCCAAGGCGGAGGCCCTCGAGAAGCTCGAGCAGACGGCGCGAAAGCTCCAGTTGAAAGCGAACGAGATACAGCACATAGCCAAGCGCCACTAGGAGCGCAAGCTCAGTGAGCTCAAGAGTCGAGAGGACGGCCCGCCACGAGGTTGTTCAGCAAGTCGACGAGCTCGGACCGGGGCACCTTGCCGAGCACCTCACCGAGGATCTTGCCGGAGGAGCTCACAAAGACGGTGGCGGGCAGGTCGCCGACACCGAAGCGGGTGGCAAGGTCGATGCTGGCGAGACCCGGGGCGACGGCCACGGGGTACTCGGCCCTGGCGCGCCGCACCATGGCGAGGGCGGCGGGCGACGACGGGTCGTTGATGTCAATGCCGAGGAAGTGCACCCGCGTTCGTTCGGAGTTGGCGACGGCGGCGAAGCCCCCGAGCTCGGCTTGGCAGGCGACGCAGGTCGACTGGAACCAGTTGACCACCGCGGGCCCGCCCCCGAGGACAGCCGAGGTCAGGTGTCCCGGACCACCGAGACGGGCAAGGTCGAAGCTCGGCGCCTGGGCGGGAGTGGCGTAGACGACCAGATTGGCGTATCTGGCCGCTGGAACTGCCCGCGAAGCGTTCACCGCATAGGCAACGAAACCGGCTCCTGCCAGCACCAAGACGACGAGTCCAGCGACTCCCTTGCGCTTCAAGCTCCTTCTCGGCTGGTCGGACCGTCCGAACACGGGCGGCTCAGAGCTCTCGTCAATGGGCCGTGCGTCCCCCGAAGAGCGAGTCCCAAGACTCATCGGGCGAATCGTACCGCCGCCCAGCCTCGAGCCGGCATTCGGGACCGGCCCTGCTACGGCCCTTATTGTGTGGCCTGGCCGCCATCTTGGGTGGCAGAGACTAGCTAAGGAGGCTGGCGGTGAGCGTTCTGGCCGTCGATGTCGGAACGAGCGGCGTCCGTGCGGCGGTCGTGCGGCCCGACTCCTCTGTTGTCAATGTCCATCATCGCCAAGTCCTGCCCAGCTCGCCCATGCAAGGCTTCGTGGAGTTCGACGCCGCCGAGATCGCAAAGGCTGTCCTCGAGGTGTCGACCGCGGCTCTTGAGAGCGGCGAGGGCGTCGAGGCGGTGGGGATCAGCACACAAAGGGCCTCCGTCGTCGTGTGGGACCGGGCTACCGGCGAGCCGGTCGCGCCGGGAATCGGCTGGCAGGACCTGCGCACAGTCGGCTTCTGCCTGGCCTTGCAGGCCCAGGGCATCCGTCTGGCCCCCAACCAGAGCGCGACGAAGCTGGCCGTGCTGCTCGACATCGCCGACGCTGACCGGTCGCGCGACCTGTGCGCCGGCACGGTCGACTCCTGGGTGGCCTGGACTCTCACCCGGGGTGGTGCGCACGTGTCGGATCGGAGCAATCTTGCCGTCACCGGCTTGCTCGACGGCAACGCCGACGAATGGGACGAGTCCGTCCTCGAGGCGCTTCGTATTCCTCACAGCGTCCTGCCCTGCCCGGTGGATTCGATCGGCGTGGTGGGCGACGCGATCGCGTTGCGCGGCTCTCCGCCCATCGCGGGGATCGCGGGCGACCAGCAGGCCTCTCTCGTGGGCCAGGGCTGTGTCCGGCCCGGCCTGGCCAAGGCGACCTTCGGGACCGGAGCGATGCTCGACTTGTGCGTGGGAGCCGGTCGGCCGGCTTTCCCCCGCCGAGGCCCGGGAGGCACTTTTCCCATCGTGGCGTGGAGTGCCGGCGGAGTCCTCACCTGGGGGATCGAGGCCATCATGATGTCCGCAGGCAGCTGCGTGGAGTGGCTGCGTGACGACCTCGGCATCTTGTCGAGTGTCGCCGAGTCCGACGACCTGGCGGCGTCGTGCAAAGACTCGGGCGGGGTCTTCTTCGTCCCGGCGCTGCTCGGTCTCGGAACGCCCATCTGGGACTACGGGGCGCGTGGCACCCTGCTCGGCCTCACCCGTGGCTCCGGTCGTGCCGAAGTCGTGCGTGCTGTCCTCGAGGGGATCGCCCAACGCGGAGCCGACCTCCTCCAAGCGGCCGAGACAGACTCAGGCCTTGCCATCGAGGCCCTCAGAGTCGACGGGGGCATGAGCGCCAACCGCACGTTTGTGCAATCGCTCGCGGACGCTGTCGGCCGGCCGATCGAGACCTCCGCCGTCACCGAGGCGACGACCCTCGGTGCTGCCTACTTGGCTGGAGTCGGGGTCGGAACCTGGGCGAGCCTCGAGGAGGCGTCGGCCGAGTTGCAGCCGCGCGCTGTCGTAGAGCCCAGCCGACGCCTAGACCGCGCTCGCTGGCTCGAAGCGCGCGCCAGATCCTTGCGCACCGTTCCGGAGCTCTCCGACCTCGATTTTTGACTTGGTCTCCCTCGCCTCGCGCCAGGCGGGGCGTTGGCCTCAATCAAAGGCGCTCTTGGACCTCTTGCGGCGCTCGGTACTTCCCTGGACAACGGGCGCGGAACGGCTCGAGGCGGCACCATTGCCATTCGACGCCCCGTTTCTCTTGGCGGCGCCGTTTCCTGACGCCGCGCCGACGCGGCCGAGGGCCTCTATGCCCGGCGCGGTGGTCACCGGCACGCCCCCCTCGGGTTGATGTCGGGCGCCATCGCGCCGGAGGCGGCGCTCGCTGCTTCGGCCCGGCCGGAACCAGGTGAAGAGCAACAGTCCGAGCATGATCGCAGCGAAGGGGATGATGGCGTTGGACTCGGGGGCGAACAGTGGGAACAGCACGAAGCCTGACAGGGCCGCCGTCCAGGTCCACAAAATGACCACCGTCCGTCGCGGTCCGTGCCCGAGGCGAACAAGGCGATGGTGGACGTGGTCGGTATCAGGGGTGTCGAACTTCTGGCCCTTGGCCACCCTGCGGATGTAGGCGAAGGCCATGTCAGAGATCGGGACCCCGAGGATGAACAGGGGGAGGAACAACGGGGCGTAGAAGAAGTAGGTCTGCCCGCTCACGCCTTCTGTTCTTCCACCGATCTCCATCGTGGCCGCGGCCATCAACAACCCCAAAAAGAGCGCTCCGGCGTCACCCATGAAGGCCCTAGCAGGGTTGAAGTTGTGCGGGAGGAACCCGATGCAGATCCCGCAGGTGATCACCGCTATCAGCGGCCCGAGATTGCTCGCCTGGAGCACACCGAGCTCGACGAGTCGCAGGCCGTAGACGGCGAGCGCCCCCGAGGCGATGGCGACGATACCGGCCGCGAGCCCGTCCAGGCCGTCGATGAGGTTTATCGCGTTCGTGATCCCGATCACCCAAAGTGCTGTGATCAATGGCGTCAGGTCCGAGGAGAGCACCACGGTGCCGGCAAGGGGGATCTTCAGCCAGAACATCGTCGCCCCGAGGAACACGAGGAACATCGCCGCCAGTACCTGGCCGGCCATCTTGGCCGGGGCCGAGATCTCACGTGCGTCGTCGAGCAGCCCGACACCGAGGATGACACCAGCCCCGAGCACAACCCCGAGCGGCTCCGAGGATCCCTGGAAGATCCCGTGCAGTCTCGTGAAGTGGTCGGCGACTATGACGGCGGCGAGAAAGGCGAGGAACATGGCAAGGCCGCCGCCGTAGGGGACAGGACGCTGGTGCAAGCGCCGCTCGTCGGGCACCGCCACGAACGACAGGCGCGTTGCCAAACGCCGCAACGGGAAGGTGAGCAGGAAGCTCAAGACTGCGGCAATCCCACCGATGATGGCGTAGTCGCCGATAGGTGGCACCTGTCGCCCCTGTCTTAGACCACGACCGGCTGGGTCGTGGTTGTCGTCGCTTTGATGATGGTCGCGAGCGGCACCGAAAAGGCGGGTGGGGCCACCTTCACTTGTTCTCCCCATTTGCCCACAACGAAGCTTGCTGTGAAACGAGATGCTCGCGCGTTGGCCGGTTCCACGCCGTTGAAGCTGAGTGGGAGAGAGGCGGGCCCTCTCGTCACATCTAGCTCAGCAGTGGCGCGGTCGGCTGCTGTGATCCCGTTGCCCGTCCACGCACCGGAGAGCTGGAGGGCAGGCTGTCCTTGCGCAACGATGTCGCGAACGCCTGTGATCGGTGACGACAGCGCCAGCTCCGACATCACCGAGCCGACCGTCAGTGCAGCCGCTGTCGCCTCGTAGACCGAGTCCGACGGGACGACTGAGACCCATTGGTCAGCAGCAGCGGCGGCTTCGCGCGCCGTCAGGTCGATGACTACTTCGACCGCCGCGGCCGATCCGCGGAAGTACGCCTCGTGACCCACGAGCTCGATGACCACGGAGACCTTGACCCGCTCCGTGGAGACCACGACGGTTTGGGTGCCCGCGGTCTGGTTGACGTCGCCCACGATCGTGGTTGTGACGCCGTTGCCGACAGAGGTGCTGACATAGTGCAGCGAAGCTCGACGCCCGCCGTGGCGCAGTGCGACCTGCATATCCAAGGTGGCAGCGCGCCCGGCCGGTGTGACGACTGCTGGCGGGAGCGTCGTCGTAGAAGCCTTGAGGTGCGCTGCGATGGTGGTCGAGGTTCCAGCTGGCGCCGTCGTGGTGGTGGAGCTGTCCGACGATGCGCTGTTGCAAGCCGACGCTCCGAGTCCGACGGCGAGCACACCGAGGACGACGGGCAGCCTGCGCACGAAGAGAGGCTACCCCCGGGGATCAGCCCCGGCCCTGGCGCTCAAGGCGAGCCGTGGGGTCCGAGCACCAAGCGCCGGGTCTTCGGGCTCAGGCGAGCCCGGCGCGCTCGCAGATGTGGTCCGCGATGGCCAGCGATGCCGTCGCGGCGGGGGAAGGGGCGTTACGCACGTCCAAGACTCCGTCGCGGGCCTCTAGCCAGAAGTCGTCGACCAAAGAGCCGTCTCGACGCATGGCCTGAGCCCTGATGCCGGCCACCGCAGGCTCCAGGTCGCTCGCTGAGAGCTCGGGCACATAGCGACGCACGGCGGAGGCGAAGCCCCGCCTGCTCATGGCGTGCGAAAGCTCGCGTAGCCCGGCGCGCCAGTTCGACGCGGCAAAACGGGCGAATCCGGGCCACTCGAGAGTGTCGCGGACGTCCTCCCAATCGAACGCCCAGCTTGTGTACTTGTCCCGTGAGAAACCCAAAAAGGCGTTGGGTCCCACGAGCACCTCGCCATGGACCGTCTTTGTCAGATGGATCCCCAAAAAGGGGTACTTCGGATCCGGTACCGGATAGATCAGTCCCCGCACCAGATGCCGGGAAGCCTCTCGCAGCCGGTAGTAGGACCCGCGGAACGGGACGATGCGAGGCTCTGGGTCTGCGCCCGAGCGCTCGGCCACCCGGTCGGACTGAAGACCGGCGCACAAAATGGCGAAGTCGCAGTCGAAATGCCCGACATGGCCACCGGCCAGCTCTAGGCGGACGAGGCCCCCGCTTTGCGGCAGGACGGACACCACCTCGGTCCCGAGCCAGAGCTGACCTGAGGCGCGGACCTCGTCCGCGAGAGCCCGGGTGACCTCGGCGTAGTCAACGACAGAAGTGGTAGGCGAGTGGATGGCACGAAGTCCGGCAACGCGCGGCTCGAGCTCGCGCAGCGCAGCGCCTTCCACCAGGCGCAGACCCGGCACCCCATTCTCGACGCCGCGTTCGAATAGGGCCTCCAGCCTCGCAAGCTCGGAGTCCGCGACCGCCACCACGACCTTGCCACAGGGCTCGACCGGGATCGAGTGCTCGGCGCAGAAGCCCTTCATCATCCTGCTGCCCGACACACACAGCTCCGCTTTGAGCGAGCCGGGCAGGTAGTACAGCCCAGAGTGGATCACTCCGCTGTTGTGGCCCGTTTGATGGCTGCCGACAGCGT
>JBEKVJ010000116.1:0-9304 GCA_049514105.1 Acidimicrobiales bacterium
AGGCCGTCAACGACGAGCTGAGCGCGGAGGGGGTGTCATTGGCGATCATGAAGTGACAAACTGCACGCGCGTCGAGAGCGCTTCGGCTCAGCCGATTTACACCTCTCCGCGGGACGCGATCGTGCCAATCGGGTGTCTCTGAGGCGCAGCCGAGCCTCGAGTGTGTCGTTGCGTAGCCAACGCAGCGTCTCGCAACGTCTTGGTGAAGCGCACCACTTGCCCGATATGTCCTCGAAGCTGCCGTCCCGCTCGCGGCACTCCCTCTCGGTCGGCAACTCCAGCACTCGGGATGGGCGCCGCAAACTGTTCTTCGGCCAGTTGAACGAGCGCCGCGTTCCGGGTGTTCTCGCAGGCACTTGCCTTGGCCCGAGTCGCCGGTTAGCTATCTACCAGAAGCTCGTTGGCTCGGGTTGCTAAGAAGATCGCACTTCCTCTTCGACCTACCAGGGCAGATAATTCGCAGCCGCGGCGTGCAATCGGGCTTCTACTGGGGGGGTCGTCAGTGCAGGAAACACAAACGTCTACAAAGCCGACTTTCGCGGCGCCAGGTCCTGGGTTCTGGTCCCTAGATCCAGTGCATTTCCCGCGTCCGGTGACGCGCTACTGGGCAGAGACGCATCCAGAGCCCTGCAAGCGGGGCGCGAACGACATGGCGCGTTATTACGGGATGCTCATCGATGGCCTCGAAATGGAGTATCTGAACGGTTTCGCATACAACACGATCACGCCAGCGCCGGAGGAGGCCGCCCCCGGACGGTTCCATCGCGCAGAAGAGGTCTTCCGCGACAAACTCTGGCGAGAACAGCTGCGCGAGTGGGACGAGACATGCAAACCATCCTCGATCGCGGCGCACCGGGAGCTTCAAGCAGTGGACCCGGACGCCCTATCGGACCCGGAGCTGATCGCATATCTGACGAAGTGTCGCGACCACCATGCCGCGATGATGCGCCAGCACTTCAAGTTCACAGGGGCGGCAATGGTCCCCACCGGAGACTTCCTCGCTCACGCAGAGGACTGGACGGGGCTTGCGCGCTCGGAGCTTCTAGGGCTTTTGCGTGGCTCGGCTTCAGTATCCGCAGGAGGGTCCGACGAACTCGAACGCCTGGTCGCAGCAATCGGAAATGACTCGCCCGCCTTGGAACTTCTCAACTCGAGCGACGACGCGGGTGACGTACTGACGGCATTGCGCTCCCTCGATGGCGAGGAGGGATCAGCCGTGTCGGGCTATCTCGACCTTGTCGGCTACCGCCCCCTCGATGGTTTCGACATCTCGGAGCCAGCTGCTCTCGAGCTGCCGGACGCGCTGTTGCGGGCAATCCGCGTTGCTGTGGCGGGGCACGACAGCGGCGCCTCCGGGGTCGAGGACCGCATTGCCGATGTCCGCGCAAAGGTACCCGAGGAGCTGCGCGACGAGTTCGACGAGCTGCTTGGTGAAGCCCGGATGACGTACCGCATCCGCGACGAACGAGGAATCTACAGCGACATCTGGGCGTCGGGACTGATGAGGCGGGCGGTCTTGTCTGCAGGTCGCCGCCTCGCTAGCCGGGGGCAGATCCACGATCCAGAACATCTCGTGGACGCGACCGTTACCGAGATGGTCTCGCTCCTATCGGGTCCGGAGGTTCTAGCCGACGAGCTCGCCACCCACTTCGCGTACCGTGCCAGCCACAGCGCCAAGGATGCGCCAGCCACTCTCGGCCCGCCGCCTCCTCCGCCACCGGATCCTTCTGGGCTACCTCCGGCTGCCGCCCGTCTAATGCGTGCAACTTCCATTGCCTTAGGTGAGGTTTTCGGGAGTTCTGAGGCACAGCACGAAGAGCACCTGCTGCGCGGCTTGGCAGCAAGTCGGGGCACCTACGAAGGTCCGGCACGACTCATCTCTGGTCCCTCTGAGTTCGGCCGGATCGTCCAGGGAGACGTCCTCGTGACCGAATCGACCTCAGAGGCCTTCAATATTCTTCTTCCTTTGCTCGGAGCCATCGTTACCGACAACGGCGGTCTGCTCTCCCACTCCGCCATAGTGGCGCGCGAATACGGAATCCCTGGCGTGGTAGGGACGCGCGAAGCGACCCAACGGATCGCAGATGGCGATCAAGTTCGCGTGGACGGAGATGCCGGCGAAGTAATCGTGCTCACGTGAAAGGCGTCGTTCCTCTCGCCAAGGCACGCGAGACTGCAGTCTTCGGCTCCAAGGCGGTCGGATTGGGCGATGCCGAGCGCGAGGGTCTCCCCATCCCTCCTGGCGTGGCCCTGTCGGGCTTGATCGTCGAGGCCGTCGCCGCGGGAGAGCAAGGCGCGATAGACAAAGTCACCAAGTCCGTACGACTCCTGGCCGCCCCCCTTGCCGTCCGCTCGTCCGCCGCCGACGAGGACGGCATGGCGGCCAGCTTTGCCGGCCAACACCTAACGCTGCTCAACGTACCGTCCGTCAGCGAGGTGGCTGAGGCCCTCAGGGAGATCTGGTGGTCCGCCAACTCGGACTCGGCCATCACCTACCGCCAGCGCGTCGGCCTGTTCACGCGCCCTAGTGTCGGCGTCGTCGTCCAGACGCTGCTGAATCCTGAGGTGGCCGGGGTCATGTTCACGGAAAACCCGGTGACCGGGGCGGACGAGCGAGTCATCGAAGCCAGCTGGGGCCTTGGCGAGGCCGTGGTCGCCGGGCTCGTCATACCGGACCATTACCGGATCGAGCGCTCTGGCCAGGTGCTCGAGCGCAAACCAGGACGCAAGACAGTCGCGATCCGGACCGTGGCTGGTGGAGGCACCGTCGAGGAACAGCTGCCCGCCGCGATGGTGGAGTGCCTCTGCCTGAGCGACGGCCAGCTCGAAGAGTTGAGTCAACTCGCGTCGCGATGCGAACAGGTCTACGGAGCCGCGCGCGACCTCGAGTGGGCCTTCGCCGGCGGCAAGCTCTACCTCCTGCAATGCAGAGCGATCACGACAGCAAGCTCACCCAAGCGAGATTCGGACTCTGAGCTGAGCTCACGCGGACCCGTCGAGGTCCTGCAAGGTGTACCGCTTTTTGCGGAGCTCGACGGGAAGGAGCTTGCTCAGGTCGCGCGGCTGTTTAAACAACGGCGCTTTGTTGAAGGTGAAACTGTCGTCATGGAAGGCTCCGGCGGTGCGGCCTTCTTCTTTATCGACTCCGGTGAGGCCGCGGTCTCCGTCAAGGGTGAGCAGCGAGGAACCCTTCGGCAGGGGGACTACTTCGGCGAGATCGCACTCATCGACGAAGGCCCGAGGGCGGCTACGATAACGGCCTTGAGCGAGCTTGTGTGCTACGGCCTTACCTTCTGGGAGTTCCGCCCGCTTGTCCAGCAAAACGGGGCCATCGGCTGGAAGCTGTTGCAGTCCCTCGCAAGGAAGCTGCGTGAAGCCCAGGATCTATAACCGCCCTTCAGCTCGACCGGTGCGAATCGACTGAGGATTGAGCGCGGATCTCCCAGCGGATCGATACCAATGGTCACACTCGCTCCCAGTCCGAGACCGCTCCTCGGCTGTTCGCCTTAACGGCTGATACTCGATTATCCACCGGTTCAATCCAGCAATGAATCCGGGTTTGGAATTGCGAACCCGCCGCTAGCTCTCGGCCCACCGTCTGTCTCCTAATCGACTGCCCGGATCTGCCTTGCGTCGTCCTAGGGCTCGCCTTCGGCCGACGCGATGGCGCCGGCAGCAGAGGCGCTGAGGTGATTATGCAGATGGCTCGTGGAAATAGTGGCCCTGGTCAAGGTCATCGATGAGCCCAACTTGACTCGGCTGCCATCCCAGCAGTTCGCGGGTCAGCGCGCTGGAGGCCGGGCTGTCGAGCGCGAGGAGATCAGCCAGCCACGCGAAGTGACCGCCCGCTTCCTCGGGAGAGATGGCGACCACCGGCAGGTTCAGGTGGCGACCGATGACTTCGGCAATCTCGCGGATCTGCACGCCCTCCTCAGCGACCCCGTGCAGTGTCGATCCGCCTGGTGCCTTTTCCAGCGCCAGGCGGAATAGGCGCGCAGAGTCAAGCCTGTGCACGGCGGGCCAGCGATTCGAACCGTCGCCGATGTATCCAGAGACAGCCTTGTCGCGGGCGATGCCAACCAGGGACGCCATGAAACCGTTGTCTCCTTTGCCGTGATTGGTCGGAGGGAGCCGCACAATCGATGAACGGACTCCGCGTGTAGACAGGGAGAGCACGAACTCGGCAGTGGCCGCCCGGATCTGCGGACCGCCGCCTAGAGAAGCCAACGCCGGTGCGCCATCATGTCCGTCCCGTTCAGTCCCAACGCGCCCCGGGATGAGCCCGAGGGTCCCAGAGGCGATGACGAGCGGTCGATCGGAACCCGCAAGCGCTTCGCCGAAGGTATCGACAACACGGCGGTCCGCGTCGGCAGCGCCCTGAAAGTCGCCCGAGAAAGCAAGGTCATGTTTGAAAGCGAGGTGGATGACGCCGTCCGAAGCGGCAGCTGCATCCCGCAGGCTGTCGAGATCATCGAGCGAGCCGCGATGCACCTGCGTCCCAGCCGCGGTGAGGGTGGCGGCCGAGGCGTCCGAGCGAGCCAGACCAGTGACATGATGACCCGCTTCGAGGAGTTCGGGAACGACGGCCGGACCTATCCAGCCTGACGCGCCGGTGACGAAGACACGCATGAGAAGACCTCCAGTTGGTCGAACGTCCTCGACTCGGAGAACGAGAGGGGATGTCAGTTGCTGTCGTCACTCTAGCATCAATGTCAGTTGCTGTCATCAGCTAGTAGGGTGGAGACATGGCGCGTTGGGAGCCGGACAGCCGGGGCAGGCTCGAGCGCGCAGCCCTCGCCCTCTACGGCGAGCGCGGGTTCGAGAACACAACCGTTGCGGAAATCGCCGCTCGCGCAGGATTGACAGAGCGAACCTTCTTCCGCCACTTTGCCGACAAGCGCGAGGTGCTGTTCTGGGGAGCGGGCACGCTACAAGAGCTCCTCGTGGGCGCCATCGCCGGCGCGCCTGAGTCGGCCTCGCCACTCGCCGCCGTCACCGCCGCACTCGAAGCAGCGGGAACCGTGTTCCAGGAGCGTCGCGAGAGCGCTCGACAACGCCAGATCGTCATTGCCGCAAACGCTGAGCTGCGAGAGCGCGAACTGATCAAGCTCGCATCACTCGCCTCGGCGCTCGCCGACGGGTTGCGCCGCCGTGGCGTCAACGACCCCGCCGCCACGCTGTGCGCCGAGGCGGGAATCGCTGTTTTCAAAGTCGCGTTTGAACGTTGGGTCAACGAGACCAACCTGCGAGAGTTTTCGCAGGTCATTCGAGAGTCGCTTGACGAGCTGAAGGCTGTGACCGCTGAGGCACGAAGCTAGCGGCGGGTCACCGCCGGTTTCTTGGCTTTAGCGCCTTACGAACAAGGGCGCGTGATTCGCGGCGAAGGACTTCACCCCGATAAACGGCGCCGAGAAAGGGACCTCGAAGTTAGACGGCGAGTCCATTACGAAGAACGGGACGATGACCCGGCGCGTCACGTTTCCACCGCCCTAACGCGCCGTGCGGCGAGCGCATCGAGGCTGAGACGACCAGCGCCGAACACCACCACAACCAGAGCCAACACGCAGAGCGCCACATTCAAGTCGTAGCCCGGGTTCAGCGACTCGGAATTGATGCCGTTCACCCAGGTGACGGTGATCATCGCCATCACCATGTCGCCGAACAAAGCAAGGCCCGCGAGACGAGCCCCGAGTCCGAGAACGAGCGAAATGCCTCCACCAAACTCGATCACACCCCCGAGTACTGCGAAGAAACCTCCGGGGCGGAGATGGGCGGTGTTCGAGAAGAAAAGTGCTGTTTGATGGAGTCCCGGTCCGTTGAAAGCACCGAAGAGCTTCCCTGCCCCGTACCAGATGAAGATCCAGGCGAGAGCGGTCCGCACCGCGACAAGAGCGAGGTCAGTGGGCAGTGCTGCGACACGCGTACTGAGAGCGAGCCTCAAAAGTGCGCGCCCGCTGTGTCGTAGCGAAGGCGCCGTCGCCCTCGCGGACACCATCAGGCCACTCCTTGCTCTTCGGCGGCGCCTTGAAGCTTGTATTCCCCCCGAGTTCCGTCCTGAACTGACGGATGTTTCGCAGCGCTTCTTAAGGGACGAAACGGCCCGATGAGTTGAGTGACTAGAACTGCGAGATGGTGCGGTCGCTCGCCAGCCTGCTCGACGATCAAGGGGCGACCAGGCAAGCCAGTGTCGGTCCTGATCGTCTCCGGCGTCGGGAATATCGCTCGGTGAGCAAGCTGATCCCAAATGGTGAGAGCGAAGCCGAGGTTGACGTCCTGTGGCCCGTCGAGCATGTGATGAATTCGGTGATAGTTCGGGCTGACCAGGATCCGTTCTAGCGGGCCGAATCCCATGTTGGTGTTCGAGTGCTCGAAGGCCAAGATGCCGGCGTAGACCACTAGGAGGGTCGTCGGCACCGCACCATTAGCAAGCAGCACGATCGCCGGGACCAGCGCCAAGAGGTAGGAGACATGGACGAGCGGATGTGTGCGAAACACCGTTAGCACGCTCATGTCCTCCTGTGAATGGTGTAGCTCGTGGAAGCGCCAGAGCACTCCGACGCGGTGATTCGCGAAGTGCGCAAGCCAGTTGCACCCGTCCATCGCTACAAGGATCAGGGCAATCACAAGCCAACGAGGCAAAAGGCCGATCCTCGGCACGACGATCCACGGAATGGATCTGCGAGCAGCCTCGGCAAAAGAGAGACTGAGCGCTGTTACAAGAGGCACGACAAGTGTCGCGTTCAATACCGTGTAGAGGAGGTCCTGGCGATAACCGCGAGCAAAGAGCGGTCGCCGTTGGGCGGGGCGCATCCGCTCCGCCACGAGGAAGATTCCGATTACGACAAGGGCGATCGGGCCGACGGCTACTACCCGAAGACTGGTCATCGACGCGGTGAAACTTGTACCGCCCCAACGACTCGACCAACCGATGCCAATTAGGGCGGCAGCAACCGCGACAACCAAGAACGCCGGCAGATAGACGCGCGACGACAGCGCCAGCCGCGGCCCGCTCGCTCCCCGGGTCCTGCGCATCGCCTGCGCGGACACATGGGAGCGGGCGGGCGAAACCACGAAGAACGACATGAAGACTCCTTTAAATACAACAGGACGCTAGAAACCGCCACCGCCACCACTTGGGCTCGTCGTGGTTGTTGTCGAGCCGGAGCCAGAACTCAGCTTCTTTATCACAACAACGGACCACTGTCCCCAGGTATCGGTGCCGACTCCCTTCACCTGTCCGGCGGCGGTGTCCTTGAAGAACCAATAGAGCGCCTTACCGGAGTAGGTCACCTGCAAGACACCGCCGGCGCGCTTTACGGTGCCGAGCTTCGCGGCACTTACGCCGGTGCCTGCCGTCGCCTTCTTCACGCCTTTGGGGAGAAGGACCTCAGGCCAGATCTTCAAGCAGCTGGCAGTACAGGCGATGCTGCTCGGCTTCAAGGTGTAGAGAGTCTTGCCACTCACGAGGATCGTGCCGTACTTCGAGTTATTCGCGGTCGAGATCACGACCCCCTTTGTCGTGGCGTTGGAAGCTGCTCGTGCAGCTTGGGGAGCCAAGATCAGAGCTGACAAGCCGAGGGCGGCTACGCCAGCAGCTGCGATGCGTCTTAGTGGGACTCGGCGGTTTGTCGCGCTGTATTGCTTTGTGAGTTCCATGGTCGTCTTCCCCCTCGTATTCTCGGACTTCGGACATGCGGCAAAGATTGCCCCACCGAATGGCTGCTCGTCGGGGATTTCTGCCACTTGTATGTTTCCGGCTGCACAGTTCTACGTAAGAACCCCGGAAAGAGATCACTCCAGTTGGGCTCACTTGCTTGATCAGGGACTGACGTCTGCCTGCCACGGACAACACTCCGCCCGAGGTGACTGAGGAACAGCTTCGGCGCCCCGGACGGGCCTGTGCTGCAGGTAGCCGAGGACGCCTCGCTGAGAACGGCCGAGCTGCGCCTTTCGGCTTCTCGTTACTACGCGGCCGTAAGTTCCACCTGGCGAGGTCTTCTCGAAAGCACCTGGCTTGGCCCAAAGCGGAGTCAACGCCATGAGAATCAGACGCAACCCCGCGGGAGTTATGCGGCGACGTGCGAAGGGATCGTCTATCCATCGCTATCCAGGCTCACGAGGAGCGGTGGTGAGGTTGACAAGCCGGGCGTGACCCACGGGTACGATCTCGAGGGGTTGGCATTTAGGGAGAGGCTGATGGGGGAAACCGAGCGCTCGTCTCGCCTTGAGATAGTAAAGGCCTGCGGCAGACACCTCGGGTATCGCGCCTTTTATCGCTGCACGAGTCTGCTCTCGCCGAAGGAGACCTACCCGATCGCCGCTTACCGCGCGCTCGAGAAGGGCGTTTCCAGTTCTGAGGCCATCACAAATCCCCTAATCCAGTCCGCAGAGAGCTCCGATCGCACGGTTGACTTCCTCAAGTGGTGTGGGCGGGTCCTCGGCGCTTATCACGCGGCGGTCATGGCCAATCTTCAAATTCCGGTGTCAGAGCAAGCGACTGCAGGATCTTTCCCGTATCTCGTCCGCTTGGCGACCGACCTAAGACCGCCACGACCGTCACCCTCCCTAAAGGCCGACTCGACCACGGGCGACCGAGGTGCATGACCGTCCAGTTCCATTCGCCCGACAGCCTGACGCTCCTTCGACCAGGTTGCCCCGACAAGGAGTGAAGCTAGGCAATGGCTCCCCTACATTCGGTCCGCCTCCTTCTAGCTGACGTCGACGGCACTTTGATAACGAAAGACAAGGTGCTCACTGACAGGGCGGCGGCCGCGGTCAGAAAGCTGAACAAGGCAGGCGTCGTCTTCGCTCTCACGAGCGGCCGCCCGCCACGGGGGATGGCGATGTTCGTCGAACCCCTCGACATCACCACGCCTATCGCTGCCTTCGAAGGCGGCCTGCTAGTGAACCCCGACATGACTGTCATAGAGCGGTGGACAGTTCCGAGTGATCTCGTCACGCCGATTTTCGATCAGCTTGCGTCGTTCTCTATCGACGTCTGGCTGTACCAAGGCTCCGACTGGCTGATCCCGGACCCAAAGGGGCCGCACGTGGATCAGGAGTCGGCGACGGTCAATTTCGAGCCGACGGTCAGGAGCGATCTCCGTCTCGTCACTGATGGCATCATCAAGATGGTCGGCGTGAGCGACGACTACGCATTGGTCGAGAAGGCTGCCGCAGCGGTCCGCGATCAGTTTGGCGAACACGTATCTGCGGCGCGCTCTCAGCCCTATTACGTCGATGTCACCCATCCCGAGGCTAACAAGGGAATGGTCGCCCGGTACTTCGCTACCAGGTACTCGAT
>JBEKVJ010000117.1:0-9257 GCA_049514105.1 Acidimicrobiales bacterium
TGGACGGGGTCGAGGTGCTCTAGGCCGATGACGCGGGGGGAAAGGGCCAGGTGCAGCACTGGCCGGGAGAAGTCGTCGAGGACCATCGCCCGGGCGAGGCGGACCGGGTAGCGGCGCGCCCAAGCCGTGTCATAGTCGACGCCTAGCTTGCGCTTGGGCAACGGAGTGACGACTCCGCCCGGGCGGGTCGGCTCCTCGGCCACAAAACGGAGCCGATCGCGCGCTGGCTCGAGCGCGCTGCGCACTCGCCGTGTCATGTGACCTCGGCCAATAGCAATGGGGGCACGTGGAGATGAGTGATCGTCGGGTCCCTCCCGACCGTATCTTCGGCTAGCTCGAGGGCGTCATTTAGCGTTGATGCGGGAGAAAATCCCATCCGCCGCACGGCGGCCCGGTCGCCGCCGACCACGATCACCCGGCCCAGGTGCTGAAGGGCGTGAGCGCACCAGTACCACATGTAGAGCGGGTGAACCCCGTGGTACGCGTAGCTAGTCCGGTACAGGTGGATGTACCAGGGATCGGTGGCAAAGGCCTCCTCATACTTCGCCTCGATCTCGACGAGGTCGGTCGTCTCGGCGAGCACCTGCTCGAAAAAGTCGATGTAGCTCGGGTGGTGGACAGGGTTGAACTCCCACGGAGTCGGGTGCGAGATGATGAGGACCCCGCCCTCGCGCACGAGCGGTTTGCCGCGGTAGAGGTTGAAGAAGTACCCGAGGCCTAGGCAGGCCACGAGGATCGGGTTCATCGTGGAGTTGACGTTGTAGGGACATATGTACGGCAGCCCCATCGTCAACACGTCGGTCTGACCGGAGACCTCGACAGACTGCTGGCGGTAGATGTTGGCGAGGGTGGAGTGGTGGACGGCCTCGACCTCGCCCGCCTGGGCCGAGGTGAGATTGTGCGGCGCATAGACCGAGTGGAAGATTCTGCGGCTGATCCCCCCCGGTGTCCGCTCGAGCGCAGCGGAGGTGGCGATAAAGCTCGCCCGATCGCGTAGGGACCATTCCCATTCGCGTTTTTGCAGGAAACCGAGCTGGTCAGGGAAGGTATTGGTGTTCAGCGTCGTCTCGATCTGGAAGATCTTCACGCCCGCGGCGGCGATGAGACGCCCCATGCGCCAGTTGGAGTTGCGCAGCTCGGAGTTGTGCTCGTCCATGAGCGAGCGGCTGTGCTGCAAGGTGCGCACGTTGTGGTGGTGCTTCAGGCTCTTGTAAGACGCAAGACCCGTCGCGACCGATTTGTGGCCCCCGTCCATGGGCACGAGGTTGATGTTCACGTACACGAGCAGGTCGCTCTCTGCCGCACGCCGGTTGATCTCGACGTCCTCGCCGTGATCAGTGAGGCCGAGGTGGACCAGGTTGGACGGGTCCTCGGCGTCGTGCTGCAAGAGCAGCCCGTGGGGAGCAAAGGCCTCGAAAACGCGGTCGCCCAGGGCATGGCGCAGTTCTGGATCTGTCATGCGACGGTGCAAAGCGAGCGCCGCGATGAGCACGACATCATCCACACCCGCCTCGGCCGCCAGGTCCAAGACGGCCTCGATCACGCGCTGGCGCACGTCAGGGGCCTGCATCGGCGGGAGGGGGAGCGAGATGTCGTCGAACGCGATCGTGAGGCGCATGCCCGAAAACAGCAAGCTGCGCAACGGCTGGGAGTCCCCGAGGGGATGCTCGAGGGCGTCGCGGATCACGCGGTCGGGGTCGGCGACCGGGTCGAGGGGCTCAGGGCCGTAGATGACCCTTGTGCCCACCGGGAGCTTCTCCACGCGGAAGCCCTCCCCGTGCCACATCAAGGTCGCCGGGGTCGACCGGTCCACCTCGAGGACGAAGCCGGGCCTCGGGCTCACTTTGCCTCCTTGTTGGTAGTGGCCATCGCCCGTGTTCGCTCGTTGCGTCCGTCGGTGATGTCCTTGCCGGGTGACCTACGGAGGTCGAACACGATCTTTACCGCCCCGCGATGCCCGGCGGCGGCTGCGTGGGCGACGGCCTCCTCGTAGTTCTCGAGCTGATAGCGAGCCGAGACCAAGCGCTCGAGGCGCGCTTCTCTAACGAGCTCCAGCGCGAGTTCGAAGCTCGACCGTGGCCCCCCGGGCCGGTCCTCGCTCCCATAAGCGTACGCGCCACGCAGCTCGATCTCGCGCTGCCACAAAGGTGCGAGGTCAACCCGGACCATACCGGGCATGCCGACCAGGACGACCCGCCCGCCTGGACGCACGATTTCGAGGCACTGGGTCAAAGAGTCCGCGCTTCCGACGCAGTCGATGACGAGATCCACTCCGCCCGTCAGGCGTTCGATGTGCCCGCTGTGGGACTCGAGTGCCAACGAGCCCGAGAGCCGGCGGGCGACGCGCTTGTGCTCGCCCGGTTTGACAACCTGGTCTGCGCCGAGCTCATAGGCGAGATCGCGCTGTGCCGGGTGCTTGGCCACAGCGACGAGGGCACCGGGCAAAAAAAGCGATCGCAAAGCAGCTATCACACATAGCCCGAGGGTCCCAGAGCCGAGCACGACGACACGCTCGCCGCCGGAGATGTCGGCCGCAAAGGCCGCATGCACGGCACAGGCCGCAGGTTCCACCATGACAGCAGCCTCGTCCGAGAGGTCGTCGGGGACCTCGTGCAGCTGGCTCTCGTGCGCCACGAGCCCGGTCGACCAGCCGCCTCCCGTGTCGCGGCAGTAGCCGGTCTGCAGCCCCGGTCGCAGGTGGCCAAAGGCGATACGTTCGCATGCACCTTTGCGGCCCGCGGCACAACTTGCACATGGCGGGTTGATGCCGCGTGCCTCGCAGCCGAGAACCGGCTCGAGCACCACCCGCTTGCCGTCGAACACGCCACCTTCCGCATCACCGACCACCTCGTGGCCAGGCACGAAGGGGAAGCTGACGATGTGCTCGAAGTACCGGGAGCTGCGCCCGTCCAAAGTGGCGAGGTCTGATCCGCAGATACCCGCTAGGCGAGGGTGCAGTCGGACCCATCTCGGACCTGGCAGCTCGAACGGGTCGATCTCGACGAGCTCGAGCGGTCCAAGGCGAACGCCTTTACCGGACCCTGCAAGCGTGGAAGCAACTCGAGCTGCGGCAAAGCGCGGCAGGTTGCGCTCGAACTGGAGGGCTTTCACCGGGTATCTCCGTGCGAGGAGGTCGTGAGCCACGTCGCCGGCCTCGTCTGCACTCCGGGGCGGCGGGTCGCGATCGCGAGCGTGCGCCTCGGCCCCCCGGCCGACCGCTCCCAGTGCTCGATGAACCAGCCGCGGCGGCGGGCTATAGCGGCGAGCTTGGCCTCCGGGTTCACAACAACGGGGAATCCGGCCGCCTCCAGCATTGGCAGGTCGCTTGTCGAGTCCGCGTAAGAGACGGTGTCGACAAGGCTCAGGCCCTGCGAGCGGGCGAACTCGTCTAACAGCAGCGCCCGCGCCTCCCCGGTCGGAGGCGAGTCGATCAGCTCGCCCGTGAGCTTGCCGTGGCGCTCGCCCATATGCGCGCAGACGATCTCGTCGAACAGGGGCCGCAGAGGCTCGACGACGAAGTCCAGGGCGCCTGTGATCAGCAAGGTCCGGTGCCCGAGAGCGCGATGGCGTCGGACCCTGGCGATGGCGTCGGGGAACGCACGCAGGCCCAACAGGTCGCTGAACAGCTCATAGCTGTCAAAGCGCAGCTGGTCGAGAGGCGCACCCTCGTATCGGCGGTAGAAAGCACGCAGGAAGTCGCTCCGGTCGCGCCTGTCGAGGCGCAACAGCCTTGGGCCCTCTGCGAGCAGGCCCGCCACCAGGCGCGCACGCTCGGCCCGCTCTAGATGGCGCGTGGCAAGCCAGGCGTAGCTCTCGACCACATTGGATGCGATCAGGGTGTTCTCGAGGTCGAAAGCCGCACAACGCGGCTTATCGGACAATATGGCCTTCAAGGTGCGCTCTTCGCGCGTTGCCATCGTCCGTTTCGAAGCCGGAGAGGTCCGAACCCGGGCGTGCTCGACCACTGAGGGCAGATGGACGTCCTCGATGTAGTGCGTCCAGTCGATCACCGCCGGGTCGAAGCAGAAGGCTTGCTGATCCGCCGGTGTGAGGCTCTCGAACAGCTCCACCGTGCGGTCGATGCGAAAACGCGCCTCGGTCTCGCTATAGGCACCGTAGAGCTCGACATAGCTGAGGGCTCGCTCGGCCTCTGAGCGCCGCTCTTCGATCCGGGCGGCACCTTCGGCTCGCTCACCGCGCAGGGGAAGTGCGTTCACGAGCCGTTCCGCCGCCCCGAGGACCTGAGTTGCCCGCCTGAGCTGGCCCTGGACCCGGCCACGACCGGGGAAGGACCACTTCGGCACGACGATCGGCTGGCCCCGGTTGTCATAGAGCGGCCGCTCGGTGAACCAGTTCTCGACGAGGTCGACGAGCTGGCCGTAGTGGAGGGGGTTCCGCGCTCCCGAGGCGACCTGGTAGACGGTCGGCCCGGCCGGATCCGGGCCTGTCGCCGCGACCGCAATCAGAGCAGCCACTACGAGGTCGACCGGGATAACGTCGACGATCCCCTCGGGCACGCCAGGGAACTGGCGGAGCAGGCCCCGCGCGTAGGAAATGATGACCGGCTCGGCCATGCGAAATCCACGGATCCACCCCGGACGAGGCTGGGAGAGCGAGGACTCGACGATCGAGGGCCGCACGATCGTGAGCGGCAGCTCGCGGCGTATCTCGAGCAAGGCGTTCTCACCGAGGGACTTGGTAAAGGCATAGGCGTCGGGCCACCCGAGCGCCCTAGCGCGACCGCGGCCGAGAGCGACCATGCGGTCACGAACCCAGTCGGAGCGCAGTTGTTCGGTCTTCTCCGCTAGCAGGGCCGTGCCGGCCGCCCCGAGCTCGGAGCGCGCGCTGCGGTGGAAGGCTGTTAGGCGCTCGGGGCTGCGACTGGCTGCGTCCTCGTCCGCCCGGGCGCGGCGCGCGGCCTTGACCTCGGCCCGCCAGTCGATCTTGGAAACAAACTTCGAGGCGGTTATGAGCTCCTCGGCGGCGTCACCTTTGTGGCCGCTGTTCACATAGGCCGTGGACACAGCGATGAGATGTGGCAGGGCTGGAGAGCCGGCCGTCGTCGCGGCCCGCGTGCCTGCCAGCTCCCGCAGGGTCTCGGCCACGCGAAGCGGGCCTAGGAGGTTCACCTCTACGGCGCCGTCCAAGGGCGCGTCGAATGTCACCGCTGCTGCGGCATGGATCACGATGTCGCACGAACCGAGAAGCTCACGACCTGTCTCGTCTAGAGCGAGCCCGTCGCGTCCCACGTCGCCGGCGATCGTATGCAGTCGCCTTGCGACGACGTTCTCGAAGCTCTCGCCGAGCTCGGCTCTCAGCCGGTCGAAGCAGTCGTTGCGGAGGATCTCACGCCGTGTGCGCTCCGCCGGAGCCTGGCGCTGCCCGGGCCGGACGAGCACGACGATTTCGCAGCCGGGCACGCTTCTCAGCAGGCGCTCGACGAGCGCCGTACCCAAAAAGCCGGTCGCCCCGGTCACGGCGATCCGCCGGCCGGCGAGCTCGTCGGATATCACGGGTGTGTTTCTAGCATCCGGCCGCCAGAGCGCCGGGCCAATTCACCTGGCGAAACAGACTCGGCAACCGACGAAGGGGCGAGCGGGGCCACGAGGTTCTGGTGGCTGCAGCCACTACTTAGGAGGCTCGGCGCGCGCCGGAGCGGGCTTTTTCGGTGGAGGCCGGCGTGTGGGCTTGGGGGGCGTGTATCGCTTGTTCGCCTTCGGCGCCGAACGGCTAGCCAGTGCTTCGGCTTCTGCACGGGCGCGCTTGGAGCGTCTCGGCTGGCTCGGAGGCCTCCGCGCGCTGCCTCGGGTCACGTTCTGCTGGGACCGGAGCCCCTTCATGAGCAGCCACATCCCGAGGCCGAGATACGCAAGGCCGAACACGCGAAGCGCCGGCAGCTCTATGAGCCAGATGGCAGTCGCCAGTGCCGCGAAGCCGAGGAGCGCGCGCCGCTTGAGAAGCGTCCCAAGGAGCAAGAAGATCGCCACGACCAAGCCCTCGACGAGGAAGAAGTGCACGGCGCTCATGGTCTTCAAGTTGTTCTTCGAGAGCTTGACGTGGTGCGTCAGGTACGGAATGACGACGGCCGCTGTCAGCGCCAACTCGAAGGCGAGAGCTATGTAACCGATCTGGCGCTCGCGAGGATTGAGGTTGTTCACCGCGGTTCTGGCTGCAGCCGAGCGCTGCGCCGCAGTGAGGTCGGACTGATCGGACTCGGAGCCGGATCCGGACCGGGGCCTTGCCGGAGGCGGGCGTAAAAAGCGCTGCATGGAAAAGTTGCGCCGCACCCACAAGTTCCAACCCGCCGCACCGGCACGGGAGCCCCCGGTCGTTTCGGGCGCCGGCTCGTCGGATTCGGCTTGATCCTGGTCCGCCATCATCTCCAGGGTACCTGGCGCGTCTCGTGCGAGCCTTGGGCGCAGGTCGGCTCGATCGGACTGCGAAACCGACAAGCCGGGCGCTACAGTGAACAGCGTGTGCGCCGGTGCCCTCCTTTCGCGGACGGTTCGCGGCTGTCTGAGCGCTGGTCGTTCTCGCTCGCGGGTCCGGTCCCAACCACAGCGTGCCTCGCGTGGCTTGCAGTTGAGCCACGCTCGGGGCGCTACGGCTGCATAACCGTGGCTTCGAAGACGCCAGGCTGGTTGCGCCCACACCTAGAACGCCATCCTCTCCTGCGGCGCGTCACGGGCTACAGCGCCGGATCCGTGGTGGCTGTCATGCTGAGCGAGGCGGCCTTCGCAGCCTCGTTGGGTTGGGGGCACACCGGGACGACCGTCGCCTCGGCAGTCGGGTTCATCGGTGGCGCCGTTCCCAACTACATCCTCAACCGGCGTTGGGCATGGCGCGACCGCCGCGGCCGGGACCGTCGCACCGAGGTCCTCTTGTACATGGTCGTCGCTCTCGCGACCTTTGTCGTCTCGGCCGTAGTGACCCACCTCGCTGAAGACGGAGCGCGCCACCTGACAGTGAATCCCGGCTGGCAGGTTGCGCTGACGACAGGTGCCTACCTCGTCGTATCGGCCGTCTTCTTCGTGTTCAAGTTCGTCATCTACGAAACGTTCGTGTTCACAAAGGCGCCCGAGGCAAAAGAGATCGCGAATCTCACCGAGGCTCCTCTAATTCAGGTTTGCGAAGCCGTCGAGGACTAACCGGCGCGCACCGCGGAACGAACATGTCGTCGGGTCTTATCGGTGTTCGCCTGTGCGAAACGAGCCACATATAGCCGCTACGAGCCTGAGCACTCGACAGGGCCAGGATAGCCGGGGGTCTTGTGCGGACTTTTGTAGTGCGGCAAGGTCACCGAGATGGTGAAGGTGTCCGAGGTCTCGCGGCCGAGCCATCCGGCGTACCGCACCGTCACGACAACGTCGGCCCCATCCGTCATGGGGTCAGGCCAAATGTTGGGGGCGCCCAAGCTGACAAGTGGTGCGCTCAGGTCGTCGTTCAGCTCCTGAAGGGCGTCGTCCCAGGCGGCGATCGCCACGCAAAGGGTCATCGATTGACTGCGGAAGATGTCGGGGACGTAGTAGCCCTCCGTCCCCACGTACCTGAGGGGGGCCTCGGCGACAGCCGCTTGCATCCCGTCCGAGATGGCTCGCTCGACTCGTAGTTGCACCTTGTCGCGGGTACTGCTGCCAATTGCGACGTCGGCTATCCAGCCAGCCAGCACAAGAGCCACGATCGCCACGGTGCCGACAAGCCAACCCCGCGTGCGCCTTCGTCGCCCTACAGGAGCAGTTGTTAGGTCCGCGAGCGTTGGTGGCAGTCCAGCCATTGCATGCCTCCTACCTGCGGTGACTCATTGTAGTGAGCCCCTGACTTGTGGTCTTGAGCACCCACTTACGCCTCGTAGAGACTCGTCACGGCTGCGCGCCTTGATCAACGGGACAAAGAACCGATCGGAGCAATACCTTGCTTCGGAGAGTGCGTCGAGGTCGTTCCGGACGGCTCGGGGGTTGTCTCTGTGAGAAGGAACGCGATGCTCCAGATCACGTGCTCGGCGCCCAGTCCCGACAACAGCAGCCCTTTGAGGCAACCGGATTGCTCACAGCTGGTCGCCAAGCCACAGCCCGCAGAGCGCATCGCACGCGCGCTCGTCGGCCGCGCTCGCTGCGTAGCTCGGCAGCATCTGGCGAGAAGACCATTCGGCCAGGCGCATCAGATCGCCCTCAGGTGTGGCGGAGCGGGTGCGGGGAATCCGCCGAGGCCGGATTCCCCGCCGCGCCTGGAAACCATCTAAGAACGCTGGAGTCTGATAGCCAGCCCTTCTTGCCGAGCCAGAGCCAGGGAAGCCAAGCAACAAAGCGCTTGAAGCGCCAGCGAAGGTAACGCCTTTGGTGCCTGGCCGAACCTGTTGCCAGAGGGGCCGCCCGGGGTCGAGATCCCCTTGGCGATGAAGGATGAAGTACGCCATGTCTTGCTCAAGATCGGATGTCCTTGAGCTTCAAGCCGGCCAGCTCACCGCGGCGCGTGCCGGAGTCGGTGGACAGGCGGAGGATGGCAGCGTCGCTCGCTCCTCGAGCGACTTCCCGTACGCGGCCTTGAGGAGGGACCCGAGCTGCTCGTGCGTGAACACAGGGACAGGCGTCTCAGGGACCGCGGCGGTTTCATGTTCGCCATTGGACGCTAGTTATCTCCCTCCTCCAAGAGGAGGGGAGAAAGAAGCGCAGGCATTTGCAACGCGTTTGCACGGTTGCCGGCTTGTGGCCCTCGGCGAACTCCACGAGAAATGTCTCCACATCCGCGCGTGTGATCTCGCTCGGCTCCTCAGGCAAGCCTGCCGCTGTGAAGAAGCCGATCATGTGGCCGACACTCCTGAGCTACTCGGCCCTCGCGAGTCGGAACGCTTCAGCGACCGGAGAGAGCGGTCAAACGACCGCGTTAGTTGTCCGAGCTGACCTTCCCTCGGTGTGACCAGGGACGGTTAGGCTGGGCTTGTGGGCTCGTAAGGCTTGTTGTCGTGGTCGACGGTTATACGCTGTGAGAGCGCCGTGCGAACCGCGACAAGTGGGAGATTGGCCGTAAACGGGCAGGTGTAGAACGAATTTCTAGGGCGCTTGGCTCAGGTGGTTAGAGCGCAGCCTTCACACGGCTGAGGTCACAGGTTCGAGTCCTGTAGCGCCCACTCATCGAATGGGGGCCTATGGTAAGGGCCCCCCAAACGGCCGAACCGCCCGCACGCAGGGGCGAAGCACGGCCGCCGCCGAGCTCTTGATTACTCACAGTGAGCAAACCGCCGGCACACTCGGGCACGCAGG
>JBEKVJ010000118.1:0-8909 GCA_049514105.1 Acidimicrobiales bacterium
CAAGCACCGGGGTGGCAGCGATCAAGGTCCTGGCGGCGCCGTCGTCGACAAGATCGGTGAAGACGGCCACGAGGGCCCTTTTCTGCCGCCCGACGGCATGAAAGGCTCGCTCGTAGTCGCTTTCCACCTCCGTCGGCTCTAGGTCGAACAGGGCGCGTACAACCGCCTCAGCGCCCCGTCGGCGCGGAGCCAGCTGACGGCTGACCTTCGCCTCGAAAGCCAAGGCGCCGACGCGGTCGCCCGCCTCCTCGGCGGCCACCGCTAGAACTGCCATAGCGTTCAAGGCGACGTCGAGACGCGACATGGGACCTATGGGAGAAGCCATCAGGCGTCCGGCATCGACGAGGCACACGAGATCGCGGTTCTCTTCGACCCGGTACTGGTTCGACATGGGTCGCCCGACTCTGGCGGTTGCAATCCAGTTCACCTGCCGGACGTCGTCGTCCGGCGAGTAATCACGGATGGCCTCGAATTCGGTGCCGAGCCCCAGTCGCTCTCGCACCCTGCCCTCGTCACTGGAGCGGCCGCGGCGGTGCGCGGCGCTCAGGCGGCGCGCCCGCGGAAGGTCAGGGAAGACAGTCACCTCCTGTGTCGGGCCGATCGTGTGATCGGCCGAAGTGAGTCCGAGCGGCCCAGCAGCGCGCACGGTGAGTGCAGGCAGCTTGTGTATTCCCCGGTGACGGCCGGTGATAAAGCCCTTGAGGCTTGGGCCCTTTGCCCACGGCGGATCAACTCTCAGAGTCGGCGGCACAGACTGGCGGACACGGACCGAGCGCGCCCTGTCGAGCCCGTCTACACCGGCCTGAAACGTTACCGGCACAAGCAGGGACAAGGCCGTCGGTCGCGTGCGTTGGAGGCTCAGCACGTTGCGGCGCAAGGCGATGAGGTCGACGAACATACAGCCGCCAACAGCACCGAGGAGTAGGCAGGGCACCACAACCGGAACCGGAAGCGCGGCCGAGGCTGCCGCAACGAGAGCGACGAGCAAAGCCGCCAGACGAGTCGGGCGGGGCGAGCCCCGGCGAGAACTCGCCGCGTCCGAAGTGGCGGCTGGTTCACTCCTCGCAGTCGCAGGCAACTTCTGGTCGTCTCTAGCGCGGGATCGGGACCGAGGCGAGGACATTCGAGAGAGCGTCGTTAGTCGTGAAGCGGTCCAGCTCCGCTTCTGGAGTGAGCACAAGGCGGTGCGCCAGCACTGGACCCGCGAGGGCGACCACGTCGTCGGGTACCACGAATTCCCGGCCCGCCATCGTCGCGAATGCCCTTGAGGCGGCCAGGAGGTGAACACCGGCGCGCGGGCTCGCCCCAAGCGCCACGCTCGGCAGTTCTCGCGTACGCCGTACGAGCGAGGCCACGTAGGTGACGATCTCGTCACTCACAGCGATACGGTCTACCTGGCGCCGGAGCGCAAGCAAGTCCTCTCTTTCTGCCACTGCCCCGACATCACCCAGAGTCGCTGGCGCCACTCCGGATCGGCGCAACTTGAGCAAGGCCTCCTCACTTTGTGCAGACGGGTAGCTGACTACGACCTTCATCAAGAAACGGTCAAGCTGTGCCTCAGGCAGCGGGTAGGTGCCCTCGTATTCGATCGGGTTCTGTGTGGCGAGCACTGTGAAGGGTTGAGGGAGCGGGTGCTCCACGCCATCGACGGTGACCTGTCCCTCCTGCATTGCTTCGAGGAGCGCCGCTTGGGTCTTCGGCGGGGTCCGGTTGATCTCGTCCGCGAGCAGGATGTTGGCGAAGATCGGACCGGGCCGGAAACCGAGTTCGTTGCCACGAAGCGTCAGCGTGCCGGTCAGATCCGACGGCAACATGTCGGGAGTGAACTGGACTCGCCGGGTTGTCAGTTTGCAAGCCCTTCCGATCGCCGACGCGAGCAGCGTTTTGGCAACCCCCGGAGGACCTTCGAGGAGCAGATGACCTCCGACCGAGATCGCTATCAATGTCGCATCGACCACGTGGGACTGGCCGACTACGACCTTGTCGACCTCGTTGTTCAAGCGGCTCCGGATCGCGGCCATCGGGTCCGGGTCGGCGAAGGCATGCTGCTCGGTCATGACCACCTTCCTCTTTGCGCGAGCGTGGCATAGGCGCGCCCGAGCGCCAACAAGTCTTGTTCTGAGCTGGGCTCGTTAAGGACCGCAGCGACAAGCTCAGGCGGTATTGCCGTCGCCGTCGCTCTCTCGCAGAGTTCCGGGTCGGTAGCGTCTTTGCTCGCTCCGAGCGATCGGCAAAGTCGCACGCGCGCGGCTCTGCGCAAAGGAGCCGCTCCGGCATTGAGCCGTTGCTGAGAGCCCGTTGCCAAAAGCGCCGCTACCGCATCGACATAAGCGATTCGTGCCGGGACGAGTTCGCGCTCGGCTGGCGCAGGCGGCCCGAATCGCCGGGCAGCTGACAGTATCCAGACCACGACAGCGAGAAGACCGAGGGCGAGAGCGGCTCGCCAGTGACCGGGTAAGCCGGCAAGCCCGGTTCCGGTGATTGTCTCAAGATGGTCGTACTCATCGAAGACGACGGGTGAGCGGCCAGGCCCAGCGAGATCGAGTGCGAACGCCGCGTTGTCGGCGCTGTCGAGGGCCCTGTTCTCGAGAGCCGATGCGGATGCGAGGAGCACGAGGCGACCCGAACCGACCCGGGCAAGCAATGCGAGGTCTCCTCCGGGTCCGCCGAGCAGGACGCGCACATATCTGCCCCGTGCCTCGATGGCGTAACCGGTTCGCCACGAGCCAGCCCCGTTCGATGCCACGCTGCTCACTGCGAAGTCTTCGGGTGCTGCGACAACAGGATGTGACTGACCGGCTTTTCCCGGCTGCCATATCGGCAGCGAGCCCGCCCCTAGCAGTGTCCGCAAGGTCTTAGGTCCGGGCCTGCCCGCAAGTACGACGCGGCCTCCGGCGCTCAGGTAGTCGTTGATGGTGCCAAGCTCCCCGGACAGGCTCTTTTGAGGATCAAGGACGATCAAGGTGCCATGTGCAGGTAGGGAAGTCCCGCTGAGCGGGACTTCGGTCACGCGGACTGGGTGCCCGCGCGCGCTCAGGAGTTGTGAGAAGGCGGCTGTCCCACCGTCCGAAGTGTCGAGCGACGAGGCCGGGCCCAGAATCGAACGGCTCGGCGTGCCATAGACGGCGCCGGCAAATGAGAGCACGAACTCGATGACGACTGCGGCGACCACGATCACCATCACCGCCCTCCACCTTCGGGGCACACGGTGCCAGCGCTCCGTCGCTGTCAGCGTGGTCGGTTCGGCGTCGTTCACCGAGGGCTCCTAGGGGTCTGTGACTGGTCCTCGTGCCCCTTTCCTACCGCCACAACATCGTCGAGGAGCCGCCCCCAGCCCGTGCGTGCCGCGTCCACGTCCAAAGACGTTGCTTTTTGATGGGCATAGGTGATGAACTCGTGGCGGACGTCGAGCTCATCGAACAGGGGAGACCGGAGGATCCGGCGAAGCTGGTAGCTACTCGTGGTGAGTCCGCTGGGGATCATGCCGCGCGATTCGAGCTGCTCTAGGCCGAGCTGGAAGCGCAGCCGGACCGCCAACTCGTTGTTGCCCTCGGATTCGGCGCGCTCCGAAGCGAGCTCGAGATCGCTCGCGCGATCGCCGCGTGAGGTCAGGGTCCGTATCCTTGGCTGCGCCGCAATCCGGGACCTCCTTCGGACGAGGAGGGTTCCGACACCGATGCCAAACCCCAGAGCGAGGGCCACTGCGACGATCCAGCCGCCGCCTCCGAGCCATGAAGAGGTGAAGTGGAAGCTCGGCTGGAGCAGATGGAGCCACAACCAGCGGGAGGGACGGCCCAACGCCCAGACAAATGCGCGGCCAATCGCCCTCAAGATTCCGCCGAGGGGGTCTGGAAGCCTGCCCGGTTTGCGTGTGTACGGCGAGCCAGAAAGGATCTTGGCAGCTTGGCGTCGTGCCTCGAATGCAAAGCTCGAGGTTGCAGGTGCCTGAGGCACCTACTCGGACTCCTGCCCACCCGGCGTCGGGTCGTCAGGCTCGTCGTTAGCCGGCGGTGGGGTGCCTGACGGCATCGGGGGCGGGTCGGACGGTCGCGGCCAGCCCGGAGGCTTCACCGGAGGTGGAGGGATGACCGGTGGTGTCACAGATGGAGGCGGCGGTGGCGGCGAATAGCTCGGTGGCACAGTCGGTGATTCAGCTGGTTGGGGCCCTTCCGGGGGCTGCGTCAAAGGAACGTAGCCCGGTGGGGAGCCGGGCGGAGAGTCGGACGGGCGCGGCCAGCCTGGTGGTGGCTGAGTCGGAGATGCGTTCGGCGAGCCTGAGGGGGAGTCGGACGGGCGCGGCCAGCCGGGATTCGGCGGGCTATAGCCGGTCTGCGGGGTCGGAGGCATGTAGCCCGCGGGGTACGGCGGTGCCGGCGGCGGCGGGTAGCCCGGCGGCACTGGCGGGTAGCCGGTGGGTCCAGAGCGATACCAGGGCCCTGGTTGTTGCGGGTCGCCAGGTGGCGGAGAACCGGGACGGCCGTAGCCCCAGCCGGGCGCCGGCTCGGTGAGAAACAGCGCAGATGCGGATGGTGCAACACCCATCTGCGTCGACAGGAGCTGGATGTCGAAGCCTTCCTTTCGGACGCGAAGGTCGATGGTCAACACGACGAGAATGGCCGCGTAAAAGGGGGCCAGCACGACGTAGTAGATCGACTGGACCACAAAGACGTCGATGAACGAGGCGACTGTGCCTCCATGAAAGAGGCCGAGAATCAGGTCAAGGATCAGATTGATGGCAAAACTTGCTACTGCGGCCAGGAGCCCTGCGAGCAGCTGAGTTCCGAAGACCGACCACCAGTACCCGCGGCACAGGTTCAGAGCCCGGCGTATCGCCTTGGCCCCCCGTATGTTCTCGATCATCAGGATCGGCACGGCCAGGTTCACAGCGACTAGGAACCACACTGCTGCGACGAATCCTCCGATTCCGAGCATGACGGCGAAGAGCACAGAAAGCACGGCGAGATGGATCGCCACGGCAATCGCGATCAGCACGCCGATCGCCAGGCTGCCGACTGTCAGCGCGAGGGCTATCAAGCAGTCGATCCAGAGAACAGAGTGCACCTTGGACCAGCCGAACCGAAGTGCCTCGCGCCAGTTCGCACGTTGGCCGAGATAGGAGTTCGCGATGATACGGAAGCAGACCGCGGTGACAAACGCGCCGACCACAAAGGCGATCGCGACGGTCAAAAGCTCGCCTCCCACGAGGGTGTTGCGGGTGCCGGCACCGAGGTTCGAGTTCGTCGTGCCAGAGCTCAGGAGGCCCTCGCCTGATGAAACGACCGAGACGGAGATGATGGCGGTTAGGACCCCCGCCGGGATCGCGACGATCGCGGCCGCCTTCACGAGGGTGAGAAAGTTGGCTCGGACGATCTTTATGGCCGCATCGATGCGTTCACCTACGCCTAAAGGGCGAAGGCGAACTGTTTGTGATGGCCACATTTGTGTGCCTCCTAGCCAGGACGACTTGGCTTTCGCCGCGACCGTCACGGGACCGAAAAGACCTCGGCCACCGTCTACGGGCTGTGATGGCGATAGCCCGCTTGGGCCAGGGTAATGCCTGTTACTGGGTCGTATGTGCCGATGGGTGGGTCCTACGTTCGGCCACTGTGCGAACATTGGCCGGGTGGTATCAGGGCGTGTCGAGATAACCGATGTCGAGACCGAATCGCTCTGGCAGCGACCGTCCCCAAAGTTGCGTCGCATGCGCCGCAGCGAGGTTGGGCTCGTGGCGCTCGTCGTCTTGTCGGTCTCCGGCGTCGTGTCGCAAGCCCAGCTCGGCGTCGTTCGGGCGTGCGGAGTCATCGCTGGGGTCCTCCTTCTCAGCCTGCTTGCGGGGATCTTCATCGACCGACGTTGTGCCTGTTGGGGATACCTTGCGCGCGATGACGACCTTCTTATACGCCGAGGCGTGCTGATCAAGCGGCTTTCTGTCGTCCCTTATGGGCGCATGCAGTTCGTCGATGTCACAGCGGGTCTCTTCGAGCGCCTGTTTGGAATCGCGACCGTGCGCCTCCACACCGCGGCCGCAGCGACGGATGCGCGTTTGCCTGGCCTCGCTGTGTCAGAGGCAGCTCGCCTGCGAGAGCAGTTGACCTTGCTCGGGGAGGCCCGCGCTGCTGGAATCTGAGCCAGGCCCGCCACAGCGCCTGCCTCGACAATGGCAGCGCCTGCACCCGTTGTCGCCCCTGGTTCGCATCGGACCGTCGCTTTTCGGCTTACTCGTCCTACTCGGCTCGGCTGCCGCGCTGCCAGGTCGTGCGAGCTTCTCGGTCACGGACCTGGTGGTCCTCGCAGTAGTCGTTCTTGGTGGGGTGGTTTCGTGGGCCGTCACGCGCTGGTGCCTCGACGGAGATACCTTGCGTGTCGAAAGCGGGTTGATCCGGCGCCAGTCGTTGCAAGTCCCGCTTTCGCGTGCACAGGCGGTCGACCTTGTCGAGCCGTTTGTGGCACGTGTTCTCGGCCTCGCTGAGGTCCGTGTTCGTACGGGCGGAGCTTCGCGGGGCGATGCGCGACTCTGCTACCTCGCCTATAACCAGGCGACAGTCGTGCGAGCCGGCCTATTGGCCGTTGCCCATGGGTTGCACGAGGCGGTGCCAGCCCCGCCAGAGGAGCGTTTGGTCGTCGTACCCAACGGCAGATTGTTTATTGCCGGCTGTCTGACGGGCGCGATACCCATCGGCCTTGTTGCTGTGATCGCGCTCGTGGTGCTCAGTTCCGCGGAGAAGTCGGTACTCGTCACAGGCGGCAGTGGGCTGTTTGCGCTTTTTGTGACTATGGCGCTAGCGGCTTGGCGCCGGATCTCGACTGAATGGTCCTTTACCGTGGCCGATGCTCCTGACGGCATTCGAATACGGTCGGGACTTTTGTCGCTGGCATCCGAGACAGTTCCTAGAGGACGGATCCAGGCAGTTCGCATGCTGGAGCCCTTGTGGTTCAGACCTCTCGGCTGGTGTCGGCTGGAGTTGCACCTCGCCGGTGGAGTCAAAGGTGGCGATCGTCAACAGCCAGCCAGGCTCCGTCGGGCGCTGCTGCCGGTCGGACCGCTTACCGATGCCCAGTTGCTCCTAGATCGCGTCCTTCCGGACCGAGGGGCAGTGCTCAGCCGACCGCCACGAAGGGCAATGTTGCGCGCCCCGCTTAGTTACCACTTCCTTCGAGCTGGGGTAGGAAGCGGCTGTGCGGTCGCGGTCTCCGGGCGCGTGCGCAAAGAGACAGTGTGGGTGCCTTTGGCAAAGAGTCAGAGCGTACGGGCGTCGCAGGGCCCGATCCAACGGTCATTGAGACTCGCGTCGATTCACGTGGATGCTGCCGGGCGCCACACCCGCGCTACTCTTCGTGACCGAGCTTCGCTGGAGGCCGTGCGCGTGCTCGAGCAGCTTCCCGGTTGGTGCGCGGCGGCCCGAGGCGACCGACCAGGTCTCACGTGACGCGTAGGCTGGTATGCACACGGGGCTGTAGCTCAGCTGGCAGAGCACCTGGTTTGCAACCAGGGGGTCAGGGGTTCAAATCCCCTCAGCTCCACGCGGGATCCTGATTGTTGCCCGGCACCTTGTACACGATGCGGACAGGGATCGGGCGCCCGGTTCCTGAACCGCTCGAGCTCGAGACATGAGTCGACGTGCTCGCGGCCGCCGCTTGGATTGAAAGGCAAATGACGGTCGCGACGGACACAGCCAAGGCCATATACGCGCGGCGTGAAATACGCACGTTCTTCATGCTTTCATGAAGCCGCAAGCGATGGAAAACGCGTAGACAGTCATCCGCTCCGACTGGCACTCTTGACAGGACCTTGGCAGTAACGCGCTAGTGCGTGAACTCGAAGTGAGACTCATTTCGGTGTGAGAAGACAGCGTCTCACCGCTGCGTAACTATCCATGCTTCCATCAGGCTCAACAGTTTTGGAGGGCCGAGTCGGAGAGTTCTTCGCTAATCGAAGAACCCGGGGATCGCGCCCGATATCACAGCTCCCCGTCAATCTGCCTACCCACAGGACAGTTCGCCAATCTGTACTCCGGAGGGCCCTGGGCCTGGCGCCGCCCACCTTGTCTTCATTCGGCGTAAGCTTGGTTAGCTCGAATAAGGAAATGAGCCTCAACGGCGTGTGGAAAGTGACACACCGGCATCGCCATTCAGCTGGACGAGGTAGATCGTGGTATCACCTGAAGTGCTCGAAATGGGTTCTCGGCTCGACGGACATCACACGCCGGAGACCAACGGACGAATGTCCATTTGCCGGCGCTGCGGCGCTCAAACTGACGGCCAGAAGGGGTTTCACATTCCGGACGAACGAGAACTGGGTCGTGCGCTGCGATGGCTCGACACGCAGTCGCTGCGCAGTGGTATCGACCGCGCCAAGAACCGGATTAACAAGTGATCGTCCCAGGATGGTGGCCGCTGTCTCGTTCGTGCTCACGATGAAGGCCAGTGTGATCAGCCATGCTGAGCAGCTTGCCATCGTCGTTTACTCGGACGAGCACGGCGTGAAGGCGGCAGCCGACTACTTCGCGGTGTCCCAGCAACGTGTCTGCGACTGGCGATCAGATCGCCGTCGAGACGAAGCCTCGACCTAAAGCGTTGCCCCACCGCTCCTTTGCTAGGTGACCCCAGACCAGGTAGGCGACAGCTACCTAGGTAGCGCGGTGATCTCGGAGCAGCCGGCGATGCTGGACAGCTTTGCCGGAGCGGTTGCGCGTGCTTGGGGCAAAAGCTCGTCGAGGACTCCATTGTCATCGACATCGGCGGGAGCTCAAGGTACCGTGAGCCACCTTTACTTCCTCGATCGCCTAGTGTCCTGAGTCGGAGATTCGCGCGCAATATGCCGCCAGCGTGTCGAGTATCTCGTTTGCGCTCTTGTGCCAGACAAAGGGCTTGGGATCCTCGTTCCAGTTGGCGATCCAGGTCGTGATTGC
>JBEKVJ010000119.1:0-8846 GCA_049514105.1 Acidimicrobiales bacterium
CCCCAGCTGCACAGCCATGTCGTGGTCTGGAACCGTGGGAAGTCCGTGTCGGACAACAAGTGGAGGACCCTTGACTCGAGGGCCATCTTCAAGGCGACGACGACGCTCTCAGAGCTCCACCAGGGGGTCCTCTCGGACCTCTTGACCGAGGCCCTCGGGCTCGGCTGGGAGGCGCGGGGACGGCGTCACTCGGCAAAGCCACGCTATGAGATCACCGGTGTCGCCGAGTCACTCATGGCCGAGTTCTCGCGCCGTTCGGAACAGATCGCCGAGCACTCCGAGCTCCTCCGGGCCGAGTTCAACCTCGCCCATGAGAGGATGCCCACGGCCGTCGAGGACATGCGCCTCCACGCTGTGGCGACGATCGCCACGAGGCCCGACAAACAAAGACACAGCCTCGGTGAGCTCACCGAGACCTGGCGTTCTAGGGCCGAGGCCCATGTCGCAAGAGATGAGCAGCTGGCCTTCGTCTCCTGCCTCAAGGACCGAAACGAGCTGCCCCTGCTACGCGCCGAGGATCTCGGAGAAGCGATCCTTTCCGACGCCGCCGAGGCCGTCGTCACCACCGTCGCCGAGCACCATGCCACCTACGGGCGCCAGAACGTTTTGGCCGAGGCCCATCGCATCTTGCATGGGGTGCGCTTCGCCTCTCCTGATGACCGGGTCGCTGTCGCCGAGCACATCACCGAGCTCGCCATCGCCCGTTCGGTGTGCCTCAGCCCGCCGGCGTTGCACCACACCCCGGAGCGCTACATCCGCCCCGACGGCTCCTCCAGGCTCAGTCCGAAGAGCCACCTCGTCTACACGACAGAGTCCCTCCTCGAGGCCGAGGCACGTCTCCTCGGAGCCGGCCGACAGCTCGGCGGGCCTCAGGTGAGCACGGCCGTCGTCGCCGATGTCGCCCACGCGAATCTTCCCGGTCGCGACTATGGCCTGAGCCTCGACCAGGCCAATGCGGTCGAGAAGATCGCCACCTCCGGGCGCGTCCTCGATTTGCTCGTCGGCGCGGCCGGCACGGGCAAGTCAACTACCATGGCCGGGCTTCGAGCGGCCTGGGAACAGGTCCACGGCGAGGGCTCGGTGATCGGTCTCGCCCCTTCTGCGGTCGCGGCCGAGGTGCTCTCTAACGAGCTCGGGATAGAGACCGAGAATACCGCCAAGTGGCTCACCGAATGGAGACGCATCCCCCAGCTGACAGCGCGTCGCGACCGGCTCGCCCTCAATCTGGCAAGGCACGCCTACCCGGCCTCCCCGAGCGCGGCCAAGCTCCGCGCCAACCTCGCCGAGACGAACCAGGCGATCAACGAGAGGCGCCTCAAGCCGGGCAAGCTCGTCATGATCGACGAGGCTTCCCTAGCTGGGACCTTCGCCCTCGACGAGATCGTCGGGGCCGCGAAAGCCGCCGGCTCGAAGGTGCTCTTGTTGGGTGACTTCGCCCAGACGGGCTCGGTCGAAGCAGGCGGGGCGTTCTCGCTGCTCGTGAAAGACCGCGGCGACCCCGTCGCCGAGCTGAGCGAGGTGCGGCGCTTCAGCTCCGTGTGGGAGAAGGCCGCCAGCATCGAGCTTCGCCTCGGAAACAGCTCCGCCATCGCGCACTATGAGGCCCACGGCCGCATCAGGGCCGGTGAACGACAACAGCTCCTCGATGCCATCTACGCCGCTTGGCGCTCCGACGTCGGAGCCGGAAAGGCGAGCCTCATGATCGCCGGGGACTCCGCCACTGTCACCGAGCTGAACGCCCGGGCGAGAGCCGGACGGGTCGAAGAAGGGACTGCCGCCGCGACGGGACTGTCAATCGCAGAGGGCCAAACAGCCGGTGTCGGAGACGAGATCGTCACCCGAAAGAACAACCGGATGCTCAGCGTCGGGAAGAGCTGGGTGAAGAACGGCGACCGATTCGTGGTTTCCTCCACCAACTCCGATGGGACGATGGCTGTGCGGCGCAGCTCCGGGGGCCCCGAGGTGTTGCTGCCCGCCGACTACGTGGCCAGCCACGTCGAGCTCGCCTATGCGATGACCGCCTATCGCAGTCAAGGTCGCACGACCGATACCTCCCACACGCTCGTCTCTCCGTCGACGACCCGTGAGATCCTCTACGTCGCCGCGACACGCGGGCGTGAGTCCAACGTGATCTACGTCGATACGAGCTTCGACCCAGATCCCTCCACCGGTCACGACAGCACCGCCATCGAATGCAGCGCCACCGAGGTGCTCACCGGCGTGCTCGCCAACGAGGGCGCCGATCTCTCCGCCCACGAAGCCCTCGAGATCGCCCAGCGCCGGGTAGAAGACTTTGCTGTCCTTGCCGCTGAGTACGAGACCTTGGCCTCCGTCGCGTTGCAGCAACGTCTCGACGAGCTGCTCGACCGGTCGGGACTCGCTCCTGACCGTCTCGAACAGACCCGCCAGAGTGCCTCCTACGGACCGCTGCTTGCGGCACTCAGAGACGCCGAGTCCCGGGGGCTCGATCTGAACAGACACTCCCCCGAGCTCGTCGCAGCCCGAGGCTTTGACGATGCCGAGGACCCGGCCTCGGTCATGAACGCCCGGGTGCGCCGATGGGCACAGACTGCCGGATCGAACCGCCGGCTAGGTGTGAACCTCGTTGCAGGCCTGATCCCCCGCGCGATCGGAGTCGCCGACCCCGACATGGCCCGGGCGCTCGATGAGCGGGAGAACACGATGCAACGCCGCGCGCGGGAGCTGGCGGAGCGCGCCGTCGCGCAAGGCCAGGCCTGGGTCAGCTCGCTTGGCGTGCCGCCTACCGACCCGATTGCCCGGGAACGTTGGATGCGGGCCGTCACGACTGTGGCCGCCTACCGGGAGCGTTGGAACATCCCCGTTGGTCACATACCTCTTGACTCTGGCAACGCCATAGAACCTGTCGAAGCGCTTCGGGACCGCATGCGCGCCCGAGCTGCCACCAAGCTCGCGATCAAACTCAGCGGGTCGGTCGCCATGCCCAGAGCCGAGCCCAATCACGTGGTCGAGAGCAAGTCTTCCCAACCGACTTTGACGATCTGAGTTCCCACGGACGGGAAGGCTGACTACCGGCTCAGGCTAAAGGGTGCGGGGATCAAGAACGATTGGCGTCGGCAGTGCCTTGCCATCGCGGAACAAAGCCCATACGGCTTTGCCCTTGTCGTGGAGCAGGCGTATGTGCATCGCGTACGAGAACGAGTGCGGGATGAGAACGACGTCGGTAATCGCAGAACTGAGGTGATTGAGCACCTCGAATCCGTCTTCCTCATCCCAGCGGACTTCCATCGCGGCGTCATCAGTCGGGCGAAATCGTGGAGGAAGATGTTGGTAACCAATTGACAGGAGCTCCCGCTCCTTCTCCGTTGGAGAGATGGGAATCCCAGGAAGTGAGTCCCGAGCCCACTCGTAGACCCACCGGGGGTCCACGTCAGCGGCGCTCAGCCACTTTGGCGCGTCGTTGTCGGAGCGATTCTTGCTTTCGCCGGCATTGGGCCTTCCCGAGCGTTGAGGGCCATCCGGAATCGCCATCGCCTCGTGGAGGACCTCAAGCTCTGCCTCGGTGAGCTTGCGCTCGCAGCTGTGCATCTGCTCGCAGAGGGCAGTAGATGGTCACGACGCAACCTTGTTCTCCGTAGGGCGGATGCGGATCCCGGGCCTCGGCCAGGGGGCGGGTCGACCAGCCTTGCTGGCACTGTGGGCATCGATCAGGGAAAGGCAGACCAGCTGGGAATACCAATGGGACGTGCACCTCCCACATGGTGTCGCGCAACGATGGCTCCCGCAATCCGATGAGCTGGCGGGCTTTACCGACTTCTTGAACAGCGGCTTGTGGCGAGATGCCTAGGGTGAGAGCAGTTACGAGGCGCGGGGCCGCCGTCACTGCGGCTATCGAGTCTCACGTGGATTGACCTCCACTGGCGACAACCAGTTCTCGCGCTCGCCTTCGTGCTGAATCGCGCGGAGCTTGTATGCCCTTCCCGTGATTGTAATCCCCGCCGCCGTTCCTTGGAGCTCTTGGCACTTGAGATGGCGTCTTTGACAAGCGCCCTTGGCCATAGCTAGGGCGCGAGCAGGGTCGCGGGTGGAGAACACGTGTCTCTCGGTTCTCAGGAGCAAAGCTCCTTGGACGCACAGGACAAGGAGGGCAATAATCCCACATACGCCCGAAACCAGGTCGAACGCCATCATGTTTCTGTCTCCAATTTCCGGGCATGCGAAGCGATGGAGGCGCCGCTCGTCGTCGCCTTCAGCGTGTCAGCGGGGGATGTCGGCTCGGGCGAGGATTCCCGAGTGACAAGGCGATTCTCTTCACCCAAGGCGGCCAGAGCCGAGTCGAAGTCCTCAAGGTGCAAGCCGTAGTCGCACAAATGCGAGATGAGGTCGCGAGCGGCCTCGGCCGGCGGCTTGCCCGTAGGCTCGGCGATCGCATAACCGAGGAACTGGCGCGACAGTGGAGACCCGGATAACTGACGGAGGTCACCGCGGTCCACGAGGTCGGTGAGGGACTTGGCCGCTTGGAAGAGGACGCCCAGCTGAGTCGGTGGAGCTGGTCTCGTGGCCAACTGGAGCTGGGTCAGGAGGAACTCGTTGAACGCATCGGCCAGTGCCATAGCCATACACATGAAGCGGTGGCAAGCATCGAGCGTCAACGCGGTCGGCTGCTCGTGTCCTGGGCCGCCGCGGGGCTCGACGGCGAGCGACATAGAGGCGACGTTGTCAGCCCTATGTAAAAGCTGTTGGCCGGTTGTGGGCGGCAGGAAGAAGGCGGACACCGTTGGCGCCGACCCGTCGCTCTCAGCCAGGACGGCCTCGAGACGAAAGGTGCCGTTGCCTGCGAGGCGCAACCAAGTTACTCGGTCAGTGGGGTGAGCGACCGACCCGACCAGGGCAGCTACTGGCCCTTCCTCCAAAAAGTGGAGGAACTTCCTACCAAGCGTAGAGCTGCTCGCGTCCGGCGGCAGGGCGTCACAACCCATGGCTATGCCCACGCGGACCACCGCCGGGGGCTCGCGGCCGTCGTAGCCGGGCAGGAGCATCTGGTTCAGGTTCATGACCAAGGCCGCCTCGAGGCCATTGGAGGTGTGACGCCAAAGCCCGGTGAACGCTGATGTCGCCTCCGGGGTGCGGTCTTGGAGGTCAGCAGCCACTGAAGGTTTCGGTGCTCCGGCGCCACCGTCGTCGGCAACGGAGTCCAGTGCAGCCGCCGAGGCCTGCGACGGGTGGCCTAGCTCCTCCAGGGCTTCCTTCAACAGCTGCACTCGCTCGTGAAAAGCTCCCTGAAGCTGTTCGCGGGTCTGGGTACCTAGCCCCAGGAAGACCCCCTGGGGCCCAAGAGTCGCCCTGGGTGTGTCGAACGCCTCTTTGACCTTGGGGTAAGCGGCCAACAACTCGGACACATGCGCGTACCACGCCTGCACCTTCTCGCGTAGCGCGTCGTCGGCCATCCCGGCGACAAACGCGGCGTTGATCGCCTCCGCGGTCTCATAGGCCCTGCTCAAGTCCTGCCGGACGGTGTTTGTAGGCTTGGTGAGCGAACGGTAAGCCTCGAACGCCGACATGTCGACGTCAGGTCCCGCCTGCGGTGGCCTAGCGGTGGTTCCCGCAGCAGCAGCGACCGTAGTCTTCGACGACGCGAGCCGGCACCGCTGCAGGATCATGTCAGCGACCGCGTCCACACCGTCCTTCGTCTCGGCCGCGAGCTTGCCCGCCAGCGTGGGCGAGTACTGAGACACTTCCGCGTAACCAACCTCGTGCCATACGGGAAGGACGACAACTTGGCCGCCTTGCGCTTCCCGTCCGGCGAGCGCGTCCAGTTCACGCCGGACCCAACCCGTCTCCTTCTCCAGGACCGCCCGACTCACCACGACCACGCCAAACCGCGAGTGCGCTAGGCCCTCATCGATCCTCTGGGTAAGGCTGTCGCCAATCAGGATCTCCATCTGATCCAGCCACACCCGAAGGCCACGTTCGTCAAGTGCGGCAACCAACGGCCCGACCACGCCGGCCTTGTCCTCGCTGGCGTGGCAGATGAAAACGTCGTACTCCACCCCCACAGTCTGCATCGAGTTGATCGCGGGGTGTGAGACCGTCCTCCGGTTGCTCAAGGAACATAAAACTGACTTCTCGTCACGTTCGGGTGCACTTGCGCAATTAGGCACCTTGGTGTCGGAGGGGTGCGCGTCGGAGGACCGACGGCGCGGATCTCCGACTGGCGGTGGCCTGCCGAGGCGCAAATTCGGGTTCCTTGTGCCTCCATGTCCGAAAGCACGGTGCCGGTCTGCCTACACTTACGCGACGTGCGGGGCTTTCTGATTCTGACCGCCGCGGTGCTCTTAGTGATCGGCGTCGGCGTGGCCATCTTGCGTGCCTTGCCGGAGAACCCTGGGCCAGTCGCGTGCAGCTCGGTGCGCGACTGCATGGACATCGCTCGCGCCTACGGCATTCAGAACCCGCTTGTGACCCCGACCAACCCAGATCTGCGATTTGAGGACGGATTATTCTTCCCGCGCAGTCGTTGGCTGGGGTGGACTGTGTTTCTGGATTTCGGCAACGCCCAACGGATAGAGACGCTTACGTGGCGGATCGACTCAGACCTCGCCGTCCCGACCGCGCCCTGTCACGGTGCTCCTGGTCAGGTGTGGCTCGAAGCAGGCGGATTGAGATTCTGTGATGTTGGCGACTCCATCCTTTTTTTCGCCAACGATCATGTCCAATACATGGTGGTGGACTACAGCCCACCTCAGCGTTCCGCTGCTGCGACGCGACGCGTGTGGCTCATGCGACAGTTGGACAATCTTCGCTCGTGGTGACTTCGGAGTCGGGATCGGGGAAGGAGTCGATCGCGCCAGCGAGGTGAGACGACTCCGCCCGTCGGGTGCGTGCCCTTCAACTCTCAGCGCGCAATTCGCTGAACCTTCTGGCGCGTCACCACCCGGCGTCACGGGACGCTTTCGTCCGCCAGTCGCCACCGTCGCTCCGGATGGTGCTCTTCGGATACCCATAGCGTCGGTGGGCCAGAAGCTTCCAGAACATCCGAGAGCCAGTACGACATGTCGGGGCTCCAGCCGGCCAGAAAGGTCGAACTTTCCGTGTCGACAGGTAACGCGCGTCCCGACGTCGTGAGATATCCGTTTACGGTCAGGTGCACCACCTCGTAGTCCTCGGCCACGGCTAGCCAATCGGGTATCACCCAACGACAGTCGACTCCCGTCGCCATCGGCCAGTGCGCGATGCGCTTGCCCGTCACGTCGATGCCGTAACGCTCGACGAGCTCCATCCAATGATCGGGGTTGTCGATTTCGAAGATACGAACCGGCGCTCGGGCACGGACCGGCCAGCACAGCGCGGCGGGGGTTCCGAAGGTGTCTTCTTCGAGCAGGAGCTCAACGGCGCCGAGACCTGGACGCGATCGCGTCGTTTGGGCGACCCGGGGCAGAGGCTCGCCGTAGCGTTTGAGGTCCTCCGCGGTGAAGGGACACACGGGAGTGGACCACCAGGGACCGCCGACCCATTGCCCCCAATGGCGCGTACCGGGGCCGGTTGTCTCGTTACGCCAGGCCCCTAGGACAACCTGAGCTCCGCGGAACACCGGAGGACGAATGAGACCGTCCTCCCGTTTCTCGACGTAGACCTGCTTCGATGGATTGACCGGATCGGACCACCATTTCGCTGCCGGCGCCGCGGCGATGAGCTTGGCCACCGGGGCGAGTGCGACCTCGAGCCGCGGATCGGCGAGGCCGATGTCCTGCTCATCTGGATCTTGCCAATAGCGGGCCGCTTCAACAGAGCCGGCGACGCACTCGAGCAGAAGCTCTTCGATCTCCGGATCAGCGAGAGCTGTGAGATTGACCGCTGGGAGCGAGGAATCGAGGACTCCCAGCATCTCGTCCGGAACGGGGTCGAACCTTGCCTGCCAGAAGGGGGAAGAAACCTGATCAACGTGCAGCCGCTCAAGGACCACCCAGCAGAGGAGACGCCCACGCGGACCTATTTCGAGACCGCCGCCGATGCGCTCCGCAACCACTCAGAGGAACTTACTGGTGGGTCGGGCCGCTGTGCGGGCGATTTGGGATACACCTTCATCCTGAAGCTCTCAGTTGAGCGGCCAGAGGTCAACAATCAGGTCGACTTTCCCATTGAGGGCATCTCGAACCTGCTGCTGCATTTCGATCGCCTCTGCTGCGTACTGCTCCTTGGCCGGTTCCGACCGTCAACCCGATTCCCAGTGAAAGTTATCGTCGAACAGCGCCTGCCATCGGATCAGCCGCTCTAGGAGCTCTGGAGGAACAATCCGATCCACCGCGTCCCCGTTCGGCCATAGCGGTGTCGTCACGCCGTACTCGGGCGCGAAGACGAATCGGGAGCCGACCGTCGATGAGCATCGTGCCTGGAGGAGGAATCGGTGTGCCAGCTGGAACGAAGTGAGGTTCGCCCCGTTCATCTCCGGCAACCGCTTGTCATCGCGCGTCTCGTTCTGTAAGGCGGACGAGCGGAAGCCCGCTCACCTGAAGGGGTCGGGTGCCGGCCCGGTGAGGAGTGCGACCGCCGCCGGGTCATAGAAGCCACTTTTTGGTACTCGTAACGCGTTGTTTGTCGCCCTGCTGGGGCCCGCACGGGTTGAGATCTACGCTCAGCTCTGGCCCTCCCGAGAGGCTCGGTGCAACCCTTCTCGGGTCTGGTGGGTGTCTCTAGGTGCAAGGGCGAAACGAGAAGCCTGTGAGCAGCAAGGAGGGTGACGGCGATGACTTCGATGCCTTCTTCCGCGCGGAACGAGATCGCCTCGTTGCTCAGGCTTTCTTGCTCGTCGGCGAGATCCATACGGCTCAGGACCTCGCGCAGCGGACGTTTGAACGCGCCTGGCGTCA
>JBEKVJ010000120.1:0-8728 GCA_049514105.1 Acidimicrobiales bacterium
CTCAACGCCGGGGTCGCCGCCTTGGCGGCTGCCGCCGGCGCCATCGCCGCCTCGGCAGTGTGGAGAAGCGAGCACGGGCCGGTCGCCGAGGCTGTCCTTCACCACAAGAACCCCACCACACTGGTCGTCGACACTGCCTTTGTCGCTTTTGTTGTCGGCAGCGACCTGGTCCGTCGCTCACGGTGGTGGCGCTGGTGCGTCTTGTCGAGCGCAGCCCTGTTGATCACGGGACTTGCCGTCAACTCACTCACCCCCTTCGCCCTTGTCGTTGCGCTCTTCTCCGCCTTGGGGTTCGGATGGGCGGTGCGCTGGATCCTCAGGGCGGCATCGGTCCGTCCGAGCACGAACGACCTCGTAGCCTGGCTCTCGGCCTCTCACCTGTCGGTCGGGGTACTTGAGGCTACTGACCACAGGCGCTACTCCCGCCTTGCAGGGAGCCTGGCCGACGGCACCTTGATCGAGGTGCGCCTGGCAAACCGGGACACGCGTGGAGCCGGTCTTGCACGGCGGCTATGGGCGCTGGCCCGGCTCCGGCCCCTAGTGGCCGGCCAGATCGCGCTCAGCTCCCGCGCCCAGATCGAACGGCTCTCGCTCTCGGCATACATAGCGAGCGGTGCCGGCGTGCTCAGTCCTCGTGTTCTATTGCTTAACGAGATGCCTCCCGAGACCCTGGTGTTGGTCCTCGCCCGTCCCGTCGGTGAACCGTTTTCGGCAACAAAGGACGAAGGCGCCTTCCAGGACGCGGCGGTGCCCATGTTCGGCGCGCTGCGCGCCCTGCACGATGCAGGGGTGGCACACCGAGACCTACGAGCGGAGAACCTGCTTGTTGCCGGGCCCTGCGCCGGCTTCTCCTCCCTCGACTCCGCCCTTCCAGGCGCCGGTGAGCTCGTGCGCCGTATCGATGTGACCCAGCTCCTGACTACTCTCAGCCAACACATAGGGCCGGCCAAGGCCGTTGCGGCGCTGCGAAGCGCCTACCGGCCGGCAGACGAAGCGGCCATTGCCGCCACGCTCCAGCCGATGGCGCTCGCCTCTTGGGGCTGGTCGGCGATGCGGGAGGCGCAGGGGACAATTGGTGAGGTCCGCCATGAGCTCGTCGGGGCCGACACAACCGCCCCGATCGCCAACCTCGAACGCTTCAGATGGCGGACTGTGCTCAGCGCAATCGCCCTCACCGTCGCCGCCTTCCTTCTCATCGGCCAGCTCTCCAAGGTCAACCTCCTCGGTGCGCTCGGCAGGACCAATCTCGCCTGGTTCGCCATCGCCATCTTGGGCTCCGCCCTGACATATCTCGCTGCGGCAGAGAACCTTGCCGCCTTCGTCCCCAAGCACCTCTCCCCGGTCCGCGGCTTTCTCGTCCAGCTCTCCACAGCCTTCTTGGGACTCGCCATGCCGCCCACCGTCGGCCACGTCGCCGTCAACGCCCGCTACCTCGCCCGCCAGAAGGTGGACGCCGGCTCGATCACGGCAGCTGTCGCCATCTCCCAGATAGTCAATGTCGTGACGACAGTTCTGTTGCTGATCTCGTTCGGGCTTCTCACCGGCTCAGGAATCAGTCGATTCAAGATCGCGCCCAGCACGGATCTCGTCATCGGTCTCGGAGCGATCGCCGCAGTCTCTGGGGTCCTCCTCCTCATCCCAAAGACGCGGGCCAGGTTCAACCGGGCCATCTGGCCCCGCCTTCGCGGGGTTTGGCCGCGCCTTTTGGACGCCCTCTCCCAGCCGGTGCGCCTTGTCCTCGGTGTGGGGGCCAACTTGTTGCTCACCCTCGGCTATTTGATCGCCTTCATCGCCTCGCTGCGCGCCCTCGGAGCCCATCCCGCAATCTTGCCTGCCGCCATCGTCTACCTCGCCGGGAACGCCGTCGGCTCGACTGCGCCCACTCCGGGCGGCCTCGGTGCGATCGAGGCTGTGCTCGCCGCCGGTCTGAGCGCCATGGGAGTGCCGGCGCACGAGGCGATCCCCGCCGTACTCATCTTCCGCGTGGCGACGTTCTGGCTCCCGATCCCGGCCGGCTGGCTCTCGTACTTGGCCCTGCGCAAGAGCGGCACCCTTTAGGTACCGGACTCTGGGTTGATGGCTCTGGGACCCGTTCGCGATCGAGATCTAGGCCGTAGCGCGACCGACCGTGCCCCGTTGCGCGGTCATCGTCGCTGCGGTGACTGGCCCTCGTCCTCGCCAACCTCGTCGCCGCCGTCCCGGGACAGATGGCGGCCCGCACCCCGAGGGCGCTAGTGCTCCGGGCCCAATGAACTAGAGCTTGCGGGTCTTCACCGCCGTGCCGTAGGCACAGATCTCGGTCCAGTTGCCCCCCATCTCCGAGGTGTCAAAGCGCATAGCCAAGATCGCATCGGCACCTTTCAGCTGAGCTTCCCCCACCATCCGCTCGGTCACCTCGGTCCTGCTCGCCACCAGGTTCTTCGTCATGCCCTTGAGCTCACCGCCAGCAAGTGCCTTGAACCCGGCCCCGATCTGGGAGCCGACGTTACGACTGCGAACAGTCAGGCCGAACACCTCGCCCAGAACCTCTGTCACCTCGTAGCCAGGCAGGTCGTTCATCGTCGAGATAAGCATCGAGATCCTCCAATTCCTCTCGTCCGCCAACCTAGCCAATCAACCCGTTGCAAACAGGTCCCTGCCAACAGACCACGGCCCGCGACCAAGGAGAGAACAAAGACGGTCGCGCCCGCCGATGCCATCTTCGAACAGGTGAGCAGCGCCAGGACGGGCTACTCGGTTCTAAGAACCACCCCGGTCGGCGTTCTCGCTGCTTTCTGCCCGGGGACAGCAGCGACGAGATTGGCAAAAAGAAGGGCACCCACACCAACGAGCACCACGGCAAGCACCGGCACGGTGGGATCGGCCACGGCATTTATGTCCCGAGCAAAGAGTGTCCAAAGCTCACGGCCGGCTGCCACTCCGAGCGGGACGCCCACGACTACGCCGGACACCGCCACGACGCTCGCCTGCCAGGCGATGGCGGACGCGAGTTGGCGCCGCGTAAAGCCAAGCGTCTTCAAAAGGCCAAGATCACGTCGCCGACGCCGCACAGAGGAGCCCAACATGAGCCCAAGGGCGACGACCGCCCCGATGGCGAGGCCGGCGGCAAGGATCACCGGTGTCGAACCGATGCTGCGGTAGTTAACGATCTGGGCGGGACGCTGCACGCCAAGGACACTTACGAAGTTGCCGGCACCGTTCGGATCTGCTCGGAAGACCCTGTTGGCCGCCTCTGCGATCCGCTGCATGTCGGCGCGACCGGCGGACGGGCTGACGCCCTCTTTCAGGCGCACCAGGACGAGCTCGGGACCGTTCAAGTTCTGGTCGGAGCTACTCACGCCCTCGATTAGCGGGCGAACAGCGCCCATGGCGACAAGAGCTCCAGTGCCCATCGAGGTGTGGTCGGCGACGGTGCTCGAGAACCCGACAGCTGGGAAGGTGGCCGTGCCAACGATGGTCAAGCGCGTCGGGGCTATGTAGTAATAGGGACTGTCTCTGGGCGACCCGAGGCTCAGGTAGACCGTGTCACCGACCTTCTTGCCCAGCTCTGACAATGTGGCGGCACCGAGCACGACCTGATCGTCCGCTTCGAGCCCGTGCCCGGAGAGCACAGGCGGTGACACCGCGGAGTGAGGGCTCTCGATAAGGGCTGGCACCGTCAGGCCGTCAAGACCGAGGTTTGTGTAGTCGACACCTGCCCAGGCGGCGACGTCGCGATCACGATCGAGCAAGGGGAGGAGGCGGGGCGGGAAATCGTTGGTTGGGCTCAAGGTGTAGCTCCAGCTCCAGCCGTAAAGGGCGGGGTGTGAGACGAGCGTGCTGAGGCCACTGGCAAAGGTCAAAGTCGCCACCACCAAGGTGACGGCCAGCACCGTGCCCAAGAGCACCGACCGCACCGGCACCTCGGTGCGTCCCCGGCCCGGCTCGAGGGCGAGCCGCACGCCGACCACGCCTTCGACGGGGAACCCAGCCGACTCTGCGGCCCGTGCCGCGCTCGAGCTGCGCACTCTCGAGTGGCGCGACCTCACCCGGTGAGGCGCTCTTCGGATCGCCAGCACGACGGCGACCGCGCCCAACCCGAGGCTGAGCACGGCCAAGCCAGTGGCGAGCACCGTCCAGTCGAAGGCGACGCCCCTGTATGGATAGACGGGTCGCACCGGGCCGAGAGGTGCCAGGGGGGAGAGGGCGACGGCGACCGCGAATGCAACGAGCGCGCCTGCGATCACGGCCAGGATGAGCCCGATGAGGCTGGCGAATGCAGTCGCTACCGGGCTCGCCCCGAAAGAGCGCATGACGCGGCGCTCCTCGTCCTCCAAGGAGAGCTGTCGCGAGATCGCCTGGGAGGCGAGAACCAAGCAGACAAGGGCTGCGATCGCGCCGAAGGCCCCGAGTGCCACCGACTCTGGCTTTATCGCGAGCTCGACTTGCGAGACGACGCGCGAGGTGACGTGGAACTGGTAGATGTAGCCGCGCGGCACCGAGGCGACGATCTCCTGCTCGACCCGGGCAACATCGCTCGCGCCGTTGTTGAGCTTAAGGGCGTAGTTACCAGGAGCCAGACCGTCGTGGGACATGGCGAGCAACTTGCGCATTAGGGCCGGGGAGAAGATGACAAAGCCGTAGGCGCGGTCGATGTCATCCTGGACGATCTCGTTGTTGAGCTCGACGATGCCCACGACCTTTGCAACGAAACGGACTCGGGGTCCCGAGGTAAGCCCGACGACCACGCTTTGTCCCACGCCGAGGTGCCACTGCTGAGCCGCGCTCGGGGTCATCATGATCTCATCTGGCCGGTTCGCATCAGCCCTCCGCCCGGAGATCACCGTGACCAGGTCCTGTCCGACCGCGAGGTCGTCCAAGCTGGCGATGGGGACCACATTTTCGACCTCTGCCAGCTTCGGGGCACCGGTCGGCCCGAGAGGGGCAAAGGGCGGAGCGTAGATGAGGGCCACCTTCTTCACCCCGGGGAGGCGGGCGATAACCGAGGTAAGTCTGGGGCCGGCACCACCTCGCAAGCTGTAGAGCGATACCGACAGGTCCGAGGGGTTGGTGCTCGCGAGGAACGTGGGGTAGGAGGACTGCGTCCGCCGGGCGGCGGCGATCGAGGCCATGGCGAGGCCGCCGACCAGGCCAATTATGAGGACGACTCCGATGTAGCCGCTCCAACGTCGGACGAGGGTCCTGCGGAAGCGGTACCAGCCCACGCCGAGAACCAGACTCATGTCGGCCGACTCCTCCAAAGGCTCTGATCGGCGGGATCCACCTGAAGCTTGAAACCCTCGAGTGAGGTTGTCGAGGTGGCTGGTTGCACTCGGGGGCGTTGGTGCTACCACCCCGCCGACGCGGCGAGGCGCTCGAGGGTAGTCGTGCGGCACGAAACGATCCGATCGAGTACGGTCCCGCCTTATGGCCCTCTCTTATGGGATCTTTTTGCCGCCGTTTGCCGAGTACGCCGAGCCGAGGCGTGTTGTCGCCTTGGCCGAGGCGGCCGAGCAGGCTGGCTGGGACGGCGTCTTCCTATGGGACCACGTTTTAGAGGGCTCGGGCATGGCCGTCGCCGACTCGTTCGTGGTCGCGGCCGCCATCGCTCAGGCGACCGACCACGTGCGCCTAGGAATGCTCGTCACCCCCCTCGCCCGGCGCAGGCCGTGGGTCTTCGCCCGCCAGACCGCGTCGCTCGACCAGCTCTCGACCGGACGCCTCATCGTGGGTGTAGGTCTTGGCCACGACTCCCGCGGCGAGCTCAGCTCGTTCTCCGGTGAGGTCGTCGACGCGGTGCAAAGAGCCGTGGCCCTCGACGAGTCACTAGAAGTCCTCGTTCGCCTGTGGTCGGGGACACCGGTCGACTTCGACGGCGAGCAGATTTCAGTGCACAGCGCGGCCTTCCTCCCTCGCCCCGTGCAGCAGCCCCTGCCTATTTGGGTGGCCTGCCGCGCCCCGAATCGCCGGCCGCTGAACCGGGCCGCGCGTTACCAGGGCTGTTTCCCGATATTCGACGCGGGCGGCTCACAGCTCCCGGGCCTCGCAGAACCCGAGCAGGTCGAGGACATCCGTCACGCGCTCATTGAGAGGGGAGCCGCGCACGACATCGACATCGTTTGCCGGGGGGACTCAGGACGGGTCAGCTCAAGTGAGCGCGCCGAACGCCTAGTCGAGCTCGAACAAGCAGGCATGACCTGGTGGCTTGAGTCGTTCTTCCCCGGTCAAGAGCCGGCTGAAATTGAGCGGGTCGTGGCTAGCGGCCCGGCACGCTGAGCACCCGCAACTGTGGCGAGTTGAAACTCAACTTACAGGAACGGGCTGGTCGGTCCCGCAGTACTTGCACTTGGAGGCCGCCACCGGTAGGTCGTCCGAAAGGCACGCCGGGCAGGTTTTGGTAGGCGGGGCATCGCCGAAGACGACCTTGCCGCGCCGCGCCGAGACCTGCTTGTAGGGGACGACCACGGCGAAGTACAAGACGGCCATGAATATCAGGAAGTAGACGATCGCCGAGATGAAGGCGCCGAGGTTGACAAACGTCGCAGTGTTGCCGGACTGGCCTAGCTGAACGCCGAGGCCGACCGCGTGGCCCCCCTGGGCACGGGCGATCAACGGATTGATCACCGAGTCGGTGAACGCCTTCACCAGCGTACTGAAGGCCAGGGCAACCGTCAGCCCGATTGCCAGGACGATGACATCTCCTCGCAACAAGAAATTCTTGAATCCCTTGAACACGGTGGCATTCCTTTCTCGAAAGCCTGGCGGACCATCGCGCGAGGCGCTAACGATACAACAAAGCTCTGTCCGCGGACGGGACAAATCCCTTCATCACCCGCCCGCCGCCAACCGATGACGGCGCCCGGTGTCATCCGGTTTGACGCTTGCCCCCAACATTGACGACTTGAACGGGGACGGTGTCGGCGAGGCGAAGCACACGGTCCACGACTGACCCGCCGAAGCGTCGCGAGAGCCGGGAGCGGTGCCGTGAGCCGATGACGAGCTGGGACGCCCCCGCCTTGCGGGCCGATTCGACAAGGCCCGTTGCGGTGTCGGCTGCCTTTACCTCGACCAGGCTCCCGTGCAGGGCTTGGAGCAGACGGCGATCCTCCTCGAGGCAGGAGGGAGGAACACGGTCGAGGTTGTCATCAGCTCGCACATGGACACCCTGCAGCCTCGCCTCCGAGACTTCGGCGACGCAGCTTGCGTAACGAATGAGCCACTCGTCGGCGGACGAGCCCGCCAGGCCGACCACGACGACGCTGCAATCGCGAGGCGCGCTGATGCCGTGGGCGGCCTCGAAGGCCGACGCGGGATCGCGGACCGACTCGTCAAGCCACAGTTGTGCCAGTTCCTGTAGAGCAGAAAGGTTGGCGAAGCGGAAATAGCTCGACAAAGCGGCATCGGCGCGCTCTTTGGGGAACACCAGGCCCTGGGCCAGTCTCCTGCGAAGAGCCGCCGGCTCGAGATCGACAAGCTTTATCTCGCCACTTCGCACGAAGATGTCCGGTACGGGCTCGGGTGGCCGCACTCCCGTGATCTCGGACACGAGAGGGCCCAAAGACTCAATGTTGGCGACATTGAGCGTCGTATATACATCGATACCAGCCTCGAGCAGCTCTTCCACATCTTGCCAGCGTTTGTCATGTCGGCTGCCGGAGACGTTGGAATGGGCGAGCTCGTCCACCAGAGCCAGCTCAGGACGGCGCTTCAGCACCGCGTCGACGTCTAGCTCCGCGAAGCTCGCCCCGCGATATTCAATAACGCGCGTAGGGACAAGCTCGAGATCGCCGACCTCGGCAACTGTCGCGGGTCGCCCATGGCTTTCCCAGTAGGCGACAACGACATCGACGCCCCGCCGGCGCTCCAGGCGTGAGTCGCGCATCATCACATACGTCTTGCCCACTCCTGGTGCTATTCCCAGGTAAGTGCGCAGTTTGCCCTTGTCGCTCAACTCCCCCACTCGTCCTGGTATACCGGCTTCGCCATCGCGATGAGGCCTTCCAGGTAGCCTCGGTCCATGTTCGGTCGCGAGCGGCTCGTCGAGCTTCGCTGCGAGTCGTGTGGCACGGCCTGGCTGCGTGGTTCACCGTCTCGAGGCCACTGCGGGCGACGGCCGGGCCCCTCGCCGCCCCTAGGCGAGAGGGCGATGGCGGCCCTCAGTTCACTGTCGACGGCACGACCGCAGTGTTCGCAGGCATTTGACCCTCGTCCAGGGCTGACTTAGCTCTGAGACCCCGCCGAACAAGTCGGCTGTCAGATGCCTTCGACGATGTACATCTTCGCCTGAGCTGCGCCTTCGCGAAGCTTGCGGGCCTCTGTGTAAGCCTCGCCTCGGTACCAAGCGAGGGCATCGCGCATGCTGGGAAACTCCACGACCACGCTGCGCCCAGCGGGCAGCGCTCCCTCCAAGGCCTCGACCGCGCCGCCACGAACCAGGTAGCGGCCACCAGCGGCGACGACGCTCGCGGCCGCCAAGACTTTGTATGCCTCGTAGCGCTCGGCATCGAGAACCTCAGCTTGGTAGATCACGTAGGCCGCCAACGCCCCTCCCCTGCCAGCGATGCCGCCACCTGCAGGCGGCGCGGCGACCTTACCAGTCCCGAGCAGGAGGACTAGCTGCAAGATCCCGCAGCCCGGCACGCCGAGCTCGCGCGACGCACGAAGCGATGAGGCAGGAATTAGGTTGGTTAGATGTCGCTCGAGCGCTCACGCCTTAGGGGACCTTCCGCGGCCTCGGTGCTTTGGACCT
>JBEKVJ010000121.1:0-8719 GCA_049514105.1 Acidimicrobiales bacterium
CACTGCCGAGGGGGGTGCTGTCGTCTGGAAACTGGCTTGTTGGCCATAAGAGGTGCCGACGGAGTTCTTCGCAACGAGGCGGTAGTAGTAGACCTGCCCGGGTGTGAGCCCCGACAGCTTGAGAGTCACTGCGATTTGTGGCGCGCCCGCTGGCGCCTTTTTGGCAGTGGTGGTCTGTCCGTAGTCGGCACTCGTGCCGTACTCGAAGTAGTAGGTCGTAGTCGCTCCATTGGGGTTCACGCTTCCCATGAGAACTGTGGACTTGCTCGTCGTCGAGTCGACAGAGCCGGTGCTCGCGACCGGGGCGCCGACCTGTTTCACGGGCTTTGCGCTAAAGGCGGACAACTCGTTCGCAGAGCTCCCGCCGGTGTTTCCCGACGGCGCGCTTGAGCCCGTGGTCCCCGCGGGCGTTGAGTCCTTGGTGGAGGAGGATGAGGATGAAGAGTTCCCAGAACCGGCGCCCGAGCTGGCGGAGGTGCCTGAGCCGGACGACCCGGAGCCCGACGATGGCGAGCTCGAAGCTGAAGCCGTCGTCACCGTTGCCGATGATGCGGCCGGGCAGCTGAGCCGACGGTCCGAGGAGAGCTGGGTTTCGGCTTGCGCGAGCGCCTTCTCGTCCGAGCTCACGGCCGCTTTGGCGCCCAGCAGGGTCGCGGCGTTATCGGGCCCGGCGAGTGCCTTCGCGCTCGAAAGAGCTTTCTCGTCTGCGGCGAGCTTGGCGTTGTCGGTCCGAACGCTCGCTTGGTCCGAGTCGACGGTGGAGGCCGCGACGCCGCTCGGGACGGAAACGGTCACGCTTCCGCCGTATCCCAAGGTGGCGTTGACCTGTGTCTGTGACGAGAGCGCCTGGCGGGTTACGGTCGCGACCGAGGTCGGATAGGGGTTGTCCGAGACGCCCGAGCCGGACTGGCCCGAGGCACGGAACGGATCTGTGACCCCGATGACTACCCCGGCGGCGACGAGCAGCGCGACGAGGGCGGTGAGAAGTGTCCTTCGTCGCGATGTGAACAAGCGCGAGAGCCGCGACGAAGAGTTGCCCGCGGCAGGTGGGCTCGAAGGGCTCATGGTCATGGGAGGGCTCCGAACTGGTTGAAAGGCGGTTGACACCCGGTGAGAAAGTCGACGACGGCGACCGCCAAATTCGAGACGGCTGTTTGTCTGAGCAGGCGAGGTTGTAGCGCGATCACCCGGGTCCTCCGAGCGGCGCGAGTTTCTGGCAGGCCCTCTGGGCCGCTTGGAACTGAGGCGCATTCGGGTCGAGGCCTTTGAGGGAGATCCCCATGCCGCCGCCGGAAACGACCGGGTCGGGGAAGTTCGTGATCCCATGAGCGCGCATGCACTCGGCATTTTTCAGAGCGTGGGCGATCGCCGCCTGGATCTGGGCCGGACTCGGGGGTCCCCCATCTGGGACGAGCCTCTTGCATGTCGTGCTCGCTGAGATGAACTGCTGCGAATGCTGGTTGATGTTCGGCCCGGCGCCGAAGTGGATGTTTTGACTCGTGCGAGTGGGATTGGGAAAAGCGGGTTCGCCATGGGTGCGCATGCACTGTGAGTAGGCGAGCTGGGCCTGATAGGCCTGCTGGAGGTCCTGCTGGTCAATTGAGGAGGCCGTACCGAGAGCGCTTGTGGTAGAGGTGGTGACGCCAATGCTCGCGACTCCCGGCGAGGCCGAGCCAGCGCTACAGGCGGCGGCGAGAACGGCGAGGGCGACGAGCAAGATGGCGATGCCGGCTCCGCGACACCACGACAGTGACGCCCGGCAGATGGACTTGGTGTTGCTCATGCTGATGCCATTCTCATGCTGCGGTCACCCCAGGTGTTCGATACGGCTGGAGTGGGGTCTACGCCTTGGGACATAACAAGGCCTTAACAGTGGCTGTTAACCCGTTGTTAGCCATGATCGGGCATCCTTAATGACTACCGATCGTCGCGATCGTCGTGAGAATCGGCGCCTGAATTCGAGGGAACATGCACCTACGCGAAAAACTCACAGCGAGGGCTTTCTGGGACCACATGCCGAGGCGTACCGTACGGCTTCGCCTCAGCTTGCTCTACGGCTCACTGTTTCTTGCTGTGGGTGCGGTGTTGCTGGTACTCACAGATTTCTTGTGGGGTAGAGCGACAAGTACAAGTAGTTCAACGTTGTCCCTGTCCAATGGCCCCTTTGCGACGATATTGCGCAGCCTTGCCCCTCCTTGGGCCACCAGGGCAAGTGCGGTCATCTCGCCGACGCCCGGTCCGAATTTCAGGGTTGTCGGCCCTGGATTCCAACTCGTCACGAGGGCGAACATCAGGCAGCAAAGCCTTGTGGCAGGCCAGCTGCACGTCATCGCGACTCAACAGCACAGCACCGACCTCCACCTGCTTCTGCTCTTTTCCGCCATCGCTCTGGCCGTTATGGCCATCATTGCCATAGTGATCGGCTGGCTGATGGCAGGACGGTTCCTTCGCCCCCTGAGGACCATCACGGCCACCGCCCGTGACATCTCGGTCTCGAACCTGCACGAGCGCCTCGGGCTCGAGGGACCCGACGACGAGCTCAAGGAGCTCGGCGACACCTTCGACCGTCTTCTGGGGCGCCTCGAGGGATCATTCGAGTCCCAACGACAGTTCGTGGCCAATGCCTCCCACGAGCTGCGCACCCCGCTAACGACGATGCGGGCATCTCTCGATGTCGCAGTCGCCAAGCCCGGTCCCGTGCCGGAGGAGACGGTCACACTTGTCGGCAGGTTGCGCGACGAGCTCGATCAGGTCGATCGATTGTTGGAGAGCTTCCTTTCCTTGGCCCGCGCGCAGCGTGGTCCCGACGCCGACGAACAGATGGTGTCGCTCGGCGAGCTCGCCGCGTCGGCGATCGGCGAGCACGCCGTGGCTATAGCGGACAAGCAGCTCACCGTCGACGAACAGGACGATCCGCGAGCCCTGGTCACCGGGAGTGGGACGCTTTTTTCCCGCATGGTCGGCAACCTCGTGGACAACGCGATCAAGCACAACGTGCAAGGCGGCTGGGTCCACCTACGGACCGAGGTCGACGGCGTGTTTGCTCGCCTCGTGGTCGAAAGCGGCGGCGCCGTGCTGGACGAGGACAGCGTCCAAGCACTCTCCGAGCCGTTCCGCCGCCTTGCTCCTGACAGGACCGGCTCTGAGACCGGCACTGGACTCGGGCTTTCGATCGTTGCTGCAGTCGCCCAAGCACACGGCGGAAGACTCGAGTTGCATGCCCTCAGCGACGGAGGTCTGCAGGCCTCGATCGAGCTTCCCCTGGCGCTAGATGACTTTGTCGGAGCAACGACTTGAGGGTGCTTGTCGTCGAAGACTCGCACCGCCTCGCAGATGTCGTCGCCGAAGGGCTGCGAGACCAGGGTATGGCCGTCGACGTCGCTTATGACGGGGTGGCGGCAGCCTCCAAGATCGACCTGAACGCATACGACGTGGTCGTGCTCGACCGCGACCTACCTGGGATACATGGCGACACCCTTTGTCGGATGATCACCGAAGGCGACAACTCCGTCATGGTGCTCATGTTGACCGCTTCCGGCTCGCCTAACGACCGTGTCGCAGGCCTCAAGCTCGGGGCCGATGACTATCTCGCCAAGCCCTTCCATTTTCCCGAGCTCGTCTTGAGAGTCCGCGCCCTCGCTCGGCGTAAGCCAACGGCCCACGACCGCATCTTCCGCACGGCGGGCATCGAGCTCGATCCGGCGCGGCGGACCGTGAGGCGCAACGGGCGTCTTCTCGAGCTGTCCGTCAAGGAGTTCGGGGTACTAGAAGCCCTGATGCGCGCCGGCGACTCGTTCCTAAGTGCGGAGGCCCTCCTCGAGCAGGTGTGGGACGAGCACGCCGACCCCTTCACCAACACCGTGTTCGTGACCATCAGCCGCTTGAGGCGAAAACTCGGTGACCCTCCCATCATCGAAAATGTCCCCAACGTCGGCTATCGCATCAAAGAGCCAGCCGGCTGACGCGTTTGTCAGCCCCGCTTTGAGCCGGGCCGCGTCGGTGCAGCGCCTGCTTAGCACTTGTCGCGGTTCCGGGCAGGTGCTGGCCCAGGGCACCTAGCATTTGTCGATGCGAGTTAGCATCCGGCCGGCCCAAGCAACTGACATCGGTACGGTCCTGGCCATGTGGGCAAAAGCGGGCGCGGAGCCCACCCATACCGACAATCCGGAATGTCTCGGAGAACTGATGTCTCATGACCCAGGTGCAGTGCTTCTGGCCGAAGCCGACGGGCAGACTGTCGGCACGATCATCGCCGTCTGGGACGGCTGGCGAGGCTCGGTCTATCGCCTCGCCGTGGCCCCATCTCACCGGCGACAGGGCTTGGCGAGACAACTCCTCCGGGCAGCCGAGGAGCGCCTCACCGGTCTGGCCGTGCGCTTCCAGGCGATCATCGTCGAGACCGACGATCTCGCGACGGGCTTTTGGCAAGCGAGCGGATGGCACCAGCAAGACGCGCGGCTGCGATTCACTAAGGGTTAGCCCGCGCACGGGTGGCCCGATCGGCTTCTAGTTCGCGAACACCTCTGGGTTGACCGTGTTCGGCGGCCTGCCACCGGCAAGTACCTCTGCCACCGCGGAGGTGGCCAGCGTCGCCATGGCGAGGCGCGTCGCGAAAGAGGCGCTCCCTATATGGGGCAGCAGCACAGCTCTCGGCGCATTGAGCAGGCGGGGGTGGACTATCGGCTCGTTCTCGTAGACGTCGATGCCGGCGCCGAACAGGCGCCCGGACTCGAGCGCGCCTGCGAGTGCCTCCTCGTCGACGACCGGTCCCCGGGAGGTGTTTACAACGACAGCGGTCGGCTTCATGAGCGCGAGACGCCGGGCGTCGATCAGATGGCGGGTCTCTGCGCTGAGCGGCACGTGCAGGCTAACGATGTCAACTTGGGCTAACAGCTCGTCGAGGTCATCAACCCAACCGGGCAGTCCGCTCGGCACGAGGTCGTAGTGGATCACCCGCATCGAGAAGCCCTCGGCGCGCTTGGCGACCGCCTGGCCGACTCGCCCGTAGCCGACGAGGCCGAGGGTGGCCCCGTAGACGTCCTGGCCGAGGTAGCCGTCGAGCTCCCACCTCTTGTACCCGCCCCGGCGCAGGTCGCGCTCGGAGTCCGAGAGCACCCGGCAAGCCGCGAGGATCAACGCGAAGGCGAGGTCAGCGGTCGTCTCGGTGAGCACACCGGGCGTGTTGCACACTGGGATCCCGGCGCGCGTAGCCGCCGCAACATCGACGTTGTTGAAGCCGACCGAGACGGTCGCGACGACCTTTAGTTGGGGGCAGGCGGAGAGCACCGTCTCGCCGATATGGTCCGTGAGCTGGCAGATGATCGCGTCTGTGTCACGTGCGGACTCGATGATCTCTTCGGTGGTCATGGACCCTTCGGGCTTTGGGAGCACGAGTTCGTGATCGACGAGGGCGCCGAGCGAAGCGTCGAACAGCTTTGAGGTCAACAGGATTCGCGCCATTGTCCAAGTCTCACATGCTCAGATGGAGCGATCCACTGGAGCGACTCGTCCCCTTTTTTGGCAAGCACGTTTGCGCTTTAGCGGCTCTCAGCCGCTTTCTGCTCCCACACGGGCCAAGCCTCGACCCGGGGGCAATCCCGGGGGATCACCACCTGGCGGCGGTAGCCTGATGGCCATGGCCGGCACCCGAGTGCAGCGGGCGCGCGACGCAACAAAGCCCGATGTGGAGGAGCTTCGTTTCGATTTCTCCCGAGAAGACGACGCCCCGGCACCGGGCGACTCGTCGCTTTCTGTCGACGGCGTGGCGTTTAGGAGCGAGGAGCCAGATGACATCTACGGCCTTGCGCCGGTGCTGTCGGTCGTCGCCTCCGAGCCGGTGCCGAGCTTTTCGGCACTTGCGACAGAGCCTGTCTTAGCTCCCGGATCGGCCTCGGACGCAGCGCTGTCGGTCAGCGACTTTTACGAAAGGGTCCGGGGGGCGCTTCGCGAGGCGTTCCCCAACGAGATCTGGGTGACGGGCGAGATCTGCAAGGTGACGACGTCGCGCGGTCACCACTACCTGGAGCTGGCCGACCATGAGGGGCCAGTCGTAGGGCACGCGGACGGTCTTGGCGCGGTTCGCAACCCCGCGTCGGGCCGCAACGCCAGGGCCACGCTCGAGGTCGCCTGCTGGGCAAGAGACTGGCCAGTTGTCCAATACGAGCTCGAGGCGGTGGGTGTCGAGCTCGTTCCCGGCCTCGTCGTGCGGGTGCGAGGCAAGGTCTCAGTCTGGGAGGGCGGGAGCAAGGTCCGCTTTTCCATGACAGCCCTCGACGTCGAGGCACTCGTCGGTGGAATCGCGGCCGCCCGCAGGAAGCTGCTCGGGGCACTGGCCGCAGAGGACCTGCTCGAGGCGAACCGGCGCCTGGCACTTAGCCCGGTACCGCTGCGCGTCGGGCTGGTCACGAGCCCGGGCTCGGAGGCCTACCGTGACTTCACAGGTCAGCTGGCCCGCTCCGGTTACATGTTCGACGTCCGTTTCGAGCCCTCGAGCGTTCAGGGTCCTGACGCTCCGGCGCAGATCGTGGCGGCACTGACGAGGCTCAGCGTCTTTGAGCCTGAGCTCGTCGTTGTCGTGCGCGGTGGCGGCGCCAAAGGTGATCTCGCTGCTTTTGACTCCGAGGCGGTCGCACGTGCAATCGCTGAGGCGCGTTTTCCCGTCTGGACTGGCATAGGTCACACCGGCGATCGTTCGGTCGCCGACGAGGTCGCTCACCAGGCGCTCGTGACGCCTACCCAGTGCGGTGAGGCGCTCGTGGCGGTGGTCGCGACGTATCTGGAGAACACGGACCGACGCGCGAGACGGCTCGCACAGCGCGTCGAGGCGCACCTGGACCAAGCAAGTCGCAAGCTGGACTCGTCTGCGGCCTCGATCACTCGCGCTGTGACACGGGGACTCGAACGCGCGGCGCTGGAGCTTCGCGCGGGCGAGGCGCGCATTGGCAACGCTGCGCTCGTGACGATCGAGCGCAGCCAGGGGAGGCTGATCAACCGGGCGCAGAGGCTTGCTGGGCCTTCGGCGCAACACCTCGCCGTGCAGGCGCAACAAGTTGCGCATCGGCGCGAGCTCTTGGGTTTGTTGGACCCAAAACGCCAGCTCGAGCGGGGCTGGTCTCTCACGCGCGACGCCAGCGGGAAGGTCGTCCGCACCTCCGCGAGCCTGCACAGGGGCGAGAGGTTGACGACGACGTTCGCCAAAGGCAGCGCCGTCTCGGTCGTCGAAGAACTCCACGAGCCTGGTCAAAGCGAGCCCGAGGAAAGCTTTCGAGCCCAAAAAGACGAAGGAGCCTCATGAGCACGTCCGAGCCGATCAGTGCCCCCGTTCCCGTCGCCGAGCTCGGTTACGGCGAGGCCTCCGAAGAGCTCGACGCCATCATCGCCGAGCTCGAGCGCGGCGTGATCGACGTCGATCTGCTTGAGGTGCGCCTGCGGCGTGCCGTCGAGATCGTCGAGGAGCTCGATCGCCGCATCCGCGGGGCGCGAGACAAAGTGGGCTCTTTGCTGCCGAGGCTAGAAGCGGTCGGACAGGACGTTGCGCGCGAGGACGAGAGCAGGTAGGCGAAGCGATCCAGCTGAGAACCGTCCTGGTTGTAGGCGCAGGCCTGGCGGGTCTGCGTGCCTGTGAAGCGCTCCGCGAAGCCGGCTACGAGGGAGCTCTGCGCCTTGTCGGTGCCGAGGAGCACCTTCCCTACGATCGTCCGCCTTTGTCCAAACAGCTCTTGGCGGGTTCGTGGGCGCCCGAACGGTGCACCTTGAAGCCAGCAAGTGATCTCGACGCGCTCGGGATTGAGCTCGACCTCGGCTCGCGGGCGCAGAGCTTGGACCTTGCAGGCAGGTCGGTTCTGCTCGGTGACGGTCGCAGCCTCGAATATGACGGCCTCGTGATCGCGACCGGCGCGGACGCGCGTCCTGTGAAAGGACTAAGCGGCCGTCCGGGCGTGCTCAGTTTGCGGACCATCGACGAGGCGCTCGCGCTTAAGACCGTGATCTCGCGTCCGGGCGCGCACCTTGTTATCGCGGGAGCCGGCCTGATCGGCCTCGAGGTCGCCGCCACCGCCCGCGGCCTTGGTGCCAAGGTGACCGTCGTCGACCCGTGCGCGATTGCCCTCGAAGGCGCCTTCGGGCGAGCGATTGGCCAGACGTGCGAATCCATGCACCGGGGCCACGGCGTGGATCTCCGACTCTCGACGACACTCGAGAGCGCGGCTAGCGGAGGACACGGATCGGGCGTGCGCTGTCGTCTCAGCGACGGCACGAGCGTCGAGGCCGAGGCAGTGCTCGTTGCTGTTGGGGTTGTGCCGGCGACGTCCTGGCTCGAAGGATCAGGATTGGAGGCAAGCGACCAGGGCGTGGCCTGCGACGCATCGCTCACAGCCGCCCCCGGGGTGGTGGTGGCCGGCGACCTTGCGCGCTGGCCGGACAGCCTCACAGGCGAGCTCGGTCGGATCGAGCACCGCACGAATGCAGCTGAGCAGGGCGAGCACGCGGCCCGCAGCCTTCTTGGCGGCGACGGGCTCCGGCCTAGGTTCAAAAAAGTGCCCTATTTCTGGTCGGACCAGTACGGTCACAAGATCCAGGTGATCGGAAGCCTCAAGGCGACAGAGCAGACCGTTGTCGTGGACGGCTCGATGAACGAGCTCTGTTTCGTGGCCCTGTTCGGGCGAGCAGGTCGCCTTTGCGGCGCGCTCGGATTCAGCCAGCCTAAGGCGTTGATGGGCTA
>JBEKVJ010000122.1:0-8671 GCA_049514105.1 Acidimicrobiales bacterium
GCCTCGACGAGACCGGGCTTCCGGGGCACCCGGACCATCACAACGGGAAGTGCCGTTACGACAGTGACTCCCATAACCCGCGCCGCCGCCGTGCCGGTCAATGCGTAACGCCGCCGAGACTGGACACCATGAAATGAGAGCCTCATGATCAGAGCGTCCGGATCGGGCGCGTACAGATATGCCGCGCGCCGCTCATGGATCTTGCGAGCAGCCGGCACACGAGCCAGCCAGTCGAGAAGATCCGTCGGGTTCTGGACCTTTCGGCGCACTCCCTGGCCCATACCAATCGACCCCATCAAGCCTTCGCGTTGAAGACGACTGAGCACGTTGTGCGCCTGTCCAGCAGAAACAGCCGCCGCCTTTGCAAGCTCGGTGACTTCGGCCACAACCGCGTGCCTGACAGGGAACGAGTTTCCCCTTTCGCCCGACCATCTCGCCAACGACCTCGCAGCCAACGCGGACCAAGTTCATCGGCAGCACTACACCCCTCAGTTACTGTCGGTGCCAGCTCCTATGGCACCGGCCGATCCATTGCGTCTTCGTCTCTACGGGTATCTCGCCGCCCAGGAGGTGGACGATTACGTCGCGATCATGAGTTGGTTCACCAACTCCCTGTTGGCGGAGTGGTCTTCCCAGGACCTCGTCGATCGCGGCCTCGATCTGCCGGTGGAGACAGTCGAGGCTCGGTGCCGCTACCTGGCCGATCACGGCAACCTGCTCATCAGTCCGCGCGAGGTCCGGGTCACCTCCATCGCCGAGTACCAGCGGCAGCCCGCCCGCTACGCGGTCTCTGCACTCGGTGCCCGTCTGCACCGGGAGGTACAGGCCTTCCTCGCTGCCACCGGAGGCGCTCGGGAAGTACCGCGAGAGCTACTGGGTCTTGTCGCAGACGGCCTCGTTGCCCTGTGCGAAGGCCCGGGCAGTTCTCCGGACACCGCCGAGGCAGAGGTCGTGGCCGGAATGGTCTCGACCATCTTCGGCCAGTTCTACGAGTTCTCTGCCTCGGTCACCGACTTCTACACCTACATCGGCTCTGTGCTCACTCGGAGCGATCTCGACGGGGATGAATGGATGGGTTTCAAGAGCCTTCTCCTCGACTACCTGGAGTCGATCGTGGACAGCGTGCGGCGCCACAGCCCGGTCATCGAGGCGACGTTGACCGAGCTCGAGCCTGCCTTGCCCGCCTTGCTCGATCGCCTGAGCTCCGGAGACGCGACGTTCACTCGACTCGAGGAAGCCAACCCCGGCAGCGAGAGCGTTGAGCGGGCTCGGGGCCGAACACGCCGCGACTGGGACCAGTTGGCCGACTGGTTCGCGAGCGACCGGGCCCACGGATCGGGAGCAAGCGAGTTACGGGCGGCTGCCGGCCTGGCGGTTGGGTCTCTTCTCGGCAATCTGAAACGAATCATCGCCTCCTCTACACGAGAGACCTCACTGCGCCGTCACTTCCTCAAGCTGGCGGGATGGTTCGACTCGGCCACACCGCAAGACGCCCACGTATTGTTCACCTCGGCATTCGGGCTTTACGGCGCCAGGCATCTCGGAGTCCCTCTCGACGACAACGTCGCAGAAGCCGTGCCTGCCATCGCCAGCTGGTGGCAGTCGCCAGTTGCCTCGGTCCCGGTCAGCATCCGGGAACGAGGTGACCGGAATCCTCGGGGCCACACCGTGCGCGCGGCCGACTACGAGGAGCAAAAGCAGCGCCTTCTCTCCGCCCGCCGAGCGGAGGCCGAACGACGGGCGACCGGCTGCGCGGAGCTCGTCGCTGTCGGCGAGCATCTGGCCGAGGCCCACCTGTCATCGGCCGCGAGCTCGGTGCTGCTCGAGCTACTGGGCACCGCCGTCTCGACGATGGACCCTGGTATGACCACCAGCTCAGCCGCCTTGGTGGACCATCCAGCAAGATTGTGGGTCCGCCCAGGCGACAGTGATCTCACCCTTCACGGCGAAGACGGTGACCTCATTGTCCACCGCCTTGATGTCGTGGTGACCTCCGGCACCCGCCCTGTCTGGGGCCGCGACGATGCCGAGCGTGACCAACGCAAGGACACAGCATGAGCCGGCGGAACGCGATCTCCGACGATGACGGACGGAAAGACGCGGCCCGGCTCTTGCTCAACCAACCTCTAGTACGTGCCAGTACCGACCCCGAAGCTCATCGCCTCATCAGGCGTCACAAAGACGCACTCGCGCAGTCGTTTCGGAACCATCTCGGATACCGCTTGGTAGTAGAGCCCCACTTCGCGAGGCTCTACAAGGGCGGGCTCGGACCGACCGGGAGCCGACCGCTTCGACGTTCGGGATCCGGCACGCCGTTCACGCCTCGCGCGTACGCCTACTTGGCTCTGGCCTGCTCTGTGCTCTTGACGTGTCGACAACAGGTGCTTTTGTCGGGCGTAGTCAGGGAGATTCGCCATGCTGGCGCTGAAGCCGGAATCGAGCTAGGACCTGACAGCCCCGCCGACCGGCGGGCGCTCGTTCACGCCCTGCGCCAGCTCACCGACTGGGGCGTGATCACCGAAGACGACGGCAGCGTCGCCGGATACGCCGACGACCCGACAGCCGAGGCACTTTTGTGGGTCGACCGCGAGCTTGTTCGCCAGCTACTGGCGGTCCCCTTGCGGGAGGTCACCGATCCTGAGGCGCTGGTGCGAGTGGCCTCAGAACCAGGCCCGGACGGTACCCGTCACGCGGTACGACGCCGCATCGTCGAGGAGCCGGTCGTGATCGCAGACGAGCTCCCCGAAGACGAGCGAGCGTGGCTTCGCCAATACCAAAGGCGCGAGGCACAGCTCGCCGAGCAGCTCTTCGGACTTCGTCTCGAGATACGCGCCGAGGGGATCGCCGCCTTCGATCCGCTTGAGGAGCTGAGCGATCAGACCTTTCCCCGCGAAGGCACCCTCGGCCAGGCCGCTCTGCTCAGCATCGCTGAGCTCGTCCGCCGCCTGCGCCCGGCCGCGACCGCAAATACCAGGGAGGGTCTCGCCACCGTTGTCGGCTTCGACCGAGGCCTGTTGGGAGAGATCGTTACCGAGCTGCTTGCCAGACACGGTCGGCGATGGAGCAAGGAGTACACCGAGCACCCAAACCGGCTTGTCGCCGATGTCGAGGACTACCTGGTGGGGATGGGGCTCGTTGCGCTCGGCGCGGACGGAGCGCTGTCGCTTCGGGCCATAGCCGCCCGATATGCGCCCGCGGTCGAGGTCGCGCCCCAACAACCACTTACCTTCGACCTCGGGGAGACGACATGACCGACCAGCTCTTCGGCGCGCCAGATGCCGCCGTCTCGGCGGCTTCCTTCGACGACGAGACGCCGAGTCGCATTGGCCGCTGGGTCCTGAACCGAGCTGGAATCGTGAACGTCTGGCAATATGACCGTGCTGAGTTCCGCTTTGCCGGAGGGCGGGCTCTACTTCGCGGGAAGAACGGTGCCGGCAAGTCCAAGGCGCTCGAGGTGCTGCTCCCGTTCCTGCTGGACGGTGACACCCGCACGATCGACGCTTCCGGCCGCGACCGGACCACCGTCGGTTGGCTCATGAGCGATGGGCGCGAACCCGGTAACCATGTGGGCTATGTGTGGCTTGAGTTGCGTTTCACCGACGAGGACGGCGTCGACCGCTTCTGCACCCTCGGCGCTGGGCTCAAGTCCTCGAGCTCGACCAAGCAGACCAGCACCTGGTTCTTCCTGGCCGAAGACGTCCGCGTCGGCGCCGATCTGGCTATCGAGGAGGATGGCCAGTGCTACTCGATAGAACGGCTCAAAGCTCAGTTGGGCGAGCAGGTCACCACGTCCCCCGCTGAACACCGCCGACGGGTTGCGCAAAGACTGTTCGGGCTGCGCGACGAAGCCCGGTATGCCAACCTCATCCATCTCCTGCACCGACTGCGAGACCCGAACATCGGCAACAGGATCGAGGCCGGAGAGCTCGCTGCGGTGCTGCGCGACGCCTTGCCACCGGCGAGCGAGACTGCCTTGGAGAGCGGTGCACAACGCTTCGATGCCCTGGAACAGATTCGCGAGCAGCTGGACCGTACGCAACGGACCGCGGCCGCACTCAGCCGGTTCATGGAGAGCTACGTCGCCTACGCGCAGACAGTCCTGCGCGCTCGAGCGCGCGCGGTGATGGACGCTTCAAAAGAAAGCAAGCGGACAGACCGAGAGGTCGCGACAAGAGAACGCGAGCTCGCGGCCGCTCGCGCTACGAGCAAAGCAGCAGACGCCGAGTTACGGGCTCTGCGGGATGAAGAGAGCCATGCGTCAGCTGAACTGGAGGGGCTTCGCCAGAGCGACGCCTACAAACAGCACCTCCAACTCGTGGACCGACGCAGCGCGGTGCACGCTGCCGCAGAAGCGGCCAGGATCGCCAAGGAGTCTGAAGAGACGGCCAAGCGGGGCCTCGAAGAGGCCGAGGCCGACTTGATCGAGGCCGAGAGGCGCTCGGCGGCGGTTGTCGACCAGATCGAAGCCGCTCGCACCAGCTTGGTCCGACACGCAACCGACTGCGGGGTCGACCCTGCCATCGTCCCCACACTGCTCGAGAACGCGCGCGACGAGGACGCGATCGCGACAGTTCGCGCGACAACTGTCGCGGCGCTCCAAGTGGCGCGGGATCGCCTGCGGCGGGCGGACGCTCTCCTCCGTTCGTCTCGCTCGCACGAGGGCGCGCTTCGTGACGCGGTCGCGGCCGAGGAACAGGCGGACCGCTCCGAGCAGGACCTAGTCACCCGCCAAAGCGAGAGCGACTTGGCGCGCAGCACCTGGGCAGCTGTGAGCGCGGCCTGGCGCGACGAGGTTCGGGCGTGGACACCCAACTTCGGCGAATCTGGCGTCGACTGGACCGTCCTGCACGCCCGCCTCGGAGATGGTCCGGCCAGCGCCGACGAGCTCGCCCTGGCTTTGAGCGCGGCGATGTCAGTGCTGGCGCCCGCGCGAGCCCGGGCCAGGCAGGCCGAGTCCGTCGCGGAGACGGCGCACGCGAGCGTGGTCGATTCGCTTGGGGCGAAGGAGGCCGAACGGACGGCTCTGGCGAGCTCCGAGGAGGCGTTGCCAGGGCCGGGCCGCTACCGGTCTGCACAGCGCAACCCGGCCCAGGGCGCCCCGCTCTATCAGCTGGTCGAGTTTCGCCCCGAGGTCCCCGACGATGTCCGCGCCGGCCTCGAAGCGGCGATCGAGGCAAGTGGGCTGCTCGACGCGTGGGTAGACGCTGACGGCGTGGTCTCTGACGCCGTCACCCAGGACATCTTCATCGGGCCGGGCCTCGCGGCGATCCCGGCCGGCCTCGGAGACCTACGGCAACTTCTCGTGCCCGCGGTCGCGGGTGACTCGCCGGTGAGCGCGACCACTGTCGCGTCGGTTCTCGCCGCAATCGGTCTCGGAGACCAAGGCGAGCTGCCTTGGGTCTCCACAGACGGGCGGTGGTCGCTCGGGCCGCTCCGAGGAGCATGGACCAAGCCGCAAGGTGAGTACCTGGGCGCGGGGGCGCGACGGGCGACTCGCGAACGCCAGCTCGATGTTCTCGCCGCCGATTGCGAAAAGCTCCGTCTCGAGCTCGCGGCCGCACAGGGCCGACTTGAGCTCGCCCGAGAGCGCCGTGAGCTCATCGATCAATTGTCCGAGTCTTTTCCCTCGACCCGCGCCGTGGACGCGGCCGAGGCCGCGACAGTTGCCTTGGACGGAGCGGTCGAAGCCGCACGAGGCCGCCATAACGACGACCGGCGTGGGGCCGAGCGAGTCCGGGCCACTGCCGCGCGAGTCGGGGCCGAGGTCGCGCAAGCAGGCGCGGCGGATAACCTGCCCACCGATCCAGAAGCCCTGGAGGGCATCGTCCGCGCCGCACGTGAGCTCGATGGAGCGCTCCAGCGACTTGAAACCATATTGGACGATCTGTCGTATCGAGTGCAGGAAGTCGTCCGGCGGGCTCAACGCCTGACCGCTCGGCGCGAGGATGCCGCGGCTTCGACGGCCCGAGCCGACGCGCTGCACGACTCCCACCGGAGGGAGGCTGCAAGCCTCGAAGCCCTGGAAGGCGCAATGAGGGCGACCATCGACGAGGTGCTCGCGTCCATCGAGGCAACCACCGCCCGGCGCGATGGTGCGCGGGCAGCGGTCCCAGAAGCTGAACGGCTTTCCCGCCACCGGGCCGACCAGGCTGTGCGCGCTGAGGGAGAAGTCGAGCGGGCCCGCGACCAGCTCGCTCGCACCAATGCGGAGCTGGACTTTGCAGTCGGACGGCTAGAGACTGCCCTGCTGCTGCCCGGGACGGCACGAGCCGCCCTTGGTCGCGACTTGGTGCAAGCGGTCGACCTGCTGGAGGGCCAGGCGTCGGCCTCGACCTCGCCCATGTTCGCAGTGGCGGGCTCGGTGTTCGAGGAGACACACAATGCAGACGACGTCACTGATCGAGTGATCCTCAACCGCTATGACGAGCTGCAAGCCGCACTCGCCGGCGGGTACGACATCGCGGTCGACGAGGAGGACGGCATCAAGTACTTCCACGTCAGTGACGACACGGGCCGTCGGCCGCTTCCCACGGTCGCGGCTCGAGTCGAGGCAGACGCCGAGACGGCCCGTACCCGCTTGGCGGCGAGCGAACGGGAAGTCATCATCCGATTCCTCCTCGGAGAGCTCGGCGACGAGCTTCGCGAGCGCCTTTTGGAGGCAGAGGATCTGGTCGCCGCAGCAAACACTGCCCTAGCTGACGTCCGGACTTCTCACGGCAAAGGGGCGCGCCTTGAGTGGAAGGTCGATCCAGACGAAGCCGACGAGGTCCGAACCGCGCGACAACTGCTGTTGCTGAGGCCCCGCACTGCTGAGGAGGACGCTGAGCTCCAGACGGCGCTCCTCTCCCTCATCAGGACTCAGCGTGAGCAGGACCCGGCCGGCTCTTACCTCGAGCACCTCCGCCAGGCGCTCGACTATCGCGATTGGCACCGGTTCACAGTTCAGGTGCTCGACGACGCCCGGCCAGGTTCGGTGCGCACCTTGTCCAGCCGGCTGGGCCTCTCGCAAGGCGAACAGCGCGTCCTGTCTTATCTGGCGCTGTTCGCAGCCGCATCTGCCTCCTTCGAAGCCATCGGGGGCGAGGCTCCGCGGCTGCTCCTGCTCGACGACGCCTTCGCAAAGGTCGACGAACCTACCCACGGCCGCCTGCTGGAGCTCCTGGTCCGGCTCAACTTGGACTTCCTGATCACAAGTGAGCGTCTGTGGGGCTGCTTTGCCACAGTGCCAAGTTTGGAGATCTACGAAGCCTTGCGCGAGCCGACGGTCCCAGGGGTGGCGTTCGTCCACTTCCATTGGGACGGCCGTCAACGACACCTGGTCGGGTTGTGAACGAGCAAGCAAACGTCCAGAGCGGTCCGGGACCGAGCTCAAAGCCGCCTTCTGCAAAAGAACTCCGGCTGAACCCTTACTCGCTCGCTGCGGCAGAGCCCATGGGTGACGAGCCCGGTCTCGGCCGCCTGTGGGATGCCGTGGCGTCACGTTTGCAGCGCAATGGGCTTCGTCCCAGTGGCGTCGTCGTTCTCGAAGGACTCGACCGAGACGAACGTCGGGCAGTCGCCGGCCTTCTTGGGCGCCCGCTGACTGCGGCTCGCATAAGAGTCGACCTCGCCGAGCTCGACGAGCGGCTGCGATCAGTGCGAGATGGCCAGGGCGTGATCGCGATCGCCGAGGACCTACGGGGTCCGCTCGTTGATCGCCCGGCTTCCCGCCTGGCTGCGCGCCAAGGCCGCGCCGCTGTCTGGGCAGCGGCGCGAGACGCCCTCGACCGGTGTGATCTGGCCGGGCAAGGGTGGACGGAGCGGTGGCTCGAGGAGCTCCGCTCGACTGGAACGATCGCCAGGATCGACTTCGATCACGCTGCGACTCTGCTGGTGAGGGCAGTCCAGACCTTGACGGCCTTGCCCCTCTTAAACGGCACTGTCGACCGCATAGGCCGAACGGAGCTGGCCAGCCAAGTCAGCGGCAGCAGTCACGGTCTCGATGATGGGCAGATGTTGGCCGGGCTCGTCTTGCGAGGGATCGCCCAGATGACCGAGAGGACATATCCGGCCAGCGCTGCGGAACGGCGGGCTCTGTGGGAGTCCGCTGGCGTCATGTCCGACGAGATCTCCACCACCGTCTTGACTCTTGGCATGCGCCCGCCCGGCGTCCACCCGCTAGCGGCCGGAGTTCGGGCCAGGAGTGAAGCGAACTGCGAAACGCACCTGAGCCTGCGGGACTTGCGGCGAATAGACACCTGGGTCACCTCCGGCGCCGAGGTCTTCGTCTGTGAGAATCCCCGCGTGCTGGAGGCGGCGATGGACGAGGGCGCGAGCAAGGCGATGGTCTGCACTGCCGGAAACCCGCGTATCGTCGTCAATTCCTTGCTCGTGCAGTTGGCCGCCGGAGGGGCGCACCTTCGCTACCGTGGCGACTTCGACTGGCCCGGAATCGGCATCGCGAATCGAATCATCGAGACCCACGGGGCGTCGCCGTGGCGCATGGGTGCCGGCGACTACGAAGAGGCGATCGCGCAAGCAGGGACCGCCATCGACGATCTACCGACGCTCGACGGCCGGCCGCTGGTGGCCGTATGGGATCCGGAGCTCGCGCCGCTCATGGCAGAGACCGGGCGGGTCGTCCACGAGGAAGCATTACTCGGCTTGCTCGTAGCCGATCTGATGAGGTGAC
>JBEKVJ010000123.1:0-8416 GCA_049514105.1 Acidimicrobiales bacterium
GCCCCGATGATCACAAGCACACGGCGGTGGGTGAGGTCAGGGATCGGTGTCGCCCCGGTCATGTCGATCGCGGTGTCGGTCATCGTCTCTCGCTCGTCTCGATGGTGTCGGTAGATGCCTTGTTGGTGTCGCGGTCGTGCCTGCGCTTTGTGGACCGGATGGTGGCTGGTCCGAGCACGGTCGTTTCGGGGACGAGCCCTTTGGCAAGGCTGGCGAGTGCGGCCGCGGTTAGCTCTGCGAGTGAGTCCTCGCCTCCGTTGGCACTCCAGTAGATGCCTGCGACGCGGGCCGAAGCGAGCGCCGTAGCAGTCACGAGAGCCGGATAGGGATCGTGACGGGGGTCGGTGCCAACTCGCTCGGCCACAGCGATAGCGAGGCCTTCTTCCACCTCGGCCATGTGCGCGGCATACGCGTAGGACAGATCAGGGTCGGCTCGCACGGCACAGAACCTCTGAAACCAGGCCCGCTTGCCTTCGCCGAACTCGTCGAAGTCCTCGTCGATCGTTGCCGCGTAGCCGACGAGCACCGAACTGAGAGCCTCAAGGGGCTGTTCGGTCGCCGGCCGGGCAAGCAGGTCGGCACGAAGCTCCTCGATACGCTCCGGGTCCGCGCCGATGACGGCGGACTCTTTGGAGGGGAAGTAGTTGAAGAAGGTTCGCGTGGCAACATCCGCGGCCTCGGCTATGTCCTCTACGGTCACGTGCGCGAAGCCACGCAGCGCCACGAGCTCGAGCGCAGCGTTGCGCAACGAGCGGCGTGTCGCCTGCTTCTTGCGATCGCGCCGGCCCCCGGCGAGGCGATGCTCGCCAGTCAGGTCGGAAAAGACCTCGTGAACGAGTACGGTCGCGTCCGAGGAAGGTGCTGGGCTGGCCGTCATGCTTTGAGTGTAACAATGCAGCGAATGCAGATATTCCGGTCAGCGGTGTGTCGCCCAGGTCGACGCAGGCATCGCCCTATTCCTGGCATACACAGGAGGGTTGTCCGTGAGCGAAGTGAAGATCGTGACGGGACGGGGAGAAATGTCCTGCTACCTCGCCGCCCCGGCCCGATCGGGCCCCTGGCCGGGCGTCGTTGTGATCCACGATGCCTTCGGCATGACCAACGATCTCCGGCTCCAGGCGGACTGGTTGGCCTCGGAGGGCTACTTGACGCTGGCGCCGGACTTGTTCCACTGGGGCCGGAAGATGACCTGTATACGCTCTGTGATGCGAGATGTGCGAGAGCGGAAGGGAAGGTCCTTCGACGACGTCGAGGCGGCTCGCGGGTTCCTTGAGGCTCAACAGACCTGCACGGGCAAGATCGGCGTCATCGGCTACTGCATGGGTGGAGGGTTCGCGCTCATGCTTGCCCCTGGGCACGGTTTTTCCGCTTCGAGCGTCAATTACGGCACCGTGCCCAAACAGGCCGAATCCGTGCTCGCGGGCGCCTGTCCCGTGGTAGCGAGCTACGGGTCGAAGGACCGCACCCTTCGCGCGGCCGCATCGCGACTTGAACAGGCCCTCAGCCGAGCCGGGGTAGAACATGACGTGAGGGCGTACCCCGGGGCCGGGCACGGCTTTCTCAACGATCACGAGGGAGCCAACGACCACCTGCCAGCGCTGTTGGTCGTAACGGGCAAGCTCATGGGCGTCGGCTACCACGAGGCCTCGGCCGAAGACGCCCGCCGGCGCATCACAGCGTTTTTTGCCTCGCACCTCAACTAGTTACGAAGAAAAGGAGAAGCGAGATGGATGCTTCGCTAACACCATGGGTCGTGGCCCTGCGCAACTGCCAGGACAACCTGGCGTCACTTGTCGAGCCTCTCGACAAAGACGAGCTGCAACTGCCCTCCTACGACCCGGGATGGTCCATCGCCCAGGTGCTGTCGCACCTCGGGTCCCAGTCGGAGATCTTCGGTCTGTTCCTCGATTCCGGCCTCAGCGGTCAGGACCCGCCAGGAGCTGAGGTCTTCTCCCCCATATGGCAGGCCTGGGATGCGCTCGACCCACCATCGCAGGCAAGACAAGCTGTGCGCGCGAACGAGGCGCTCGTGGGCCGGTTCGAGTCCCTGTCTCCCGAGGAGACGGAAAGGTTCCACTTGAACCTGTTCGGGATGCAGGTCGACGCTACCCGGCTCGCAGGATTGCGACTGAGCGAGCTTGCCCTTCATACCTGGGACGTCGCGGTGGCACTTGATCGCGCCGCCCAGGTTGGCGCAGATGCGGTCGCCCTTCTCCTCGACACCCTCGGCTTTTTGGTGTCACGAGCCGGCAAGCCCGACGGGACCGAGCGGCGCGTTCACGTCACGACCTCGGAGCCCGAGCGCCACTTCATCTTGGAGACCGGCGAGACGGTGGTGCTGAGTACCTTTGAAGCTGGGGAAAGCCCCGAAGAGCTGTTGCTCCCCGCGGAAGGGTTCGTTCGCCTCCTGTACGGGCGTCTCGACGACGCCCATACACCGGCGCTCGAGGTCCGCGGTGTCGATCTGGACGAACTGAGGCGGCTGTTTCCCGGCATCTGAACGACACGACGCCGGGCCCTTCGCCCCTGTGTTGGGCCGAGCTTCCTGGGTAGGACTAAGGGCGCCGGTTGGCGGTGAGCCGAGGTCCAAGCGAGGCGTTGGTGCTCGAGCCCGGAAGACGGCGACAGCTCGAGCACAAGGCGTGCGATAACCGGTCCGCGACGAGACCGAGCAGGGGAGGGACGACCGCAACGGTCTCGAGCTTGTCCAAGTGCGACAGGTGGGCGCGCTCGTGCCTCTCGGCTTTGTTGTTCTTCGCCGTCTGCTTCGCCAAGCTGAGCCGCCTTGAGCGAGACCTGTAGGTCACCGACCTGCGTCTCGGGCGCGCTTGCGACGGCGTTGTTCCCTGGTCGCCTAGCACCCAGGACTCTCGTCGCCATTGCAGAGTCGGCTCGTGCGGGACTCGAACGCCACGGCGACAGTCGGCCTCCTTTCTTCGCGATAACGGGCTCGGTCCTCTCGTGGTGAGCTACATCGAGCGCGAGCCTGATCGTCACATCGACGCTTTTCACCTTCGCCGGTTTGTGGTTCGTCCTCCCCCTTTTCCGGCCGGAGGCAATCCGACCGCTGAGCGTGCCGGTGAGAACTGGGTTTGGTCAGCGCTGGTGCGGGGTATGACTTGGACGTGGGGTATGACTTAATGGGCCTCCCGGATAGAAGGTATGAAACGTGCCAATCAGAACCCAAAACGTCGTCGCCCTCGTCAAAGCTGACCACCGCAGGCTCGAGAGGACGCTTTCGGACCTCGATGCTGTAGACGACTCAGGGCTCGTCGAGTTCTTCTGCCAACTGCGCGAAGAGCTCGTTCGCCTCGCTGTGGCCGAGGAGCTGGTCGTGTACCCGGCGCTTCGCCGCAACGTACCCGGCGCGGATGTTGTTGCGGATGCCTGTATCACCGAGCAGGCCGAGACCGAAGAGGCCCTTGGCCGCCTCGAGAAGCTCGAAGATGAGCCTGTCGCGCTGCGGGCGTGCCTGCTCCAGCTGAGAAGGGACGTCATTGTCAATGCCCGGCACGAGGAGCTCGACCTCCTGCCTTGGCTCGAGGCCCATTCGAAGACGAAGGACCTCCAGGATCTCGGTCAGCGATACGCCAAGGCACTTGCGGCCGCCCCAACGCACCCGCACCCTCATGTCTTTGACGCGCCCGCGGGCAACGTCGCCCTAGCTCCAGTTGCCACCGTGGTGGACGAGATGCGAGATGCGATGAGCAAGTCCGCCTAGACCAGCAGCTTGTGTCTTTTGTGGCCCACGTCTCAGGCTAGGCGCGTACCGGGCCAGACACGATCTCGCCGAACGGCATCCCCGGCATCTTGAGGGCGTCGCCGGCGCTACCGTGGCACAAATGAGCAGTGCACCGCGGCGGCGGCGCGCGGCTTCGTACCGGTCCCTCTGGCGGTTGCGGAGCTACGTACGGCCCTACACGCCCCAGATGCTGATCATGCTGGCCTGCGCGACTCTCGCCGTCGCGGCGAGCACGCTCATCCCGCTCGTGCTCGAGGCGGTCGTGAACGGCCCGATCCACAGGGGCGATCGTGGTGCGCTCCTGCCCATGTTCCTGATCGCCCTCGGCCTCGGAGTCGCCGAACCTGTCCTCATAGTGGGGCGCCGTCGCGTGCAGTCGGTGGCCATCCAGAACATCGAGCGGGAGATCCGCGACGGGATGTACGCCCGACTGCAGAGGCTGCCCATCGAGTTCCACGACCGCTGGCAGACCGGGCAGCTGCTTTCTAGGTCCACGACCGACCTTGGCACGATCCGACGCTTTTTGGGCTTTGGCGCGATCTTCTTCATCGTCGACGCGTTGCAGTACCTGGCTGTGATGGCACTTTTGATAGCGACCTATCCGCCCCTCGGGGCTTTGGCGGTCGTCACGACCGTGCCGGTGATCTGGATCGCCAAGCGCTTCGGGGCCGGGTACGCCCTCATCTCACGACGTCTCCAAGACCAGCAGGGCGACCTCGCGACGCTCACCGAGGAAGCGGCCAGTGGTATGCGCGTCGTGAAGGCTTTCGGGCGCAGTCGCCTGATGCAGGATCGCTTCGGCGCCTCGGCGCGCACCCTTCGTGGGTCCGCCCTCGAGATGGTGCGATTGCGGGCGCGCTTTTGGGGATTGCTCACGCTCGTCCCCAACGTGACGATGGCCTTTTCCGTGCTCATTGGGGGGATAGCCGTCGCCCGTGGGGAGCTTTCGTTGGGGGGGCTCGTTGCTTTCACAACGCTTTTGGTCCTCGTGCAATTTCCCATCATCGATCTCGGCTGGATCTTGTCGATGGCCCAGGAGGCAGCGACAGCGTCAGATCGGGTCTACGAGGTCTTCGACGCGGCCATGGTCGTCGATGACCGGCCGGGCGCGACCTCGCTCGTGTCCGCGAAGGGGCGTCTTTGCTTCGAGCATGTGAGCTTCACCTATCCGGGTCGACGCGTCCCGGTGCTGCGAGATGTCAATCTCAGCGTCGAGCCCGGCGAGACGGTGGCGATCGTCGGCCTCACAGGTTCGGGCAAGAGCACCCTGGCGTGCCTTCCGAGCCGTTTGTACGACGTCAGTTCCGGGCGGGTTAACCTCGATGGGCTCGACGTGAGGGATATCACTCTCGAGTCGCTGCGCCGTCAGGTTGCAGTCGTATTCGAAGAGCCCGTCCTGTTCTCGATGAGCGTTCGCGAGAATCTCCTCCTCGGTCGCCCCGATGCCTCTGAGTCCGCGATCGCAGACGCTTTGGAGCTGGCTCAGGCCGGTTTTGTAGCCGAGCTTCCCTGGGGCCTCGACACCCGCATCGGCGAGCAGGGAATGGCGCTCTCGGGAGGGCAACGCCAGCGCCTCGCTCTTGCGCGCGCGGTTCTCGCTCGCCCCAGCGTGCTTGTGCTCGACGACCCCCTCTCGGCTCTTGATGTCAGCACCGAGGCACTTGTCGAGGACAGCCTTAGAAGAGTGCTCCGCGACATGACCGGCCTTCTCGTGGTCCATCGGCCCTCCACTGTCGCCCTTGCTGACCGGGTCGCCCTGCTTCGCGACGGCGTGCTCGTAGCGGTCGGGACCCATCACGAGTTGATGGGGCGAAGCGACTACGCCTCGGTGCTGTCGGTGGACTACGACGGCTCAGGGGCGGCCCGATGAGCGCGCAGCCTTCGTGGCGGGGCATTGCTGCCGAAGAGGTCGAAGAGGTCCCTCCGGCCTGGACGGGGCTGCTGCGCCGCCGCACGCGCCATCTTCTCGGTTCTCTTGGCGCGCCTCACCGTCGGTCCATCGGGTGGCTGGCAGGCGCGATCTTGGTCTCCAACCTCGCCGGCACGGCGGTGCCGTATTTGGTCGGGCTCGGGATCGATCGCGGCGTGAGCTCGGTGCGCCACGACAACTATGTGCCGATCAGCGTCATCGCAGCGCTGATACTTGTCTGTGGAGTCGTCCAGGCGCTCTTTTACCGAGTGTTCGTCGCCGGATCCGGCCGCATCGGCCAGGAGATCCTGCTCGAACTGCGCGAAAGGGTCTTCGGACAGTTCCAGCGCCTCAGCCTCGCTTTTCACGAGCGCTACACGACCGGGCGGATGATCTCGCGCCTCACCTCGGACCTCGAGTCGATCAACGACATGTTCACTCTCGGCCTCGACACCCTCATCAACGCGGTGTTGTCGGTGCTCAGTGTCGGGATCATCCTTCTCGTGCTCGACCTGCCGCTCGGGCTGGCCTGCCTGGTGGGCTTCATCCCGCTGTTGTTCCTCACGCGCTGGTACCGACGCGAGTCGACCAAGGCGTACCGCAACACGAGAAATGCCATGGCGCTGGTGATCGTGCATTTCACAGAGTCGTTGCGCGGCATCCGGGCCGTGCATGCCTTTCGTCGTCAGGCGCGCAACGACGAGATATTCGGCCATCTCTCGGAGGGTTACCGGTCGGCGATGAGCAGATCGTTCCAGCTCCTCGGGATCTACTGGCCAGGCATAGTCCTCGTCGGCAACCTCACGACCGCTGCGGTGCTGCTTTACGGCGGTGTAAGGGTGATCGGTCACGAGATGCAGGTCGGAGTGCTGGCGGCCTTCGTGTTGTACCTACGCCGGTTCTTCGAGCCGATCGCCGAGGTGAGCCAGTTCTACGACTCCTTCCAGGCTGCAGCGGCGGGCCTGGAGAAGCTCGCCGGTGTGCTCGACGAGGCACCGGGCGTGCCCATGCCAGCTCACGGGGTCGCCGTCTCGGCGGGAGACCTCCTCGGCGTCGTCGAGTTCCGCCAGGTCCGTTTCGCCTACCGCGACGGGGCCGACATCCTCTCGGGTTTCGACCTTCACATACCGGCCGGCCAGACCGTAGCCTTGCTCGGGGCGACCGGTGCTGGTAAGAGCACGGTCGCGCGCTTGCTCGCCCGTTTCTACGACCCGCTCGAGGGCGAGGTGTCGGTCGACGACATAGTCCTGAGGGACCTTGAGGAGAGCTCCTTGCACCGGGCCGTCGCCATGGTGACCCAGGAGAGCTTTCTCTTCTCTGGCAGCCTGGCTGAGAACATCGCTTTCGGCTCGCCGGAGGCTTCGCAGGCCGAGATCGATGCCGCGGCGCGCGCCGTTGGCGTCGACTCGATCGCGGAGGCCCTCGGGGACGGCTACGCCAGCGACGTGGGCAAGCAGGGTTCGCGCCTTTCGGCGGGCCAGCGCCAGCTCGTGGCCTTGTCGAGGGCGTTGCTGGCCAACCCGGCCGTTCTCATCTTGGACGAGGCGAGCTCGTCACTCGATGCCCCGATGGAGCGTCTAGTGCAGGCAGCGCTTAAGAGAGTCCTCGCCGGCCGTACGGCGGTCATCATCGCCCACCGGCTCTCGACGGTCGAGATCGCCGACCGGGTCCTTGTGATCGAGTCCGGACAGATCGTCGAGGACGGGCCGCCTGGACAGCTGCTCAGCGAGGGATCGGGCCATTACGCGGCCCTGCACGAGGCTTGGCGCTCGAGCCTCGTCTGAATAACGGTCACCCCGATGGTCAATAGCGATCCTGACTTGATGGTGACAAATGTCACTGCCAGGTTGTGAGCCAGCACACTGTGCGAACAAGAGCCTTTTTGGCAAGATCGATCCATGGCTAGCTTTGACCACCAGCGAGAAGGCATACGCCTTAGCGCACTTACAAAGTCCTACGGCGATGTCCGCGCCGTACGGGGAATCGACTTGTCCATCGCCGCTGGTGAGACCGTGGCTCTGCTCGGCCCCAATGGGGCCGGCAAGACGACGACGATCGACATGCTGCTCGGGCTGGCCCGGCCGGATCGGGGAAGCGTGTCGGTCTTCGGCCAGTCGCCCGTTGAGGCAGTCAAAGCCGGCGCGGTCGGTGGGATGCTCCAGACCGGTCAGCTCATCGAGTACCTGAGCGTTCGTGAGCTCGTGACGATGGTGGCCTCGATTTACCCGCGCCCACTCTCAGTCGACGAGGCCCTTCGTCTGACCGGGATCACCGACATCGCCGAACGGCGCGCTAACAAGCTGTCGGGGGGCCAGACCCAAAGAGTGCGCTTTGCCATCGCGCTCGTGGCGGATCCGGAGTTACTCGTGCTCGACGAGCCCACGGCCGCGCTCGACGTCGAAGGCCGAAGAGACTTCTGGATCGCGATGCGTGCCATCGCCTCTAAAGGAAAGACAATCCTGTTCGCGACCCACTACCTCGAAGAGGCAGACGCCTACTCGGACCGGGTCGTCTTGATGGCCCGGGGCCGAATTGTCGCCGACGGGTCTCCGACTGAGATTAAAGCCAGAGTCGGAGGAAAGACGATTCGCGCGACTCTTCCCGGTGCAGATCTCACTGCGCTCGGAGCTCTTCCTGGGGTGGCCAAGGTCGAGGGCCGTGGCGAGTCGGTGAGCTTGTCGTGCCCGGACTCGTCCTCGTCCGACGAGGCGCTTCGTGAGCTGCTTAGTCGCTATAGACAAGCGCGCGACATCGAAGTCCGCGGT
>JBEKVJ010000124.1:0-8243 GCA_049514105.1 Acidimicrobiales bacterium
CGCCTTCCTCCGTCGCGAGTGAGCCACAAGTCGGGACCCCCAGGTGCGAATACGGCTTCCGGGGCTGACAAGGGGTAGACAAGCCCCGCGTTGGAGGCTTCGTCGGTCCATCCCGAGAGGCGGGAGAAGTGGCGACCACCGTCTGTGGAGCGGACCGGATACCCGAGGCTCCCAGTTGTGCAAAAACCCCAAAGAGTGACGGTGGATGCGGCTTTGGCCTTGAAGGACAGGCAGCTCATGGGCGCGCTCACAAGGGGCAGAAAGCTCCTACCAGCATCCACTGACTCGAAGAGGTGGGGCCGACCATCATTGGTAAGCGTCATCACCCAGGCGGTGTGACCGAAGGCTGTCACCACAGTTGGAGTGTTGACAACTTCTCCGACGACGGGAAGTACGCCTATCGTCCACGAATCGTCCGAAACCGACGAGGTCGCTAGGTCTAACTGCTTGCAGCCCCAGCCCGCTGGACGACAGCCCCGAGCGACGAGCGCATAAGCGCGGCTAGCCGACAGTGCAGGGAGCGACGAGGGCGCCCGCGAACGAGAATGTTCAAGCACTCGCAGCCAGGACAACCCGCCGTCCCCGGTCCAGTAGAGCGAGTAGGGATAAAGCGCGTAACCGTCCAAGCGGTTCGCGAACTCGATGCCGTAAGTGCCCGCGGGAGGCGAGCCGACACGAACCCAGGACTTCCCGTTGTCGGTACCCCGCAATAGCGCTGAGCACGTGCCCGTCGCGCACGGGTAGGTCCCGGTTAGCCAGAAGTACCCATCCACAGCGGCAACGGCGGTGGGTGTGATGCGGGGATGGCTCACGGTTGACGCTGCCTGATAGTTCCACGGTAAGGGCTTGACGGGCGGGAGGAACGTGTTTGCTGATACGTGGGGCGAGTACGAGGTGAGCCTCACCGTGACCGGCCAGGCGGCACCTGAGCCTGAGTAATAGCCGATCAGACCATCGGGGAAGAAGCACGCCGTAGTTGTGTGACCGAATAACAGGCAGGGAAGGCGCTCAGCGTCGATGACCTTGTAACCGTCGTCGCCAGCGCGACCGATGAAGGGTAGGCCGAGCACCTGGACGAGCAGTGAAGGCCAGTCGTCATCGTTAAACATCAGCTGAGGGCCGTTGCCCACGGGCGGCACGTAGTGACACGTCCACCTGCTGTGGTCGTCTTCCCGTTGGCACTGAGTCCAGTGGTCATAGCGGGCCGGGGGGGCGAAGTATTCAGATGTCGCCGAGCCTGCTTCTGCTGGCTGACGATAGGCGAGGTCAGGAAACTGCGAAGGCTGACCTGGAGCAACGTCGTTCTCGCGCTGAGCTACAAAGACTGTGGAACGCCGCGAACGAGTATTCGGCCAGCCGTCGGCTTGATAGGTCACCGTCATCGTGGTCAGGGACATCCGTTGCGCCTTCTGAAGCAGCGCGGCGACGGCCTTGGGCGAAGTCGGAAAAGGCGAGGTTGAAGTCATCGAGCGTGGACAGACGGCAATCACCAGCGTCATCGCCACTGCCGCAATCGCTCCAGGCTTCGGAGCCATTCTTGTTGTCATGTCGGCAAGACCTCCTGCACCCAGATGTGACCCCCGTCGGTCGTGTGCCAGAGCGTGCCACCGAGGACGGCCCAGCCGTCGACGGCGTTGACGAAATCGACTGCGTTCGATGGCTCGGAGTTGCTGAAGCTGAGCGAGACGTGCGTACTGGACCAACTGGTGCCCGCGTCAGTAGTGCGGTAGATAGTTCCGCCGGTAGCGGCGAACCAGGTCGTCGGCGAGACCACGTCCGCCAGTTCGGGCTTAGGCGAGGGTGCTCGGTGCCCAACCCAGCTCGCCCCGCCGTTCGTGGTCGAATAGAAAGCCGTGACAAGGTCATGCGGGGTTCCATACCAGACCGCAAGAGCGCCATGTGACTCCGAGGAAAAGACCGGAGGCCAAGCTGTGCCGCCCCAGCCAGCCGATGGGTCAAGCGAGCGGTGGATTCTCCAGCGTCTGCCGCCTTCGGTCGACTCCCATACGCAAGGCATAACGTTGCCACCCCCGGTCAGCCAAAGATCGGGCGTACGCAGGCTCCCTGACCAAGTGAGGCCAGTGTCGTGACAACCCCCCGGGTTGTCAGGCGTTCCAGGCTTCCCGATGAGCGACGTACTGCGTGCGACCACATCCCAGTGTGCTCCTCCGTCGGACGTGGTGTGTATGGTCACAGGCGAGCTTCCGCCAGCCGCCCCCCCGCTGATGGCGACCCATCCCTGGCGGTCGTTCACGAAGCTGACCCAAGCCTCGTCAAGCACGCTCAAGAAAGACCCGACCTCGGTCCACTTGCTTCCACCGTCCTTGGTGTGGAGCAAGAACACCGACAGGAGTTCGCCAGCTCCTGGGCCGTGCGCGTTCACAAAGAAGTCTGTCGGGCTGAGAAAGTCGGCTCCCACCAGCCCGCTCGTCAAGCCAAAGCCCGTCCGCCGCAACATCGGGGGCGAGACATCGCGCCAATGCGCACCCCCGTCAGTTGTCATGAGCAGCCGAGCCGAGTTGCCAACACTCGCCCATCCGACTTTCGAGCTGAGGAAGTGCACGCTGTCGACGCTCTGCGCCTGCTCAGCGCCCGCGGCGGTCGCGTGTAGCCGATTGGAGCTACTCGATCGTGAGGAAGATGGTGTTGACGGCGAAGCGACGCTCGCGCTGACGACAAGCATCAGCGTCACGACCACTGCCGCGACGAGGCCCAACTGGCGCATCGAACGCATAATGGCACCGACCGTCATCACCGTGGTCGCGGGACCAGTTGCGCTCGCGCAGCTGACCAGGAAGGCCGTCAAGGCCGCCTGCCAGACGTGCATACCTTCGACGTGGGATCGGAGGGCACCCCTCTCCGCAAAGCCCGGTCGCCACTGAGGGCGTCCTCCAAAGGCAGAGGTAATCGAGATCCCCCACCGGTTGATGGCGATGCCTCCCCGCGGGGCCCCAGCGGGCTCAGCCGCGAAGAGGCGCCTGCGAACTCTGCTCAACCGGTGTGAGCGGATCTGGAAGCTGACTCGGAACTGCAGCGAGCGAACGGTTTCCAAGGCATCGCGAAATCCGCGCCCCGCCACGGCACACCGAAGCTTCGGGGGTGGGGCGCGTCAGTCGACCACAGCCCGCAGCGATGAACCAGTCAAGGCTAAGTGCTGACGACCGGATTGCCGATGGTACCTGGTACGCCCGTTGTCGGCTGACGGTCTCGGAGGTGCGGATGAGTTCACGACGAGCTGACGTGAGCGACCGTCTTGCCCGCGGTGGCGGTGACTCCAGGCGCGGTGCCGGAGTTCCGGCACCTTCGGGCGAGTTGCCTGGCCAAGCATTCGAGGCGCCGCCCCAACCTAAGCTGATGGCACTCCGTTACGCCGGTACCTGTTCGATGTGTCGTATGGCCCTTCCCGCGAAGACAAGAGCGTACTGGCACCGCGACACTCACACAGTGACCTGCGTTGCCTGCCAGACCGGAGCGACCGAGGCGCCCACGCCACCTCCAGATCCCGCGCCTTGGCTCGAGCTAGATCGCGGCTCGGCGGGACGATCGGCCCAGGCCGAGTATGAGCGCCGCCACCGGAAGCGTGAGGAACACATCGACGCAAAGTTCGGACGCCTTGCCGGTGTCGTCAAGTTTCTCTCCGATGACCCGCAATCGACCAAGGCGTGGGCGAGCGGCGCGGCGGGCGAGATGCGCGTGGCGAAGGAGCTGGCGGACAGGCTTGGGACCAACGCCATCCTGCTCAACGACCGTAGGGTGCCCGGGACGAGGGGGAACATCGACCACATCGCCGTTGCAACCTCTGGCGTGTGGGTAATCGACGCCAAGCATTTCTCGGGGAAGGTAGAGCATCGCGACAGAGGAGGGTGGTTCAGGACCGACTGGCGACTGTACGTCGACGGACGCGACAAGACAAAGCTGGTTGACGCACTCGACTGGCAGGTAGCCGCCGTTGGGAAGGTACTTGGCGATCCAGAGCTTCCGATCACGGCTGCTCTCTGTTTCGTCGGGGCTAACTGGGGATTGTTCTCAAAGCCGTTTCAGCAGGCCGGTGTCTGGGTGACATGGGTGGCCAAGCTCGCGGAGATGATTCTTGGACCGGGTCCGCTCGGCAGAGACGAGGTCCAAGCCGTAACTGCGACGCTCGCTCAAGCTCTACCAGCGAAGTGAAGAGGCGGGTCAGAAGCTTCGCTACAGTCCTACCTGGCAAACGGGAGACACTTCTTCGCAACACGCCGCCCGTTTCTCCCGTCAACCTCGCGGCTTATGTCGAGGTTCGCGTCATCAGGCACTGAACAAGATTCTCACGTTAGGTGTCCGGACTCCTACGGAACTGGACAAGATGAGCAGGGCGTTCGTGACGAGGTCGCGTGGGCCAGAGAAGAGTCGCCTGTCTGTTCAGATCATGAAGCACGAGGTTGGTGACAATGAGCAGACCCTGATTGCAGCCTTCACTCAGCCGCTCCAAGGATGAGCGCGTCCCACCACTCGGCTGAGCCAAACGAGGAGTCAGAACGGGATCGGTCAATGGCTAGACGAAGGCCGTCGCGCATTAGCGCAGCCAACTCATCTACGAAGTGAGCTAAAGATAGGGTTTTGCCCTTTGTTATCAACACTTCCGTTGGTGGATTGCCGCCGTGCGCGATTCTGCTTCGGAGTTTGTACGCGGCTTTCACGAATCGGAAGGTCGAGTGCCTGTCTCGGCCGGTGGCTTCGAGGAACAACGCCATACGAAGGGCGAGCCGGAAGCTCAGCTCAGTGCGGTCGTCTGGCGACCCAACGTCATGGAGGAATAGAGCCTCTGCTGCAATGAGATGGTCGACAACCGCGTCATCGAGCGTCACGCGATCGGTGGCGGCGTTGAACCGGCGAAGAGCGATCTGCGGCGGTCTATTGAAGGGGGCGAGCTTCGTCAGGGTCGCCCAGAGGTCGGCAATGCGAGCAGCGGTCTCCTCGTCGATGATATACGCGGTACGCACGAACTGCCGCGTCTGCCGGGTCTGCCAAGTATAAGAGCTACCCAGGAGAGTCCTCGACGTGAGAACGATGCCGTTGCCGCCGATGAAATCGGATCGGGAAAGGCGCAGTACGAGGAGAAGGTCTTCCATCATCTCGGATAGGTGGAACCGCGATCGGTCCCCAAAACGATGGGATGACTCCGCTCTCGCGACCAGCTCGGCAAGGTCGGGCCGGGAACCTGCTGGGAAGGCGTGGGTAGCCACCGTGACCGCGATTCGAGCGCCGACGCACTCCTCAGGTTGCAGCATGGGCACGTTCTCAAAGATTGGACGGAGCACCCCCGCGTCAGCGCAAACGCTCACCTCCTCAGGGGTGAGATTGTCGATCTCGATACCCTCGGTGACCACGAATGGAAACAGGGTGCTGGTCAGTCCGGGGAGCGGGACGATCGCGGTCTCGTGACGTTCTCTAGCCGTAACGAAGGCACGTATTTCGTGAACGCGGCCACGGACAACGTCCTCGTCGAATAACAGTTCGCCGTGTGGACCGACGATTGCATCGAGCGCGAAGTTGACCACGGTGTCGTCGTTGAAGCGTCGTGCACCGCCTTCGTCGCCGACCATGCTTCCAATGAGCGGGCCAAAGTCTTTGTCTGCCGCGACTGCGGCGCGGACGTTTTCGTGGAGGATCGGATACGACGCGACAAACGAGTAAGAAAAGAAAGCCAGTGACGGTTGCTTTACTGGCTGACGCTGCGTCACTCCATCTGCACTACTACGCACCCACGCCTCGCCCGCAACCCACTGGATCGAAGAGTGGGTCGCGGCCGCAGCAGAGTGAAGCCGCCGGACATAGTCGACGACAGCGTCCGTGCAGTCACCTTCGCCCAGGGCCGTAGAGGGGTCCATGGGCGTCATCCCACGGCGCGGGGGTCAGTCAGGATCGCGTAGAGATAGGACGGACCCTGGAGGTCGTTGAGTTCGCCGGGTCCACTAACGGGTAGCCGCCCCAACGCCTCCTCGGACTGCGATCGTGGCAGCATCCTGTTCGTGGTGCTCGGGAGCAGGCTCGTACTGATGACCGAGTAGGTGAAAGGTTGTCCGCGTTTCTGATAGAAAACTTCTCCCTGCTGGGCATAGATTCGTGCCCAAAGATCGTTTCCCCCGGAAGTGTTCCGACTCGCCATGGCATCATTCTGCTCCGATTCCTTCGGCTGATGCGTCTGACGCGAGTGAAGGTCGCTCACCCGAAAGCAAGCCTGGCCTTCAGAGCAGTGACAAGGAGGTACTACCTTTGGGAACAACAACGTCGGGCCGAGCGGTCGACACTGAACGTGCCAGGGTCGGGAGAGTGAGGTCGCAGGCATGGAACTGGACGAGCACAACGGCAACCAAGAGCCACTGCACCAAACGGAGACACTCCCTGGGAGCCCCCGGTACGTCAAACACCGCCGCCTTGTCCTAAAGACGCATCCAGTCCTAACTGAGAAGTGGGTACAAGAGAGGATCGCCGCCGACCCGGGGTTGCTTGGTCTAGGCGAGGTCGACGTCAAAGACGTCGAACGCAATCAACCCCACGCCGGGCGGCTCGACCTCCTGCTCTATGACGCGGAGAGCAACACCCGCTACGAGGTTGAGGTCCAGCTCGGGGCGACGGACGAGTCACACATCATCAGGACGATCGAGTATTGGGACATCGAGCGCCGCCGGTACCCCCAATACGACCACGTTGGCGTCATCGTCGCCGAGGAGATCACCGCCCGCTTCTTCAACGTGATCAGCCTCTTCAACGGCTTCATCCCGTTGATAGCTATTCAGTTGGAGGCGATCGAGATGCTTGACGTGGTCACGCTCGTCTTCACCACGGTCCTGGACCGCACCACCCTGGGCGTCGAGGAGATCGAAGAACCCGACGAACCGCGGGACCGCCACTACTGGGAGGCTAGGGCGTCGCACGACACCATCGCGCTTACGGATGCCTTGCTCGGCCTGGTGCGAGAGATCGAGCCTGGAGCGAACCTCAAGTACAACCAGAGCTACATCGGCATTGTTCGCGGAGGGGTAGTGAGTAACTTCGTATCATTCCGGCCCCGACGGCAACACGTGCTCATGGAACTGAAAATCCCCCGAAGCGACGAGCTGTCTCAGCGTCTGCAAGAAGCTGGCATGAACGTCCTGACGTATCGGATTCGCTGGGGTCTGTACGCCCTCCAGCTGGAGAAGGAGGACCTCGAAGTCCATCGAGACCTTCTCCGAGAGCTGGTCCAACTCGCTCACGAGACCTACGGGCTGTAGGTCGGTCCACTCGAATCGGCCTCTGGCCGTCGCTGCACCGAAGCTGACCCGTTGACCTCGTCGTCTGGGATCAGGGCGCCGTCTCCTAACGACCGCCACTACGGGCTTCTTCAAGCTGCAGGTCGTGTGCGACCATCATGCTCACAAGGTCTCGGAAATCGACCTTGGGTTCCCATTGCAACACCGTGCGAGCCTTGCTGGCGTCTCCGACCAAGCGGTCCACCTCGGCAGGACGCAAGAATCTCTCGTCCGTGTGGACGTAGGGTCCCCAGTCTTCGATGTCGATAGCGCCGAAGGCGGCGTCGAGCAGTTCTCGGATGGTGTGGGTCTCGCCTGACGCGATGACGTAGTCGCCCGGCTCGTCCTGTTGGACCATTCGCCACATCGCTTCCACATAGTCTCCGGCGTAGCCCCAGTCGCGAGACGAGTCCAGGTTGCCGAGTGTGACGGAGTCTTGCAGTCCGAGCTTGATACGAGCGACAGCACTGCTGACCTTGCGCTCCACGAACTCGATGCCCCGCCGCGGTCCCCCGTGGTTGAACAAGATGCCGTTGGAGGCGTGCAGACCGTAGGACTCGCGGTAGTTGAGCGTCGTGTAGAAGCCAAACACCTTCGCCGTGCCGTATGGCGAGCGGGGATGAAAAGGTGTCGCCTCTGTTTGGGGCGTTTCGCGCACCTTGCCGAACATCTCCGACGAGGAAGCCTGATAGAAGCGGATCGGGTTATCCCGGCTCCCGCCGACCACACGGATCGCTTCCAGCATCCGGAGAACGCCGGTACCAGTGATGTCTGCCGTCAACTCCGGCTGGCGAAACGAGAGAGGAACGAAGCTGATCGCGCCCAGGTTGTAGACCTCGTCGGGCTGCACCTGTTCTACGGCCGCGATGAGCGACGAGAGGTCCTGAAGGTCCGCACCAAGCAGTTCAACCTCGGGAACCTCTTCTTGGACTATCGCCGCTTTCGGGTTGGACTGCCCTCGCAGCAGCCCGTAGA
>JBEKVJ010000125.1:0-7937 GCA_049514105.1 Acidimicrobiales bacterium
CGCCGATGACGAGCAGCACCGTGACGAAGGTGACCGCGCCGCGGATAGAGGGGAGGACGACGTGACGCCAGACTCGCATCTCCGGCGCTCCATCGGTGCGGGCTGATTCGAGGAGCTCGCGGGGAATCCCGTCAAGAGCCGCGAGGAAGATGATGAACGACCAGCCGACGCCCTTCCAGATGCTCAACAGCCAGATGACTCCGTTGGCTGTCCAGGTCTGGGCGGTCCAATCGATGCTTACGGTATGGCCAGCGAAGAACCCGACTACGGCGTTCATGATGCCGCCCTGAGAAGCAAAGATGTACGAGAACACCCAGCTCACGACTACCCAGGATGTAACGACGGGCACATACACGGCCGCCCGCCAGAACATCGAGCCCGGCAGCCGGTCGGTGAGGACCGCGGCCGCAAACAGTCCGAGGGCCATCTGGACCGGGACGGTGATGACGATGAAGAGGAAGGAGTTGAACGACGCCGTTCGGACCACTGGATCGGTGAAAATGGCCGTGTAGTTCGACCAGCCGACGAACGGGTTCGACGCTCCTGGGAAGATGTGCCAGTTGAAAAAGCTGATATCGAATTGACGGTAGATCGGGTAGACGGTGAAGACGCCGTACATGACGAGCGCCGGCGCGAGTAGGAGGTACGGTGTCGCTATCCGGCGCATGCGCTGCGGACGCGTGCTTCGGCGCGAGGCAGCACCCGACGACAAAATCGTCGGGTGCTGCCCGGGGTTCATTGTTTTGCTCAACTCGCTGCGGCGAGCGCCTTATTGGCTTCTTGAGCTGCTGTCTGCAACCCCTGCGCGACAGATACTTTTCCGGCCAGCATCAGGGCAAGTTGGTTCGAGAAGTCAGTGTCGAGCTCCCCGTAACCGGCAGTCACAGGCCGGGCCTCCGCCGTTAGAAGCTGCTTGGCGAAGATCCTAAGGGCCGGGTTCAAGTTCCCCTCGGCGTTGTTGTCTGTCTTGTATGCCGCCATGTCACCAGCGCTCGCCATCGCTAGCTGTGCAAAAGGCGACTGCAGGAACTGGACGAACTTGATCGTGTCGGCGAGGTGTTTGCCGCCCTTGGCGATGACGAGGTCTTCACCACCGACGACCGAGACGGACCCGCCTGGACCGGCCGGGATGAGCGAGGTTCCGTACCCCGTGAAGTCGGCGTCCTTGTAGGTCGTCGTGGCCCACGGACCGTCGAGGTACATCGCGTACTCGCCCTTCGGGAAGCCGGTCTCGCCGCTTATCGCGCCCGAACCACCGACCATGTCGCTGCCGATGACGCCTTGCTGGTCGAGGGTCACCAGTGTCTGAACAGCGTTCTCTGTTGCCTTGCCGTTCATGAAGCCGGTCGCCTTCGTGAGCTTCTTGTTAGTGAAGCTGCCACCGTCGGTCCATACGAACGGGCCGACGTTCCAGATGTCGGTGCTGTCGACGCCGAGGCCATGCTGTCCCTTGGATGGGATCGTGAGGGTCTTCGCGTCTTGGATCATCTCGTTCCACGTTGTGGGGGGCGAGAGGTTCGCCGCTGCGAAGTCAGCCTTGTTATAGAAGAACACCTGGGTGTTCGTGTCGTCCGGGAGGCCGTAGTAGCCGCCGTTCCAGTAGTTGGTGGAAAGCGGTCCGGGATCAGCTGCTGCGGCGACCGCTTTGAACCATGGCTGCTTTGAGGTCTCCAAAAGTGTCCCCTCGGATGCGAGTTGGGGCACCCAGGCAATGTCAGAGCGCATCAGGTCGGGCGGATCTCCCGCGGCTGACGAGGCGATGAACTTCTGCAATAGACCGGCATAGGGAAGGGTGTCATCCTTCACTTTGATGCCGGGGTTGGCAGCTTCGAAACTCGGGATGACTACTCCATTCATGACCGGAGTTTCTGTTACATCGTTGTATGCGTTCCAAAACTGTAGTGTCACGACGGAGTTCTTATGGCTGCTGTGTCGGGCTACCGTCGACGCCGAGCTGGTCGTCCCCGTAAGGGCGACTAACGCGGTGCCAACGCCCATCGTCGCGACCGCGAAAACGACGACCGCCTTGGCCCTCCACCTCGATGAGCTACTTGTCCTCATGTCCCTTCTTCCTTTTCTTGTTGAATTGCTGTTTGCCGTTTGGCCATGCCTTCGATTCCGCCTTCCTGCCCTCCTCCTGATTGACTTTCTTTGCTTGAGGACCTTTGCTTATGGTTAAGTGCCACGTAGCGCGCGACACGACGGGTTGTCTTCGGGTCAGTTCACTGGTCACGCGCCTTACCGGAGCCATCGAGAGCCGCACAGAGCACGAGGTACATGGCATGTGACCACGTGAGATCCTTTGCGGGCGCCCCCCAACGCTCGACCCATTCGCGGTAGTGCTTGGGGTCACGTCGCTCCCCGCCGAACTGCTCGGCGAGACGTCCTTCCTCGTCGAAATGGACGGACACCCAGTCCCTTGCGCGACATGCCGCTACACGGTTTCCAACGGACGCGTAGTGCCAGCCAAGTGACGCGGTGAGCACGGGCCAGGCGCCGCTTCCGAAGTACGTGTCGGTTCGGTACCGGCGGAGTCCGCCGTCGAGATCTAGGCGTTCCTCGATTAGACGAACGGTCTCCGCGAAAGCGATATCAGTCGGATCGACAACGCAAAACGGAGTCGAAAGCCACAGAATACTCGCGTCCACGTCGTCACTTTCAGTGGACTTCACATATCGACCAAGAGCGACGGCGCTGTCACGAACCTGCGATTGAACCGAATCTGCGCGCTCGTACAGATCCTTGTCCTTAAGCAGTCGAGCCGCGGCGGTTAGGCCGCCGTAGACGCACGCAAGGGTAGAGGTATGAAGGGCGGTCCCATTCTCTTCCCAGACGTCGAAACAGGGCGTCAGCGCGAAGGCATCCAGATAGCGCCCGACTCGTTCCACTGAGGCGCGAAACGCCTCCGGCATGGTCTTTTGGCCAGTCAGAAGAAGGTGCTGTCCAAAGGCCCACAACCAGGTCCCGTAGCCATCGATTTGGAAATTGGGCCAATCGTCGGCGACGTTCGAGCCGTCAAGTGCGAAACGCGCGGGAGGCATGTGGTCAGGATGAAGAGGTTTGCCCTCTCGATGCCACTCGATTGCACGATCGATCAGCTCGCTGATCCCTTCAATAGCCAGATTGACCCACCCGTGGTATCGCGCCGATGCGTCATGCTCCCCGACCTGGTCAAGGGCAAACGCTATGAAGGAACTGTCTCGTAGCCAGCAGTAGCGATACTCCGCGAAATCTGGAGAAGCGATGAAGGCGCCGTTGTCCCCCTGGTTATGCAGTATTGACTGGACGCTCGACTGCATGGTCGCCTCGAGGCTCATCTTGCTCGCCTGATCCGTTATTTCATGCAAGTGGTTCCAGTCCTCTTCTCTCACCGGTCAATATCAGGTCGATGCCATATGGCATGGCTCTTTTCATTGGGACCAGGAAGGCTAAACGACTCGCGTAGCACTAAAGTCGCTGCACCCACGGCCCAGGCGTCATCCCCCCAGCTCTGCACCTTCACTTGAACCTGTCGACCCAGATCGGCAAATGTTTGTTCTCGCACTGCCGTTATCACCGGAGCGAGAAACGGATCTCCGAGGTCGGTCCCCTCCCCGCAGATGATCAACAGCTGGGGATTGAGCAGCGTCACCATATTGGCGACCGCCAAGCCAAGCTTGCGGCCAGCGCTGTCGAGCACCTCGAGGGTCGCAACATCGCCAGCGAGGGCAAGGCCGATGAACTCTTCTCTCGTCACGTCTCGACCGAGGCGTTCGCCGACACGACGGCGCATAGCGTCCTCGCCCACAAGCGCCTCGAGACAGCCGAATCGCCCACATTCACACTTCGGACCACCCGGCTCCACGATCATGTGTCCGAACTCTCCGCTGCCGCCGGTTGCACCACGGTATAGGGAACGGTCGATCACGATGCCGAGCCCGATACCTCGTCCGACGCTCAGGGTGACGAAGTCCCGTGCTGTGAGCGCGTCACCAGCCCACTTCTCGGCGACCGCGAGTGTGTTCATGTCGTTGTCGACCCAGACCGGCAGTCGCAGACGACGCCGAAGGGGTTGCGCCAGCTCCGCGTCGTGCCACTGGAGCAGGTGCGAGAATTTGCAGACCCCCCGATTGGAGTCGATGACCCCAGAGAGTCCGATACCAACGCCGAGGACCTTTGAACGCGGCACCGCTGCCGCTCGAAGCACCTTTCGCGTCTCTTCTTCGATCGCTTGGATTGCAGCTACCGGATCTCCGACAAGAGAGATCGACGTCTCCGCGGTCGCCATGACCTGCGCATCGAGATCGCAGACCACCGTCGTCAATCCATCACCGCGCAGCTTGATCCCGATCACATAGCCAGCTTTCGGGTCGACCTTGAGAAGCACCGGCGGACGGCCACCGTTCGACGGTGCCACCGCTACTTCGATGAAGATTCCTCGGTCGAGCAGCTGGCCGACGATCGTGGAAACCGTTGGCGCACTGAGCCCGCTTTGACGAGCAAGATCCGCGCGTGAAATCGGCCCCAAACGATGAACGAGCTCTATAAGCAGGCTGACGTTGATATCACGCAGCAGAGAACGCGAACCTCGCCGCAACGGGGGGTCGGCAACAGCTCCCGCGGAGCCATTGGTATCGTCGAAAGCGACCGCGGAACGCGTCGCATTGAGCCGACCTCTGCGCTGCATCGGCGCCACCCTTCGTCTCGACGCGCTATTGGGTCTCAGACAAGACTTTATGAATTAACTGAAGATAGTAAGTCTGGAGCTGACGGGAGTCAAGCAATTTCTTTGACTTCCTAGATCTCGTGGGCCCGCAGGGCTTTGAGCGCCTGACCGTGACCGCGTCCGTCAGCGCGAGGTTCGCGTCAACCAGAGGGTCGCGAGTGTTGCGCCGACAATTGCCTGCCGCGTGCCCGATCACATCGGCGCAACGGGGCGCGGAGGCAAACTGGACCGAGTGCGTGCGTTAGTACGCGCCATCGACCAGCGCCACCTGCCGGATTCCACGCGGCCGGTGAGACTGCCGTGCTGGAATGTCGACATCATGCCTGAACCGCCGATCGCCACGCCCGGATCCGTACCGCCGTCTACCCTTCGGGTCGAGGCCGTGTCGGAAGCCACCGCCGAAGACTGGCGGCGTGTCCACAATGTCGTGATTCCTACGGCCCCGCTCACGACTGAGCAGGTGCGAGAGCGGCGAGGTCGATACCGGCTCACAGTTGCCTATGTCGGAGACCGCTTGACCGGGTGCGCGACAGTCAGACCACCCGACGAGGAAGGCAACGTCACGATCATCGTGCGGATCCTGCCGGATTATCGTCGACGGGGCTACGGCGAAACGTTGTTCTTAGAAGAGGTGCAAGTCGCACGCGACCTTGGTGGCGTCGCGCTGGAGACCATTGTTCTGGCGTCGAATCTCGACGGCCTGCGGTTCGCTCTCGGCCACGGATTCGTAGAAGTCTCCCGATACCTTCCCCCTGACAGCGAGGAACCGTTCATCACGTTGCGGCTTAGGTGATCCAACGATCTTCGAGTGCCCCAAGGCGGTCACGCTACGCAGAAGGGCCCTGTCCAGACCACGACACGCAAGTCGCGCAACACCGACGCGCTGTCACGACGAAAGGCTCCTCCCAAGAGCCCCCGGCCGGTCGGTGCGGCAACTACCACCCAATGGATTGGACTCGCGTCGTGAGAGATGTGGGCGGCGGGCGATATTGCGGATCTGCGATCAGCTCGCAGTTCCCGTCAGCGATTCCGGAGCACCGATTACGTCGAGTCCGCCTGCATCGCCGGTACGGCCAGCTTGTCACGGGTTTGCCGGGCGGGTACCGCCACGGTACGCCGACGGCTGATCGTGTTGGCAGCGTCCGCATCCTTGACAGTGGCAGCGGCGGCCACGCCGCCGAGAGCCATTGCGGCTGCGGTGAGGAAGGCCATGTGATAGGCGGCGAGATGTGCAGTGACATGGCCGGCGACGGAACTTGTGACCCCGACCGCCGATAACACCGTCGTGAGGAGGGCGACTCCGACCGCACCGCCGAGTTGGCGTTCGGCGTTGAAAAACGTGGACGCACCGCCCATGTCGGCGAGGCTGATCGTGGCGAAGGCCGCGGCTTGCGTTGGCACGAACACGCCCGACATGGAGATCCCCATTTCCAACATGGCGAGGCGGACGAGCCAGAGATTGGTCTGGTCTCCGACGAACGACATCGCCACCATGCCGAGAGCGACCCCCGCGAGGCCACCCATCATGATCCGCCGGGGCCCGATACGCGGATAGAGGACTCGAGTGACGATCTGGGCGCCCGCCATGACGCCGAGCGCCTCGGGGAATGTGGTCAGACCCGCTCCGAGGGCGGACAGCCCGAGCCCGTCCTGGAAGAAGAGCGCCGCCAGGTACAGCATGCCCAGGAAGGCGGCCGCGCCGCAGAACATCACGATGTTGGCAGAGCGAAAGAGGCGGTCGCGCAAGAGCCTCAACGCTATAAGCGGATCCGACCGGCGGAGCTCAACCGCCACCAGCCCGGTGAGCAGCACCGCTCCTGAGACGCACGTCGCAATCACGTCTGTGCTCGCCCAGCCCTTGACGGGACCTTCCGACAGCCCGTACATCAAAAGACCTAGGCCGACCCCTGCCATCAGAAATCCGGGGAGGTCAAATCTGCCCACCCGATGGCGGGGCTGCTCACGAAGAAAGACCGTTCCGAAGACGATCGCGAGCAAGCCGATTGGCACATTGACCAAGAACACCCAACGCCAGCTCAAGTCTGTGACGAACAGGCCGCCTAGGACCGGACCGAGGGCTGGGGCAAGTGCGGTCGGTACGACCAATATCGCCGAGGCCCTGATGCGCTCGGCAGGCGGGAACGCTCGCCAGAGCATCGTCATGCCGACAGGGGTCATGAGACCGCCCCCGACGCCCTGTAGGACACGAAAAGCGGTCAGCTCGCTCAAGCTGGTGGCAGCCCCGCACAGGGCGGACGCGGCGGTGAACATGAATATCGCCGTGAGCAGCACGCGTCGCGGGCCGAAGCGGTCGCCCAGCCAACCCGATGCCGGAATGAACACGGCCAGGCTGACAAGGAAACCGATCACCACGGTGTCGAGTGCTGTGGAGCTCGCGTGGAAGTCGCGTCCGAGGGTGGGCAGGGCGACGTTGACGATCGTGGTGTCCAGGATCGTCATGAACATGGCGGCCACATAGACCACCGCCACGGCCACCTTCTGGTTCAGGTCTCGCCTCGGCACATGGCTATGTTATACAGAGTCACTGAGTGAGTCAACTATTGACCAAGTCGTCGAGTTAGTGTACGATGGCGTCATGGCTGAGAGTCCACGACGTGAGGCGTGGCGCCGTATGCGTGCCCTGACGCATTTGCCCGCGCATCTGGCCAGGCTCCACAAGCTCTACGGCGAGGCAGGCATCACCCCTGGTGTGGGCAAGGCGCTCGTGCAGCTTCCCTTGGACCACCCGGTCCCTATGCGCGAGCTCGCCTCGGCGCTGCACTGCGACAACTCTTATGTCACCTCAGTGATCGATGTCCTCGAGGAAAAGCACCTCGTGGAAAGGCACACTCATCCGAGCGACAGGCGCATCAAGGTCATCTCGTTGACCGAGGAAGGTGCCCTTTTGGCCAAGCGTGCCAGGACAGAGCTCGCAGAGCCTCCTCCCGCCTTCGACTCTCTTAGCGACGCAGAGGCGGCGCTGCTGCGCGACCTCATGCGAAAGCTCGGCGACTGAGCAGCTCGCCCAAGGAACGCTCCATGCACGGAGACCGCTTATCCAGGCTGGAGAACTGAGAGACCGGTGACGAGTTGTCCGGCGCTCACTCCGGCCCGACTTCGGCGGCTCAACGGCTCGATCGCGACACTGCAGCCCTGTGACCAGGGCTAGCTGTGGATAAAGTCGGGTTTGCAATGTGTCATGTAGCGACAAATGGGTGATTGATCTGGCGGG
>JBEKVJ010000126.1:0-7817 GCA_049514105.1 Acidimicrobiales bacterium
ACTCCGGGGTGAAGGACCGACGGGGACGGGGTGGCTTCTTCCGCTCCATGGTCTCCATTTTGGACATCCTTTCCGGGGCCGTGCCCCTGATGGTGGATGTCCGTCAAAGGGGAGGAAGCCCAAAGCGCGGCCCGCGTCAGGGGCGCAAGGCGAACCCGACGTAGGTGATGGCACTCATCACGACGAGGAAGACAGTGCTCCCTGCGATCAGCCACCTGAAGCCGCGGTCTTTCAGATAACACACGATCACGAGCACGGCGGGAAAGGAGGTGATGAGAAGGCGGGGGTTGGGAGGTGTGTTCTCCGAGGTCACAGCCAAAAAGGCGATACCGAGTGCCCAGGTGATGGCTACTGCCGGCGGGCGGTGGGCGCGCCGCAACAACAGAACGATACCGATCACAAGCACTACGGCGCCGAGAAGGCCAGATATGTAATTGAGGTTGATGGCGTGGTAGTCAAAACGAGGGAGCGCGATCTCGTCGGCGAGGGTCATCGCCTGGTGAACGAGTGCGAAGGCGTCGGTCCGCTCACCCCAGGCGTAGCGCTGGGCCTCGAAGCAGGCGAAAGGCGAGCCGTCATGTATCCACAAAAAGGCTCCGAAGGCGCAGAGCCCGACCGGCGCGAGGGCTGGTGCGACAAGGCTGCGCCACGCCTGACGGTCGCGCCAACCGCTCCGATACAGTTCCAAGAGCGCAAATACAGCGCAGGTCGGCACGATGGCCACGGCGTCTGGCCCGATCGCGGTCGCAAAACCGGCAAGTATCCCCGCCAGCAACCAGCGGCGCTGTTCAAGTGCAAGCAGGCACCCGGCGGCCAAGGGAATGAGCAGGCACTCGGAGTAGGCCATGGAGAAAACGACCGAGCCCGGGAACAAGCAGAAAAAGAGCACGGCCCGTCGCCCGTTTGACTCACCCCACCAGTTCGTGCAGAGACGCTGCACGAGAATCGTCGCGACCAACCCGCCGACGCCGGAGATGATGACCGCGGCGATCACGTACGAGCAGAAGAGCACGTGCGCGACCAGCCAAATCAGCATCGAATAGAGCGGGAAGAAGCCAAGCGTCGAGTAAACGTGCGGAACGTGGGTCGGATAGCCCTGCGTGGCCAGCTTGATGTACCAAAAACCGTCCCAGTTTCCTAGCTCCGAAGCCAGGGAGCGGTGGAAGAGGGGCAGATCGACCAGGGCGACGACAAGCAGAAGCACGCGCGAACTGACATAGACAGCCAAGGTCCAGCGAAGCTTCAGAAAACCTCGCCGGAGCCTCGCGGCCGTGGCGCGCAGCCTGGACAACTTGGGCTCTGTGAGGACAGTCGGGACCAAGTCGGTCTCGTCTATAAGGCCTTGAGGCGACTCTCGGCAATCGGGAGCCGGATTCATGAACGCGAAGTCTATGGTCTGTTCACTTTGGCGATAGACGGCGGCGGCCTTGTCAGCTGCACCGGACGATCCGGAGAGGTCAGGCACAGGACGTCGCGCGAAACCGGGACTCATGTACCAGTCATGGGTACGGGGCGCTCGGCGCGACGTGGGCCGGACCCGGCGAAACGGCACTCACCGGCTCCGTCGCGCTCGCTTCGACCGGGCGCGACCTGTTCGAGCTGACGACTGTGCCCCAGACAGATGCGGCGAGCGCAATGGCGATCGAAGCCAAACGGAAGGCGCGTTCTTGGTAGAAGACGCGGTACATCCACCATCCATAGGCGTGCGAGTGCGTCTTGGCCAGGTACAAGGTGATGAACGAGCTCGAGAAGTCGGCCAGGCCCGCCGCGCTGATAAGGGCGACCATGAGCGAAGACCAGCCGGCGATGATCGCATATATGAGCACCCAGAGCATGTACTGCGGCGAGAAGACCTTGTTGAACAGCATCCACCACGCGAAGGCAGCTCCAGCGGCGAACTCAGCTCCGCCGTAACGCGCCACGTAGCCGGCGAGCACGAGTACCCCGGCTAAGACGATGACGGCAATCGCCATGTCTGCTGCCCCGTGGCTCCAACGCGAAGCGAGGCGAAACAAAAACAGCAGCCCGTCGCCGCCGCGACGGCTCTCGTTCAGCCTGAAGAAATCGCTCCAGCCTTTGAAGTTCGCAATCGCGAACGGCAGGTTGATCAAAAGGCTGGTAGCCGCCGCCGAAGCCAGCATGCGGACGACCCCCGCGATGCCAAGTTCCTTGCGCCTTCGCCACGAGTCGATGGCGCAGTAGATGAACAGCACGGCCGGGAACAGCTTCGCCCAAATCGCCATCGCGAACAGGATCCCCGAGGTGACATGGTGGCGTTCGCGCCAAGTCGTCCACGCCGCCACCATGAGAAAAATGCCGAACAGGTCCCAGTTGAGCAAGGAGTAGAAAAGCAGCATCGGATTGAGGGCGAAGGCCCATGCCGCCCAGGGCCTAAAGCCGTGCAGCAGCCATACCGTGCCAAGCCCGCAGCACGCGAGGCCGATCGAACTTGCCAGGAAGTAGCCCTGGACACCATGGAACCAGGCCGCGGTCCACATGAACAGGCCCGTCAGAACCGGATACTCAATCGGGGTGTGGACATACGGCGCGGCGTGGTTCACAAGATGGTGAACGCGGTACAGCAACAACACGTCTGAATAGGCGAATCGGGTGATGGACCACAGCCCATAGCGCTTCAAGAGCACGCCGCCTGAGACCGCACGGCCTTGCGGGTAAGTGCGCAGATATGCCGAAACCATCCACCCCATGAGCACGACTCCGGGCCAAACCCAAGAGTGGCACAATCGCCGAAATCGGTCGCTCGGGTTGCCCCTCATTCGCGCGCGGGCTGCGGCGCCCACGACGCGGGCGATGCGGTCATCTCACCAAGCTAGTCGGGCGTCGAAGTTGGCCAACAGCGCCTTAGGCATCTCGTGGCTCTTGCGATCGAGGTGACCCGGCGGCGTAGCATGGCGACATCCGACAGCGAGGCTCGTTGATCCCGCGCCCGGCGCGGGCGTTGCCGACCTGGTCGCTTGTCGTTGCTGCCGTGCTCGCGTGGGCAATCGCAGCAGTCTTAACTCTGCACTGGGGCGCAAAGGCGGATTTTGACCTGCGCATATACCGCGATGCCGTGCGGCACCTAAGCGGGGGGCACACCTACGAGCTGCATTTTTCTAGGGCACACCTGCGCTTTACGTACCCTCCGTTCGCGCTCTTGGTTCTCAGCCCGCTGGCGGTCCTGCCGGTCGTACCGGTGCAGCTGGCGTGGTGGCTTCTAGACGCGGCGGCACTCGTGACGCTGAGCTTCCTTGCATTGACGCGCGCGACGTCATTTCGTGGCCGTCGAGCCCTAGCCATTGCGGCACTGCTGGCAGGCTTCGCGCAATGCGCCCTCGAGCCGCTGCGGAGCAACGCTGACTACGGTCAGATCAACGTCTTTTTGATGCTGCTCGTGGTGACCGATCTCACGAGGGTGCGGCCGCCATGGCGGGGGGTGCTCGTCGGCCTTGCAGCCGCGGTCAAGCTGACCCCGCTGCTCTACCTGGCCTACTTGCTCGTACAACGCGATCTTCGCTCGACCCTGCGGGGAGCCGGAGTATTCGTCGGCGCGGTCGCGCTCTCGTGGGTCATCCTCCCCTCGGACTCGCTCTACTACTGGGTGCACCAGGTCGCGCAGCCGCAGCACACGGGTAACGTGAACTACGTAAGCAACCAGTCATGGCTCGGACTGGCCCACCGGGCACCCTTCAATGCCGATCATGTCGGGATCGCCCTTTGGTGCCTGCTTGAGGCTGCAACGCTGTTCGCCGGGATCGTGGCAGCCGGACGGCTCCTAAGGATCGGGCGCAGCATAGACGCCCTCTTGGCTCTCGCATTGACTGAACTGCTCGTGAGCCCTATCTCATGGTCGCACCACTGGTCCTGGCTCGTCCTAGTACCCGTTGTCGTCATCGGCCGCTGCCAAGACAAGCTCCCGGTGCCGAAGGCAATGATTCTCGTCCTCTTAATGGGAATCGCCGAGCCTTACTGGTGGAACCTCTCCGGTTGGTTCGGTGCCTTGGCCGACGACTCGCTCTTGCTCGCGGGCGCCGTCCTGCTCGCTTCGATGACACGCGTCAGCGGACTTACCTCGCCCACGGGCTCGACCGACAGCTGCAAGCTGACCAGCTGATCGGCGCCAAGGTCACCTAGACAGCGAGGCGCCCGGCAGAGCGCCAGCTGGTGGCCAGAGCGGCGGCTCGCGGAACTGAGCGGGCGACCTCCAACCACCTCGCGTCCGCGATTCGGCAAAGCTGCTGGAGCTGCCTGCGCTCGCGGCTGCGAAACGGCGGACCATCACGCCCAGTCACTACCACGAGACCACAGCCATCGAGGGGGGCCCAGGCCACGTCGCGTGGACCTAAGAGCCCCGCGTCGCCTGACGACAGGGACAGTCCAGCTCGGGCACCGGCCACGAACGCGCCCAGCCAGGCGGCATTCGGGGGACTCCCCACCTCCGCTTGCGCGGTGCCTGCACCAGAATCGTCAAATTCGAGCACGGTGCACCAGTCACACGTAAAGGCCGCGCAGACGCCTTGGGCGAGTGCGACAGAGAGTTCCGCCGAGGTGCTCGCCTCAGCCAACAAGACCGCGGCATCGAGCGGGTCGCGACTCGCGTAAGGCGCGCGAGTGACAAGGTGGCGCAGGTCCTCGACCTCGACGCCAGCAAGGCGTGACAAGACCACGACTAGATCTTCTGGGTCGTAACCCGCAGGAAGCTCGACTGTGAGTTCGTCGACGGCACGGGCTCCGTCGCGCTCGAGGATGTCGATCCCGACCAGATCGCCGCCGACCTCACCGATCTTCGTGGCGATCTCGCCGAGAGAACCCGGACGATCCGCGAGCCACAGCCGGACGACCGCATAGCGAGCCATGGACCTGAGGGTAGTCAGCCCATGTGAACGCACTGTTTCACCAGCGAGAACGCACGAAGAACCGCTAACGAACGAGCGAGTGCAAGCCGTCGTGGCGACCGTGACCGCCAGGACCTTAGATTGCACTCCGCCGCAATACCAACCCGGGCGAAGGTCTCCCAGTCATAGCCAGAGGCGATGGGGCGATGAGAGCCCTCGCGCGCCCCACAGCACCGAGCCGACTTGGCCGCCGAACGAGCGCAAAGCCCTGTTCGGGATCGAACCCTAAGAAAGCGCCGCATGCGACCCGAGAGCCATGGACCGATCATGGCCCTTAGGTCCCGACAACCGACTCCGTTGTCGACCAAACAAGCGGAGCACTGTGAACAACAGCACTTGCCTACTATCGTCGCGCTCGTGCCCAGAGTGCTGGCGATCGTACTGGCAGGAGGTGAGGGTAAGCGACTCATGCCTTTGACACTCGACCGGGCAAAGCCGGCAGTGCCATTCGGGGGCCAGTACCGCCTCGTGGACTTCGCTTTATCGAACCTGGCAAACGCCGGGTTCCTCAAGATCGTCGTACTGACCCAGTACAAGAGCCATAGCCTCGACCTGCACATCTCGCGTACCTGGCGCATGTCGACATTGCTTGGCAACTACGTGACGACCGTGCCCGCTCAAATGAGGCGCGGCAGGCACTGGTTCGCCGGTTCGGCCGACGCCATCTTCCAGAACCTCAACATTGTCGGCGACGAGCATCCCGACGTCGTCTGCGTCTTTGGAGCCGACCACATCTATCGCATGGACCCGCGCCAGATGCTCGAACAGCACCTCGGCTCGAGCGCGGGCGTGACAGTGGCAGCTATCCCTGTAGACATCTCCGAAGCTTCCCAGTTTGGCGTGATCGAGCCCGGATTCGGAACGACGATCCGCCGCTTCCTCGAGAAGCCATCGAACCCCGAGCCCTTGGAGGGCCATCCGGACCAAGTGCTGGCTTCGATGGGCAACTACATCTTCTCGACCGAAGCCCTGCTCGACGCCCTTGCCGTTGACTCCATGGACGAGTCGTCGGGCCACGACATGGGTGGCGATGTGATCCCGGCGATGGTCGCCAGAAGCGAAGCCGATGTCTACGACTTCTCGCTCAATCAGGTCCCGGGCTCCACCGAGCGCGACCGGGGGTATTGGCGCGATGTGGGGACCCTCGACACCTATTACGACGCCAGCATGGACCTCGTGTCTGTCCATCCGGTCTTCAACTTGTACAACCACCAATGGCCGATTTACACCTCACTGCCGTCCCAGCTCCCACCGGCCAAGTTCGTGTTCGAAGATGTGGGCCGGATCGGGCACGCGCTGGACTCGGTCGTCTCGAGCGGTGTCATCGTCAGCGGTGGCACTGTCCGTCGCTCCGTCCTGTCGCCTGGAGTCTTGGTGGAGTCTGGCGCGCTTGTGGAGGACTCGGTGCTCATGAACGACGTGAAGGTGGGCCGGGGGGCAACCGTGCGGCGCGCCATCCTCGATAAGAACGTCACTGTGCAAGACGGCGCCGCTATAGGCGTTGACGATGCCAGCCGCGAGCACTACACCGTGTCTGCGCGCGGTGTTGTCGTCGTGGGCAAGGGGGCCGAGGTCCGGCGCTCGTGAAGGTCGCACTGCTCACACGCGAATTCCCGCCGGAGGTCTATGGAGGCGCCGGTGTCCACATCGAGTACCTGAGTCGCGAACTGGACCAGATCGTCGAGGTCGGGGTGTTCTGTTTCGGCGAGCCGCGACCGTCACCTTTGGTCCGCGGGACCTACGAATCCTGGGACAAGCTCCCTTCAGGTGGACCTGCGTTGGCGTTGCAAGCAATGGCCGCGGACCTGCGCATGGCCGCTGAGGTGGACGGGGCCGACATCGTGCACAGTCACACCTGGTACGCCAATCTCGGTGGCCACTTGGCCAAGCTTCTCCATGGGCTCCCCCACGTCATGACCATGCACAGCCTTGAGCCCCTTCGCCCGTGGAAGGCTGATCAACTCGGCGGCGGCTATGCCTTGTCGAGCTTCTGCGAGCGCACGGCCATCGAGGGGGCAGACGCAGTCATTGCCGTTTCGGCGAGCATGGCCGACGACGTGGGACGGGTCTACCCGGCCGTGGACCCCTCGCGGATCAGCGTGATCCACAACGGCATCGACCCGAGCGAGTATCGGCCCGACCGCGACACCGACGTTTGCGAACGCCTCGGGATCGAACCGGACACACCGACAGTGATGTGGGTCGGGCGCGTCACGGCCCAAAAAGGCGTCGGCCACCTCTTGGACATGGCCGAGCTGCTCCCCGCCGAGGTTCAACTGGTCTTCCTCGCCGGGGCAGCGGACAACCCGGCGATCGGGGCCGAGATGGCGGCACGCGCAGAAGATCTCGCTGCACGGCGAGAGAAGATGCACTGGATAGAGGCGATGTTGCCCCGACCCGAGGTCGTGCAGCTCCTGAGCCATGCGACGGTGTTCGTGTGCCCGTCAGTCTACGAGCCGTTCGGCTTGATCAACCTCGAGGCAATGGCATGCGGGCTGCCGGTGGTCGCGACGGCTGTCGGTGGAATTCCCGAAATCGTCCTCGACGGCGTGACGGGCTACCTGGTGCAGGTTCCGGGCGAAGAAGAAGGCCTTGGCTCGGCCCTTTTCGACCGCGTCTTCGTGTTGCTGAGCGATCCGGACAAGGCGCGTGCGATGGGCGCGGCCGGCCGTCAACGTGTGCTGGAAGAGTTCACCTGGCAAGCGATTGCCGCCCGCACCGTCGAACTCTACGTCTCGCTGCTGTGACATTGGTCCTGATGCTGCTCGGGGTCACGACGCCTGGAGTAGACGAGCAGCCTTCCTAGTGTCGTGAGTCGGAGATTCTTTCAGATATAGGAATTTTCCTCCTGTCCGGCGCGTTGCTCCTTCCATCGACGACGATGGGAGGTAGCGATGGCAGAACGAGGCCGCCCCAAAGCAG
>JBEKVJ010000127.1:0-7453 GCA_049514105.1 Acidimicrobiales bacterium
CAACAACGAGGAAACCGCCTACCCGCACGTCGCACTGGCCGCGGCCCGCAAGGTGGTTGCCGGTGATGCCGACCGTGCAGTGCTGATCTGCGGGACGGGAATGGGGATGGCGATTTCTGCGAACAAGGTATCAGGGATCAGGGCCGTGACAGCCCACGACAGCTACTCGGCCGAGCGCTCGGTCCTTTCCAACGATGCCCAGATTCTCTGTCTGGGCCAGCGCGTGATTGGTCTCGAGCTCGCAAAGAGGCTTGTAAGCGAGTGGTTGGGCTACCGCTTCGATCCAACCTCAGCGTCAGCTAAGAAGATAGACGTCATAAGAGCACACGAGGCCGGAGACTGACTAATGACATCCACCGCCGCAGTTTGTAACAGGACACGTCGATGACGAGCCGTGCCTTTCGAGTCGGCCTCACGCGCGGGATGCGATCGCCCGAGGGTGGAAGTGCACTTGGTGATATTGGCCTGGAGCTGCTCGATTCGGATCCAGATGTGAACTGGGAGTTTCTCGATGCGGATCCGCTCGAGCTGACGGCGGAGCTCATTAGAGATTACGACGCGCTTCTAGTTGGTGACAGCAACACCCAGGTTACGCGTCGTACGTTGGCGAGCGTTGAGCGCCTCGCGGTGATCGCGCGGCTCGGAGTCGGATACGACCAGATTGACGAGGGTGCCTGCACGGAGAAGGATATTCTGCTGACGATCACGCCTGATGGTGTGCGGCGCCCCATGGCCGTAGCTCTGCTCACCCTTGTTCTTGCCCTTGCGCATAAGGTCCTAATAAAGGACCGGTTAACCCGGGCTGGGCGCTGGGGTGAGAAGGATCACTACCGTGGAATGGGCGTGACGGGACGGACGGTGGGCCTAATCGGGTTTGGGAATATTGCCAGGGAGTTTGTCCATGTCTCGAGGGCGCTCGACCTGCGATATCTCGCATACGACCCGTTTGTGAGGCCGACAGATGAGGAGAGAGCAACGGTCGAGTTCGTGGACCTGACGGCTCTCCTCTCGACGTCGGACTTCGTCTGCGTCACCTGCCCCTTGACGAAGGAGACGTACCACTTGCTTGACGCGGATCGCCTCGCCCTGCTGAGGTCGGACGCTTACCTTGTCAACATCGCTCGTGGGCCGATAGTTGACCTCGTGGCTTTGACACGGCTTCTAGCTGAGCGAGGAATTGCCGGTGCTGCCATTGACGTTTTCGAGAGTGAACCGGTTGATCCGATGGACCCACTTCTGCAACTGGAAAACATCATCGTGACTCCGCACGCAATTGGTCACACAGACGCAATATTCCTAGGCAATGGACGGAGCGCGTGCAGGTCGATACTGGAGGTCGCTGCTGGCCGGATTCCGAAGTATGTTGTGAATCGCTCGGTTGTGGAACGGGCTGGACTGCAGGCCAAACTAGAAGGTTATGGCCGTGGCGTCTAGGAGTGGGCGGTGGCTCTAGGGGCATGGCGGATCAGGCATCGTGATTCGGCAATGCCACGCCGTTATCAAAAGCGTTTCCAGTAGTTCAACGGTCTGACGTCTAAGGGCTGGGAAGTGGGCGTCGTGCGCGAGAGGAACCGACATGAAGAGGTTTGAGGGCAAAGTTGCATTGGTTACGGGAGCCACCAACGGGATCGGGCGCGCAACCGCGGTCCGTCTCGCCGCGGAGGGTGCTTTGGTCGCGGTGAACCAACGGCCCAGCGGAGACCCGTCTACTACGTTGAGCGAGATCAGGGAAGCGGGCGGGGAGGGCTTTCCAGTGGTCGCAGACATGAGCGAACCCGGACAGATCGTGGACATGGTTGGCGAGGTCGCACGCCAAGGTGGGCGTATCGATTATTTGGTGTCCAACGCTGCGATCAATCCCTTCATGCCTTGGAACGAGACGACGCTCGAGCAGTGGGATCTCATCTGCAACACCAACCTCCGCGGCACCTGGATCGTGACGACGGAGACGGCCAAGCAGATGGTGGCCGAGGGTCATGGCGGGGCCATCGTGTGTGTCAGCTCCATCTCGGCTCACGTCGGCGCGCCCTACCAAACGGCTTACTGTGCTACCAAGGGCGGCATCTCGATGTTGGCGAAGGCACTCGGGACTGTCCTGGGAGCACACGGCATTCGGGTCAACTGTATTGAGCCAGGGACGGTACTGACAAATATGAGTTCACCAAAGGAGCCCGATGTGCTCCAATACTATCTCGACCGAGTCGCTCTCCATCGAATAGGCCGGCCGGAGGAGATGGCAGGAACAATCGCGTTTCTCCTGAGTGAGGACGCAAGTTACGTAACAAGCGCGACGCTGTTGGCTGACGGAGGCTTTGTCGTCAACGCCGAGCTCATCTGATCCTATTTAGGTCTCAGGACCTCATTGTGATGCGGTCGCAGTGGTTGCCGAATGCAACTCTACTAAGAAGGTGAATTAGGCATGAGTCTTGTCGGCGAGTCGACTATTGTAGCGACCGAATATGCGACCTTTGACAGGCGCTTCACATCATGCCAGGGCGACAACTCGCTGGAACGCCTGCACCGAGGTTGCCGGTGGGCGGAAGGTCCAGTCTGGGTACCCGCCGGTCGCTATCTTCTCTGGAGCGACATTCCAAATGACAGAATCCTCCGCTGGGATGAGACCACTGGCGCGGTAGGCACGTTCCGCCAGCCGGCAGGGAATGCCAACGGCAACACTCTTGACCGGGAGGGACGAATCATAAGCTGCGAACAGGGCAATCGCCGAGTGACGCGGACCGAACACGATGGATCGATTACGGTGCTCGCGGATCAATTCGGTGGGCACCGGCTCAATAGTCCCAACGACGTCGTTGTCCGTTCCGATCGCTCCGTGTGGTTCACGGACCCCTCCTACGGTATCGCTAGCAACTACGAGGGCGAAAAGGCAGTCAGCGAGATCGGAGCCTGCAACATTTACCGGGTTGACCCCTTGACGGGTGACTGCACACTCGTGGCGGACGACTTCGAGCAACCCAATGGGCTGGCCTTCTCACCAGACGAGCGAATCCTCTACATTGCCGATACCGAGCGCAATCACATTAGAGCATTGACCGTAAGTGATGATGGTGGTCTAAGGCAAGATGAGGTGTTCGCAACATGCGGGGCCGGCACCTTCGATGGCTTCCGTCTCGACGAGGAGGGCAGGCTCTGGGCTGGTGCGGGGGACGGTGTGCATTGCTTTGATCCCGATGGAACGCTACTTGGGAAGATCCACGTTCCGGAGACTGTGTCCAACGTCGCGTTTGGCGGTGCGCGACGAAACCAACTGTTCATGGCCGCTACGACGTCCCTTTACAGGGTTTATCTCGGCGTGAAGGGCGCCGATCTCTCAAGGGGTTGTTAGCTGAGGCGGGTATGATGCAGCGCCGGCACCAGAGTGGAGGGGCCACATTCATCGAGCACGCGGCAGGTCGATCCCCGATTCTCGCCGCTCGCCCAGGCAGAACCCGAGCAAAGGGAGCCGAGGAGCGAGGGCGAACACAAGGAGTAGTTGAGGAACTGGAGCCCCCCAAGCTTGACGGGCGCTCAGCCCTACCGACTGACCCCAGATCGGTTGGCGGAAGGTGCAGCGTGAACAAATCCAAGCCGGCCCGTCCCGACTCTGCTCATCAGTCCATTTGCCTTGAGCCATGGCGGCTTTTTCGGCTTACGGCGGAATGACAAGTCTTAGGCATGCTGGCGTTTTGTGTCAACCTGTCGACCTTGTTCACTGAACTGCCTTTACTTAGGCGCGCGGCGGCGGCGCGTAGCGCCGGCTTTGATGCGGTCGAGCTGTGGTGGCCTTTTGTTGATCCAGTTCCACCGGAGTCAGTCCTCAAGAATCTCGGTGAGTCGCTGGACGAAGCCGGAGTACGTCTCGTTGCCCTGAACCTCGACGGTGGTGATATGGCCAGAGGTGACCGTGGGCTCGTCTCGGTTCCTTGCGCGGGCCAACGTTTCGCGGACAACCTCGAGTGTGCAGTCGCCTTCGCAGGGAAGCATGGCACGAAGGTAATAAACGCTCTGTATGGCAATCGGGATCTGACCGCTTCGGCGGAGGTTCAGGACGAACTGGCACTCGAGCGTCTGGCGGTAGCGGCCTCCGCCGCTCGTCCAATCGGAGCCCGGATCGTCCTCGAGGCGCAGAACCGATCAGATAGCCCTAGGTATCCGTTGCGCAAGGCGAGCCAGGTTGCTGCACTCGTCGACCGCCTACACGAGCTAGGGCAGGAAAACGTCGGGTTTCTCTGTGATTTGTACCACCTTGCCATGGAGGGAGCTGATTTGCCGGGGGTCCTCGCCGAGTATTCCAGGATCATCGACCACGTGCAGCTGGCTGACGTGCCCGGACGCCACGAGCCAGGAACAGGCCACGTTGACTATCCCCATGTGCTGCGCCAGCTGGAGACTGGTGGCTACAAGGGCTTTATTGGTTGCGAATATCGGCCGAGCCGTGGGAGCGCGGACAGCTTCGGCTGGCTGAGAGCCGTCAGCGGTAGCTTAGGCACGCGTACTTGAGTAGCTCGGGAACCGGTGTCTCAGCAGATGCATCAAGGAGGAACACTCGCGATGCGAGACATTGCTGTCTTCTGGGAGGCTTGGTAGCTTGCCACAGGGAGAATGCTGCTACGGAGTTGGCCGAATGGAGTCGATTATGGCAGAGGCTTTTGATGAACGTGCCCGGAAGGTATCAGTTGCGGAATTCAAGCAGCTATTCGACTCAGTGAAGAACTGGGGGCGATGGGGCGCGGATGACACAAAGGGCACTCTAAATTACATCACTCCTGAGCACGTACGCCGAGCGGCCTCGCTCGTCAGCTCCGGAGTGTCGATCTCGCTTTCACTGCCTGTCAACAAGCTTGCTGGGCCAGATAATCCCAACCCCGCAGTCCATTACATGGCAACTGGCCACGACAACGATATCGGTTCGGGCAGTGTGCGCTTCGCCACTGATTTCCTCGGGATGCGGTTTCACGGCAACTGCCATACGCATGTTGATGCCTTATGCCACATTGCGTACCGTGGTCAGCTCTACAACGGTCGCTCGGCGAGCCTTGTGACCACCTCGGGGGCGGAAGCACTCGACATCACGGAATACGCCCAAGGAGTGGTGGGTCGCGGAGTGCTGCTCGACATCCCACGACTCCGTGGCGTGCCCTGGCTTGAGCCAGGGACCGCGGTCAGCCGGGCTGAACTAGAAGCGGCGGAACGTTCCCAGGGGGTCCGCCTTGAGGAGGGAGATCTGTTTGTCTTTCGTACCGGGCATCACCGTCGTCGCCTCGAACTCGGTCCGTGGGACAACGGGTATAGCGGGGAGGGTAAGGCTGGGCTGCACGTCGATGCCATCTCGCTCTTATATGAGCGGCACGTGGCCGCGTTCCTTCCCGACGGTGACGGCGAGACTGTGCCGAGCACCGTCGATGGAATCCTTTACCCGATCCATCCACTGCAGATCACAGCCATGGGGATGGTGGCTTCAGACAGCCTCAATCTTGAGGACTTGGCCGAGGCCTGTGCGAGCGAGCAACGCTGGTATTTCATGATCGTCATGGCTCCTCTCCGGATACCGAGAGCCACTGGATCGCCGCTCAATCCTATTGCCGTAATGTAAGAGAGAGGTTGCACAATGACAAGGCTGTATGGTGCCGAGCTAGATCGGGCACAGTTGATGCGTCGTGTCGGCCGTGTTGAGCAGGCATTCGGCGTGAGGTTGGTGACTCTGGGTGATGGCGTCGGCCGCGGGGTGCGGGTACTTGAGTTCAATAGTGGGAGCGGGTTCCGATTCGACGTTATCGTCGACCGATGCTTCGACATCGGTCCTTGCACGTACAAAGGTAACTCGCTGAGCTGGCTTTCCTGCACAGATGTGGCCGGGCCTTGGTACGCCGAGCCGCACGGCATAGGGTGGTTCCGCACGTGGAGCGGCGGAATGGTCGTCACATGCGGCCTCGACCACACGGGGGTGGGCGGTGTCGATTCCGCTGAGCACTTCCACAATATGGATATGCAGCCCAAGATCGAATACGGACTCATGGGCCGGTCTGGGTTGCTTCCAGCGCGGCTCGTTGGGTATGGGGAGGAGTGGCACGGCGACGTATGCGTGCTATGGGCCGAAGGGATAGTGCTCCAGGCAGCGGTATTCGCGGAGGCGCTGGAGCTTCGCCGGCGCATCGAGGTTACTGCCGGTGGATCAGCATTGCGCATCTCGGATCGGGTGGTGAATGTAGGTTTCGAGCCGACGACTCATATGCTCTTGTATCATGCCAATATCGGCTTTCCGATTGTTGACCAAGGGGCGCGACTATTGATCCCGGCGCCGCCTGGATTGCCAACCGGGGATTATCGGGCGCTCGACTATCGTGTGATGACTGCTCCGCAGCCACACTGCACTGAGCAGTGCTACGAACACATCGTCTCCGCCGAGTCGGACGGGACCGCGCCGGTGGCGCTTGTGAACGAGGCGCTCGGACTTGGTGTCTACCAGCTGTACGACCGACGGGTGATGCCCTTCCACACTTTGTGGCGAATGATGGGGGAAGGGACCTATGCCGTGGCTCTCGAGCCATCCACGAATCGCGATGCTGGGCGTTTTGACGCGAAGGAGCGCGGAGAGCTGCTGTGGTTGCAACCGGGCGAAGAGAGGAGTTATAGGCTAGAGATTGGAGTGCTTGACGGGCCGTTGGAGATTGCGGCCTTTGCAGACCGCGTCAACTCCGTGTCGCCATGACCGTCTCAAGGGGCTATAACCAACACGCAAGGGCACACTGGAATTGCCTGCTTCGACGGACACGTTGATCATGCCGCTTGAGTCTGCTCGCGGTTCCCAGCCTGTCTTGCGTGTCTCGCAATCGAACGGGCTGAGGCTGCCGAGCCCCGACGAACTCGCTGAGCTGATGACCCGCTGAGCTCCCGAACCGCAGGTGTTGGCCACGGAACGGATGGCAGTTGGCACCCCACAACATCGACAGCAGCCCCTGTCTCGAGCTACCCGGGACGTCGCCGTGGACAACTCGGTGCCTTCAAAGTGCCTAACACGGTGACCTTCCCTAGTGGGTCGCCCTGATTAGGCGCTTGGCCAGGGTTGGTCCGCAGTCGGCATGGACAACCCATGCTGGGCGACGCGACGCGACGCGACGCAACGGCTCGGTTTCCGGTTGCGAGGTGCTATCAGGTCAGGTACGCCAGGGCCATTCCAGGTAGGTACGCTGATCTGATCGTCATGACAAGCCCGGTCATCGCAGGGTATGGATCTGCGAAGTGAAGGCCACTGACTCCCGAGTTGAGACTCCCCTCAGAAATCTCCGCGTAGCCCCAGGACACAGGGGACGCCATCGGCCAAGTGCGAGCTCCTATCAGGCCCGACTTCGGCGGCTCAACTTTGAAAGCCCTGCTCACGAAGTCGCGGTGAGGCGGTTTTTGCCCTACAAGCCGTGATCGGGCTTGCTCAGGCGACGCGCGAGCGCCAGGTCGAGGT
>JBEKVJ010000128.1:0-7393 GCA_049514105.1 Acidimicrobiales bacterium
CGGGCGCGGGATCCTCGCCGAAAACGATCCCAGTTGCATCGGCAACCTTTCCTGGGATCCAGATGTCAGAGCACTGTGTGTCGAGGCGGATCTTCTCATCGCAGTCGGCACGCGCTTTCAAGGCCCGAACACGCAGAACTGGGCGATGCAGCTGCCGGAGCGGATCGTCCAGATCGACATCGATCCTAAAGTGCCCGGCCGGAACTACCCGGTTGCGGCCGCGATCGTGGGGGACGCGAAGTCTGCGACCTCGGCGCTCCTCGACTAGCTCGACCGCGCTAGCGCCCGAAGGCCACTCGCCGAATCCGGCTGGTCGGAGAAGGTGACCGCGGCAACGACCTCCGCCCGGGCGCGCCTACGGGCGACGCTCGGCCCGCAGGTCGGCCTCCTTGACGCATTGGCCCCCTGCCTTGATCCAGGCACCGTCGTTGTGAAGGACGCGACGATCTCTGCCTACACATGGGGCAACCGTCTCTTGCCCGTGTACCGTCCGCGCTGTTCGATAATGCCAAACAGCTTCGCGATCGGCCTCGGCCTGCCGATGTGTGTTGGTGCGGCTCTTGGCTCCCGAGGCCAGCCCGTCGTCCTGCTCGTGGGAGACGGTGGCCTTGTACTTTCGGTCAACGAGCTCGCCACAGTCGCTCAGGAGGAGCTTTCGGTCGTGAGCCTCGTCTTTGTCGACGGGGGCTACGGGGTCGTCCGCAACATCCAGCAGCGTCAGTACGGGGGCGAAGCCGGCCGTATCGGAGTCGAGCTCGGTAGGCCCGATTTCTGCGCAATAGCAGCTGGTTTCGGGATCGAGGCCGAGCGAGTCGGCTCGCTGGCTGCTTACGCCAAGGCGGTGCAGCGGGCACTTTCTGCCAGCAGGGCGTTTCTCATCGAAGTGGACATTGACGCAATCGGCCCGATGAAAGTGCCATACGCGGGCACCTCGAGACCACCGGGGACGATCTAGCGCGACCTGGGCGTGCCGGGAGATCCCTCACGGCTTCGTGGCGGTTCCGCCGCCTCGCCGGGGTGCGCCGAGGCGCCGTGTATTGAGTTGGCGAGCCTGTTGGCGCCGGCGAGTCTGGCGACGTCGCCCGATATCCAACGCACCACCGCAGGCACCACGACAGTGGCAATGACTAGAGGGCCGAGCAGGAGCTGCAGCCAGTCCCACAAGGTGTTGCCCGGGTATCCGGTCCACTGCCAGGTGGCGGCGTAGCCACCTATCAAGGTGACGATCCAGGCGAGGCCGAGACCACTGAACAGCGCCACATGCGTGCTGTTTATCTTGTGCCGCACGCTCGGCCAGACTCCGATGGTTATCACCGCCAGAGGAAGCACGATTAGGGTCAACCAGTTCCACAACGTGTTGCCGCTAAAGCCCGTCCAGTTGAGCGGTACGAGGTAGCCAGCCAGCACAAAGCCGACAAAGGCAAGGGCACAAAGCCTGAAAGTGAATTTGCGCGACCGGCTCATGTGATCGCCGAATTTCATCCAGAGAGGCACCGTCCCAAACGCCACTGGCAGCAACAACAGCTGTAGCCAGTCCCAGAGCTGGCCGTTGCTCTCAAAGCCGGTCCAGCTCCAATTCCCGACGTAGCCGCCGACGAGCACGACTGCCGTCGCGCCTGCAAAGCCGCCCGCGGCGGCCAACTTGCCGCGGCTCTCGCGTCGACTTGAGGCAAGCTGTGCACGCTGTTCGGGCTCCTCGTAGCACTCTCGAGATGTTCGGACCTGTTCGGCGAAGGACAGCTCTTCATCTGACCTGTTGCCCGTCGCGCCATTAGGCGCCGGTAGCGGCTCGGTCTTTAATGCCTCGAGGCGCTCGCTTACAAGTGCCGGAGTCGGAGCCCAGGGAAGGCCTGCCTCCTGCAGATTCGCGACTAGTCCCCGTCGCATCAAAAGACCCGCTGTCTCCTCGAGCGTTCGAGCGCGGCCGCGCGTCGCCCCGTCGAGGGCCACAAGAGCCTGTAGACCCGCGACCTGTTCGTCGTCGAGCATCAAAACGACGTGGTCGATCGACGCGCTCGTCCGCGGTGCGCTGATCGAGTCCGCGCAAGGCCCGACGCCGTTTGCACCATTCTCGGAGCTGCTCATTTGATCCCCCCAAAAGACCTTTCCAGCATGCCCGATCCGCCCGTCGTCTTGGCAAGCATGCCGCTGTGTGGCGGTTCACGACCGGATTGGGTCCAAAGAGCGCCTGTTCGGATCCGAACATAGGGGCGCTTGTCCCAACGGGTGCTCTAGGAGGGCCTCGGACTACGCTTTTGTGAAAACGCACTCGCCGAGGAGAATGCAGATGTCCTTCGAGCTCAGCTCGTTGATCGAAGCCAGGCAGGGCGAGAATTTCCGCCTTCACAGTGAGTATCTCAACCCACAGCTCGTAAAGGTGCTGAAAACACTCGGGTTCGACCGCTTCTATGTCAAAGGCGAGGGCTGTTACCTCTACGACCGCGCTGGCGCGCGTTACTTGGACTTCCTCGCAGGTTTCGGGGTCTACGCCCTCGGCCGTGGACATCCTGTCGTGAAAAAAGCGCTGCACGAGGCCATAGACATGGACCTGCCAAACCTTGTTCAGCTCGACGCGGCTCTGCTGCCTGGGCTCTTGGCAGAAGCGATGGTGGCAAGGACACATGACGGTCTCCAGCGCTGTTTCTTCTCGAACTCCGGTGCCGAGGCGATCGAGGCCGCGATCAAGTTCTCGAGGTACGCGACCAAGCGGCCAAGGGTCCTGCACGCCGATCACGCGTTCCACGGCCTGAGCCTCGGGGCGCTTTCGCTGAACGGTGGCAAGGAGTTTCGCGAAGGTTTTGGCGCGCTGCTACCGGGCTGCCAGGAAGTCCCCTTCGGCGAGATAGAGCCACTCGAGCGCGAGCTTCGACGAGACGACGTCGCCGCTTTGGTCCTCGAGGTGATCCAGGGAAAAGGTGTGAACCTCGCTTCCGAGGAGTACTGGGCGGCCGCGGCCGAGATGTGCCGCAAGCACGGCACCTTGCTTGTCATCGACGAGGTCCAGACCGGTCTCGGCCGTACGGGCAAGCTCTGGGCTTACGAGCACTACGGCTTGCGCCCGGACATCATCACCGTCTCTAAGGCACTTTCTGGTGGTTTCATCCCGGTCGGGGCGATGATGTGCTCGGCCGAAGTCTTCGACAATGTCTATTCGAAGATGGAGCGCGCCGTCGTCCACTCTTCGACATTCGGGCGCAATCAGCTCGCCATGGTGGCCGCTCTAGCCACGCTGCAGACGATCGACGACGAGGACATCGTCGACCGGGCGCGGGTGACAGGGGAAGCCTTCGTGAAAGGGCTCGAGCCCCTCGTCGAGAAATACGAGCTCTTCCACGAGGTTCGCGGCAAGGGGTTGATCATCGGCCTGGTCTTCGGCGAGCCGAGCTCGCTGCGGCTCAAGTCGCGCTGGAAGATGATGGAGGGCGCCCGCAAGGGCCTTTTCTCTCAGCTCGTCGTGGGGCCTTTATTCCACCGGCACCGAATCTTGACCCAGGTCGCCGCCGACAACATGAACGTCGTCAAGCTCCTTCCGCCGCTGATCGCCGGCCAGGAGGAGGTCGACTATTTCGTTGGTGCCCTCGACGACGTCCTCGAAGACGCGCACCGGAACTCCTCTTTACTTTTCGAGTTCGGCAAGAACCTGGCCAAGAGCGCCATACGCCGGGAGCCATCCTGAGCCCGCTGGAGTCGAGCGACGCAGAGCTGTCGCGCCCGATGTCGATCGAGGCTGCTGACCGCGTGCTTGTCACTGGCGCTGACGGTTTTATTGGCTCGGCTGTCACTCGCGCCCTGCTCGCCCGGGGGGTCCAAGTCGTCGCCCTGTTGCAACCAGGAGTAGCGCACTCCAACCTCGACGGACTAGAAGTCGAACCGGTCTTGGCCGATCTTCGCGACGCCCCAGCTGTAGCCGCCGCCGCCAAAGGCTGCCGCATGATCTTCCACGTGGCGGCCGTCTACCGCTTCTGGGCCCGCGACGAGAGCGACTTCTACCAGGTGAACGTCGGTGGGACATTGAACGTGATCGGTGCCGCCCGCTTAGCGGGAGTGGAGCGAGTCGTCTACACGAGCACCGTCGGTACGATCGGACTCGACGGCACCGGTGACGACCAGGCCGCGGACGAGACGGCCTGGGCGCGCATCGCCCATCTGTTCGGGCTCTACAAGCAGTCGAAGTACGTTGCCGAGCACGAGGTGCTGCGCGCGGGCGCCGAAGGCCTTCCCGTAGTTCTGGTCCAGCCGACCCTGCCCCTCGGCCCTGGGGACCGTGCGCCCACGCCGACGGGAAAGACTGTCCTCGACTTTCTGAACGGCCGGATCCCGGGATGGTTCGACACGGCCCTTAACGTCGTGGACGTCGACGACGTTGCAGCCGGGCACCTGCTCGCGGCCGAGCGTGGCAGCCAGGGGCGCTCCTATGTCCTCGGAGGCGAGAACATGGAGCTACGCCAGATCCTCGACGTGCTCGCGGCCGCAACAGGTCTTCCCCGTGCCGCGATAAAGGTTCCCCGTCTCGTCGCTCTTGTTGCCGGGCACGCCTCTGGCCTCCTCGAGGGTCGACTGTTGCATCGCGAGCCGAGCATTCCGCTCGAAGGCGCACGCATGGCGGCGACCCGGATGATCTTCAGCGATGCCCGCGCGCGGCGAGAGCTCGGTTACAGCTCGAGGCCCGCTGTCGAGGCAATCGTCCGCTCGGCGCGCTGGTACGCGGACAATGGCCGTGTATCAGCTAAGCGGCTGGCAAGGATCCGCTGGAACGACGTCGCGGTCCACGACGGGACCACCACAGTTGCCCAAGCGGTTGAGCTGGCGTCTAGGAGCGACCTGAAAGGCTCCGATTGATCGCTCGGTTGAGTGTGTCCGGCGCCTCCGGGCTGGTGCGCGACCGGCCGGGGCATCGACTGCAGGTGACAGTTGTCCCGGCAATCGCCCTCTCCCTGGCGATGCTGGCGGTGCTGGCCGGGTGTAGCTCGCCGGGACCCGGTCTGACCACGACGTCCTTGACAACTACGACTAGCTCGACGACGACGACTACGACGCCGGTCGGTGTGATCGGGACATCGATCCAGCGCGCCCGAGTGGCGGCTTTGGCGCCGGGAGCCCTCGTGCTCCCGACAATCACCGAGGGCAGCGCCGCCTGGCTGAAGATGGTCCCGATCGCGTACCGAAGCTTCGGGAGCGGTCCGGACCTGCTTCTCATCTCGGGCCAGGACGGGACGCTGTCGTGGTGGGGCCAGACCCTGTTGTCTGATCTCTCCGGCCACTACCGCGTGACGGTATTCGACCTTCCTGGCGCTGGGTACTCGGCCAGCCCGACCGCCCCGCTTTCTGTCGCGTGGCTAGCGGACATGACTGCCGGGTTTGCCCTCACGGTGGGCCTGTCCGACCCGACCGTGCTCGGGTGGGGCCTAGGAGGCCAGGTCGCGCTCTCCCTTGCCGAGCGCCATCCTGGATTCGCTTCATCGCTCGTGCTCGTCGACACATCCGCCGGGGGTCCGAAGGCGGTCGAGCCTTCAGTAGATGTCGCGCGCCTGCTCGCCGAACCGGCAGCCACTCCGATCGCACTGTCTGCGGTCCTGTTCCCACCGACGGCCGCAGGCCTGTTGGACAGGACGGCTTGGGCGAGCAGCCTGTTCTCGGCCCCTCCGGACTGGATGACGGCTAAAGCCGTCAAGGCCGAGTCCGCCCTCCAGGCCGCCGCCTGGAAGGCGCGGTCTGTGTCGGCCCGGCTGTCAAGGATAACGATCCCGGCGCTCGTGATAACCGGTGCCGACGACGTCGTCTTCCCTCCGGTTAACGCCTCCCGCCTCGCCGCCGCATTGCCGCACGCTACCCAGGTCTCCTTTCCCGGCACGGGCTACGGAGCCATCGTCCAAGACGAGCCCGCCTTTGTCAGCGCGATCGAGGGCTTCACTGCCGCGAACGTCCCGCCCATAACGACGACATCGACGACGTCTTCGGGCTCGTGAGCTGTAAGGGAAGAGCGCTTTCTGCTAGCAGATGACGAAGCCATCCTCGCTCTGCACCGGCTCGGGGATCACATCGAGACCGTTGACGTGCGCCCGTGGAGGTCCCACCCGGCACCAAGCGACCATCTGGGCCACGGAGTCCGGCGAGCCCTCGAAGACTGCCTCGACGCTGCCATCAGAACAGTTGCGCACCCAACCGTCTACCCCGCGCGCTTGTGCTTCGGACCGGCAGCTGTCGCGGTACCAGACGTTTTGAACGCGCCCAGTGATAATCACGCGTCGCCGCACGCGCTCCATTGCCGGGACGCTATCGCGCAGGCCTCGAGGTCGGCTGTCATCCGAGCCCGCATAGCGGTTGTTGCGGAGGCGATTTGGCATGCCGATACGATCGTTGGGAAATGTCTGTTCTGACGGCGGGCGCGGCGCGCGCGAATGACTCCCGGCGCCAGGCGATCGGCCTCGGTGCCTCAGCCATGGCGTCGGTCGGCTGGGGCTTTGGGGCGATCTTCGCCAGGCTCACCTTTGCTCCTGGGCTCGTGCTGACCTTCTACCGGCTCTGGCTCGGCTCGCTCTTGCTGACGGTCCTGGTCTATGGATCCGGACGTCGCCTCAGCCTGGCCAAGCTGCGCGCCTCATTTTTCGGCGGCGTGTTCCTAGCCGGCGACATGGCCATGTTCTTCTGCGCTGTCAAGCTTACGAGCGTGGTCGACGCCACTGTCATCGGCGCTGTGCAACCCGCCCTCGTGCTGATCGCGGCCCGGTACTTGTTCTCAGAGCGGATGGGACGCTGGGATGTCTTTTGGATCATGCTCGCGATCGCCGGCGTCTCGGCCGCGGTGATCGGCCCGGGTGTTGCGAGCCGGCACGCCATGACCGGGGACCTGTTGGCTGTCGGCTCGCTCTTGTCGTGGACGGGTTACTGGCTCGTCTCCAAGCACGCCAGGGCGACCCAGGACGCGCTCGACTACACCGCCGGGGTGACGATCGTGGCTGCGTTCAGCTTGACTTTGGTCGTGCTCGCCTCGGGTCAGAACCTCGGTCGGGTGGAGGCCGGCGATTGGCTCTGGATAGCCCTTCTCGCGGTCGTGCCCGGCGGGGCGCACCTCATGATGAACTGGGCGCACCGCTACGTCGACGCCTCGATTTCCTCGGTGATCGGCTCGAGCAATCCGATCGTTGCCGCGGCGGCTGCGGTTGTGATCCTCGGTCAGAAGGTGAGCTTGCTTCAGATCCTTTGCGGCCTCGCGGCACTCGCGGCGATCACCGTTGTCGCGGGTCGGCATCGCCAGCCTGCGAAGTCGCTGTTCCTGTTGCCTCATGTCAATTCCTCCGGCTAGGGCGAATCGTTGCCTCACCTAAAAGCTCCGGCTGGCGATGATTGACGAAGGCTCTGTTCACTGCGGGTCTCACTGGTGCTGCTGCCTTGT
>JBEKVJ010000129.1:0-7133 GCA_049514105.1 Acidimicrobiales bacterium
TGTTGGGCCATCGGGGTGATCTCCTTGTCGTGTCTTGTCAGGGACACGTCGAGATTCACTCCGGTGGTCCGCTACGTGGTGGACCCTCTGCGCGATTTACACCAACTCATGGGACGTCCCCATTGGCACTTCGACAGCGTTTTGTCTCTAGGCCGATACGCGCGGCTGCGAATCCCGAATGTGGAAGCTCTATGGGCTCTTTTGCTCGCAGGTATCGCCAACGCACTGGAAGGCCTGTTCAGAGGGCAAGTTTGGTAAGAACTGTCTTACTGGCAACAAAGTCACCGGAACAGTTTCGTCGCGTCACCGCGCCAAATGTGGCGCGTATGTCGCAACGGTCCAGCACCACTGGGCGCAGCAGCGGTTTATCACTAGGCTGCAAGTGCACTGCGCGACGCGAACTAGCCGTAAGGTCGCAGGGAGCTGAAGGGTGGTCACTTGGACCGAGAACATTCTCCGTCGGATCTCGACACGCGCGCCGTCTCGTCCGAACTGCTCGGCGCAGTCATCTCGCTCATGCCTGACGCCGTCGTTATTGTGGACGCAAGTGGCTACGTAGCTTCCGCTAATGCCCAGGCCGAGGCTCTCTTCGGCTATTCGCCAGGCTCGCTTGTCGGACTTTCGATCGAGGCACTCGTGCCAGAGCGCGTGCGGCCGCGTCATCGTCAGCATCGCTCGGACTACCTGGCGGCGCCAGAGAAACGACCAATGGGCGCCGGACTGGAGCTTGTGGGTCGCCGGTGTGATGGGGGGGAGTTTCCCGTTGACATCAGCCTCGGTCCGATCGAGAGTTCCGGCGAGCCACTGATCGTCGCGGCGGTCCGCGACGTCACAGAGCAGAGGGCGGCAACTGCAGCCCAGGCCGAACTTGCGACGATAGTTCGTTCCTCGCTGGACGCGATCATCTCAACGACTCTTGAAGGCCAGATCACTAACTGGAACCCTGCCGCTGAGGAGCTACTCGGCTATGGCCCTGAACAGATCATCGGCAGGCACATCGCCACATTGGTACCGGGACAGTCTTCAATCGTGCTCGAAGAGCTTCTCGATGCCGCGTACAACACGTCTCATCGAGGTGCACGCGACACTCGTTGGCGGCACCGTGACGGTCACGAAATCGATGTCGCCGTGTCGATCTCGCCCCTCAGGGATCAAACGGGAGCACTGCGCGGCTTCTCGTCAATCGTGCGTGATGTCACGGAGCGAAAACTCGCTGAAACCGAGCTCCGCCGGTTGCTCGCAGAAGAAGAGCTTCTTGAGCGGCAACACGCTGCTACTGCTGAGATCCGACTCGCGCTGTTGTCTGGAATGGCCCTGAACGACTCGCTGAAATTGATCTGCGAAAGGGCCTCTGAGCTAATCGACTCGCCAGTAGTGGTGATATGCGTGAAGGAGAAGGGGGAGACACATATAACGGCGGCTGTCGGCCTTCCACTCGAACTGACGGGTATGCGCTTGCCCGAGAACGCGTCGTTCGCGGAACGCGTTATCGAGAGCCGCGAGCTCACCGAGATCGCTCGACGTACCGACGTCTCGACCGTAGAGCTGCCCGACTCACTGCCCGATGGTCCAACGCTCGGGATCCCCATTCTCGCAGTCGGCGCCGCCGCGGCCTCCCTGACTTTCGTAAGGTCGCGGGGAGCCAGCGTGTTCAGTCAGTCCGATCGACTTTTCGCCGAGGCGGTTGCTGCCCAAGCTGCGCTGGCGTTCGAGTTTGACCGATCCCGCCGCGACCGCGAGGAGATGATGCTGATCGAAGACCGCGAACGCATTGCGCGCGATCTGCACGACAATGTCATCCAGCAGCTCTTCGCTCTCGGGCTTTCGCTACAGGCAACCCAGCAGTCAGCAACCGGCAGTACGGCAGAACGCCTCGACGGCGCCGTCGATGTCCTCGATGGCGTCATCCGTGAGATCCGAAACACGATCTTCGAGGCGAATAGGAGGTTCCGGGCAAGCCCCGGCATTCAGGACCGAGTAAGGGTGGTGATCCAAGAGATGACGGCTCCGCTCGGTTTCACGCCTCGACTGCGTATTCTCGGCGTGACCGAATCCGCGGTATCCGACCACATAGCCGATCACATGCTGGCAGTCCTTCGGGAATCCCTTTCGAATATCTCCCGACATGCCCGGGCAAGTCGGGCTGATGTCGTCGTTGAGATCTCCCAAGCGACGCTGAAGCTCTCAGTGTCTGATGACGGAGTCGGTTTTCCGTCGGACCCGACCGCGGGAAACGGGCTTGCGAACATGACCGATCGGGCTCTGCGCCTCGGGGGGAGTTTCACGGCCAAGCCGAGGTGCCCCGCTGGGACGCTTCTCGAGTGGGAGGTCCCGCTCGAGAAGCTCGACACCTGAACTCTGGCCCAGTGAAGGCGCAGTCCTAGGCAGAGCTTGAGCATTCCTACCTTGGCGTCGAACGTCAGACTCGGTCGCTGCCGGCGAGGACCTGGTCGGGCTTGAGGACCTGCGATGGCAGCCGGTCCAGCTCGGACCGAAGGCTCACTAAGCGCCAGCCTCGACGGCACCTTCGTCGGGAGGTGGCGCTGGAACCGCGATGGCTCCGCCGCCGGGCGCTCGTTCCTCGGCGTCATCCAAGATCGCAGCTGTCGCGGTGGCGCCGAAGCGCGTGACTCCGATGGCGACGAGCTCGAGCATACGGTCAAGGCTTCTTACTCCGCCTGCAGCCTTGATCTGCACATTCGACGAGGTGGCCCCGGCCATGAGAATCAGATCGTGTACCGTCGCACCGCCGGGGGCAAAACCCGTCGAAGTCTTGACGAACTCGGCCCCCCCGCGTTCGCTCAGCCGGCTCCCGGCGATTATCTGCTCGTCACTTAGATAAGCGTTCTCCAAGATGACCTTGACTAGTCCGCCTGCCAAGTGTGTCGCCTCGACGATCTGGGTTATCTCGTCAAGGACGTAACCGTGCCTTGCACTGCGCAGAGCACCAATGTTGATGACCATGTCGATCTCGCGTGCTCCCTCTGCGAGAGCCTGGCGAGTCTCGAAAAGCTTGCTCGCGGTCGTCGAGCTCCCGTGCGGAAAGCCAACGACCGTTCCGACGATCACATTCGTACGAGCTAGCTCGCGGGCAGCCAGCGCAGTGTCTGCCGGCCGCACGCACACAGACCAAGTGCCATAGCGCGCAGCAAGCTCGCAGCCCTCTCGAACGGCGTCGTCTGTTAGCTCTGGGCGCAGGAGCGAGTGGTCGATGAGCGAAGCGAGCTCGCTCACGGTCAGCTGGGCTGGGATGACCCGGTTAGTCGTGTTCATTCGGGGGGCCCTTCTCAAAGGCTTCAGGTACCACGTGCGCAGTTTGTTGCAGCTCTGCAGGTTAGTCCGAGTCTTCCTGGCATCCGCGTGCTGATCCGGAGTCTCAGCAATGCCTTAGCGACGCGCGAAGGCGTCACCACTCAGTTCTGCGGGCCTCGGCCCGACGGTCGATCTCTGCCCGGAGCCAATCGGCTGCATTCGCGCGACCAGGATGTGGCTGCCTTCGCGAACGACTAGGTAGGGCTTGAGGAGCACGCGCGCCGGGAAGATAATCAAGGTCAAGCCAGATGGCGTGGCGATCTCTCCTTGCCGCTCACTGGCGAAGACGTTTTTAGGCTGAGGGTGTCTTGTAGTACCCGTGAGCGCTGTCGGGTATGAAGGGGGTGGCGAGTTGATACGGCCAGTGCCAGTTGAGGAATCGTCGAGGGGCTACGTCCGCGATGAGTTGTTGCAGAAAGAATTCGATACTGCCGCACAAACGCTTTTGGACAACGACGGCTGTAACGACCCGGAGCGGGGAGGAGAGAACGGCCTCGTAGCGGACTTGGCGCTCGAAGGAGGTGGCGTGAAAGGAATCGGGCTTGTCGGGGCTGTGCTGGTCCTCGACGAGGCTGGGTACAGGTTCCGAGGTGTCGCCGGCACCAGCGCGGGTGCCATCGCAGCGAGCCTCATTGCCGGACTCTCGCAGTCCGACGTGCCAATGACGAACCTGTTGTCGTACATGAACAGCCTTGAGTTCGCGAACTTCATGCCCGAGGGCAAGCTGCACCGCCTCCTCGACCATGTCGGGGGCCATGCCGGTGATCTGGTCGCTGACGCGGCGATCCTCAGTCGCCAGATGGGGATCTACAACGGTGACTATCTGAGGAGTTGGCTCGGACCGATCCTTCACGACGAGCTCAAGGTCAGAACTTTCGCGGACCTGAAACTGACCACACAGGACGACCCGGACCTCAGCCTTCCGGCGGGTCATGAGTATCGGTTGGTGGTCAACACCTCCGACATCACACGAGCCCAATTGGTGCGCCTTCCGTGGGACTTCCCCCTTTACGGGAGGGTGCCTGTCGACAACGAGGACCCGGTAGAAGCCGTCCGTGCCTCGATGTCGATCCCTTTTTTCTTCGAGCCGGTCACCTTCGAGGCGACGAAAGCGACCGTCTCGATCCCGACTCCGAGCGGTGGATCCACAGAGCTGACCTACGGCGGCGGCACTGTGACCTGGGTCGACGGCGGTCTGTTGCAGAACTTCCCAATACACGCCTTCGACCGTGACGACGGCGCCAAGCCGCGCTGGCCGACGATCGGGATCAAGTTGTCACGACAGCAGAGGTCGTTTCCGGCGACGGAGGGTTGCCAGTCGGCCTTGGCAGTCGGCGTCCGCTGCCTTCGCACGATGATGAACGAGTGGGACACCTACGCCATCGACGAGCAGACTGCGGCGCGGACCATATTTGTGGACAACGCTGGCCTGAGCGCTACCGACTTCAACCTCACCAAACAAGACCAAGACAGACTCTTCATAAATGGGGTCACGGCGGCTACCGAGTTCGTGATCGCGATGGCGCGCGCCGGAGGCGTGCCTCGAACATCTGATGCCTCAAAGAACCTGGTAAACAAGCGAAGGGCCCTAGGAGGCGTCGCGCCGAGCCTCTAGCATGGCCAGCAGCTATCCGGGTCGGGGGACATGGCTCAGTTATGCGAGCCGATGACGCGAATGTTGGTTCTGTTGAACGCGACCCGCAAGAGCCGGTCCGGCCCGTTTCTTGTCAACCAGTCGACGTCGAGCTCCAACTAGGTTCAGCTAGTAGCGGGACCGCGCCACAGGTCGACGCCAGCCTCCTCGGCGTAGCGGTCGATGTCGGCGAGCTCGTCTGCCGAGAAGTCCGGATGGTCCAGCGCTCCAAGGTTCTGTTCGAGCTGGGTCACACTGCTCGCCCCGATCAAGACTGAAGTGACGCGTGGGTCGCGCAAGGTCCAGGCAATGGCCATCTGGGCCAACCCCTGGCCCCGTCGTCGCGCTATGTCGTTCAGGGCGCGTACGCGTGCCATGTTCGACTCGCTGAGCATCTCGGGCGACAGCGAGCCATCCCGAGATGCGCGCGACCCCTCCGGGACGCCGTTGAGGTACCTGTCGGTGAGAAGGCCCTGTGCCAGCGGTGAAAAGGCGATGCACCCGACTCCTGCGTCTCCAAGCACTTCGAGCAGGCCATCTTCGATCCACCGGTTGAGCATCGAATAAGAAGGCTGGTGGATGAGCAATGGCGTGCCGAGACGCCTCAGAATCGTGACGGCTTCGTGCGTGCGCCGGTCGGAGTAAGAAGAGATGCCCACATACAGGGCCTTGCCCTGTTGCACCGCCGAGTGGAGGGCACCCATGGTCTCTTCGAGGGGCGTGTCGGGATCGAAGTGGTGATGGTAGAAGATATCGACATAGTCCAGCCCCATACGGGCAAGGCTCTGGTCCAGGCTCGCCAGAAGGTACTTGCGCGAACCCAGATCTCCGTACGGTCCGGGCCACATGTCCCAGCCGGCTTTGGTAGAGATGACCAGCTCGTCACGGTGGTGAAGGAAGTCGGTCTTGAGAAAGCCGCCAAAATTCGATTCAGCTCTGCCGTACGGCGGTCCGTAGTTGTTGGCGAGATCGAAATGGGTGACCCCGAGATCAAAGGCCCGGCGCAAGATGGCGCGCTGGTTGTCCAGCGTCTGGTCGTCACCAAAGTTCTGCCAAAGGCCGAGCGACACCGACGGCAGTAGGAGTCCGCTGCGCCCGCAGCGGCGGTATTTCATTGACTCGTAGCGGTCTTCGGCAGGAAGATAACGCGTCATCACCGTGTCCGTTCTGTCTGCAGTAGACGCAAACCCGATCGCCGCGTCCGAGGCGATGATAGTGAGGTATGCCGAGATCGCGACGGCCGTCCGGCAATCATGGGTCCCTCCAGTGCCGAGCCGGTCACTTGATCGGCTCGGCACCTAGGCGGTGGCTCTCAGGCACTCAGGCTCGGGAGCCATGGCGTCGGCCAAGGAGGATGGCCGCGGAGAAGGTCGTCCGCAGCTCTCGGTCCCCATGATCCCCGCTTGTAAGGCTCAGGAGCAGGGGGGCGGCGCACGAGGGGCTCGAGGATCCGCCATGTCTCTTCGACGGCGTCCTCTCGGGTGAACAGTGAACGGTCTCCGGTCAGGGCGTCGTGGATGAGGCGCTCGTAGGGTTCGGGAGGCTTGCCGAGCTCGGCGGCGAAGTCCATGTCCAAGCACACCTCCCGTGACCCTCTGCCCTGGGGGTCCTTGGAGAGCACGACAAGTCGCAAGGCAGGCTCAGGATCGATCCGGAATACGAGCTGGTTTGCTACAAGGGGTCGGGGCTCAGCGAGAAAAGCCAAACGCGGTGGGCGCGTGAAGGTCATCCTGACCTCCGTGGCCCTGGCGGCGAGGGCCTTGCCCGCCCGGATGAAGAACGGCACGCCGGTCCAACGCCAGTTGTCGATCTCCAAGCGGAGAGCGACGAAGGTCTCAGTCGTCGAGCCCCTCTTCACTCCCGCGACGCCGCGGTACCCGCGGTACTGGCCGCGCACGCAGCGAGCAGGGTCGATGTTGGGGATGGCCCGGAAGACGTCGACTTTTCTGTCCCACAAGGCGTCGTAGCCGGGCCCGACCGGTGCCTCCATCGCGATGAGCGCGAGCACCTGGAGGAGATGGTTCTGTACTACGTCGCGCAACGCCCCGACCGAGTCGTAGAAGGCGCCTCGGTCCTCGACGCCGAAGTTCTCGGCCATTGAGATCTGCACGGCGGCGACATTCTGTCTGTTCCAGACGGGCTCGAAGAGCGCGTTCGCGAAGCGCAGGAAGTGGATGTCCAAGACGGG
>JBEKVJ010000130.1:0-7097 GCA_049514105.1 Acidimicrobiales bacterium
CAGCCGGGCGAAGTCAGCGCCTACAGGAACGGGCCCGGCTTCGTCGATTTGTGCCGCGGGCCCCATGTAGCCTCGACCGACCGGCTGGGCCACTTCAAGCTCACCCGCGTTGCCGGGGCCTACTGGCGCGGGGACGAGCACCGGCCTCAGCTGCAGAGGGTCTACGGGACCGCCTGGGAGTCGGAGGCAGCCCTCGAAGCCCATCTGCATCGCATCGAGGAAGCCGAGCGCCGTGACCACAGGCGGCTCGGCGCCGAGCTCGACCTGTTCTCCTTCCCACCCGAGCTCGGATCTGGCCTCGCGGTCTTCCACCCCAAAGGCGGCCTCGTCCGAAAGGTGATGGAGGACTACTCGCGCGCTCGTCACGAGCAAGCCGGCTACCAGTTCGTGAACACTCCGCACATCACCAAGGCGCAGTTGTTCGAGACCTCGGGTCACCTGCAGTCGTTCGCGGAGGGGATGTTCCCGCCGATGGAGCTCGATGAGGGCCAGCAGTACTACCTAAAGCCAATGAACTGCCCGTTCCACATCCTCATCTACAAGGCCCGCCAGCGCTCTTATCGTGAGCTGCCCCTGCGATTGTTCGAGTTCGGAACGGTCTATCGCTATGAGAAGTCCGGTGTCATACACGGGCTCACCCGCGTGCGAGGCCTGACGATGGACGATGCTCACATCTTTTGTGCCCGTGAGCAGATGGCCGACGAGCTCCGCTCTCTTTTGGGTTTCGAGCTCGATTTGTTGAGGGACTTCGGCCTCGAAGACTTCTACCTCGAGCTTTCGACCAAGCCCGAGGACAAGGCGTTCGGGACCGACGCCGAATGGGACGAAGCGACCGAGCTCTTGCGCCAGGCCGCGGTCGCGATGGAACTCGAGCTGACCCTCGATCCCGGCGGCGGTGCCTTTTACGGCCCGAAGATCTCGGTCCAGGCCCGTGACGCGATCGGGCGGACCTGGCAAGTCTCGACCGTGCAGGTGGACTTCCAGCTCCCACAACGCTTCGAGATGGAATACGTTGGCCAGGACAACGAGCGCCACCGTCCGATCATGATCCACCGGGCACTGTTCGGATCAGTCGAGCGCTTTTTCGCCATCCTCCTCGAGCACTACGCCGGTGCCTTCCCAACCTGGCTTGCACCGGTTCAGGTCCGGGTGCTGCCCGTGCGCGACGACCATTGGCCATATGCATGCCAGGTGCGAGACCGCCTCCTCGCCGCCAAGGTCCGCGCCGAGGCCGACGAGGCCAACGAGCCCCTCGGAGGGCGCATAAGGCGCGCCAAGCTCGACAAGCTCCCCTATATCCTCGTCGTCGGGGACATGGATGTGGCTGCTGACACCGTCGGGGTGAACGCCCGCGGCTCGCAGGCGCCCGAACGTGGCGTGAGCGTCGAGTCGTTCGTGCAACGCCTGCGGATCGAGGCCGCAGCACCGACGGGCGGCGCCGATTCGGAGCCGACATGAGCTTGGACCACCTCTGGGCAGGCTGGCGCTCGAACTACGTCAACTCCTTCGCGGACGGCGCTGTTGCCACAGGGCCTTCTGCCACGGCCGAGGAGCCGAGGTGCGTGTTCTGCGAGATCATGGCATCAGATGAGCCCGACGACGTCCGCCGGGTGCTGTGGACGGGCCAGCTCACCGTCGCCCTGCTCAACGCCTACCCGTACTGCCCCGGCCATGTGATGGTGCTCCCGATCCGTCACATCCGCGACCTGCCCGAGCTCGAGCCCGAGGAGTCAACCGAGCTCTCGAGCGCGCTTCTCGCGGCCGTGGCGGCGGTGAGGGCCGCCTACAAGCCCGAAGGCCTGAACCTCGGTCTCAACCTCGGACGTGCCGCCGGAGCGGGCATCCCCGCCCATCTGCACGTCCACATAGTCCCGCGTTGGATCGGCGACACGAATTTCATGACCTCGGTAGCAGGGGTCCGCGTGCTCCCAGAGGCCCTCGACGACAGCTGGGCGAAGTTGCGGGCCGCCTGGAGGTGAGTGGTCCATCCTCCCCGTCCGGCCTCGGCCGGCTGCCCTGGACCTGGGGAGAGTGCCTTGTGGACGGGACCGATCTCGTCGTCAAGCTGAGTGGCTGGCGCCGTATGCTCTCCACCAGGGCCGAAGTGCGTTTTCCGCTCGCTTGCATCACTCGCGTCGAGCACGACCCGCTCGCGCGCTCGCACGTGCGCACCGGGCTTCGCAACTGGCGCCGACACGGCCAGGGCGTCTGGCGGCTCGGCATCTACCACGGCATCGACGGCTGGTCGTTCTGGTCGATCGGTATCGGGCGCAACGCGGTCTTGATGGAGTGCTCCGGGCAGCGTTTCCGCTACGTGGTCGTAGAGGTCGCCGAGCCCCGCCGGACCGTACGCGAGATCCGTGCCGGGGTGGTCCGCGTTACCGGCGAAATACCCCCCGGCATAAAGGCGAGCGCGACGACGCCAAGCGAGCAATCGCTCGTCGATACAGGACCCGCGGGACATGGCGTCGCAGAAGCGGGGAAGATTGAGTCAATGACCTCCCATCGCCTCGACTTCGAAGCGCATCGCGCGGCGCTCGGGCGCGAATGCGATCTGCTGGTCTCCATGAGCGCCGAGGATCCCGGCCTGGCCGTGCCGACCTGCCCGGAATGGGCGCTCTCGGACCTGTTCGCTCACCTAAGCGAGGTCTTCTCCTTCTGGCGCACGCAGCTCGAAGCGGCTTCACTCGATGCCCCGGCCGATCCTGCGACAAAGAGCGATGTGGACCTCGCCGAGCTCAGCGAGCGGTTCGAAGGCGCCTGCGAGGCCCTGCAGGCGGCGCTCGCCGCCCGCGACGCTGAAGCTCCTTGTTGGAACTGGTCGGGCAACGAGCTAACCGTGGGCTGGGTCGCAAGGCGCATGGCCCTCGAGTCCGCCGTGCACCGCTATGACGTCGAGCTCTCGATCGGCGCGCCGAGCCCGATCACGACCGAGCTCGCCGTCGACGGGATCGACGAGTGGATATCGGTCCACCTTGCGACAGACGTCCCCGAGGCACCGGACGCAGACCTCGGGGGCGTGCTCTGTTTGGCCTGCACCGACGACGCGGCAGCGTGGACGGTCGAAACCGCAGGGGGAAAGCTTCGCTGGCGCGAAGGACGTGGCCCCGCCGACGCCGTCATCGTCGGAACGGCCTCGGACCTCTACTTGTACTGCTGGAACCGCCGGCCGCTCGATGTGCTCGAGCTGACCGGCAGTCGCGATGTCGCGCTTGCTTGGACCTCGCTGGCGATCTGAGGATGTAATAAAGAGCCTTAAGCCTCAGCGGCCTGTTTGGCGAGGCGCTCTGCGATCGGCGCCGGCACGACCTCATGGTGATCGTGGCGGACCGCGAAGCGACCCCGTCCACCTGTGAGCGAACGCAGATCAGTCGCGTAGCGCTGGATCTCCGCCGTCGGGACGAGGGCGATTACGACCTGTTCACCCCGGTCTCCGGCCTCGGTGCCGAGCACCCGGCCACGGCGCGAGTTGAGGTCGCCGAGCACGTCTCCCTGGTAGGCGGCAGGGACCGTGACCTCGAGTCTCGAGACCGGCTCGAGCACGACGGGACCTGCTGCGGCGAGGGCCTCCTTAAAGCCCATCGAGGCGGCCATCTTGAAGCTCATCTCAGAGGAGTCGACCGAGTGGAACTTGCCGTCGTAACACGTCACGCGGACGTCTACGACGGGGTACCCGAAGTAGCCCCCAAGCACCATCGCCTCCTGGATGCCCTTTTCCACCGCCGGGATGAACTGTCGCGGGATGGCACCGCCGACGATGGCGTCGACGAACTCGAAACCCTCCCCGCGCTCTAACGGCTCGACACGCAAGTTGGCGACGCCGTACTGGCCGTGACCGCCGGTCTGTTTTTTGTACTTGCCCTCGGCCTCGGCGGACTTGGTGATCGTCTCGCGGTAGGGCACGAGTACCGGCTCGGTCTCGACTGCGACTCCGAACTTACGGTTCAGCTTCTCGCAGACGATCTGCAGGTGGGTGTCGCCCATGCCAGACAGCACCGTCTGGTGAGTCTCGTCGTCGCGCCGGACCAACAGCGCCGTGTCTTCCTCCTGGAGGCGATGGATCGCCGTCATGAGCTTGTCGTCGTCTCCCTTGGCCTTGGGATGGACAGCTATCGACAAGAGCGGATTGCGCAGGCGCGGCCCTTCGGCGACGACGGGCTGGTTCTTCGGAGCCAGGGTGTCGCCGGTCAGCACACCGCTCAGCTTCGCGACAGCCACGATGTCCCCGGCAGGGGCGGCCGAGGTGGGCTGGGTCTCCTTGCCCCGCATGACCTGGAGGGCATGCAGCTTCTCCTCGGTGTGGTTGCGGCTGTCGACAAGGGTCATGTCCGGGTGCAAGGTCCCAGAGAGCACCTCCATGAGCGAGATGCGTCCCACGAACGGGTCGGCGATGGTCTTGAAGACCCGGGCGAGGGGCGGGCCGTCGGGGTCACGCGGGAGCTCAATGGTCTCGTTTCCTGCCTTCACCTTGAACTTGCCCCGCGCGAGCGGGCTCGGCCCGATCTCACAGATCAAAGAGGCGAGCCGGTCCACGCCGACGCCGGTGAGGGCCGAGCCGCACACCACGGGGAAGACGCTCGCGGCGGCGACTCCTTTTGCAAGGGTTTCCTCGAGGTCCTTGGCGGAGGGCACCTCGCCCTCCAAGTAACGCTCCATCAAGGCGTCGTCACCGACGACGATCCCTTCGATCAAAGTCTCACGCACACGGTGCTCGAGTTCCGACATGTCTTCTGGGATGGGGCCGGTCGTGGACTTGGCGCCGCTGTAGGTGATGGCGGTGTCGGTGAGCAGGTCGGCGACGCCGTTGAAGGCTGCCTCGGCGCCAATGGGCAGCTCCAGGGGAGCTATGCCAGAGCCGAAGCGCTCGCCGAGCTGGGCGAGAGTGCGTTCGAAGTCGGCCCGCTCGCGATCGAGCTTGTTCACGAACACGAGCCGCGGAATTCCGAGCTCAGCTGCAAGACGCCAGGTCTCTTCTGTTTGGACCTCGACGCCCTCGACAGCGCTGACGACTAGTACCGCGAGGTCGGCGACTGAGAGCCCGGCCTCGACTTCGGCGACGAAGTCGGCGTAGCCGGGCGTGTCGATGATGTTGATCTTGCAGTCCTCGAACAGGAACGGTGCCAGTGCCAACGAGACCGAGATCTTCCTCTTGAGCTCCTCGGGCTCGAAGTCGCAGACGGTGGTCCCGTCCTCTGTTCGTCCCGCGCGAGACAGTACGCCGGCAGCCACGAGCAGTGACTCAGCGAGGGTCGTCTTGCCGGAGCCGCCATGGCCGATCAGCGCGACGTTGCGTATTTTCGCGGACGGCACGGTGTTCACGTGGGTACCTCACTTCCCGCGACCGGCTTCACCGGGGTGACTGGTCGACAAGCTTCGTTTTGACAGCCGGGAGCCTACCGGGCGCGTGCACCGCACGAATAGGCCGCGGGCTGCGTCAACTGCTCTGATAACCTTCTAAGGAGAGAGTGCTCGCCGCGCGACGGGGCGCTGGGCGCTCCAATGCAGTGCTTTGCCAGACAGGAGCGACATGATCGACGGCCACCGGGGCCAGTCAACGGCGACCGGTAAAGATGATGCCCCCGTTGATGAGCAGCTCGCGGCGCCGCCTGGCGCCCCGGTATCAGCCTCGAGTGAGGCGTCCTTGGCGGGTGAGACTTCGAACTCGGCCGCTCCTGCACTGCGAAACGGCTTTTTGATCGGCAAGCGCCTCGTCCGCCTCGGCGTGAGCGCGAATCAGGTCACCTGCCTCGGAGTCCTGCTCGCTGCGATCACCGGCGTCTGCATCGGGCTCGGGCTGTTCTGGATCGGCATCGTGCTTCTTACCGTCGGCGGGCTCATGGACACCCTTGACGGTGTGGTCGCGAAGGCAGCTGGCACCGCTTCTAAAAAGGGTGCCTTCTTCGACTCGGTAGCTGACCGCGTCGCCGATGCCTTCATCTTCGGAGGCGTGGCATGGTACCTGGCCTCGCGCCCGGACCCGCGCCTCGCCCTTATTCCTTTTGCGATCCTGGCCGTGAGCGCGGTCATCTCCTATGAGCGGGCCAAGGCCGAGTCGCTCGGCTATGACGCCAAGGGCGGCCTCATGGAGCGTGCCGAGCGTCTCATCCTGCTCGGTGTGGCTTTGCTCTTCCATGTGATCCTCGTGCCGCTTTTGGGGCTCTTGCTGGCACTTTCGGCCTTCACGGCGCTGCAACGCTTCGTCAAGGTCTGGCGTCAGGCAAGTCCGGAGCTCGCGACAGCCTCGAGCACGCGTTCTACATGGCGCAGGGGCCGTGTCGAGTCTCGTTGGCAGGCCTGGCGTGAGCCTCGCCCGGCCGGCCGCAGGCCGCGTGCGACCACACAGAGCCGCGTGCGGGCACGCCGGCGCGATGAGCCGCTCGGCACGAGACTTCGTCGCGTTCTCGCGACAGAGCGCCAGGGCATGCGTCGAAGCGCGGCCTCGGCCGAGCACCGCAGCCTCGTGCGCGCAGATCGTCGCCGGCACCCCAGGACCGATAGCTGAGCCAAGATCCGTCCAGCGTCGCCCGGCCGGTGACGACCAAGGCACGCCAGTGGTGTCTCTATCTCACCTATCGGGGCCTCGCGGCCATTTTGCAGCGGCTTCCTCGTCGACTCGCCGCCGGCGTTTCGAGCGGCGTTGGCCTCGCGATCTCGAGACTGTGGCGTTCCAAGCGCCCGCTTCTTCGCGCGAACATCCGGCGCGTGATCGGGCCCGCTGCGAGCGATGCGGCGCTCGAGGGGCTCGTAACGGCAGCCTTTGTCTCCTATGCCCGCTACTGGGTGGAGTCTGCGAGGGTCGGGGCATTGCGGCCCGACCAGATCGAGTCGACCTTCAGCATCGAGGGCTTCGAGCGGCTTCGCTTAGAGATGGCTCGCGGCCGTGGTGTCGTTGTCGTGCTGCCTCATGTCGGCTCCTGGGAGTACGGCGGGCGTTGGCTTGCCCAGCAGGGCTACCCGATGACGACTGTGGGCGAGCTGTTGGAGCCCGCGGAGCTGTTCGAATGGTTCACATCCCAGCGCGGCGCCCTCGGCCTGACGGTGCTGCCCCCCGGGCCGGGCACGACGGTGCGGCTCCTCGACACCCTTCACGCCGGGCG
>JBEKVJ010000131.1:0-7623 GCA_049514105.1 Acidimicrobiales bacterium
TGGCGGAGATGCCCGCCGCCCAAGGGCTGTAGAAGGTGGCGAAGTCGTAGCTCGAGATGGAGATGCCGTCCTTGAAGGCCATGCCGATCGGCTCCCACCACAAGGGGGCGTCGACGAGATCGGTCGTCGTGGCGAGCTGGTTGAGCTCGATTATCTCCTGGGCGCGCTTTTGGGGGTTGGTCTGCGCGTATTCGGCGTTGAGCAGTGAGGTGACCTGGGTGTTGGAGAAGTCGGACGGGTTTCCCGGGCCGAGGAGGAACCCGGCCAATTCCGACTGGTCACCCGTCATCACCTGGTCCCACATGAAGTTCAAGCCGTACTTGTTACTGAACATGTTGCCGAGCCAGGTCTCGATCGGGACCTCGGACACCTTGAGAGTGATGCCGATCTGCTTGAGATTCGACGCCAGCACCTCAGCAGCAAGCCCGAGCTGGGGCCCGTTGTTGGGCCAGTCGAGCGTCGTCGTGAAACCGTGGGGGTAAGAGGAGCTCGCGAGCTCCTTCTTGGCGGCGCTGAGACTGAAAGCATTCTGGGTAGTGGACGCCAGCTTGGCCGTCGCGACAGCTTGGCTGTAGGCGGCACGAAGCGAAACTGGGGCTGTGATGGCGGTGGCCACCTGCGAGTCGCCGCCGCGAAGCACCTGGGTGACGAAGGTCTGGCGTGGGAAGGCCTCCGCCACTGCCTTGCGAACAGCAAGCTCGTTGAACGGCTTTACGTTCGGATCGAATATGAGCCCGACATAGGAGGCCTCGAGGGCGTTAATGACGTGGAAGCCGCTCAGGCTGTTCCAGGACGGCTCCTGGGTCGGCATGACCCACAGCGCCAGGTCGACGGCGCCGGACTTGGCGGCCAGGTACTCGGCGCTCTCGTCGTTGTAGAAGGTGACGACGATGTTCTTCACCTTGGGCACCCCGCCCCACCACGTGTTGTCGCGGGTCAGCCAAACGCCTTCGTCGGGTACGAACTTGCTCACCTTGTAAGGCCCCGTGCCCAGCACCAGGCTGTTCGGCGTGCCAAGGTCGGACTCGTGTGCTTTGAGGAAGCTCTTCGAGCTCACCCACAGCGCCGCCGAGGCGCTCAGCTCGCTCAAGAAGCTGACCTGCGGCGCCTTCAGCTTGACCGTGACCTGGTAGGGGCCGCTCTCCGTCGCGCTGGCCAGGTCGGCCAGATAGGAAGCCGTCTGGGCCGAGTACTTCGCGGAAGCGGCGTAGTCGATGCTCGCGACCACGTCCGCGGCCGTGAGCGGCGTGCCGTCGGAAAAGCGGGCGTTCTTGCGGATCTGGAACACGTAGGTCGTCGCGTTGGGCTCGCTCCAGCTTGTCGCGAGCGCCGGTTGGTAGGTGCCGTTCGCCGTCGGGTGCACGAGGCCCTCCTGCACGAGAGCGTCGATCCAGTAGTTGACCGTGCCCGACTCGTTGCCGGGATACAGGTTCGCCCGGGAGCCGGGCGCAGCCACAGTCAGGGTCGTTATCTGTCCGCCAGACGCGGCCCGGTTGCTCGCAGCTGCAGATGTCTGCGCACTCGCGCCGAAGAGCGACGCTGTTGCGACGCTGGCAACGAGCGCGACGCTCCAGGCTGCACGGCGGCTTCGGAACAGGGACGGCATGTCATCCTCCATGAACTTTGAGGCGCCGGAGAGCGGCGCGTCAGACGCCCGTGCCCCGTCGCAGATACCTGACTAGTTCGATCAATGTATGCGATTTAGTGGCCGAGATACAAGTCATGTCAGTCGCCGAACGGGGACGGGGGTTCCAAGTGACCGGAGCCGACCCGACTGCGGCCTCGACGCGTTCGAGAAGTCAGACGACCTTCCCGAACACCGCCAACGGCACCAGCGGTGGCGCGAGCGGTCTCACCCCGGTCATGCTCCTTGGCACAACGAAGCGCTTCCGACCGCCTTTTCACTCACGCCTGCAGGAGCAGAGGACCTCAGCGATCGCCTCATCGCTCACCTCAACGGCGTCGCGGTACGAACCACGTGAGGTGACGAGGTTCCCGCCACCCGAGTAGCGACCACTCTGCAGCCCTACCCTCAGAAAGAAGGGAGCCCCGGTCCCTTGTGAGGACCGGGGCTCCCTTCAGAGTGCTTGCTAAAAGACGCTAATCCCTCAGTTGCCTACAGCGGGAAGAGGGTCTGGGTTGCCGCAAATACCGACGTGGTCCCGGCAGCGTAAACAGCGTTCGCCGTCGTGCTCGTCGCAGGAGCGGTGTAGACGATGCTGGCAGCACCTGACGGGGTATTGAAGATCCCGCCCAGGGTCAGCACGTCACCCACTGCTGAGCAGCTGGTGATCGCTCCGCCGAGGGTGTTGAAAGCCGAGTCGTACACGAAGTCGCCGTCGGCCCCAGTTGCTGGGCAGGCCACGCCCTCGGTGTAAGTGATCGCGACTGTCGTCGCGGTGACAACAACAGGCAACGCCATCGCCGGAGCCGGAGTAGCCGTCAGCGCGAATGTCTGCGCTGCGGGGAACTGTGGGAAGTCGAGTGTGGCATACACCGTGTTAGTCGCGAGCGGCGTCGCCGGCGAGGTGTACACGAGGTTGTCCGTAGCGCCCGGCAGGGCCAGGGCCTCTGCTGTCGTTCCGGTCGTCGCGTTCATGAACGCCCCGAGGGTCACGCCCGTGCCACTCGTCGCGCATGTGGACGGGTAGGCGGGTGTGCCACCGTTGCTGTACTTGAAGACGGCCTGAACAGCCGGGTTCGCCGGACAGCCCATCGGCAGCTCGCTGTAGGAGACAGCGATCGTCCCGGCCACCGCGTTCACAGTCGCCGCCGTAATGGCCGGTGTCGTGAAGGCGGTAAATGGAAGTGTCTGCGTTGCCGCGTACAGGTCGGGGTTGGAGTCGGTGGCGTACAACGCGGTCGTCGGCGTGTTGCCTCCCGCAGGAGCCGTGTAGGTGAGGCTGGCGCCGGACGCCGGTGGGTCGAAGGAACCGTGCAGAGTCAACAGGTCGCTACCGAGCGCACCGTCCGTGCAGCCCGTAATCGTATCGGTCGCTATGCCGGTCCAGACGTAGGTGAACAGGGTGCCTGCAGCTGCTGCCGGGCAGATCACGTCCTCGTTGTAGGTGATCGCGATTGTTGTCCCCGTTACGTAGGCCGAAACCATCTTCGGCGCTACCGCCCCTGGCACCCCAAGTGTCTGCGTTGCCGCATAGACCGGGCCAGTGGCGTAAACGCCGGCGGGCGCGACAGGAGCGGTGTACACGATGCTGCCACCGGTGGTTCCCGGCAGGGTGAAGGTTCCGCTCAGGGTCAGCACGTCGCTGCTGGCTGTGCATGCAGCGCCGGTGATCAGGCCCCCGGAGGCTGAACCAGTCCAGAAGTACCCGAACGAGGCGTCAACAGCTGTTACACACGACACGTCCTCGTTGTAGGTGATCGCGATGGACGAGCTGCTCACCACAGCCGATTCCATGATCGGCCCGTTGCTCGTAGTGGCGAAGTACCCGAAGACGTCTATCAGGAGGTTGACCGCCGCACCAGCGGCGTTGTAGACCTCGACGCTGCCGGTACCGGCCGTGTCGGCGATCGTGAAATTCGGGACGATCTCCTTCGCAACCCAGTTGACGTCAGAGGCGACAGGGTGCGCCGCAGCGGACGTCGGGTAGACGGTGAGGTAGCCGCGCGCGTTGCCCGCAACCGCGGTGACGTTGGCCGCGACAGAAGTCGCAGTCCCAGGCACCGTGCTGAGGGTGGTGGCGAGGTTGAAGCTCTCGGAGGTGTTCGCCGCTATCGGCGTCCCGTTAAGGGGGGTGGTGCCACGGGTGTCAGTGATGCGGACTGGTGTAATCGGCACGAAAGCCGAGCCGGTACCGCCGACTCCGCTGTAGTAGCCGTCTACGTCAACGTCCACGTTCACCGTACCGGTGTGGTTGTAGACCTCGATCTGGCCGTTCGTGCCGACTCCGACCGTCACCCTGTTGGCGATGGCCTGGCCGGCGATGAAGTTCACGCTCGACGCGGTCGGTACCGTCGCCGCACCTGCCGGGTAGACGGTGAGGTAGCTCGCGGAGGTGCCGTGGGCTGCCGTCACGTTGACCACGACAGCCGTCGCGCTCGCAGGCACGCCGGTGATGGCCCCGGTCACTGTTACAGGCACGCTCGTGTTCGCCGCGACCGGCGCACCGAGCTGGAGGTTGCCAAGAGCACGTACCGGCGACATCGAGTTGTACAGGCCAGTGCCGTTGGTCGAAGGAGTGCTCGTGTAGTAGCCGTCCACGTCGACCACGACGTTGGTGTTGCCGGCATGGTTGAAGATCGACACCATGCCCGCCGTGCTCAGTGGCACTGTCACGAGGTTCGCCACGATCACGCCGGGAGTGAAGTTGAGGTTGGAAACCGTCGGCATCGCGATCCCCGCGGGGAACACGGTCAGGAAACCAGCGACCGTCGGGTCGACGGCGGTCACGTTCAGCACCGCCGCAGATGCCCCGGCGGGTACTGTGCCGAGCCCGGTGACCTGCACGTTCAACGTGGCGGCAGCGGCAAGGGTCTTGCCAGCGTTGGGCTGGCCTGAGTTCGGCCTCGTGTCGGTGATGCGGAAGGGTGCCACCGGGACGTACGTACCCATGACGGGCGTCGTCGCATGTGGCGTTGCCGCAGCCGACGCGGCTAGTGCGAGTGGGCCGAGGAGCAGACCGGTGGCGGCAACCAGCGCCGCCCCCAACCGGATCGGCATGCGTCCGCCCGCCTTCTCCTGCGTCGGATCTTGACGCGATGACCTGAACATAGGACTATCTCCATTTCCGGAATTCGTGCGCCGCTCTCCACCGTCGCGTGGCTTCTGTCTCACCACAGCCAACCGCACGAGCGACCACTACCAACCTAGCCGCTGAACACCGGTGAGCGGGCGCAGGCGTGGCCTCCGCGTTCCATAGCGCCGTTTCGCGGCCGACGACCGGGACCGCCCCACCTGAGAGAAAGGCCTGCAGGACCGCCCGCACTTGGGCGGATGATCGGTGCGACGAAAGCGAAACGCGTGGCAAGCCAGCCCACAAAAACAGAGGAGCCCCGGTCCCTTGTGAGGACCGGGGCTCCTTTCAGAGCTTGCTATCAGGCGTTACCGCCTAGAGTTGCCTACAGCGGGAAGAGCGTCTGCGTTGCCGCAAATCCCGACGTGCTGTTGGCGGCATAAACCGCGTTCGCCGTAGTGCTCGTAGCAGGAGCGGTGTAGACGATGCTCCCAGCACCCGTGTTCGGGTTGAAGACTCCGGTCAGGGTCAGAGTCTGATTAACCGCTGAGCAGCCGGTGATCGCGCCGCCGAGGGTGTTGAAGGCCGAGTCATACACGAAGTCGCCGTCTGCTCCCGTTGCCGGGCAGGCCACGTTCGCGGTGTAACCAATGGTAATTGCCGTCGGCGAGTAAGTGAAAACCGCAGGCACCGTCATCGCCACAGCCGCCGTGGCCGTCAGCGCAAACGTCTGCGTTGCCGGGAACTGCGGGAAGTCGAGTGTGGCATACACCGTGTTAGTCGCGAGCGGCGTCGCCGGCGAGGTGTACACGAGGTTGTCCGTAGCGCCCGGCAGGACCAGTGTCGCTGCTGTCGTTCCGGTCGTCGTGGTCATGAACAGCCCGAGGGTTACGCCTGTGCCACTCGCCACGCACGTGGACGGGTAGGCGGGTGTGCCACCGTTGGTGTACTCAAAGACCAGCTGAACGGCCGGGTTCGCCGGACAGCCCATCGGCAGCTCGCTGTAGGCGACAGCGATCGTCCCGGCCAGCGCGTTCACGGTCGCACCGGTGATAGCCGGGATCGTGAATGCGGAACCCGAGATTGTCTGCGTTGCCGCGTACAGGTCGGGGTTGGAGCCTGTGGCGTACACAGCGGTCGCCGGCGTGTTGCCCGCCGCAGGAGCCGTGTAGGTAAGGCTGGCGCCGGTCCCTGGCGGGTCGATGTGACCGGAGGTCAGCGTCAGCTGGTCGCTACCAGCCGCACCAACATTGCAGCCCGTAATCGTATCGGTCGCTATGCCAGTCCAGACATAGCTGAACAGGCTGGCTGCAGCCCCAGTCGTGCAGGTCACGTCTTCGTTGTAGGTGATCACGATTGACGTCGCCGTAGCGTAGGCCGACACGATCTTCGGCGCTACCGCCCCTGACACCGCCAGCGTCTGCGTCGCCGCATAAATCGGGCCTGTGGCGGACACCGATACCGCGCCATTTATCGCAGGAGCGGTGTAGATGATGGTGCCACCGGTGCTCCCCGGCAGTGTGAAGGTTGTGAGGGCTCCAGAAAGGGTCAGCACGTCAGTGGCACACGCGACACTGGTGATCGGACTCGTAATCCCCGTCGCTGCGCCAGTCCAGTCGTACGCGAACTCAGCCTGTGCGCCGGCAAGTGTCGGGCAAACAATCGTCTCGTTGTAGGTGATCGCGATCGACGTGTGAGTCACAACCGCCGACTCCATGATCGGTCCGTTGCTCACAGGCTCGAAGTACCCGAAGACGTCGATCAGGAGGTTGATGGTCCCACCAGCGCTGTTGTAGACCTCGACGCTGCCGGTACCGGCCGTGTCGGCGATCGTGAAGGTTGGGACCGTCTCGTTGGCGGTCCAGTTGATGCTGGAGGAAACCGGGTGAACCGTCGTGGACGCCGGGTAGATCGAGAGGTAGCCGGAGGCGTCGCCGGAGATCACCGTGAAGTTGGCCGCCACAGAAGTGGCAGTCGCGGGGATTGTGCTGGCGACGGTGGCAAGGTTGAAGCTCTCGGAGGTGTTAGCCGCGATGGGCGTCCCGTTGAGGGGCGTCGCGCCACGGGTGTCGGTGATGCGGACCGGGGTCGTGATCGGCACGAAAGCCGAGCCGGTGCCGCCGACGCCGGTGTAGTAACCGTCAACGTCGATGTCGACGTCAACGGTGCCGGAGTGGTTGTAGACCTCGATCTGGCCACCTGTGCCGACTGGGACCGTCACACGGTTGGCGACAGCCTCACCAGCCGAGAAGTTGACGTTCGATACCGCCGGAACGCTCGCTGCGCCCGCCGGGTAGACGGTGAGGAAGCTAGCGGCGGTCCCGTGGGCTGCTGTGGCGCTGACCACAACGGCGGTCGCTGTCGCAGGCACGCCGGTGAGGGTCCCTGTCACCGTAGCCCTCCACGTCGACCACGAGGTCGGTGCTGCCGGCCGAGTTGAAGAACGACGCGCCGCCCGCAGAGCTCAGCGGCACGGTCACTTGGTTCGCCACTGTCTCGGCGGCCGTGAAGTTGAGGTTGGAGACGTTCGGCTGCGTGGTCCCCTCGGGGAACACGGTGATGAAGCCGGGCTGCGTCGTGTTGGTGACAGTCACGTTGAGCACCGCCGCCGCAGCTCCGAGTGGCACGGTGCCAACTCCGGTGACTTGCACGTTGAGAGAGGAGGCGCCGACGAGGGTCTTGCCCGCGTACGTCGCTGGGTTGGTGGCACCGGTACGGGTGTCAACAAGGCGGAAGGGCGTCACGGGGACGTAAGTACCCATGACCGCCGAGGCCGCATGTGGCACGGTCTCGGCCGAGGACGCTAGTGCAAGTGGTCCGAGGAGCAGACCGGTAGCGGCAATCAAGGCCGTCCCGAGCCGGATGGGCATACGCCTACCCGCCTTCTCCTCCGTCGGGCCTTCACGGGATGACCTAAACATACTTTTCT
>JBEKVJ010000132.1:0-6941 GCA_049514105.1 Acidimicrobiales bacterium
CGCGATCTCCTCAGCCGAACCCAGATAGCGCTGGGAGACGATCCGGGGCTTGCCATCGACCCGGGCTGACTCGGCCAGGTAGTAGTAGGTCTTCCCGTCCTGCTTCTTGCCGACAATGAACGGTCGGGTGGCGGGGAGGACCTGCCCCTCCCCGCTCCCACAGATCCCGGCGTGACAATCTCTCGTCACCGGGCTCCTCTCATCCGCTGTCAAGTCACGCTGCTCGGACCCATCGCCATTGGGCGAACAGGTGAGGCTGTCTCTCGACAAGTCCCACCCACCACCTATTGAACCGTTTATAGACCCGCAGCCGCCGATACTTCTTCCCGGCCCAGCGCCTCACGTAGGTGTTGACACGCTGGAGAAGGGGAGCCATGGCCGACCGGTAGAACCGGCCGTAATAATTCATCCACCCGCCCACGATGGGGTTCAGCCACCGGGTCAGGTCGTCCAGACTGAGGGTGGTGCGCCGATGGATCCGCATGGCGCGGAGTTCGGCGCTCTTGGCCTTGAGCGCCTCGGTGCTCATCGCAGGCAGGAAGCCCGTGAAGTACTCCCCGTTCCTGCCCAGGGCCATGCGGCCCCGGAAAGTGAACCCAAGAAAGGTGAAGGAGGTGTGCTCATGCTCCCCCCGGCGCCGACCGTCCTTACACAAGACGATGCGTGTTTTGTCCGGGTGAAGCCTCAGGCCGACCTCTCCCATCCGCTCGGCGATGGCAGTGAGCACCTGCTCAGCCTGCTCCTTGCTCACACAGTGCACGACAGCATCGTCGGCGTAGCGCTCCCATGGGCAGTCCGGATAGTTCCGGGCCATCCACGAATCGAAGGCAAAGTGCATGAACAAATTCACCAAGATCGGTGATACAGCCGATCCCTGCGGAGTTCCCTTGTCCCGCTCAGCAATGGTGCCATCGTGGAGCTGCAGCGGTGCAGCCAGCCACCGCTTTACGTAGAGCAGCACCCACGAGGTGTCGGTGACAGCTTCGACCGCCTTGACGATGAGGTCCCACGGTACTGAGTCGAAGAACTTCTCGACATCGAGATCGATGACCCAGTCCCTCTTCCAGCACCGCTCTCGACATACCCCGACCGCATCGAAAGCTGCCTTCCTCGGCCGGTAGCCATAGGAGTCGGGGTGGAACAGCGGTTCTGCCCTCTCCCCGAGATACATGGCCACCACCGTCTGGGCAACTCGGTCTGCGACCGTCGGCACGCCGAGCAAACGGACGCCTCCGCCGTGCGATTTCGCTATCTCGACACTCTTGACCGGGGGCGGAAAGTAGGACCCCGAGCTCATCCGATTCCAGATCCGATAGAGATTGTTCTTCAGATCAGACTCGAACTCGCCCAGAGTCTCCTCGTCCACTCCCGGGGCACCCTTGTTGGCCGCAACCCGCCTGTACGCCTCCCACACCATCTTCTTGGGAATGTCGAACGGCTTGACTTGCGACGTTGGCATGTTTCCTCTCTTCCTCCCGGGCGTGCCCGGTTGATCGATTCCACATTCCTGATGAGCCGGCCCCTTGGCTCCACCCCCACCTCCAGGCAGCAGGGACTTCACAGCTACTGCGGGCCGGTCCGTCGGCGAACGTCGCATCGGTACTCAGTGCCTTCGGTTTCTGCCTCGGCAGGCTCCCTCTTGGGACCGGGTGGCTCTACAAGCCCAAGTGAACGGTCCACGGTATCGACGTTCGCCTTCTCACGTTCCGTGCAAGAGCGGCAGTCCAGGCTCACGCCGCCTCTACGCCGGATGCCGCCTGGCCAGTCGGCGGGCGTCCGCCAGGCTTGTCCCAGGGGAATATGGAGGACCCCTGGTTTTGACATCGTCTAACCAATTTCGACGCTTCAACAACGACGCCCAAGCGGGTCACCCCAGCCTGGCGCTTCTGGTACGTCTTCCTGAACCCCACCTGACGCATCCCGTGCGCCTTTTCCCTCTCGCTCACCACGACGGTCTTCAGCCAACGCAGCAGAGGGTGGTTTGGCGCCTGCCCCCGCAGGCCGACGCCGGAGGGCCTACCTCCATCTCTCGCACTGCATCACTTTCAGAGGTCTCCTACATTGCTCCTCCTTCGGTGTTCGTGACGCACCCATATATAGGTACTACCACAAGGCCCGACAAATCGCGAGTCTCTGAGCTGGGCAAACGCGCTGGTCAGGGCCCTATTTCGAAGAAACTTCCCGAACGGCGGTGGACGAGCTCGACGGGTTATCCCGGAAACTCCCGCTAGGTCCGGCTCCGAGGTAGGGCGAGCATGAGCTGGCAGAGGTTCTTGCATGCCCGAGCGAGAGACGTGCTGGCGCGCGACTTCTTCCTCGTCGACACGGTGCTGTGGCGGCGCGTCTACGTGTCTCTTGTGATGGAGGTCGAGACTCGCCGGTTCACATCCTCGTGGTGACGGCGCATCCGATTGGGTCATGGTAGCTCGACAGGCGCGCAACCTGCTGGTGGAACTTGATGGGCGTGTGAGCCTTTTCGAGTCTTGATCCGGGATCGGGACGCAACGCTCACGATGTCGCCGGTTGAGGTGCGCGCATACTAAGTGCTAAATAGTTAACTCTTGATGTATGACTTTCTGCTCCTCAGTTGTTGGCCACAGGCGAGGCGGGTTTCTCGAGCGGTTGCTTTGACTCATGCGCTTACTGCGATCAATTCCATAATTGCGAGGGACTTCATCGGCAACTAGCCTTGGCCTAACAGGAGGGACTCGAGAAAGGCGTGACAACCATGAAGATCGCGGAAGATATCACCGAGCTCATCGGGAACACACCCCTGGTGCGGCTGCGTCGCCTAACCGGCGAGGGCGGGGCGAAAGTTGTGTTGAAGCTCGAGTTCTTCAACCCGGCTCACAGCGTCAAGGACCGCATCGGCGTCTCGATGATCGATGCCGCCGAGAAGGCCGGCCAGATCGGGCCCGACACGATCATCCTGGAGCCCACCAGCGGCAACACTGGGATCGCGCTGGCGATGGTGTGCGCGGCGCGTGGTTACAAGTGCGCCTTCACAATGCCCGAGACCATGTCCAAGGAGCGCCGGGCACTCCTCAGGGCTTATGGGGCCGAGCTGATCTTGACGCCCGGGCCCGAAGGCATGCCGGGCGCCATCGCCAAAGCCGAGGAGCTGGCTAAGAGCGATGCGCGCTACTTCGTCCCACAGCAGTTCGAGAACCCGGCCAACCCGGCTATCCACCGTGCCACCACCGCCGAGGAGATCTGGAACGACACCGACGGCAAGATCGACATCCTCGTCTCCGGGGTAGGCACCGGAGGGACCATCACCGGCGTCGGCCAGGTACTCAAGGCCCGTAAGCCGTCGGTGAAGCTTGTCGCGGTGGAGCCGGCGGCCTCGCCCGTGCTCTCGGGCGGCCAAAAGGGGCCCCACCCGATCCAGGGCATCGGCGCAGGCTTTGTCCCCGCGATCTTGGACACCACCCTCATCGACGAGATCATCACGGTCGAGAACACGGACGCCTTCGACATCGCCCGCCGGGCAGCACGCGAGGAAGGACTCCTCGTGGGCATATCCTCAGGGGCGGCGATCTGGGCCGCGCTCCAGTTGGCGGCACGGCCCGAGAACTCCGGCAAGCTGATCGTTGTGATCATCCCGTCGTTCGGCGAACGATACCTCTCGACCGCGTTGTTCGAAGGTCTCACCGATTGAGCATGTTGGCGACCTGCGGGGCGTTCTATGCTCGGCACGAGACGGCGACCGGGTGGCGCGCTCGTCGGTCAAGATCGCGATCTGCTACTCGGGAGTGCACGCCATCTGGACTCACCGGATCTGCCACCACCACCTGTGGCACAAGGACCTCAAATTGCTGGCACGCACGTGTTCGAGTGTGGCGCGCTTGCTCACAGGCGTCGACATCCATCCTGCTGCTGTGCTCGGCCGGGGCGTGTTCATCGACAACCCTCGCGCCCGACATCGATCTGGACTGGCGTGAGGCAATGGCGGAGGCGAGCCCGCGGCCGGTGGTGCGCCGGCGACCGGTGGCGGTCTACGTCCTTCACACATCGGGCACCATCGCGCAACCCAAAGGGGGTGATGCGTACAACGTTTGAAATGCATGGCCCGACAACATATGACGGCTTCAATCTGACCCGAACCTTTCGTGTATGCGGTACGAGCCAGTTCATAAAGGAAAGGTCCAGCAATGCCCAAAGCAACAGTACCCAATGACGAGCCGACTAATCTCGCACTGACCGACGCGGCAGCGCGCCAGCTCACGAATGCCACGAAGAGCACCGCACAACTCGACACGATCACGCCGCGATGGCTGATTCAGATGCTGCAGTGGGTGCCGGTCGAGGCAGGTATCTATCGGCTGAACCGGGTCAAGGACCCGATGTCTGTCACGGTAGCGACTCCACCGCGAGACGAGTCCGAGCTGCCGACGACATACGTCGGTTACTACGAGACGCCGCGCGAGTACTTCCTCAGCACGGTGGCCACCATCGTCGACATTCACACCCGCATCTCCGACCTCTACAGCAGCCCATTCGATCAGATCGCCGAGCAGATCCGCCTGACCATTGAGACGGTGAAGGAGCGCCAGGAGAGCGAGCTCATCAACAACGCCGACTATGGCCTGCTCGCCGCCGCAGACGCCGGTCAGCAAATCTCCACGCTCGCGGGCCCGCCGACGCCGGACGACTTCGACGAGCTGATTACCAAGGTCTGGAAGGAGCCAGCGTTCTTCCTGGCGCATCCACTAGCTATCGCAGCCTTCGGTCGGGAGTGCACGCGCCGCGGAGTTCCGCCGGTTACCGTGAGCATCCACGGCTCGCAGTTCCTTACCTGGCGCGGCCTGCCCATCGTCCCCTCCGACAAGGTGCCGGTCAGCCGTGGCAAGACAAAAGTGCTCCTTCTGCGAGTTGGTGAGCGGCGTCAGGGCGTGATCGGGCTGTACCAGCCGGGCCTGACCGGCGAGCAGTCACCAGGGCTCTCGGTGCGGTTCATGGGGATCAGTCGCAACGCCATCGCGTCTTACCTCGTCTCGCTGTACTGCTCGCTCGCAGTGCTCACCCCGGACGCGCTCGCGGTTCTCGACGATGTCGAGATCGGGAAGTTCCATGAGTACTCACACACCTACCGGTGACAATTTGGGCGCCCTTCCTCCGTGGATGCCGGACGAGGCGACCCTGACACGGCTCGCGACCGAGTTCTTCGGCGCGATGCCAGGCCACGAGCCAGAACAAGTACTCTCGGCTGACTTGACGGCGGCTCAGGACGCAGCGCAGCCACACGCTGAACTGACCGACCACCGCGATGTGACTGCGGGCTATCCCTCGCATACTGGGCTCGGCCACCAGCCGCCCGACGTGTTGTCGAAATATCACCGGGCTGCGTCGGCTCCCGGACGGATGGCGGCTCCAGCGAGTCAGCCCCCGGCGGTCTCGGTTCCAGGCCTGCCGCCAGCTGTTGCCGCTGCGATGCTGGGCGCCGCGCGACCGGATCAGCTGGAGAGCACATTCCAGGTGCCGAACGTCAGCCAGGCTGGTGCGCCGTCGTTCTACTTCATCGAGGAACGGCAGCCAGCAGCTAAACGGCCAATGCGACCCGACCCGCGGACTGCGGTCCCGGTGGATGCCTACCCGGCGTTCCAGGTCGAGGCCGTGCGGCGGGAGTTCCCGATCCTGCACGAGCGGATCCACGGTCAGCAGCTCGTCTGGTTGGACAATGGGGCCACGACGCAGAAGCCCCAGGTCGTCATTGACCGGCTTGCATACTTCTACTCGCACGAGAATTCCAACATTCACCGGTCGGCGCACGTTCTTGCGGCGCGGGCTTCGGAGGACTACGAGGGTGCCCGGGCGACGGTCGCGGACTTCCTTGTCGCGCCGTCGGCCGACAACGTCGTGTTCACCCGGGGCACCACTGAGGCGATCAACCTCGTCGCACAGGCCTGGGGACGGCGACACATCGGCCGGGACGACGAGATCGTGATCTCGCACCTGGAGCACCACGCCAATATCGTGCCGTGGCAGCAGCTGGCCGCCGAGACCGGAGCGAAGCTGAAGGTCATCCCCGTCGACGACGACGGTCAGCTGCTCCTAGACGCCTACGGCGACCTGCTCAGCGAACGGACCCGGCTGGTTGCGGTCTCCCAGGTCTCCAACGTGCTCGGGACGATCGTCCCGGTCAAGGAGGTGGCCGAGGCGGCGCACCGGGTCGGCGCCAGGGTGCTCATCGACGGGGCGCAGGCGGTCGCGCATATGCCGGTCGATGTTCAGGCGCTGGACGCGGATTTCTACGTGTTCTCCGGGCACAAGATATTCGCGCCCACCGGCATCGGCGCACTGTATGGCAAGTCCGACGTCTTGGAGGAGATGCCGCCGTGGCAGGGTGGCGGCAACATGATCTCCGACGTCACCTTGGAGCGGACCATCTACCAAGGCCCGCCGGCCAAGTTCGAGGCGGGAACGGGCAACATCGCCGACGCCGTGGGGCTGGCAAGCGCGCTCGATTACCTGAACCGGCTCGGGCGGCCCATCGTCGAGCGGTACGAACACGAGTTGCTCAAGTACGCCACTGGCGAGATCCGCAGCGTGCCCGGTCTGCGCATGATAGGCACGGCGCCGGAGAAGGCCAGCGTGCTCACCTTCGTGCTGGACGGCTACCGGCCGGAGGAGGTTGGCTCGGCGCTGGACCAGGAGGGAATCGCGGTGCGGGCCGGTCACCACTGCGCCCAGCCGATCCTGCGCCGCTACGGACTCGAGTCGGCCGTCCGGGCGTCGCTGGCCCTGTACAACACCTACGCCGAGGTCGATCTGTTGGTCGCCGCGCTGCGCAGGCTTGCCGCGGACGCCGGCGTTCGTCGCTAGGGGGCGCCAAAGGGGCGGGCGGTGCCAGAGGTGCCGTTCGCCAAGTCGAATGGTGAGCAGGCCTGACGCGGACGGCGAGGATCAGTGCAGGGTTGACCACCGTTGGGGTGAAACGG
>JBEKVJ010000133.1:0-10958 GCA_049514105.1 Acidimicrobiales bacterium
CTCGGGGCGATCGCCACGTCGCTCTCTGAAAGCGTGCGGCAGATCGGCTCGACCCCGAAGCGGGCCTTGAAGTGTTCGATGTAGGAGACGACTACTTGAGTCGACGGTCGAGCTCCGCCGCCACGAAAAACGCCGAGGCCGTCCGCAAGATCTCATTCGCCCGGCGAAGCTCGGCGTTCTCGCGCCTTAGCGCCTGCAACTCGACGGCTACCTCTGCTGCGGATCACCGAAATTCCCCACTGTCGATCACCGAATTTCCCCAGGCAACTGAGCGGCGTGGAGGGCTCGGGCGGAGCTTAGGAGGCGATCGTCAGGCTGTCACCTCCTCGCCTCGAGTGTCTATGGATCTCGGCCGTGCAACGGCGCGTCTCGTCGCTTCGGCCCGGGCCCGGTGGCTGCGCATCCGGTAGCTGTCGCCGTCGATGTTGATAACGACGCTTCGGTGCAACAAGCGGTCCAACATGGCGCCGGCGATCATCGGGTCGTCGTTGAAGACCTTGCCCCAGCTCGCGATCCCGAGGTTGGTCGTAAGAGCGACGCTGCCCTTCAGGTATCTCTGGCTGACGACTTGGAACAAGGCGGCGGCTGCTTCGCCAGGAAGGGGAAGGTAGCCCACTTCGTCGATGATCAAAAGACGCGGTCCTAAGTAAAAGCGCATCGTCGCCGTCCAGCGACCTTCGATGGCCGCCCGGTGACAACGGGCCGCAAGATCGGCTGCCGTCGTGTAGTGCACCCGCATCCCCGCCGCCACGGCCGCGTGACCGAGGCCCACGGCCAGCATCGTCTTTCCCACCCCGGGCGGCCCGATCAACAACACGTTGGTGGCATCTTCCAAGAACCTCAGCGTGGCGAGGTCGTCGATGAGTTTCTTGTCGACAGAGGGTTGGGCCGAGAAGTCGAAGTCGGAGAGGGTGAAAGGCGACGGCAGGGCGGCAAATCTCATGAGGCCGGCCCTTCGGCGCTGTTCGACCGAATCGACCTCGATGCGCAAGAGGCGTTCTAAGAACCCCTGGTGGGTGAGCTTTTCCTTTAAGGCATGGTCGAGCTCGCCCGGGAGCGCCTCAGCCGCCGCGGTCATGCGCAAAAAGGCGAGATGGGAGCGGAGCTTTTGGTACTCGGAGCTCTCTGTCATGCCGACACCTGGGTCACACCGGGAAAGGCAAGGGCGATCAGCTCGGCGATGGCGTCGAGATCGACGCTCGGCTCTGTCCCGGCATCACCTAGTAGTCGGGCCGGTTCGGCAAGAGCGGCTTGGCCGGGAGGCTTGTTGGCCTTGCGGTCACATGGTCGCTCTGTCGAGAACTGGCCGAGGATGACCGCTTCCAAAGCCGCTTTGTGCTCGGCTGTGCGCACGATGGTCCCAGAGCCCGCGACCGCCAGGACATGCGAGGCGAGCTCGGTGCCTTGAGGGGAGTAGATCTCGAGGCTCTTTGTCCCAAGGCGGTGGCGGAGGGTGAGCTCGATCCCGCCCAGTCCCGGGTTGACCGAGTAGCGGTTGCCCCTAAAGGCAATGGTCGCCTTGTCGTCTGAGAAGCGCTTCTCCTCGATCGTGGCCGGATATGGCACAAGGGGAAGTGCCATCAGCACCTCGGCTTCGGCAAGTTCTCCGACGCTCGGCCAACGGGGCCGCTCGCCTTCGCTTAACTCAGCCGGCTCCACATAGCGCCCCGGTGGGCGCAACCTCGCGTCTCCCGTCGTTGACCAGAACCGATCCAGGCTCACCTGCGCCTCGGCGGGTGTCGTGGCCGTCATCGTGCGCCACCAGCGCCCGCAGCAGAACTTCACCCCGCACTCGACAGCTCCCTTGCGGTTGCCCCGCCGCGGTGGGCAAGGCGTCACGATCGCTCCGTAGTGTTTGGCGACAGGGGCAAAGCTTGCCTGCACCTTGGCACTGCCGGGCACGATCACCGTGGCGAGGCGGTCGGTGCGCCACGTGCGGGCCGTGCCCCCGAGGCGTCGCATGACGACGTCCATGGCCTCAATGAGATGGGCCTGGTCGGTCGATTCTGCGAGCACCCCGCGGGTGCGACCCGAGTGAGAGAGCGTCCCCAAAAGAACATAGGCCGTCTCTTGCCAGGGAGATTTCCGCCGCTCGAACCAGTCCCATTGGATCTCGTCTCCGGCCGGGTGATCGATCTCGATGCTCTCGCGGCCTTTCACCCCCGAGCAGGCTTCGCAGTGCGGGCGCAGTCGGGCAAGGCGGATCTGGCGGGCAAAGCTCACATAGGAGCCGCCATAGCCGAGAGGGACGACCTCGTCATAAAGCGCCGAGGCCCACAGGTGGGCATCGTCTGCGAAACGTGCCGCGATGTAGTCGCGGTAGTCCGCGAGCGCATCAGGACGCGCCACTTGGCGCACACCGGGAGTCCTTTCTCCAGATAAATAGGAGCGCACGGTCTTCCGATCGCGATCTAGATGACGGGCGATGGCCGAGACGGTCCACCCCCGCTTGAACAAGGCATCTGCTTCCACGTCTTCTCCCACTGACAACATGGCGGGGGGCTCCTCGTGCTGATTGGCTTCGACACCCTCAGCATTGGGGAGCCCTCCGCGCGACTGGCGGACCCTTCTTTAGGCCCTGCCACGCACGCTCAGGGGTGGGGAGTTTCAGTGATCGAGTCTGGGGAGTTTCCCGTGATCGTTACCATCTCGCTCGACACACCCGGGCGGCGGCCCGAGTCGACCTCGACCTGGTCGATCCAGCCCCGCATCGTCTCGGGGTGGACCTCCAAGAGCTCACCTACGCGCCGGCGCGAGGCTCGCAGGGCCTCCTCGGGAAAATCCCGCCGGCGCTCTTGATACATCCTCACCGCCCGGTCGCGGGTCTCCTGGTCGTACTTCCTCGGTGCAGGCATGGATCCAGTCTCCTTGTGAGTTCAGAGTCTCCGGTGGATCCAGTGCCTTTCACGACCTTCGCGCATTTGGCTGTTCTGATGTGAAGGCGAAGCGGCTCCAGATCGTATGAGTACGCCGGTCGCTGTGGTCAGCAGGGAATCTGCGACAGGGCATAGTCGTTTCCGTTCAAGTTCTCGCCTGTCTGGGAGAGGCGAGCATCCCCTGGGCGAGTATGTTTTCCCGTGAAGGATGCACAAACTCATCTCCTCCACATTCGACAAGCCGCGCGGCGACGAAGGGTCCTGCCGCTGTCGGCCTTTCGATACCAACGTCTAGCAACTGATTGCAAACCACTTCTGGCCGTATTTCGGCAAACTACAGCATTATGTTACAGCAGCTCAGAGAGTTATCCACACGCTGGCGAACTACCCCGAATGTCAGCGTCCGCGCGATAAACGCGCGATGTGCCAAGCACTAACGGGTGAGGTGCTGCGCGAGGAACGACAGCGAGGGTGGCTCCTGGGCGAGGAAGAACGGGCTCGTGTGGCAGCCCTCTGAGAACTCCACGACCGCTCCCGCAGGCAGGGCTTTGGCCAACGCCTCCACTCCTGGATGGAAAGGGTCCAGGTCTCCCGACGCAACCCGAACAGGTATGCCGGTCAACGCGTCCGTGTGAGTGACTGCATCATCGGCGGCGAAGTCCGCGGCGGAGGCGTAGGCGCCCGCATTGGCTCCCCGCGCTTGGGCGTAGCTGGTCCAGATCGCTGGGCTGATCGCGGCTACCGCTGAGATGAAGTGCGGGTACTTCTCGGCCAACAGGATGGCGCCGTAGCCGCCCATCGAGATGCCCATGGCCCCGATCCGCTGCGGGGGCCGCCCCAAGCCGAGGCGCTGGCAGAATGGAATCAACTCCTCGATCACCATCGCCCATCGGGTTGTCGCCGGGGTGCGGGTTCCAGTAACCATCACCGCCGTCTACGGTCACCATCGCCATCGGGGCGAGCGGTTCGTGACCGACGCGGAGGGCAACCGCCTGGGCTGGAGTCATGCCAACCACGGCATTTGTGTGGTTCGCCCCGTATCCGTGGAGCAGCACCACGAGCGGCAGCACGCTGCCTCGGTCGTGTTCGGGCGGATAGGCGATCGTGTACCCAACTGTTCGATTGCGAGCGTGTGAGTAAAAGGAGCTCGACAACGATGGCCCCAACGAGGAGAAGCTCAGCGGCGGGCTCGTCACCGAGCACTTCCCCTCGAGCTGGTCGAGCTCCTGTTGTCCGGGGAGGACTCCGTGCGATACGAGCTCAGCTCCACGCCGGTGAAACCGACCACCGCGACCGCGGCGATCCCGCCCAACCCATAGACAAGGAAACGTCGCCGGTCAAAGCCTCGTCGAGATGCCCCGTCGGGTCCAGTGTCGGAACCGGTCACGGGCCTCTCCGATCGAGTGGCGCCGGCCACTCACCGAACCGCTGCAATCGAGGAGAGTGTCGCTGATGTCGAAAGTGGCTCCGAAGAAGGGGAACAACTCCCTGCTGATCAACCTTTGCCATCGGCGATGGACGAAACGTTCTTGGATCATAGCTGTAGGGCACCAGTATTCCGATCGCGCTCGTCGGAACGCCAGATGCAGGAGCCGGGTCTACGACAAAGCCCCGGGACTGGGCGTACTCAAGGAAGGCGTCGTTGATGCGCGCCTCGATGTTGTCCGCCTCATCGACGATGGCCGACATCTGATCGGGGATGACGACCGGGAACACCCCACCAAAGAACCTCCAGGCTGCCTCGAAGCCTTCGATGACCGCCTCGGTCGTCTGGGTAAAGCTCGGCCAGACGAACTGGTGGCGGCTGTAGCAGCAGGTGAAGATGAGTGCCCAGCAGACCCGGCGACGCTCCCCGTCCTTCACGAGGCCGAGGCGCCCGAAGTCCACCTGGCACTCCCGCCCGGGTGGCGGGTCGTCGACACGCACTGTCGTCCTGCGCCGCCTGGCGGCGCCGCAACGTTCTGCGGCAAAGCGAGCGAGCGTGCGGTGCGGGACCTCGACACCTCGGCGACGCAACAAAATGCCGATCTTGACGACCGTGAGCCCCTCGTCCACCCAGGCCTTGATCTGTTCCTCTTGCTGGAGGAGCCTGCGCCAAGCCTCGCCGTGCCCGTCGGGACGATGGGCCCGGACCCGCTCGCAGATCTGGCCGATCAGCTCGTCGGTGAGCTGTCCGTCACCGTCTTGTCGATCGACGCCGAGCTCGATAGCCACGGCGATGTAGCTTCTCGCCGTCGTCCGGGCGACGCCGGCTCCTTTCGCAGTCGCCCGCTCGCCCTCACCGGCCAGCCACCGCCTAAGCAACTCTTTGATCTGGACCACCGATACCTCCCTGAACGCCATCGGCCTCCTCCGCCCTTGCCTCGGAGGCCAAGCCGAACCTCTGTCCGGCCGGCGCGGGTGGATGGTCAGGTGGTCCAACGACTGGCAACAGGACTGGTCCAATGCCACTGGCAAAACCAGTCCTCAGGTGGTCCAATCACGCTGGCAAACGACAGAAGCAGAGCGCCACGGCCGGAAGGATCACCCTTCCCATCCCCGCTGGTCAAGCTGAAGATTGGGTTGTTGGACCCTTCAGGATCAGGTCGGACAGCTCGAAGTGCGAGCTTCGAAGCACCACGTCTTCTATCGTCCATCTGTTGATTTCAAGGCTGCAATCGACGCTTGGCGTGCGGCCGCTCCGTTCGCTACGTCGTAGATGTCTGTCGCGAGACCTCTAAAGGTCATGGTTGTGGCGCATGTGGTGCAGAAACCCGTGGAGCTGCGGGAAGGCGTCGGCCTGTCCCAGCGAGAGCTCGTCGGGCAACTCCGCGTTTAGCAGCCCGGCGTGGCTCGGTGGGAAGCCCAGGTTATCCCGAGAACCCTCAGAGGCCGACGCTGTGATCGCCTCGCACAGCCTGGTGGTGGCGTCGAAGGCTTGGCGAACCGAGGCCCCGGAGACGGTTAACCGCTCGCCCACAGACAAGGTCGCCGTCGGGACGGTAGCCAGGTAGCGGTCATCGACGATTCCGTCCCGGTGGGTGAAGACGTGCCGCGCGGCCCACGTCGACTCCAACAAAGACCAGAGGGGCGGACCCACCGTTCCACGGAGGTCGGAGCCTACGTGCGTCTGAAACAACTCCGCCATGTCCTCCAGCCGTTGGAAGACCTTGCCCTTGTTCTTGAGCACGGCTTGTGCGTCGCAGACTCTGGCGTTGAACGTTGAGGAAGCCAGGCATTCAACGATGCTGACCAGGTTCTCGATGGTGTCGACGTAGATGCGGTCGAACACACCCTGCTCGCGCAGCGTTGCAGCTGAGTCGGATGGCAGCGTTGAGAGCGCATCGAGACGAGCGCTCTCAGCGGCGAGGGCGTCGGCAGCGACGACTCCGGGCGCGAGCGGGCCGCAAACCGGGCAGAACCGGTGCTCCCCGAAGACCGCGTACCGGACCGAACATGACGAGCACCGACGCGAACGAGCCGCTCCTCGTCGATGCCAGGCAACGGCTCCGGGTAGTAGGGGGTTGACCGGTACGAGAAGGAGATCATCGAGCCACGAGTCCGTCGCGCAAGTCCGCCGAACGACTTGTCGAATATCTGGCCGACAAGCTGCATGGCGACGTCGGTCGCCGGCCGCAGGATCCTTTCCTTCTGTTGCGTGGTGAGAAACTCGCTGTGGTCGTCGTTGCGTTCGCAGTACACGCACCAGAGGCGCAGGTCGTCAGGGAGTGCCTCGTAGTCGTCGTGTGCGATTCGAAACACTTGATCACAGGACGGGCACTGCCGTCCGAAGAAACCCTCCTTGTCGAGCGGGATCTCAACGCGCATCACAATGTTGTCGCCCTCGTCGCCGACGTACTCGACACCCTCGGGCAGGCGGAAGTTGTGTTTGGTCACCTTCCCATCCTCCTTGCCCGGTGTGACACCAGGGCCGTTCTCCTCGGATCGGGTCATGCTGGTGCGCCCCACGTGATTGGTTTCTTCAAGTTGTTGAAGTGGTATGCACTGACTCGTCGATCACGTTGCAGACGTCCCAAAACGATCCCCGGAGCGACGTCTTGTGCATTGGCGAATGTGCGAATGGCGGACTCCGAGAAGTCTCCCGCGCTCACCAGGGTACCGTATGCCTCCGGTGGAATCAGGATGTCTCGGGCAAACGTGTCTGCAGCGCGCTCGAACTTGGAGGACGTCTTGTCGCCGGGTTGAGACGAGTCAACGTAGTTACGCCTGTCCGCTTCGAGGATGTGCCCAGCTTCATGGAAGAGGCTGAACCAAAACTGATCGTCGGTCTTGTGGCGGAGACTGAGTTGGATCAACGCTCGATCTGCGGTCAGCCAACGAGCAGCGCCGCTCAGATGAGTGCCGCGCAGCTCAGGAGTGAGCACGAGCACGACGCCGGACGCTGCAGCGAGATCCTTGATCCGATCGATGATCAACAGCGGATCACCGCGGGTCAGGCTTCGGAACTCGTCGACAGCATGACGGAAAGCTTTGGCATCGTACGACGCGGCAGCGACCGTACCGGCCTGAATCTCACCCCACCGCAGCCACGCAGCCACAGCCTTTGGTGCCGCAGAGAATGTTGGCGACTCGCGAAACGATGCCGCTGGAGCGAGCCACTGGCGTTCCCACGCCGATGAGTTGCTCACGCCGAAGAAGGAAAGGAGGGCTCCGACCCTCCCGCCCTTCGATCGGCTCCGACCTTCGGGGATGAGGCCATAACGAACCAGGTCTCGGATTGGGAAATCCTTCGCCCAATCCACAAGGGACTCCAACTCGCGTTCTGCCCGCTCCAGGGCAAGGTGCTCTCTGTACTGCGTCTCCAAGCCATTCCAGAGTCGCGCAGAGATCCCGATGGCGTGCTCAAGCTGGATAGCCGTATCGGGCGTGATAGCCGCCTTGCCGTTGACGATCTCGTTGATGGTTTTTACGGGACGATCCATGCGCCGAGCCAACTCCGACTGGGACATCCCACGCTCTTTGAGTGCCTCAGCAAGGATCTCGCCGGGAGGGACAGCCCAGTCTGGCTGCCAGGCTGCTTGTTCATTCGCCATGGTAGTCAACCACCTCCGTGATCGTGATCCGTGTGATGTCGGTTAGTTCGATGCTTCCGTCGTCAGTCCGTGGGACGGGATCGTGGTTCGGGAGGAAGACGAACCGGTACTGCCCCCAGAGGTGTACAGCGAACTGGCCGGCGCGGTTGGCACTGAGCGCGTGGCAGTTGCCTGGGGCCTGGTCCATGTCCTTGAGCGTCGGTGTAGCGCGCAGCGTTGCCAGCCGCCGCTTCATGAGGGACCAATGATCAGTCCCCCACCTGCGAGCGCCGGCAGACTCGCTGGAGCAGCTCTTCTCCAGTTTGCGATCGGCCCACGCGACGTCGATGACGACTCCTTGCATCTATAACCTCTGGGGTTATAGACTACTCTAAGTGAGGCGATGACAGACGTGCAACTCCGACTCCAAGTAGAAGCACCGTTCCAACCGTTGCCTGGAGGCAGCGCCCACTACGTCGCGGCGCTGCAGACGAAGCCCGGCGAGCTCGATGCGCTGCAGCAGACCGCGGCCGACACGTGGTCGAGGTTCACTCCGCTGATGCAGATTGTCGGTCCCAAGTCACCGCGAGAGATGATCAATGCGGACAACATCACGGCCTGGACCGGGCACATTAGTGACGCCGTCGGCCAGCACCCGCTCTTCCTGGACATTTTGCGGCTGAAGGCGACGCACCCTGTCGCGACCAGTGGCGGAGTGGAGAGCCCCGTACTGGAGAGGATCTACTGGTCCGCCCGCCGGAGGTCTTTGAACTTTGTGCCGGTCGTCCGTGTCGGCGAGGCCACTACCGCACACTCAAACATGGCGGCCGACGCTGCAGACTGCGACGGCCGTGGGCTGGCGCTCCGGATGGCGCTCCGTTCACTCGCACCACCACCGGGGATGACACTGACCGACTACCTGGGCAAGATGCTGAGTGATTTGCGTGCTGACGTCGTCACGACCGATCTCTTGCTTGACATGGGATTCATTGACCCGGACACGGTGATTCACGCCGAGGATCTTGGACCTGCTGTCTCGAAGGCGCTCAACGTGGGCAACTGGCGGAGCGCCGTGCTTCTCGGAACGTCGATTCCATCAATGCTGAGCTGCGTGGCCGAAGGGACCGTCGGTGAGATCAAGCGTCGCGAGTGGGACGTCTGGACCGGACTCTCGAAGATCGGCTTGAAACGTCTGCCAGCATTCGGCGACTACGCGATCCAGCATCCAACTCCGCCGCAGGAAGGTGGTGGCAGCCCCCGGGCCAATATCCGCTACACCACGGCGACATCAACATTGGTCGCCCGTGGTCGCGGTCCCGTCTACGAGGAAGGCGCAGAGCAATACGTTGGCCTCTGTCAACAGGTCGTGGCCCGATCAGAGTTCTCCGGAAGGAGATACACCTGGGGCGACGGCATCATCGATGGCTGCGCGAATGGTGACGTTGAGCCGGGAAGCCAGCGCATGTGGCGTGGAGCTGGGACGTCCCATCACCTGCGCTTCGTCACCGATCAGCTTCGGCAGGTCAGCTGACCGCGAACCGCTGCGAAGGAATCCGAGCCCGGGCGGGATCGCGGCGAAGCAACGCGTCACGCACGATCGCCTTGAGCGAGTCGAGATCGAGCAGACCGAGGAGTTGGTCCCACATGCGGGAGCGTCCCGCACGGGGATCGGGTGGAGCGCCGAGGCCGCATAGTGCCGCGAGCGCTTCGTCGCGCCACAACAGCCTTACCAGGGTCTCGGGATCGACACCGTCGTTGGGGTCCGCCTTACGCACCAGGCTGAAGCTCGGTGCGCCGTCGATCCCAATGACGAGCACGCCCCACCAAGGCGGCAGCATCTGTATGGCCTTCTCGAGGTGACGGTGCGCGACCACCGCATAGCAGTGATCGAAGACGCGGGTGTACGCCTCTGCCTGGCGTGGCAGGCGCTTGAGCGTGTCGCGGTCGGTCTTGATCTCGAAGCCATCGATGGTCGTGCCGATGACCGCGACGTCTGCCCGCTCATGGGAGCGTGGCACCCAGAACTCATATATGGCCTCGGCCGTCGCCGGGGCCAGCGCCAGCATCTCCTCGCGCAGAGAGCGGCGGACCATCGCCTCGGTCATCATGGCCGGAGCCCGATGCGGTGTCGCTCTGAGATGGCCGCGCATCGGCCGGAGTGCACGAAGCACGCCGGACTTTGGGCAGGGCCACCACCATCCAGCAACCAGCCCTCGTTGGGACTTACGAACATGTGTTCGATGGTACGGGAGAGGTGTCACAGGCAGGTGTCGTGAGGTCTCGCACGCCTTGACGGTAGTCGAGCGTGTATCGGCGTGCGGAATCGCATTCTCCGGTCGGTGAACCGGGGGACCGCTGAGGCGCCGTTCACTCTCGTCACGAGGGGGAGAAGGCGAGGAGCACCTCACTCAGGTCCGGTGGTTGGAGCTTGCCAGACTCGGTCCGGGGTCGCCGGGTGTCTCGCGGATAGCCTGATTACCACCCGGCGGAATCCCTGCAGCAGCGTATCGTTCGGCGTGCCACCCTGGTCCCTATGGCGCGCTTCGTCTACGTCGATGAGACCGGTTCTGTTGGAACAGGTGGCCGTCGGCAGCCCTACCTAACGCTGGTGGCAGCGATCGTCGACGAGGAGATGGTCCAGCCGCTGAACGCGGGATTGGAGCAGGTCGCATGGGACCATCTCGGATGGGTCCCAGCGGATCTCGAGTTCCATGGCAACGAGATCTGGCAAGGCACGAAGCATTGGCAGAACAAGCAGCCACCAGAGCTTCTCGCCGCTTATGAGGCTGCGATCCGGCTACTCGATGCTTGCAACGTTGACATCGCTCACTCGTCCATCCACAAGGCTCGGCTCGCAGCTAGGTACAGCGGCGCCGCGGATAAGAGCGCATATCGCCTTGCGCTCCAGTTCCTGCTGGAGAAGGTGGACGTGCTCGGTGAGCTTCCCCCGGTTTGACGGACACCTACCCTGAGGAGGGTGATGCTCTCCTCGATAAGGAGTCCGAATGCCACCTCCACACCCACCGGAGTTCCGTCGCCGGGCCGTCGAGCTCGCTCGTGAGGGAGTAAA
>JBEKVJ010000134.1:0-6723 GCA_049514105.1 Acidimicrobiales bacterium
GGAGCAGGACAACGGCGCGCCATGGTCGCCGCCCGGCTACCTCGGCATGAATGGCCGGACCGACCGATGATCGTGGTGGCCGTCGACGCTCATACTGGCGAATTGGCTGCTCTCGACCGCGACTCCGGTGTCGACCTCATCGACGCGGTCATGGCGAGCACGGCGCTGCCGGGTTCGACTCCCACTGTCAGCGTCAATGACACTCACTACATCTCCGGCGGTGTCCGTTCGACCGACAATGCCGACCTCGCTTCGGGTTATGCGATGGTGGTTGTGCTCTCGCCGCTGGGCGGGCGGAGTGAATCGCTGCCAGAGGGCCAATTCGAAGGCCTGCGCAGAGAGCCGACATGGGGCACAGACCTGGCAAGCCAGGTCGAGGGCCTACGCAGGCAGGGTAGCCAAGTCGAGGTGATCACACCGGACGCCGATTCCAGAGAGGCCATGGGCACGAATCAGATGAATCTGGCCACCCGCATTCCCTCTGCCCGTGCCGGTTTCGCCCAAGGAAAGCAGGAAGCGACCCGCCTGACTTTTCTCTGACGATTGCTCGCCGAGGCCCGGCGCAAACATCGGCATCGGTGGGGAGACAATGCGATATCGGATATGCGTGGCCTCGGGGGTATCGATCACTCGAACGATCTCCAACTCGACCCTCCCCGGCAACACGTCGAATAATCGGCGCCCGCAACCAAACAGCACCGGCACCAGGTGAATCTGTAACTCGTCGAGCACACCTGCCGCAAGCGCCGCCTGAGCCGTATAAGCGCCATGGACCAGGACGTTGCGGTCACCTGCGGCGGCTTTTGCCTGTGCCATAGCGCTGGCGATCCCATCCGCCACATAAGTCACCAATGGATACTTGGCCACCGATGGTCCCGGCGGCCGGTGACTGGGCACAATTATTGGGACGCCGTCGTGATGGTCACCGCCCCAGTGATCGACTTGTTCCACGGTGTTGCGACCGGAGAGAACGGCGCCGGTCCCTTTGATCTCATGCAGAAATTGACTGCCGATTCCCGACTCACTAACAGTCGCCGCCGTTGGTGCAGCATCCGAAGCAAACCCATACCATTCGTGAAGCCGCATGAAGTTGTCGCCGCCGGGGTTGCCCGGTTTGTCGTTGGGGCCAGCGATGTAACCGTCAACTGACATCGACATGTAGAGGACGGAACTGGACACAAGCGCTCTCTCGGTCAGTCCGTGAGAAGCCATTCGAGCTTGTCGAGTTGCTCCGACCAGCCCTGTTCGGCACCGGCCATCGCCTCGGCGGGTGGCATCGGCTCGAAGTAGGACTGTCGCACGGTGAGCGCGGTACCCCCTTCGCGAGCCTCAAAGGTCACCTCAATGAGCGTTGCGAAGAGTTCACCCTGCTCGTCGTTCATAGCCCGGCCGCTCATGACCAGACGACGCGGACGATCGATCTCGTAATACTCACCACACATGTAGTGGGAGAACCGGGCCTCGGCAGGGATCGAGCCCGGCCATTCCATCGCGAGCCGGTACTTACCCCCGACCCGCAGGTCCACCTCTGCGGCGGGGCAAACGAAGCCGGTGGGCCACCACCATTTCGTGAGCTGGTCCGGGTCTGTGAAGGCGCCAAAGACGCGCTCCGGCGACGACTTAAGAGTGCGCTCGATGACGAGCTGCTTGACCACTGTCGCAGATCGGACGTCCACGGCGGCACGGGTCTCAGGCATCGGAGATCTCCTCATTCGTAGTTGATTCGGTTTGGGCGGCAAGATGGGCTTCGAGCCGATCGAGGCGGTCGGACCATTCCGCGTGCGCACGGCGAAGCCAGTCGTCCACTGGGGTCAAGCCGTCGAGCTGAAGGCGCGCTGGGCGGCGCTGGCCGTCACGAGCCCTGCCGATCAGACCAGCTCGCTCCAGCACCTTGAGGTGCTTGGTGATAGCGGGCTGCGTCAGCGAGGACGCCTTTGCGAGTTCGACGACGCCGGCATCGCCGGCCGCGAGGCGCTCCAGGATCGCCCGGCGGGTGGGGTCTGCAAGGGCCGCGAAGGAGCGGCTCAGTTGATCGTCAGCGACCATTACCCCTAAGTTATATAACCATATGGTAAAAGTCAACCATCGGTTGACGTCTGGCAAGGTATCTCGTGACGCCAAGAGTCTCAACGGGGCCAAGGGCCGCACGTGAATACCGGGTGGGTGCGGGTCTCAGAGGGTGGCGCGCGTGAGCGGCCTTCTAGCCCAGTCCAGATGAATCCACGTCGCGTCCGGTACCAGCCGTTCTCGTTGGCATGCGGCAAGTCGATTCGGCTCGACTGCCTCAAACGGGATAGTTCCCAGCCGCAAGGTCTTCGAGCAGGCTCGAATGGTTGGGCTGCCAACCGAATATCTCTCGGGTCGCTGCACTCGACGCTGGCTGATCGACGCCGAAGATGTTGCCCAGGAACCCGAAGTCCTCAGCCGGCACGGCCTCGACGGGCAGGTCGAGGTGGTGGCCGATGGTCTCGGCGATCGAGCGCATGGTGTCGCCCTCGTCGCCGACGGCATGGGCCACGGTGCCGGGAGCAGCTTGTTCGAAAACGAGGCGGAAGAGCCGGGCAGCATCGAGGCGATGCACGGCTGGCCAACGCTGGGTGCCGTCGCCGACGTAGCCTGAGATCCCGCTGCGGCGAGCGGCATCGATGAGCACCGAGGCGAATCCACAACGCCTCCCCGCGGCGTGAACCGATCGAGGGAGTCGGACGACGGCGGAGCGGACTCCACGCTCGGCCAGGTTGACGACCGTTTGGGCGTTGCGGCCGCGTCCGCCCACGGGTCCGTCGGTGGGGAAGGCGTCCGCCTCGGTCGAGGTGCGTCCGGGTATGGCCGGCGTGCCGGATGCGATGACCAGTGGCCTACCGCTCCCTTCGAGGGCGTCACCGAATATCTCGACGGCGCTGGCCTCCCTTGCTACCGACTTCTCAAAGTTGTTGAAGTCGGCGCCGAAGGCGAGGTGGATCACCCCGTCGGACTGGACGGCGCCGGCGCGCAGCGCCTCGGCGTCGTCGAGATCCCCACGGAGCACAGAGACCCCGGCAGCGGTGAGGGCTTCCGCGGAAGCATCGGATCGGGCCAGGCCGAGAACCTCATGGCCGGCGGCCACGAGATCCGGAACGAGCGCGGAACCGATCCCTCCCGTGGCCCCGGTAACGAAAACACGCATGCAACCTCCTGAGCGATGCGCCGCACTTGCCGGCGACCAAGTGATAGGACTCTTATCCCGTCACTATACAGCATGATGGGACCATGGTCGCATCGCTGTCTAAGATTGGCAGATGGCCAGATGGGACCCGGACGGACGCGAGCGACTGGTGCGTGCTGCCCTGGACCTATTCGCCGAGCAGGGCTATGACAACACCACGGTGGCCCAGATCGCCGAACGGGCCGGCCTGACCAAGAGCACCTTCTTCCGGCACTTCCCTGACAAGCGGGAGGTCCTAGCCGCCGGTCAGGACACACTTTGCCGACTCCTCTCAGATGGCATTGCGGGAGCACCGGAGTCGGCTACGCCCCTTGAGGCCGTCGCCGAGGCCTTAGACGCCGTTGCCGCAGCCTTCACCCCCGAGCGTCGCGACCTCGGTCAGAAGATGCAAGAGGCCATCGCGGCCAGCAGCGAACTGCAAGAACGCGACACCCTCAAGCGTGTCGGGCTCGCGACGGCCATGACCAACGCTCTCAAACAACGAGGGGTGCCAGATACAACCGCGAGCCTCGCGTCCGAAATGGGAGTCCTCGCCCTGAAGACTGCCCACTCCCGTTGGGCCGACGCGACCAACGACCAAGAACTGACCGCGCTCCTCCGTCAATCACTCCACGAACTGCAAACCGCAAGCGCCACACTCAGCTAATGAGACAGTGCTCTTCGGGTCCTGCGCCGGAAGGTATCCCATACATCCCGGCTATGGGTCGAGTCGGAATACCTACGTCCGTGTGACACAGAGCCGGATTTGGCCGATCGGTAACACCACCGAGTCGCGGACGTCGTCATCCGTCCGAACCGTTCGAACATGCCGGATACCGAACTCCCTGGTTGAGGTTGACCCCGACGAAACCCATCCGGGATCGCTCGGGGGGCTGCTGATAGCGAGCAGTCTCACGTCCCAAGAGGCGGTGACGGGGCGTTTACAGCTCACCGCCGACCTTCGAGTAAACCCGACTCACAGGAGATCAGCGGGGTCTGGCGGCCTGCCTACCTCGGATCAGTTGGACCAGCGTTCGCGTACGGCTGCCACGACCTTGGCGAGCTGAGCGTCGAAAGCATCCAGCTGCTCAGCTTCGAAAGCGCTCGCGACGAAGGCGCGTCGATCGCAGGCTATGCCCCCGCGCCATATCAATTCAATGGCGCGCGTCGCGGTGATGTCTGTCAACGGGTCACCGGACACGAGGACCAGGTCCGCGCGCTGCCCGGCGGCGACACGTCCTCGGTCGGTGAGGCCGAACACTCGTGCCGGTTCAGCCGTGGCAGCGGCCAGGGCCTGCGCCGGGCTGATGCCGCACCGGACAAGGAGTTCTAGCTCGCGGTGCAGGCTTGCCCCGAACACGGTCCCCGGGTTCGGAGCGTCGGTGCCCGTCAGCAGAGTGATCCCCGCGTCGGCCAGTCGCCGCACGTTGTCCTCGGCCCGCGAGTACGGCGGCATTTGCCGGCCACTCAGACCCGAGGCGTCAGAAGTCACCCGGCGTAACCAGGCGTCGCCGAGCACCTCGGCGAGCCGCGGGTCCCCTGCCACTGCCGCCCCACCCGGTTCACCGAGGGTGTTCTCGACGGTGGCCAGCGTCGGACCGACCACGATTCCGGCTTCGGCCATGCGTTGAACCAGGGCCTTGTCCAACTCGGCGTTCGCGGGGACGTGGGCCACCACGTCGACGCCGGCGGACACGACCTGCTCGACACCGGCCAACGAGCCGACGTGAGCGACGACGACTAACCCACGGGCGTGGCCGGCAGTGACTAGCGCCCTGATGGTTTCGGAGTCCAGCGAGGGCCATAGATCCCTGATGCCGGAGAAGATCTTCAGATAGTCCGAGCCCTCCGCGATCCGTTCCGCCACGAATTGCTCGGCCTGGTCAGCGGCGGTCAACGTCGGGAACGGGGCGTACATCATCGACGGGTCGACCGAGTGGCACAGGCGGCTGAAGTCGCTCGCTCGACCGTCTATGTGGCGTTTGGCTCGCGCGTAGGACTGCTCGACGCGCTCGGCGAGGATCTGCTCCAGCGCGCCGGATTCGAACAGATGTTGCGCCAGTCACGCCAGCACGACGCACGCGAGAGCCTGCGCGCCGGAATCCACGCGTTGGCAGCGATGTACGCAGCCGAGCGCGGCGTGATCCGCGCACTGGTCTCGATAGTGCGATTCGACACGGATGCGTTCTCCGGTGCGATCGCCCGGTTGGAGGAGTGCCGAGCCCAGGCCATGACCCATCTCGCAAATCGGCTGGGCCAAGACCAATTACGGCCCGGCCTCGATCCCGAAGGTGCGGCCAACGCGCTCTGGCTGCTCACGAGCTTCGATGCATTCGACCTTCTCCACTCCGGCCGCCTCCTGCCAGTCCAGCGCGTCGCGGACACGCTCACCGCGATAGCCGAGCACGCTGTCTGCCGCGACCCCTGACTGCGAGAACTCAATCTCAAATCGCGGAGATCGCTCCGCCCAGACCCTGAAGCACTTTGATCAGGGCACCTGCATTGGCATGCACAGGACACACGCCTATGCACTGCGCCGCCCGATCCGCATCTCTGTCGCGAAACCGCAGTGTGCGGGCGGCTCGCGTCGGCGCCACGCTGCCCATGCTGCATACGCAAGGGCTGAGTAGGTCCCCACAAACTGTCCCCATAAACGCAGAAGCCGCCGACCAAACATGCTGGTCAGCGGCCTGTGCATACGCAAGAAGGCGCGGAAAGCGCCCTTATTGGTTGGTGGCGGGGGCGGGATTTGAACCCGCGATCTTCGCGTTTTATGAGTCATCCCCGAGGCTTCTCTGGGGTCTGTTGGCGTCGGCTCCAGCAGGCCTGAATGATGGCTCTACCTGGGCTTTCTCCGCGGCACCACGAGAGGGCAGGAACGATCAATTATCGGCTCGCGAGGCAAAAGTAGGGCAAAAGTAGGGATGGATTTCCATCCCTACTTTTTCCCTACACCGCCTTTCCGCCAGCAATCCGATCCCCAAACCAGGCGGCGATTGCAGCGTCGCACACATCCCCGAAGCTGGGCGCTCTGGGGACGCCGAGATCTTCTGGCAAGCAGCTCCCTGGCGATACGAGGATCCTCCTGCGCAAATGGATGCCGTTCCACGACGACTTGGACCTCGGCAGACCGGCTCCACCATTCGCGTGTACGAACGACACCTCGGGGTGCACCTCGTAGGCCCGCCTGCCATGTCTCGCCAGGGCCTGGGTAGAGATTCCGTCTCTACCGTTGGCGACGGCGAGCTCGTTCGCTTGCGCGTCGCCTTGGCTAGTTGGCCTTCGTCTTCATCATCATCTTCCTCATCCTCATCTTCTTTGGCGTCCTGGTGGTGGCGACGCTCGTCGTAGCGGTGGTGATGACTTGCATGGTGGTGATGGCGATGCTCATGTGCCGGCGGCCACCTGACGACCGCGGCGTACGTGCGAGCGGCCGTCAGCCAGTGTCCGAGCCTCGGGGAAAGGGACACGGGTGTCTGGTTTTCCGGACGTTCCGGCGTCTCCAACCAGTATCTTGATTTTCGGACATCAGGACTCTA
>JBEKVJ010000135.1:0-6365 GCA_049514105.1 Acidimicrobiales bacterium
GAATGGTGACGATGAGGTCCCGGGCTGCACGAAAGGGTTGCATCGCCTGCTCGATACGTTCGTCCAGCTCTTCGATAGCGCGACTGTGGCCATCGATGAGGTCGAGATGCAACCGGGCAAGGTGGGGATTCGAGTTCCTCCGAGCGCGCTGAGTAACTTCGTTGTCGGGAGCCGGGGGCTCAGGCCGCAACTGTGACGGTCAGTAGCTGAGGTGTGCCGACCTCTTCCGGGACTGGCTCGCCGTCAGCCCGTAGCCCAGCGATATGGACCTCGATAGCTTCGGCGGCGCGTTGCCTGCATTCGTCTAGGGACTTGCCGCGGGTAAAGCAACCGGGCAGGGCCGGGACCGAAACGACGAGATCACCGGTCTCGTCTGGCTCCACGACGATGGTGTAAGTGCGCACGAAGTTCATCCTCTCATAGTGTGGCTCGGAACTCCTCAGCTGTGACTCCTGCCTGGGCAAGGATCGCCCGGAGCAGGCCAGGTCCGATGATCTCGCCCGCGTGCAGCGGAACGGTGACTCGGCCGCCACGGGTCGCGTGCTTGAGCTGGGCATGGGAACCCCTCTGGGCAACGATCACCCAGCCCAGTCGGCCGAGAGCTTGCACTACCTGTCGACCGGTTATGCGTGGGAGGGGTGGCATCGAGGGGATAGTACGCGGCAGGTGTGACCATCGTGCCCACTCTCATGCTTTGGTAGCGCGACCCACAGTGAGACCAATCTGGGTTGACGAACTCACGACTGCTACTCACACTGAGGCGCTGTTCCTGTCAGCAAAAAAGCCAATATTCGAGCCAACAAACCCGTCCCAGAGCGTCGCACCCAGTTGCACGCTGTTCCAGACGGCTCCCGGGACGTTCCCCTAGACGGGCCAAAATGCGACGGAATGGGAGGATCCGACACGACCTGCGACGGTATTGAGCTACCTACGGATCAGAAGGTTGGGGATTCGAGTTCCTCCGAGCGCGCTGAATCGAACACCTAGAGCATTGGGGAACTGTCCACCGGCCAGCTCGTGTTGGCCTAGCGCAGCCCCAGAACCGCCGACAGTGCCTCGTCGATGTCCCACATCTCCTCGTGAGTTAAATGACCGGAGACTTCGCCCAGACGTCGAGTGTCTACGGCACCAAGCTGCTCAACAAGAACCCGAGTCGTATTGCCCGCTATCTCGGCTTCTGGTCGAAACGACGCTGAGCGCGCGCTGCGGGATGTCGGCGCCACGATCACGACTGACCTCGGAAGGAACTCGTCGGCCTGCACGACGACCGCGTAACGGTCTCCGTGTTGCTCATGCCCCAGGCCTTTGGGTAGTCGGAAACGGTATACGTCACCTCGGAGCACGAAGTGCCTCCATCAGGCCGGCGACGGCCAACATCTCTTCGCGGTCGACATCGTCGGCCTCCAGCGAGGCGACTTCGGCCGCGAGCTCGTTGCTTCTGCGTAGATGCCTGACCTCACCAACTAGGGCGGCGCGAATCGCTTCGGACTGACTCATGCCGGTCGCTTCGAGCGTTCGTAGGGCCTTGTCTGCTTCATCGTCTAAACGGACGGAGATCGCTCGTGCCATGCCTGGATTGTATCACAGAATGTAGTACTTAGGGCGACCATGGGCTGAGCTTCCCCCCACGGAGTGGACACCCGACATGGCACCGAGGTTGAAACACCCGATTCGGCCAGCTGTCTTCAGCAACCTCATCGCCCGCTACTGCGATCCGGCCGTGCGTTCCTCAACATGGAGCCCGGGCATCCAGCGCCACCGGTTGCGTGTTTAGGTTGACGGAACCATGTGCGTCAGTGGGTCGAAACCAGAACCAGGGATTTGAGGATGTCGGAAACTTCACAACAGCCGACGTACCTCGGCATCGCTCGAAGAGGTGGCACAAGGCTTCGGGTCGCTGGCGAACAACTCGAGAGCGTTCGGCGTCGCTACCTCGGCAAGCGCCCTCTTACGGTTGCAGTTCGTGATGTCGCGATTATCCATGCACGTCAAATGGAGCCAAGCACTGGGTTTGTCAACTAGTACTGGCCCCACCGTGCCCCGTGTGCCGTGCCTGAAGGGGCCAAAGGACCCTATTTACTCATAATGTTGCGCCGGCCTACCGATAGGGTTCCTAAGCGCGAGACGTGTATCGGGTGAATTGCCTAGCAAAACGCGCCGGAGACGTCCTATGACATCCCTGACCAAGAAGATGGGTGTGCTAGGTGTCGGCGCGGCATCTGCTCTGATCCTCGGCCTTGTCGGCACGGCAGCCGCCGTAGCGACTCATTCCCCGGCCGCACCCTACAAGGCATGCTCGAATGCAAAGTCCGTGATATCAGTGGAGGTCCGCGGGAAGTGCCCGGCAGGCACCGTTCTGGTAACGGTCGGAGCCAGGGGCATAACTGGCTCCACGGGTGGGACAGGCAAGACTGGTCCTCCTGGTCCTACTGGAGCCAGTGGAGCCAGTGGAGCCAGTGGAGCCAGTGGAGCCAGTGGTGCACAGGGGGCGACCGGTGCAATAGGCCAGATTGGTGCCACTGGACCCACCGGTGCTGCTGGCGCACAGGGCGCGACCGGTGCCACGGGCCAGATTGGTCCCACTGGTGCGGCCGGTGCCACAGGTGCCACTGGGGCGCAAGGCGAACCGGGTCCAGCAGGCGCGAGCGGCACCGACGGCACGAATGGGACGAACGGCGCCAGTGTCGACACCAGCGCCGGTGTTCCCAGCGGCTCGTGCACGACCGATGACACCGACATCGATCTCCCCAACGGCGAGGTCTACACCTGCACAGCCTCTGCGTGGGTCGACGCCGGCAACAGCATCGAGGGGCCTTCGGGCCTTCCATACAACTGTTTAGCAACTCCTTCTCCTGGAATTGACCTTGCAAACTGCACTTTGACGAGTGCCGACCTGGCTGGCACCAACCTGACCGGCACCAACCTGGCTGGTGCCGACCTGGCTGGTGCCGACCTTGCCGGTGCCACCCTGACTGGTGCCGACCTGGCTGGTGCCAACCTGGCTAATGCCAGCCTTTCCAGCGCCATCCTGACTGGAGCCAACCTGAGCGGTGCCAACATGGCCGGAGTGTCCTCGGGAGGGATCACCACCACGCCTCTCACGTTTGCAACCTCAGCCTGGAGCATCCTCGACGGTTACTTGATGGGTCCTGGCGCTAACTTGGCCGGCGCCATCCTGAATGACGCCACCCTGTCCTTTGTGAACCTAACCGGCGCCAACATGACTAACACAGTCTTGAATATCGACATGAACAATGCCATCTTCACCAATGCCAACCTGAGCGGTGCCGTCCTAATCGGCCAGATGGATGATGCCAACCTGACCGGAACCAACCTGACCAATGCCAACCTGAGTGGCACGCACCTCTCGGTGCTCGGTACCGTCATCAGCGGCGTCACGTGGTCGAACACCATCTGCCCGGACGCCACCAACAGCAACAGCGACGGGGGTACGTGCGACTCCAATTTCCACTGATTGCTGGTGTTCAGCCGAACGCAAGCAGTTGAAACAGTTGACCAGCAGCTGTAAGCAGGTGTACGTGGTCAGACGCGGTTTCGTCTCTCCCCGCCTATTCACCGAAAAGCCGTCGGGTCAAATGCTTCCGCTTTAGACGGTGACCAAGCATCTGTATTCGAGAATCTGACCAGAGATCAATAATCCGGAGGTTTCACAGGTTTGCTTCACCTATCTCCCACCTGCTCACCGGGATAGCTGATTGGCCGCAGAGAAAAGTCCACCTAAGACAACACGTGATCCGTCGGCGGCCTCAGGACGTTGGTCCTATCGGCTCGCCTCGAAGCGCCCGAACTCGGCACGAGTCGGTGGCATCATCCCCGCATAGCCCTCGTGATCGGCGGCGCTCGCCCTCCTGATTAGTCCCTCGAACTCGCCTCAGCCGCCGATCCGGCCGCCTTCACTGAAATTGTCAGCAACTCGCGGACCTTGAGCAGCCCAGCCTTAAGGTTGAAAGCCGATGACCCGTTCGAGCTGGTTGTACCGGTCCCGCTCGTCGAGCACGCTACTTAATGCGACAATCAGAAGGGTGAGACGCAGCCACATCCGCGCGCGTTGACCAACCTCCAAGTTGGGAACCCGAGCATCCGGAGGCTCTGAGGCCATCTACCAGCACGCGCCTGGGCGAGCTCGTCTGCGCGGCCCGGCTCACTCGAGCTCTGCGGCGGTCGACTAGAGCGCACAGTAGGCACGACGGTGAAGGGCTGATCCCTCCGAGCACCGGCGGTTCGGCTCAAACGAGGCGGCGGCGGACGAAAGACCAGAGCAGCCGTCCGCCGAACAGGACGAGCAGCCCGATCGCGAGGATCAATACGACCGAGAAGAGCACGATCCCGGATTCGGCGAGCAGCGTCGACAGGCCGCCTTCGACGCGCGAGACCGCCTGGTGCCACGCCTCGGAGAAGCCACCTGGCGCCAAGGCGTGTGTCGCGCGCGGTCTAGTCGGCATTGCGAGTGCAACGGTCAGGCTCGAAAAGCTGATCTCGTTGGCGAGTACGCGTTGTTGTGCCTGGAGCTGTTGGATCTGACTTTGCACCGACGTGATCTCGTTTTGGACCGAGAGCAGCGCTTGGATGGTACCGGCCCTAGCGAACAGCGCTTCGAGCTGCGCGCGAGCGGCCTCGAGAGCGCTGACCTGGGCACCGAGGTCGGCGACCTGACCAGTGACGTCGGTCGCGGTGGTGCTCAGGTGCTTCAAGGTGCCGAGTGACTCGGCCTTGCTCACCGCCTTTTCGAATTTTCCAGCGGGAACGGCGAGCACCACGGTGCCACCTCGACTCGAGCCAGCGAGGGCCACATTGGAGGTCGAGACGTACCCGCCCAGCGACGTCGCGATCGCCTGCAGATCGGCGACAACGTGACCGAGCGCGCTCTCGTCGACGACGAGCGAGAGTGTGCCGGTGGTGATGATCATTTGCGAGCCTGCCGACGCGGTGCTGCTGGCCGAAGACGTGTCGCTCGATTGTGTGGCACCCGCCGCGCTTGCCGCGATCGCTTGCCCCCCGCCGAAACCGGGGGCGGCCAGCCGGCGAGTCACAGGCGGGCTTGCGTTGTGCACGTTTTTTAGGGGCGAAGAAGGCCACGACACTGCGACGGCAATCACGATGGCGAGTACTGCCGCGGCGCCGAGCGCCGAGATCGCGAGGCCACCTAGGTGCCTGCGGACCTTGGCAACAGGCGAAGCGGCCGATGTGGAGTCGATCTCGACGCGGGCCGCCACCAAGATGGCATCGGCGCCCGTCGGTTCGGGTATTGACTCGGCCGCCTCGGTGATGAGCGCGGAGAACTCCTCATCGGTGATCATTTCGCCCTCTCTTGGCTACTGCTTGAAAGTCCGAACCCGAGATGGGCGAGCCGTGGGTCGTTCGCAAGCAGCCGCCGTGCCTCATGAAGCCGCGATTTCACGGTGCCCGGGCGTCTGCGGATCGCCGTCGCGATCTCCTTCTCGCTCAGTCCGGCGTAGTAACGAAGCACAAGTGGCGCTCGGAGCCCAGTGGGAAGCGACAGGATCGCTTGGCGCACGAGCGAGGAACGGTCGCGTTGTTCAGCGAGCTCGTCAGGTGTCGGATCGCTCGAGGCGACCGCGTCGAGCGCGTCTTGAGGGGCCCTCCTGCCGGCGTGTCGGGTCTCGGTTCGTGCTGAGGAGTAGCAGGCGTTCACGACGACCCGGTAGACCCATGGCCGCAGGCCGTCTCCTTCTGGGAGGGCGTCTCGAAATCTCCAGAGGCGCAGGAACGCTTCCTGAACGGCATCGTCGACTCTCGAGGCGTCACCGAGAAGGAGCGTGGCTGTGCGGTACGCGGGCTCGTACCACTGCCGCAGGAGTTCCTCGAGCTCGCCCGAATTGGTGTCGGTAACCACGTCTCTAAGACGCTACGGCATCGCAGAAGGTTCGATTTCCCACCTGAGCAGGCACGGCATCGCTCTGTAATGGAGTAGCGGGGGCGGTGGATTCGGGTTTTCTGGGTCGTACCCGACCAGGGGAACTGACGAAAACTACGAAAGCGGGTCGGTCGAACAGGTTACGAACCACTCTGTAGTCTCCGCTTGGTGCATTCAGAGTGTTGCTCATGGGACGTCCCGCTCGACTCCAAGTTGATTAAGGGGCTGGCCATTGGCTGCGGGTTGGCAAGACTTACAAACGACGGAGGTTGACAGGTATCGCCCCCCGACACATCGGGTGCAAAGCCATCCACACCCTGCTCAAGCCCAGCTGAAACTGTCCAGATGTGGACTTGATCCGCTTCGACGGACAGGTTTCTTCAGTTGATCATGCTGCCTGACGGTCGGCGTTGCGGTGAAGTGCTTCGTACTTGGCGGGGCTCATGTAGCCGAGAGCCGAGTGCAGACG
>JBEKVJ010000136.1:0-6269 GCA_049514105.1 Acidimicrobiales bacterium
CGTTATTCGTGGCCGGCGTCAGTTGCAGGTTTGGGGGTGACGCGCCGGTATTGAGCACCGCTGAGCCGTTGAGCTGCCATCCGCCAGCTACCGGCGAAGGGACCGAGAAGGTCGCAGCTGCGGCACCTCCCGAGCTCACCAGGCAAACGACGATTAGGGTCGCAGCCCCTGCTATCAGAGCGAACCGCAACAATCCTGGAATCGACCGGGAATGCCCGGATATCGGCGCGAGCTTCATCGAAGGCAAAGGTGCCCGCTTCGCACCGTGTCCGCCCCGTTGGATACGTAGTACTTACGAGGCCTAGCGCGCTTTATTCCGGTACCAGATTCGGCGTCCGGTTGGGACTCAATTTGCCTGGCCACCACTAGACGCCGGCAACGGGTGGTGTCAGGGTGCTGGCGGCCCGCAGTGCCACGACAAGACATCTTCACGCTGATTCGCAAGCGGGGGGTCAGCTCATGAGCGAAGTGGCTCTTTCCTCGCCTCGAACCGCCGACTGAGGTGGTAGGGCGCGTCAAACACGACTGTCCCACGGTGCTCCTCGCGAACACCCACATCTTTCCCCCCAAGGCTTATTGAACCCGGACTGTATGTGTAGCCAACAATGAGTCGGAGACGCAAGGTTTCCGCTCACTTTTCTCGACGCTCACACAAGTAGCAGTCGCTCGACCACGTTAAGTGTTGAGACGATCGCTAGGCGTACTTCGCGGGCCGAACCGCGAACTGACTACAAAGCTCACCGATCGCGGGCCGCGCAACCTAGCACGGCTCACCCTGGGTAGCACCCCCGGGAGGACTCGAACCTCGACCGTCTGATTAGAAGGCATAGAGCGCTAAGCGACGTGCGTGTGCAGGAAATCCCAGGTGGCAGTCGAGCGCAGCGACAGAGTCAGACGCTCCCTCAGGAGTGCTTAGTGCTTATGGACCCGACCTGCTTCCCAGCCGCGAGCGCAGACCGCACCTTGGAACGCCGATCGCCAATCGTCATCGAATATGTTCGTGGGATAGTCGTGGACGACTGGCTCTCCGTGCCCCCCGTCGGGTATACCTGGTGCTCCGCCGCGAGTACCCGACGGGGCGGCGTCGATGTACCGTCAGTCGATGACATATAGGAGCGCTCCCCCTGAGCTCTCTGTAACCCCGCGGCCAGCGATCAATGAGCCATTGCCGCGTGTTGCGATTTGGCGGCGCATGATGGCCTTCCTTCGATCTCGCCTTGGCGTGACCACGGCCATTGTTGCCGCCCTTGTTGTCATCGCCGCCCTCACCGTGACCAACATGCGCATCTCGGATCGACCGGCACTAACCGCGAAGCAGGTCAATCGCATGGTCAATCAGAAGGTGAGCACGGCGATCTCGCAGCTGCAGTCCCCCTTGAGCGTCGCAGGCAGCGTGTACAAAGCAGTCGAATACGGGATCGTCACAATCCAGTCGATGCACCTCCGCGCGCCCGGCAGCGACGAACTCGGCACCGGGATCATTGTCGACAAGAGCGGCGACATCCTCACGGCACTTCACGTCGTCCAGGGCGCGTCTTCAATCAAGGTCTCTTTCGCCGACGGCACCCTCGCGTTCGCGTCCGTGCTGGCGACCGACACAGGCGACGACATCGCAGTGTTGAGACCAAGTCGGCTGCCGACAGTCATGGCACCTGAGGTGCTCGGCGGCAGCCCCCAGGTCGGAGACCAGATATTCGTCGTTGGCAATCCCCTGGGCCTGCTCGGCTCGCTGTCGGCGGGAGTCGTCTCGGGGCTCGACCGCTCCTTCGAGCTGGCGCCCGGGCGGCGGACGACGGGACTGATCCAGTTCGACGCAGCTGTGAACCCAGGCAGCTCCGGGGGCCCGCTGCTCAACGCCAAGGGCGAGGTCGTGGGGATAGTCACCGGCCTCGCCAACCCCGCGGGCGCCAATTCCTTTGCCGGCATAGGATTCGCCGTGCCAATCGCCACAGCTGGCCAGACCGCCGGGGCCCCGTCGAAGTGAACGCCGGCTCCAACTCCGGCCCGGACGGCCCGGAGGCCAAGTTCGAGGCGCTGCTGTACCACGTCAAGAGGGTCATCGTGGGCCAGGACGACCTTCTCGAAAAGATGGTCGTAGCCCTCGTCGCAGGGGGTCACCTTCTCGTGGAGGGCGTGCCCGGTCTCGCCAAGACACTCGCGGTGAAGACGTTCGCCGACGCGCTCGGCGTCGAGTTCCAACGCATCCAGTTTACGCCCGACCTCGTACCGGCCGACATCGTCGGCACGAGGATCTACAACCAGAAGCTCGGCGAATTCGAGGTTTCGCTCGGCCCTATTTTCGCCAACCTCGTTCTGGCGGACGAGATCAACCGGGCGCCGGCCAAGGTGCAAAGCGCGTTGTTGGAGGCGATGCAAGAGCGCCAGGTGACGATCGGCAGGCAAACCCACGCCCTGCCCGACCCGTTCCTCGTCATGGCGACCCAGAATCCGATCGAGTCGGACGGGACCTATCCCCTCCCCGAGGCCCAGGTCGACCGGTTCATGTTCAAGGTGCTCGTCGACTACCCAACCGCCACCGAGGAGTTCGTCATCGTCGAGCGGATGGTCGCCGGGCTCGAGAAGGTGCACGAGGTGATGCAGGTCGAGCAGCTCCGAGAGATCCAGAAGGCGGTTCACACGGTGTTCGTCGATCCGGCCCTCATCGACTACGCCGTCCGGGTGGCTACAGCCACGCGGAAGCCGTCATCTATCGGCCTGGAGAACCTCGCGCGCTACGTGTCGTACGGTGTGAGCCCACGTGCCTCGATCTACATGATCACCGCGGCACAAGCCCTCGCGCTCGTGCGCGGCCGCCGTTACGTGCTCCCTGAGGACGTGCAAGCCATCGCTCCCGACGTGTTGCGCCATCGGATGGTCCTTTCCTACGAGGCCCTCAGCGACGACGTAAGCGTGCAGCACATCGTCGACGCCGTACTGCAAAGCGTCCCGCTTCCTGACGTCGTGCTGCGCGACTAGGACGGCTAGGCATCGGCGCGCATATGGAAACCGCCCCGCTGCTCGCGCCCGAACGAGTCCTACGCCGCATCGAGTGGAAGGTGGTGAGGCGCCTCGAGGGCCTGCTCCAAGGCGAGTTCCACACGCTGCTTCGCGGTAGTGGCACCGACTTCCTCGACCTGCGCGACTACCAGTGGGGCGACGACGTCCGCCACATTGACTGGAACGTTACGGCACGCATGGATGAACTGTTCGTTCGCGACTTCATGGAGGACCGCGAGGTCACGGCCTGGCTGCTTCTCGACCGCTCCAGGTCGATGGCCTTCGGAACCGTCGAACGAACGAAGGAGCAGGTGCTCTCCGAGTTGGCCGCGGCGATCTGCCAACTCTTTGTACGGGGAGGCAATCGCGTCGGAGCCGTGATCTCCGACGGCATGCATGAGTGGACCATCCCGCCGCGCCAAGGCCGAAATCAGGTGTTGGCGATCGTGCGGGAACTTCTCAGGCCAATCGGTGGCGGCCCGCTGACCGACCTCGGCAAGCTTCTTGAGACAGCGGCGCGACTCGTGCGCCGCCGATCGCTCGTCGTGCTGATCTCGGACTTCATCAGCCAACCCGGATGGGAACGACCGTTGTGCCGACTCACAGAGCGGCACGAGGTTGTCGCCGTCCGGGTGTTTGACCCGCGGGAGTACGAGCTCCCTGACGCGGGCCTGTTGTACGTGCAGGACGCGGAATCGGGGGAGCAACTGCTAGTCGACTCGAGCGATCCCAAAATACGCCGCCGCCTCCTCGAGGTCGGGCGATCGCGGGACGACACCATCCGCCACGGTGTTGCCCGAGCCCGGGTGCGACTCCACGCTCTTTCCACCGAGGAGGATCTCCTCAGCGCTCTGGTGCGCATCGCCAGCTCCGGCCGGGGTCCGCGCAGATGACCTTCATGTCGCCCGTGATGCTGCTGGGGCTTCTGCTGATTCCTGCCGTCGTCGCGGGCTACGCCTCCTCGAAGAGGAGGCGGCGGCGACGTGTGGCCAGCCTTGCCGCGCACGGCTTCGTCGCGCTCGATCCGGTCCGGCGGAGGCTGCGAGAGCATCTCCCCTTCGCCGTTCTCGTAGTCGCGCTTGTCTTGTTGGTGCTTGCCTGCGCTCGCCCGATCGCCACCATCAAGACGCCGCAGCGCACGGCAACGGTGGTCGTAGCACTCGACGTTTCGAACAGCATGGCAGCCACCGACGTCCAGCCGTCCCGCATCGGAGTGGCAAAAGCGGTGGCCAGCGACTTTGTTCGCCAGCAGCCGTCGGGTGTCCATATCGGCGTCGTGGGTTTCGGCGACGGCGGCGTGATCACGCAGCCTCCCACCTCAAACCACGCCGAAGTGCTGCGGGCGATCGACCACCTCTCCCTCGGAGGCAGCACCTCGATAGGAGCCGGCATCCTCACGGCACTCGACGCCATCGCTGGCAGGACACTGCGCGTCAACCTTGCCAAGCTCGCCAACGACGACTCGGGCGAGATCGACCTCGGCTACTACGGAGGGGCGACAATCGTGCTGATCTCAGATGGCGAGGAGACGAGCGGGACAGATCCCGTGACGATGGCACGGTTAGCCTCAACCGCGGGTGTCCGCATCCAGACCGTCGGCGTCGGCACCGTGGTCGGCACGACCGTGCAGATCGACGGATTCACCATCGCCACAGCCCTCGACGCCCAAACGCTCGAGAACGTGGCGAGGGTCACGAATGGCTCGTACCACCAGATCGGCGACGGCTCGCCCGCGAGCGCCGTCTCCCGGACGATACGACTGCACTTTGCGCTCGTAAGCCATCACACCGAGATCACAGCCTTGTTTGCCGCGGCCGCAGGCCTCCTGCTTGCCATCAGCGCTGCCATCTCCTTGCTCTGGTTCGGACGGGTGGTGTGACATGACCTTCATTTGGCCACTGGCGCTGCTGGTCGCGCTCGTCGTTCCGGTGCTTCTCGGGGTCTATCTCCTGGCGATGCGCCGCCGCCGATCGAAATCGGTCGCCTATTCGAGCGTCGCGTTGTTGCGCTCCGCACTCGCCCGCCCCTTGCGGTGGCGCCGCCACCTCCCGGCCGCCCTGCTATTCCTCAGCCTCGCATTGTTGGCAGTAGCGGCCGCCCGGCCCGAGATCACTTCGGACGTGCCCTTCGGGCACTCTACGGTCGTTCTCGCGCTCGACGAGTCCGGATCAATGTGCTCGACAGATGTGGCGCCCAATCGCATCACGGCCGCGCAGATGGCCGCCCGCAAGTTCGTCGACTCACTCCCCAGGACGACGCTGGCGGGGCTGGTCGTATTCAACGGCTTTGCCGAGATCGCCGTGGGGCCGACCACCGCGCGCACCGGGTTGGACCAGGCCATCGAGAACTTGAGCGTCGGTCCGGGCACTGCGATCGGCTCCGCAATCCTGGAGGCACTCGAGGCCATCGCCGAAGTCGACCCCGAGGTAAAGCCCGTCGCTAGTGATATCGCGGACAATCCCCTGGAACCGGGCTCCAGCAGTACCGGAGACGGCACGCCGGGCGCGACGACCAAACCCGGCAAGGGCGGCTATGTGCCCGATGTCATCGTCCTTTTGACGGACGGTGCCAACAACCGCGGGATCACGCCCTTCCAGGCCGTTCCCTTCGCAGTCGCCCGAAGGGTCCGTGTCTACACGATCGGCTTCGGGACAACGCATCCGGGCCCGCTTGCGTGCACTCCACAGCAGATGGCCGGCGAGCTGGCGGGCGGGTTCAGCGGTGGCACATACGGTCGGAGTTTCCGATTTGGTCCCGGTATGCCCAACCCACTCGTGGCCGATCTGCCACCTCTTCGTCAGGTCTCCCAGCTCACCGGTGGCGTGAGCTACAGCGCCCGGAACGGGTCGCAGCTCGCCAAGGTGTTCGCCAGCTTGCCGAAGGAGATCGGCGTCCAGAAGGAGCGGCGCGAGATCACATGGGTATTCGCGTTCCTCGGTGCGCTGCTGGTCCTCCTCGCTGCTGCTGCATCGTTACGGTGGGCCCCCTACCCGTAACGCCAACGCCGGAACATCGCTCAAGCACCTGAGCGATGCCCGAGTCCGTCGGTCCGCTCTTCGCGTCTAGTTATAGCGCCGGGCTCTCGTCTCGAGAGTGTCAGAATCGCACACGCAGCTAGCTCGTAGCGCCCCCGGGAGGACTCGAACCTCGGACCGTCTGCTTAGAAGCTATTGACGGCCCAACGCTGTGCTGAGCCTGGCTTTCGCAGGTTGTCGACGAACGAAACTGGCTCAGTTAGATGGTGTGCGTGACGCTGCCTCTGAAGGCGCCGA
>JBEKVJ010000137.1:0-8666 GCA_049514105.1 Acidimicrobiales bacterium
GCCGGCGCCGCAAGCCTCCCTGAGCCTCGGCGAGCCAGCTCAGCTTCTGCGGGCTATTCGCGGGACTCGGCCAGGTGGCGTTCGACGGTCTCGACCTTGGAGCGAAGAGCCCCGGTGACACCGGGCCTGTAATCGACCTTGATCACCAACGAAACGCGAGGTGAGTCTTCCGCCAGGCGAAGCACGCAGGAATAGATGAGCGCCATGACCTCCTCCCACTCGCCTTCCACGTTGGTAAACATGGCGTTCGTCTCGTTGGCAAGCCCGCTCTCGCGAACCAGCCTCACTGCCTGCGCCACTGCAGCCCCAACCTCTTCGGACCCGGAAGGGCTCACCGAGAATGCCGCGATCATCTGTCCTCCAGCCTTTCCAGCGCGCCAGGTAGCGCACCTAGGCGCCAGCCTTGCGCGTATCAAGAGGTTGTGTGCCCAATCCGGGCAGGTACTTAGGCGGCCGGGAACGCCTGTGAGGAAATGCTGGCCGGCGTAACTGTTTGAGCGACGCAGCTCGTGGCCGTGGCGTTGTGCGCCACGAAGTAATACGTCCCGACCGCGGACTCGCCGTGCCAAGCACTCGCGCCGAGATTCGTCTTTATGTCAAGGATGCCCCAGCAGTCCGAGAGGCTGCCGTGCGCCAGCGCTGTGAGCACGACCGCACTGCCGGTACCGAGGACGTAAAGGCTTATGACGTGAGGCCCGGACGAGGCCCCTCCTTGAGCAGAGGTTCCCGAGACGTAGACCTCCCCGGTCCCGATCATGCTGATGGTCGAGGCCGTACCGCCGGGCGCGTCCAAGAAAGCGTAAGTCTGGCCGGAAGCGGTGAAATACGTGTCAGCGCCGGTGAGCGCGGTCTTCAGGTCAGCTTGGGCAGCGGTGTTGTTCGCGCTCGTCGTAGCAGACAGGAAGGTCGGAATCGCAATGGCAAGCAGGATCCCGATGATAAGCAGGACGACCAGGAGCTCGACGAGAGTGAAACCCTCTTCGAGGTCGTCGGTGACTCTATGTCGATTGGCCAAAGCCTCAGCCCCCTTTTTATTAGTTGATCAGGGAATTCGGTCAATAAATTGTGCAGCATTGACCATATTACTCGCTTTGAGTGGTTAATCCGACGCTATTAGTGGGCATACCGGGACCCGGCGCCTCCCCGGCGAGAACCGCGAGTAGCTCAGGTTTGCGGGACGGCGCTGGGCCGGGCAGCTGTCGTGGAGCGCACGATTTCGGCGAGCTCGTCACCGCTCATGGTCTCGCGCTCGAGCAACCTCGCGACGACGGCGTCGAGGACGTCCCGGTTGGCCGAGAGCAGAGAGCGAGCGCGTGCCTCGGCCTCGGCGAGCAGGCGGCTGACCTCCTCGTCGATGGCGAGCTGGGTCCCCTCCGAGTACGGGCGCGACTGCAGTTGGGTGCCTCCGAGGTAGCCCGGACCCTGGTCCCCGTAGCCGATCGGCCCGAGCCTCGGTGACAGGCCCCAGTCGCGCACCATGTGAACCGCGAGCTCGGTCGCACCTCCGAGATCGCTCGAGGCACCCGTGGAAGCCTCACCCAGCACGATGACCTCCGACGCCCGACCGCCGAGTCGGATCGCGAGCGAATCGAGCAGGAAGCTCTCCGGATAGAGATGTCTTTCATCGAGGGGGAGCTGCTCGGTGACCCCGAGAGCGCGCCCTGCGGGGAGAATGGTGATCTTGGAGACAGGGTCCGCGTGGGCCGAGAGCACAGCGACGAGCGCGTGTCCCGTCTCGTGAACCGCGACCGAGTACTTCTCCTCGGGCAAAAGGGCGTTGGTTCCATCGCGCCGGCCGAGGATTATCCGGTCGCGCGCCTCGTCGATGTCACGAGCCTCGATGACGTCGCGATCGTGGCGGACGGCCACGATCGCCGCCTCGTTGATGAGATTCGCGAGGTCGGCTCCCGAGAACCCCGGGGTGCCTCTCGAGACGGCATCTAGGTCCACGTCGGGACCGAGGTGCTTCTCTTTCGCATGCACCTTTAAGATCGCGGCCCGCTCGGCCTGGTTGGGCAACGGGATCTCGACCTCCCGGTCGAAGCGTCCGGGCCTCAACAGCGCCGGGTCGAGCACTTCGGGCCGGTTTGTGGCGGCCATCACGACGATGCCGGTAGAAGAGTCGAAGCCGTCCATCTCCGCGAGCAGCTGGTTCAAGGTCTGTTCGCGTTCGTCGTTGGAGATGATCGCTCCGCCCCGCTTTTGGCCTATGGCGTCAATCTCGTCGATGAAGATGATCGACGGTGCGCGCTTTCGCGCGTCCGCGAACAGGTCGCGCACGCGCGACGCCCCAACACCGACGAACATCTCCACAAAACTCGAGCCCGTGAGGGCGAAAAAGGGTACTTCGGCCTCACCCGCCACCGCTCGTGCCATGAGGGTCTTGCCACTTCCGGGCGGCCCGACCATCAACAGTCCCCTGGGGCCGATCGCCCCCGCTCTCGCGTAGCGGTCGGGATGTTTCAAGAAATCGACGACCTCGCTCACCTCGCGCTTGGCTCCTTCGTAGCCGGCGACGTCTTGGCCTTGTTGCCGCCGATGCCCATGATCCCGCCCGCGAGCTGGCGGCGGGCGCTACGCGAGAGCCACACGAAGATCCCGATGAAGAACAAGAACGGGAGGAACGAGAGCAAGTCGGTCACAACGCTCGAGCTCGCACCGACCCCCGTGACAGACACGTGGTGAGCCTGCAAGGTCGGGGCGAGCTGCGGGTCGTCGAGGACAGTGGGAATCTGGGTCGTGTAGTCGTCGCCGTTCTTAAGCTTGCCGGTCACGCCGCCGTTCGGGTTGATCGAAGCAGTGTCGACCTTGTTCGCCCCGACACGGGCGAGAAATGTGCTGAAGTTGAAGTTGACCGTCGTGGTGGTTTTCATCGCCGGCAACGACAAGAGCAGGACGGTGACAACAAGGCCTGCGAGGAGGAACCACCAGCGCACTTTCGGAGGTGGCGGCGGTGCAGGCTTGGGCTGCGGGTCGCGCGATGGGCCGGGTTTGGCGGGGCTGGTGAAATGAACCGCCCCGATCACAGGGACCTGCCACGTGCTCATGGTTCTGGCGAGCGTACGTCATGTCTGCGGCCCTCGCGCATGCCAGGCTGTCGCGGTGCAGGTCTACCTCATCGATGGCACCTACGAGCTGTTCCGTCAGTACTTCGGACGGCCTTCAAGCAGTTCTCCGGACGGCCGGGAAATCGCTGCGACACGAGGAGTCGTGTGGTCTGTGGCCGCTCTGTTGTCCAAAGGTGCCACCCATGTCGGTGTCGCCACGGATCATGTCATCGAGTCGTTCCGCAACGAGCTGTGGGCGGGCTACAAGTCAGGCGCCGAAGTACCAGCCGAGCTGAGCTCGCAGTTCCCTCTGCTCGAGGACGCCCTCGAGGGTCTTGGGGTCCGCGTCTTTGCCATGACCGAACTGGAGGCGGACGACGCCCTCGCCTCGGCTGCTGAGCTCGCACGCGCGGACCCGAGGGTGGATCAAGTGCTCATCTGCACGCCGGACAAGGATCTCGCCCAGGCTGTCGTCGGCGAGCGCGTCGTCCAGCTCGACCGACGCACAGGTGTCGTCACCGACGAGGACGGGGTCCGGGAGCGCTACGGGATCGCACCCGCGTCGATACCCGACTGGCTCGCGCTCGTAGGCGACAGCGCTGACGGCTTCCCGGGCTTAGCCGGCTGGGGACGCCGGTCGGCCTCTGTGGTCCTCGCCCACTACCGCCACATCGAGGCGATCCCGGACGCAGTAGCGGACTGGGACCGAGAGGTCGTCCGGGCGGTACGAAGCGCTCCGAGCCTTGCCGCCAGGTTGGCCGCCGAGCGCGAGTTGGCAGGTCTGTTCCGGGTGCTGGCCACGCTCCGGATCGAACCAAGCTTGCTCGACAACGTCGATGAGCTCGCCTGGCGCGGACCGAGGCCAGAGTTCGACGGCATGTGCCGGTATCTGCGCGATGACTCTCTCGCCCAGCGCATGACGGCGCTCGGCGCCTCACGGGCCTCCTAACCCGCGGCGCCGAAGACCCGCGCGAGCTCTTCGGGCACGGCGGACTCGAGCTGCGCGTAGGTGCACGAGACAGGCTCGCGATCGGGGCGCCAGCGCCGGAACGAGGTCGCATGACGGAAGCGGTCGCCCTGGAGATGGTCGTAGCCGACCTCGCATACGAGCCGCGGAGCCAATGGCTCCCAGGAGAGGTCCTTTCCGGCGTTCCAACGGCTCGCGACCCCAGGCCTGCGAGTGCCGTCGGCTTCTGGCATCATCGCCGCCCAGGGATGTCCGGCGAGGTCCTCCAGCCTGTATGGGCCGAGGTCGTCCACCAAGCTCTTACGCAGCGAGGCGGCAAACCCCGACGCCACCCCGACATGGTGTAGCGCCCCGTGGTCGTCGTAAAGGCCGAGCAGGAGTGAGCCGACTCCACCGCCGTCTTTGTGCCAGCGGAACCCGGCCACGGCACAATCCGCGGTGCGATCGTGCTTGAGCTTCAACATCACGCGCTCGCCCTCGCGATATGTGAGCTCGGCGGCCTTGGCGACGACGCCGTCGAGCCCCGCACCTTCGAAACGCGAGAACCAGTCACGAGCTACGACAGGATCGGAGGTCGCCGGCGTCACATACACCGGAGGCTCGGCTCTCGCGAGCGCCTGCTCGAGACCCGAGCGCCTAGAAGAGAAGGGCTCGGGGCGAAGATCCTCATCACCGAGGGCCAACATGTCGAAGGCGACGAACGACGAGGGTGTCGTTGTGGCGAGGAGCTTGATGCGCGACAGAGCCGGGTGGATCCGCTGCAACAGGGCGTCGAAGTCGAGGCCCGCCTTGCCCGCGATCACGATTTCGCCGTCGAGGACGCAACGCTCGGGCAGGTTCGCCAACAATGCCTCGACGAGCTCGGGGAAATAGCGGGTGAGCGGGCGCTCGTTACGGCTTCCGAGCTCGATCTCGGGCCCGTCTCGGAACACTATGGCCCTGAATCCGTCCCACTTCGGCTCGTAGAGCAGGCCCTCGGCCTGCGGCATCTCGCGGGAGAGCTTTGCCAGCATGGGCGAGATCGGCGGCATGACCGGCAGCTGCACCCGGCAGATGTTACCGGGCAGGTCCCTGGCCACGAGGGGCGGGCTGCTCGTCATGATCCGAGGTCCACTCCAAGAGGCGTCCGAGCGGCCACGAGTTGACGACAGAAGCAGCCTTTACGCCGGCTTGGATAGCCTGCTCACAGCCCAGGCCGAGCCACTCGAGCTGGCCAGGAGCATGGGCGTCGGTGTCGATGCTGACAAGACATCCAAGCTCGATGGCAAGGCGCAACAGCGCCTCGGGGGGGTCGCGCCTTTCGGGGCGCGAGTTGATCTCGAGAGCCGTCCCGGTTCTGGCACAGGCAGCAAAGACGGCTTCGGCGTCGAAACTCGACGGTTCCCGGGCCTTGGCAGTTATCAGCCGGCCCGTGCAGTGACCGAGGATGTCACAGTGAGGGTTCTCGACCGCCCGCACCATCCGCCGGGTCATCTGCGAAGCCTCCATGCGCAGCTTGGAGTGAACGCTTGCCACCACGACGTCGAGGCTCGCCAGGAGGTCCTCGTCCTGGTCGAGCGATCCGTCCTCCAAGATGTCGACCTCTATTCCGCGAAGGAGGCGGAACGGCGCCAAGATCTCATTGACCGCGGCGACGACCTCGAGCTGGTCGCGCAGGCGCTCGGCACTGAGCCCGCGGGCGACTGTGAGGCGGGGACTGTGGTCTGTGAGGACAAGGTAATCGTGCCCGAGCCCGGCGGCCGTCTGTGCCATCTCCAAGATGGGGCTACCGCCGTCGGACCAGTCCGAGTGGCTGTGGCAGTCGCCCTTGAGCTTTTGGCGCAGAGCGAGCACCTCGCCGTCGAGCGGGACCGTGCCGGCAGCCTCCAGCTCCTCGAGGTAGGCGGGGATCCTGCCCGCGACCGAGTCGGCGATCACCCGCGCCGTTGTCTCCCCGACGTTCGCAAGGCTCTTCAGGCCGCCCGAGGACGCAAGGCGCACGAGCTCGTCTTGGTCTAACGCGTCGACCGAGGCCGCCGCCTTCCTGAACGCACGCACCTTGTAGGTCTCCGCGCCCTCCCGCTCGAGCAGGTAGGCGATGCGCCGAAGCGCCTCGGCTGGTCCCACCGACTTGCTTCTCAGTCCTTGCGTGCCCGGCTCGGGGCCACGCGGCTCGGCTCGTCAGGCTGTTTGGGGTACTGCGGCGGCCAGGGAGCATCGCGCAGGCCCGCCGCCCTGTCATGGGCCGCCATCTCCAGGAGCGCTTCGAGTGACTGGGGCCGACCGGCCATCGGCGCCCACGGGTCACCGAGGCGGCCGAGCCGCGCGGGAACCGTGGCAATGGTCAGCTCGTCGGGGTCAACCGAGGCGGCCTCTTCCCACGAAAGGGGAGTCGACACCTGGCCACCGTCGCGGGCGCGCGCCGACCAGGCTCCAAAGACGGTCTTGTGGGGGGCGTTCTGGTTGTAGTCGACAAAGACCCTCTCGCCCCGCTCCTCTTTCCACCAGTTGGCCGTTACGAGCTCGGGCCGGCGCCGCTCAAGCTCGCGTGCAAGCGCGACCGCGGCCGCGCGGACCTCGAAGGAGTCCCAGCGCGCCTCAAGGCGCGCATATACGTGCAGCCCCCGGTTCCCGCTCGTCTTCGGGTAGGCGAGGATCCCGAGTTCGTCGAGGAGCAAGCGAACGCAGTCGGCGGCCTCGCGGACCATATCGAAGCCGACACCAGGTTGAGGGTCGAGGTCGATGCGCAGCTCGTCTGCATGGGTGGGGTCCTCAACGCGAAACGGCCAGAGGTGGAACCCGAGACAGCCCAGGTTGACTGCCCAGATCACGTGCGCCATGTCTGCGAGCACAAGGGCTCTCGAGGTCGTGCCGTTCGGCGTCGACACCTCGACCGTCTGGAGCCATTCGGGAGCCCCGGGTGGCACACGCTTTTGAAAGAAGGACTTCCCGAGGGCCCCGTCAGGAAAGCGCTGCAGCATAGCCGGCCGGTCGCGCGTGGCACCGAGAATCGCCTCGGCGACGGCAAGGTAGTAGTCGACAAGATCGAGCTTGCTCGCCCCGATGCCCGGGAAGAAGACCTTGTCCGGATGCGAGAGCATGATCGTCCGCCCGCAAACCTCGACTGCCTGGCTGTCAGGGCTCGACATTGCGACAGGTTAACGGGCGCGCAAACGCGCCCGACGGGCTCACCGGTTCTCGGCGACCAACCAGCTCCGCGCTCAGGCGGCGAGATGGACGATGTCGGAGATGACCAGTGTCATGACTAGGACGATCACGGCGCTGTATAGCGCTGTGATCGGCCACCGCCAGCGGTGATTCGCGAGCCAAAAACGCCTGATCCCCCGCACGTCGAACACAACTGCGACGATGCCGATGGGAAGGCCGATGACCGGTCCGACGTGCGCCGCGGCGCCAAACAAAGGCGTCAGAACGGGGAAGACGACATAGCTGAGAAGACAGCGCAGTGCCGAAATCAGGATCGAGGCGCTGAATATCCGGTGCGCAGAGGCGTCGTCGGCCGAGGGCGGGCCATCGGGGATGCGCAAAAGACGGCGCATAGCGAAGTCCGCGGACGAAGCTTCCGGCCCGGGAGCTCCGGTGTTCGGCGCGACTGCAGACTGGCTCACGGACTCGAGGTTACGGCCTCGGGGCCCGTGTCTCCAGCCGCCCGAGGCACAGGGGCTGCAGGAGCGGATCGGTCCTCTCGCCGGCACGGCCCCTTAGACGAGCCTGTCGTCACTCGAACTGCGAGACTGACCGCCGTGGCTAGTCGAGACCAAGCGGGGCCGGATCCGCCGCCTGATGCCTCGGCGGAGCGACCCGACGCGACCGAAATAGCCCACTTGCCCGGCACCGAGCGCACTCGTCGTTTTCGCCCGCGGCTGCGCTGGGAGCTCATCGGCTGCGGCATGCACGGCCACGAGCTCGTCGGGACCGATGCCGCCGAGGTACGCCCCGAGGACCACCTGCTCGTGCGGGAAGCGGACGGCCTGAGGTGGTACAGGTGCCTGCGGTGCGACTCTTGGCTGCCGATGGCGCCGCCAACTCGGGCCTCGAACCAATACCCCCCCGGACGCGACGAGATCGAGCTGCCGCTTCGGGGCAGACCGCTGCGGAACCTCTATGTGCTGCGACTGATCGCTCTCGACCGGGTCGTCCACTTCATCGTGCTCGCAGCCTTGGGGGTCGGGATCATCTTGTTCGCCGCGAACCAGAAGGACCTGCGCGGCGATTACCTCCGCTTGTTGAACTCGCTCCAGTCCAGTGTCGGCTTCGTCTCGAGCCGGCACGGCATCTTCCGGGAGATAACCCATCTCGTCACCCTCAAAACGTTCAAGCTGTACCTGCTGGGCGCGGCCTTTTCCGCCTACGGCGCCATCAACGCGATCGAGGCTGTCGGCTTGTGGGGACAAAGGCGTTGGGCCGAGTACCTCACCTTCATCGAAGTCACCTTGCTGCTGCCCTTGGAGATATACGAGCTCACCGTGACTGTCAGCTACTTCAAGCTCGGGGCGCTCGCGCTCAACATCGCCGTGATGGCGTACCTGCTCTGGGCTCACCGGCTGTTCGGCTTTCGCGGAGGCGGAAAAATGGACCGCCTCCTGCACAGCGAGGACACCGGCTGGGGCGCTTTGGAGCGCGCGACCCCAGTCCCGCGCCAGATGCCCTGA
>JBEKVJ010000138.1:0-6186 GCA_049514105.1 Acidimicrobiales bacterium
AACGTGGACGGCGAGTGGCGAACGTCCGCACGGCCGTCGAGCTCGACGCCGCCGAGTTCCAACGCCTCACCGAGGCGCTCGAGGCCACGGTGGGCCATCCAGTCGAGGTCCGCGTGCAGATCGAGCCTTCCCTGATCGGCGGCATGGCCGTCGAGATCGGTGACACCGTCATCGACGGTTCCGTGCGGCGCCGCCTCGACCAGCTCCGCGAGACCCTGGCCCCGGCCGCGCCCTCCCAGGCCGTCGAGTCCCGGCTATGACCGTTTCTAGAACCCGACGCATAGGACAAAGGACCGCAGAAGATGCCTGAGCTCACCATCAACGCCGACGACATCGCAGCCGCGTTGCAGCGCAACGTCAGCGACTTCACGGCTGGGACCGAGGTCGAGCAGGTCGGCCGGATCGCCGAGGTCGGCGACGGCATCGCACGGGTGACTGGCTTGCCAGGGGCGACTGTCAACGAGCTGCTCGAGTTCGAAAACGGCGCCGTCGGTCTCGCTCTCAACCTCGACGAGGAGTCGATCGGAGCGGTCGTGCTCGGCAACATGGAGGGCCTCGACGAGGGCCAGGTCGTGCGCTCGACGGGCAGGATCTTGTCCGTGCCGGTGGGAGACGCCCTCCTCGGGCGCGTCGTGAACCCGCTCGGCGAGCCGATCGACGGCAAAGGCCCACTCGGCGACACTGTCGACCGGCGGCTCGAGATCCAGGCGCCGGGAATCGTCTCGCGCCAACCAGTGTCGGAACCGCTCCAGACCGGCATCAAGGTCATCGACGCCATGACCCCGATCGGCCGCGGCCAGCGCGAGCTCATCATCGGCGACCGCAAGACCGGCAAGACGACGATTGCCACCGACACGATCATCAACCAGCGCGGTGCCGGCGTGAAGTGCATCTACGTGGCGATCGGCCAGAAAGGCTCGACCATATCCCAGACGGTTGCCACCCTCGCCGAGCACGGCGCGCTCGAGTACACCGTCGTCGTCGCCGCCCCGGCCTCGGAGCCGGCGCCGTTTAAGTACCTTGCCCCCTATGCAGGCTGCGCCATGGGCCAGCACTGGATGGAGAACGGAGAGCACGCCCTCGTCGTCTACGACGACCTTTCCAAGCAGGCGGAGGCCTACCGCCAGATCTCCTTGCTGCTTCGGCGACCACCGGGCCGGGAGGCCTATCCAGGTGACGTCTTCTATCTCCACAGCCGGTTGCTGGAGCGGGCCGCAAAGCTTTCGGACAAGATGGGCGGCGGCTCACTCACAGCCCTTCCGATAATCGAGACAAAGGCGGGCGACATCTCCGCCTACATTCCGACAAATGTCATCTCGATCACCGACGGGCAGATCTTCCTCGAGAGCGAGCTGTTCTACTCGGGTGTGCGACCGGCCTTCAACGTCGGCAACTCCGTCTCGCGCGTCGGTGGTGCGGCTCAGATAAAGGCGATGAAGTCAGTCGTGGGTACGCTCAAGATCGACCTCGCACAATTTCGCGAGCTCGAGGCCTTCGCCACTTTCGGCTCGGAGCTCGACAAGGCCTCGCAGGCCCAGCTTGATCGCGGCTACCGCCTCACCGAGTTGCTGAAGCAGGGACTCAACGTCCCCATGCCGGTCCAAGAACAGGTCGTGGTCATCTTCGCCGGCGTGCGAGGCTACATCGACGACGTCCCGGTCGAAGACGTGCAGCGCTTCGAGTCCGAGCTGCGGGCCTTCATGCGTGCAGGCCATGGCGAGATGCTCGCCGAGATCGCCTCGACTGGCAAGCTTCCAAGAGAGTCCGACCTCGAAGCGGCGATTAAGGAGTTCAGGCGCGGCTTCGGGTCTTCGAGCGCGCCGTCTTCGAGCTCGCCGTCTTCGAGCGAGGGCGTGCCGAGCCGAGCTGCGCCCGCGGTGGCCGAGACCGGGGCCGGGTAGCTGTATGGCAGGCGGTCAGGAGCGGGTCTTACGCCGGCGTATTCGCAGCATCGAGGCGACGAAGAAGATCACGCGTTCGTTCGAGCTCATTGCTGCGTCCCAGATTGCGCGCGCCCAGGGACGCATCGCAGGCTCACGACCGTATGTGAAGGCGATCGCCAGCATTCTGGCCGAGACCGCGGCTGAGAGCGGCAGCGCCACGCGCCTTTTGGGGATTCCCGAGTCACCGCAGAACGTCCTCGCGCTCGTCATCGTGGCTGACCGGGGCCTAGCCGGTGCTTACAACTCGAGTGTGCTTCGCGTCGGCGAGCGCCTGATCCGTTCCGGCGCCGCCAAGGGTGAGAACTACCGCGTCATGGCGATCGGCAAGAAAGCCCAGTCCTACTTCCGTTTCCGCCATCAGCCAGTCGAGCGTCAATTCATAGGTATGTCAGACCGGCCGAGCTTCGAAGACGCCCGCCAGGTCGCGGCGGCGATCGTGCCGTTGTTCCTCGACGGTGAGCTCGACTTGGTGCAAGTGGTCTCTACGCGAATGCGCTCGGCGAGCAGCCAGTTCGTCGAGACGCGCCAGCTTCTGCCCGTGCCTGCGAACGAGCAGGTCCCTGACCAGCACCCGAGCCCGACGGCCGGCGAGACCGAGGCCACAGACGCCTCGGCCGGTCGCGGGACCCGGCTCGGCTTTTTCGAGTTTGAGCCGGACGCAGAATCGCTCCTGGCAGCGCTCATCCCCCAGTACGCGGAGGCGGCAATCTACGGCGCCTTGCTTGAAGCCTCGGCTTCAGAGCACACAGCCCGCCAACGTGCGATGTCGGCCGCCACCGAGAACGCCGAGGAGCTCTTGAAGACCCTTCGCAGGGTCATGAACCGGGCTCGCCAGGACACGATCACGACCGAGATCATGGAGATAGTCGGCGGTTCCGAGGCTTTGCGCGCCGCCGGTGGCGTCGCGCACGAGCTCACCTACCCACAAGCAACAGAGGAGCAGACCGTATGACCACCGTTGCCCCAGCCGCTCCCGAGCAACATCACCTCGAGAACGGCCGCATCGTCGCGATCGCAGGCCCGGTCATTGACGTCGAGTTCCCACCCCATGCCCTGCCCGAGATCAACACGGCCCTGCAGGTGTCCCTGGTCGTTGACGGCTCCGAAGTGCTCATCACCGCCGAGGTTGCCCAGCAGATCGGTGAGGGCCGGGTGCGCTGCATCTGCCTAAAGCCGACCGACGGGCTCGCCCGGGGGGCAAGTGTCTCTAACACCGGCCGTGGGATCACCGTGCCTGTCGGCGACGCCGTACTAGGCCACGTCTTCAACGTCATCGGTCAGAGACTGGACGCCGGCGATATGGGCGAGCCGGACGCGTGGTGGGAGATACACCGCCCCGCTCCGGACTTCGACACCCTCGAGCCGCGACGGCAGATGTTCGAGACCGGGATCAAGGTAATTGACCTTCTCGAGCCCTACGTCCAGGGCGGCAAGATCGGACTGTTCGGAGGAGCCGGTGTCGGCAAGACCGTCCTTATTCAAGAGATGATCCACCGCGTCGCCCAAGAGCACGGCGGGGTATCGGTCTTCGCCGGCGTCGGGGAGCGCACGAGGGAGGGCACCGACCTCTGGCTCGAGATGCAGGAGTCCGGGGTCATCAACAAGGCGGCCCTCGTCTACGGGCAGATGGACGAGCCGCCGGGTGTTCGGCTTCGCGTGGCCCTCTCGGCACTGACGATGGCGGAGTACTTCCGAGACGTGAAGAACCAGGACGTGCTGCTTTTCATCGACAACATCTTCCGCTTCGTCCAGGCGGGATCCGAGGTCTCAACACTGCTCGGTCGCATGCCCTCGGCGGTGGGCTACCAGCCGACGCTTGCCGACGAGATGGGCGAGCTGCAAGAGCGGATCACCTCCACGCGGGGCCACTCCATCACCTCGATGCAGGCGGTCTACGTCCCCGCCGACGACTACACCGACCCAGCCCCGTTCACGACTTTCACCCACCTCGACGCGACAACAGAGCTCTCCCGCCAGACCGCTGCCCTCGGCATCTACCCGGCAGTGGACCCGCTCGCCTCGACGAGCAACATCCTTGCCCCCGAGGTGGTCGGGGACAGGCACTACCAATGCGCACGCCGTGTCCAAGAGGTGCTCCAGCGTGCTCGCGAGCTCCAGGACATCATCGCCATCTTGGGCCTCGACGAGCTGTCCGAGGAGGACCGCCTGAGCGTCACTAGAGCCCGCAAGATTCAGCGGTTCTTGTCGCAGCCGCTTTTCGTGGCGGAGGTGTTCACGAGCCTGCCCGGTATCTACGTCCCGATCGACGAGACGGTGCGCAGCTTCGAAGCACTCGTCGGTGGAGACCTTGACGAGGTACCTGAGCAGGCGTTCTTGAACGTCGGGGGCGTGGACGACGTGATGACGAAGGCCAAATCGATCGAGCAGGGCTGAGCGGGAATGGCGAATCTGACCCACGCCGAGCTCATCACTCCCGAGCGCGTGCTGTTCTCGGGCGAGGCCGAGGCGGTCGTGATGCGCACCGACGGGGGTGACATCACCTTTCTCGCCAACCACATGGACTACATAGCCGCCCTCGACATATGCGTCGTGCGCTTCGAGGCCGTGCGCGCCGACGCCTCGCCGACAGGCGGCGTCACCTTGTCAGAGACACCCTCACCAGGCCGTGGCTCCGAGCCAAGCGGCGAGTCTGGGGGCGCAGAGCTAAGAGCCGCAGTGCATGGTGGTTTCGTCATGGTCGCCCACAACAAGGTCACGATCATCTCCGGCGTTGCCGAGCTCGCCGAGGAGATCGACGTCGCCCGGGCCCAGCGCGCTCTCGAGGCGGCCGAAGCCGCGGGCGGGGACGCACAGTCCGGCCAGGCCGCCGCCCCAGCTGAGGCCGCGAACCTGCACAGCGTCGAGGACGAGGCCCGCTCGGGCGCTGCCTCCCTCAATGCGGCGGCGGCTCGTGCCCGTGCCCGGATCCAGGCGGCTGCCCAGCTGAAGGCCAACTTGAGCCACCTCTAAGGCGCGTCCGAGCTCCGGGCCGGGTGCCGTAAGTTCTCCGGCATGAGATTCGCCTTTAAGACCTCTCCGCAGAACACAACCTGGGCCGACATGCTCGATGTCTGGCGCGCCGGCGATGACATCGAGCTGTTCGAGTCCGGATGGACCTTCGACCACTTCTACCCGATCTTCTCGGACTCGACCGGCCCTTGTCTCGAGGGGTGGATTGCGCTCGCAGCCTTGGCCCAGGCCACCCGGCGCTTGCGTCTCGGAACCCTCGTGACCGGGATCCACTACCGGCACCCGGCCGTGTTGGCGAATATGGCGGTCACCCTCGACATCGTCTCGGGAGGCAGGCTCGAGATCGGGATCGGCGCCGGCTGGAACGAAGAAGAATCCGGCGCTTACGGTATCGCCCTCGGCTCGCCCAAAGAGCGCAGCGACCGTTTTGAGGAGGCCTGCGAGGTCCTCGTCGGCCTTCTCTCTAACGAGACGACCTCGTTCAACGGGGCTTATTACGAGCTGATCGACGCGCGATGCAATCCCAAGCCCCTGCAGGCGCCGCACCCGCCGATCTGCATCGGCGGCAATGGCGAGCAGCGCACGCTACGCACGGCGGCACGCTTCGCCCAGCACTGGAACTTCCTCGGCGGCCCGCCGGAGGAGTTCGCCCGAAAGCGCGAGGTGCTGCACGCCCATTGCGCGGAACTTGGGCGCGACCCGGGCGAGATCCTTCTCTCGAGCCACGTGCGTTTTGAAGGCGACGCTTCCGCCACGGCCGCGAGTGCTGCCGCCCTGGCGGAGGTCGGCGCCGAGCTTGCCATCGTCATGCTTGCGCCGCCGCACAGGCCAGAAGTGCTCGGACCGCTGGCGGAGGCGCTGGGCGAGATCGGCTGAGCCGTGCGGGAGAGGCGCCGGCTCACAGTCTCGCTCGTCGTCACCGGCTCGCTAGCTAACGAACTCGACGGCTTGCGCCGGGCGCTCGGGGCCGGGAGTCTCAAGCGGATCGCCCCACATCTGACGCTTGTCCCGCCCCTTAATGTCGGCGAGGAGGAGCTTGACGATGTCCTGCGACATGTCCGCGCCGAGGCCAGAAACAGCCTTCCGATTGTTATAGAGCTCGGGCCGCTCGCCACGTTCTGGCCCCGCACGCCCGTGCTCTACTTGGAGGTCAAAGGTGACCTCGGGCCGTTGTCGCACCTGCAGCGAGGCCTGGCTTCGGGCCCGCTCAGCCCTCCTTTGGAACGCAAGTCACGCGAGTTCGTGCCCCATCTCACCTTGGACCAGCGGATCG
>JBEKVJ010000139.1:0-6168 GCA_049514105.1 Acidimicrobiales bacterium
CCCGTGTACTCTCTTCTTCGAGGACGAGTTCGGCGGTGCGGAGATAGGCCTCGGCCGTGCGCAGGCGCACTCTTGCCTCTCTCGGACCGCCAGCAGTGGTTCGATCGCCGGACGCCGACATCACATAAGCCTGCTAGCCGCAAGCGCAAAGTTCGTCGGTTGCCCCGCCACTGTCACACCATCACGGGCGATCTGTTCGAACAACGCGGGATCAGTGCTGCGCATTTCCGCCCATTGCCAAAAGGAGACGTCAACGACCTGCAATGCGTTGCCCGTCCAGCGCTGCACCTTTACTCGTAGCTGATCAACCTGACCATGCCACTGATCCCCGTTGAAAACCGATGGAGCCTGCGAAGCCATGCCCAAGGCAACCCCGTTGAGCAGCTCCCAGAACCCCTTTTCCCGTTTAGGTGGACGCTTGTCGCCGGGGAGGTTCGGATGTACCAGCAGAAGGTCGATGTCACTCTCCGGTCCACCATCGCGACGTGCGGCTGACCCAAATACCGATGCATACACCGGCTTCAGTGTCCACCCGGCAAGGGTTTCTCGCATCCGTTTCCAAAGTTCACCACGAAGACCAGCCAGGGCCTGGGCCGCCGGTGATGCGATGTGTTCTCGGTTGAGCTCGTGGACGAGGTTCCGACCCATTTGGGTGGCGGTCACTATTCCTTGATCGACCAGGCGTGCGACGGCCTTGCGGACACCGATCTCCGAGCCTCGAGGCACCTGGGCCGCGATCTCTCCAATGGTCAGCGGTCGACCGGCGCTAGCGAGAACGGCCAGAATGGGGCCGTCTAGAGTCGGGGTGATCGCTCGGGTCGGGTCGGTCAGATCCACTATCCCAAAGTATAGCTACCTATCTAATAGTAAGCCAGCCACCGAGACGCGATGGTCATGGCCACAGCCGTTCCTCGAAATACTCTCGCTGCGCTGTGCCGGTGCCCCGACCAGCGAATTAGAACCACTGGCCCTGGTGGCGCCCCCGGGAGTGTGTGGCGCCCCCGGGAGGACTCGAACCTCCGACCGTCTGCTTAGAAGAGCGATCCGAGCCATCGCACTCCGTGGCCACGAGTCGCAAGCTGTCGCATATTGGCTGGTCACAGGGGGTGATCCGGAGGAGGGCCGATACTGTCTCCGACAGCGTGCGACCGTGTGTGACGGAAAAGTTGGGTTTTTTGTTGGGTCGCGCGGAGCCTGGGTGAGCGACCATGGCGAGGTGGTTCGTCCATTCGATCGGGGGGCCGCGCCGCTCCCGCGGATTACTGACCGGGCCACCGGAGGCACTCGGGACCAGTCTGCCGGGTGCGCAACGAATTGGATGAGAGAGCGGTCAAACCTGCCCAGGTCTAGCGTCGTCTCTTGCTAGTGCTCAGCCGTTAGACCGTGACTGGCGTCTGATCGGAGGTTCAAGAGACATGGAACCATTGGAAGATCCGGCGCGTCGCCCGTCAAACTCAGCAGATTGGACTATCGCTCGCCTGGTTCCGATCGTGGTGATCATCGTCGCCCTCGTCATTGTCGCCGGACTCGCGGGATTCGCGTCGGGCGAGCACCACTCTCCGGTCACGGTCCGCACGGGTATCGCTTACGCGAGTCCGGCCCAGATCGAAGTGACAGCGAACGGGTGGGTGTACGACATCCCGCTCACCGTGAAGTGGTTCTCCGCCGACGGGACGATGAACGACGGCAGCCGCCCTGCGTGTCTTCGGCCAGGGGCGTACTCGCACATTCAGTTCGGCAGCGTGACGGTCATTGCTCAGAGCTCAACATGGCGTCCAGTCGTGTGGGTGAGGTGCTGAGCGAGCCAAGGGTGCCTCCCCCTCTCGACTGAGTAGCTCACCCCACCGCGAGCGCCCTGTCCTCACCAGCCGAGGCTTTGGCCCGGCTCGTCAAGTCTTCTGGCCGCGGCCCTGATGACGACGCATTTCTCTTTGGTCAGCTTTGGTCAGCTGGCTAACAGGCCCCACGGGTTCGAACTCGTGTCTCGCTTTGAAAGGGCGACCGGGGCCGTCTTCCCCAGCTGCGAGAGTGTCGGAAAATGGCCTCTGGCCTGGGAACAGTTGCTGACTGGGGTTGACGCCTTTTTACGTAGTTACACGCGTGTATCGCGCCCACGGCGCGCCCGAGCCAGCCACACCTCGGGAAGGCGGCCGCGGAAACCCACGGCCGTCAACTTTCTAGGCGCCTGCAGTCCCAGCATGGCCAACCACTTCTAGGAGCCCGCTCCGCCCCCCCTTTTGGGCGAGCACTTGATTCTGCTCGAAGAAACCTGGACGCATCTGTTTCGTTTCGGACCCCTCGTGCGTGTATCCCTAGTGTGGGACGCGCCAACCCGGGAGAATGCGGTGGAAGGTTCGACCTCAGACGGGGCGTACGATCAGTTTTTCGAGGTTGCACGGCGGCAGCTCGTCGGCCAAGCCTTCCTACTAACCGGTGACTTTCAAGAAGCCCAAGACCTCGTTCAGGAGGTTCTCGTGCGCGCTTGGCAGCACTGGGACCGCCTCGCGACATTCGACGACCCGCTGGGTTGGGCTCAGCATGTGCTGCACAATCTCGCCGTCAGTCGTTGGCGACGCCAGCGACTGCGCCGCCCTCAGTTGCGCGGAGCTCGGTCGTTGCAGGTGCCCCCGCCGGGAATCGGACACCTTGACGTGATTGCCGCAATGAACGCGCTGCCCGCTAATCAACGAAGCGCACTAGTGCTTCGGGCCGTTGGCGGGCTCAGCACCTCTGAGATCGCGACTGAGCTCAAGACCTCGCCCGACACGGTCCGGGTCTGGCTCTCGCGCGCCCGCGCCACCATCTCAGTCGTTTTGGAGAGACCGGCGACCGCGGTCCCGAAAGGAGGTGCTTGCTAGTGCTGCCCCCCAATGACGGCCTAGATCCGCTCGAGCTGGAAGTGGATCCACGTCTACGGGAGATAGCGTCGGCCTCCGCTGGCGTTGGCTGGGACCTCCGCCCCGTCGACGTGGCGAGAAGGGCACGTTCCCGTCGGTCGAGGACGGTGCTTCGAAATCGAGTCGGAGTCGTTCTCGTTGCGGCGGCGATCATTACCGTTTTTGCGGTGCCACTCCCGCAGTTTCACCTCTTCGGGTCCGGGCCCGGTAACCCAAGTGCCGGCCAACGTCCTTCGACGACCACGCCGCAAGGATGGGTGCCGGTTGCCTATCGCAACGCGCAAATATCGGTCCCGTCGGACTGGAACGTCGCCTACGGCACAGCCTGCACAACAGCGAAGGCGCCGGGATCAGTTTTCGTCGGGGCCGAGAACGCGCATTGTCCCCAGAGAATTGGTGGCAAGGCAGTTGCGGCGGTCTTCCTAGGGCCGATCACCCCGATCCACGGCCATCTCGGTTCGCCACAAACGATCAACGGGCTCGTCGTGCGCCGCGTTCTCGGGAACGTCCAAGGCACCGAGTACGCCGTACCGTCTCTCGGAGTCCTGCTGAACCTGGTCGGCGCCAAAACCCAAGGCGTCTTGAAAACGCTCACCTACTCGCCTCGAGCGGTCGTGTTGGCGAGCGGGACTGCGCCGGCCGTGCCCGCGTCTTGGCAGTGGGTATCCGTGGACGGCTTGAGGTTTGCCGTGCCAGGCAACTGGCCGGTTCAAAGCATGTCGGGATATGGGTCAGGGTGCACCGCGACGCCAGGGGCTCGGTTCGCCGTGTATCCCTCGGTCCTTCTGTCGACCGACGAGCAGCCGGAAGTCCCCGGCTGCGTGATCTTGCCCTTAGCCCTAGCGCCCCCAGCCGACGGCGTACGGGTAGACGCCGTACCCGATCGGGCATCTCCGACTCCTACCGGGATCGCTGCTCATTGCCTCGAAGAAGGTCGGCTGACCGCCTGCCCGTATGACAGTCCCGCCCTCGGGATCCTTTACCTTCGCGTTTCGGGTCCTGGGATGTCGCACTCGGCGATGCTCGAGCTCGGGCTTGCCGGCTCGGGAGCCACGGCTCGCATGATCCTGCACTCGCTTAGGTCCAACGACGCGGCAAGCACCCGGACCGCTCGGCGTGTCAAAAACGCAGTTGCTAGCGCCGAGCGCGGGTACTTCCTCGGGTCGGCTCGAGGAAGTCCCGTCGTCAGCTACGTCGTCGTCTCCTCGCCTAACAAGGCGTACAGGTACCTCATGGGATTGAGTTGGTCGAACGAGTTTTACTCCACTCGCGACTGTCACTGCGCCATCGCTCAAAACCAGGCTGAGTCCGAATCCGGCAGCACTTCAGCCGAACTCAGCCTTATACCCTACGAGGAAGGGCCGGTCGCCCTCGTCGAGATTTCCGGCGTGACGCTCAGAGACCTCTCGACCCTGCTCGGTCCGCCACGGTGCCCTCAGAAGCATTGCAAGCCGTACATTCCGACTGCTTTTCAGGCTCCGGTCGCCTTTCTAGTAGTCAATCTGAATGACGGCGAGACGACCGGTGGCATGATCGCCACCCCGCCGGATCACAAGTCGAGCTTCTCCCTCGGCGGCCTGGGTAGGGAGACGAGCGAACCCGGGCCAAATGCCTTCGGACGTCGCCCCACGTTCCGTTTCAAGGTCGTGGTTGTCGACACCCCGCATATGACGGGCCAGTAGCGGTCGTAAACCCTCGAAGGCTATCGAATCCTAGGGAGTGTTCGAAGGGTCCGGCCGTGAGCCACGACAAAGCTGCCGCAGCGAACGTTCCTGAACCTCAACTGGATGTCAGGCTCCCTTATCGAACGGGTCTTCTGCTGATCGCTGGCACTAGCGTCGCCGCAAACTCTCCAGTGGCCCAGAGAATGCAGCCATACTGTCACTTGTGGATAACAGCCGCCTGAGAAGCTCACGTCGCCGGCTCTTGATATTCCTCGTCGTTCTGTGCCTCGTCGTCACAGCCGCCATCCTCATTCCTGTCCTCACTACAGGGTCACCCGGGTCACCGACAGCGAAGACTCTGGCCAACGATCGCGAACTAGCCGCTGTTGCCGCTCGCACCCTTCAGCACAACCTGGTGATCTACTCCCAGTCGAGGCGCGGCAACGAAACCACATGGCTGACCACCCTGATGCTCTTCGATCATGACGGGGACTTCGCCATGTACCTTCTCCCTGCGACCAAGAAGCGCGCTGCGAACGGTTCCGTCCCGCGGGTCGCCGTGGGATCACTACCCGATGAGATACAGGTCGGATGCACGATCTATCAACGCGCCTCGCGGGACAAGTATTGGAAAGAGCCTGACTCTCAGGCCGAGCTCTTCCCGATGATTCTCCTGACCAGCCTTAGGCAATACGCTTCGGGGAACCAGAACGGCGTCGTCACGGTTCGGGCGAGCATTCCTGGGGGCGAGGTCTTCTCAAGTGCTGTGCACTACACGTACAGCCAGTCCTACGACAGCAGCAATCCCAGCTCGACTTTCATAACGGCGACAGTGAAAGAAGGAGCCCTCCGAGAGATCGAAGAGGAGGCGCCGGCAGGATCCGGAAAATCCCCAGCTCCGGCGGCACGGTTGCAACTGCTCCTTGGAATACTCGGGCATTTCACGGTTCACGCACCGCCCCGAACCAGCATCTCGAAGGTGCTTGAGGGAGGCGGAGCCACTTCCGTAGCGTGCCGAACTTCATGAGGCCCGTATCGAAGGCCAGTCGGAGTTCCTTGTCGTCGGCCCTCTGACGTGAACCCCCACCGAGACTCGACGCACTGGTCGGTGGACCTGCTCGTACAAGTCTCACGCCGGCGCGCACTGCTAATGAGTGCCCTGCTACTCCCCGGCTAACTCAAAAGAGCAGCTGGTGCAACGTAGGACCAGTTCAGCAGACACTTTTGCAGAGACTTGGTGTTGCCGCTGATTGCCACTATCGATCGGTCGTCGCGTTGCGAGGTTGAATCTGGGTTGAATCGGATTGCCGTGATCGGCAGCACTGACCGCTTCCCCACCGCGGGACGCGGCCCCGCGGGACGCGGCCCGCGGGACGCGATCTGAGTCGCGCTGAGTTTTCTGGAGACTCCGGCTATTGGTTTCCGACCGCCAAAGCGGGTCTTTGTTGGTGACCGTAATGGATCTGTTCGAACTCGGCCGGCGGCATGTAGCCAAGCTCGCCGTGGAGCCGTTCGTCGTTCCACCAAGCGACCCAGGAGGCTGTCGCAAGCTCGAGATCTGAGCGGCCCCGCCATGGTCCGTCCTTCCAGACGCACTCGAGCTTGAA
>JBEKVJ010000140.1:0-6146 GCA_049514105.1 Acidimicrobiales bacterium
CGACGCGTTCCACCGAGTTCTTGATCTGTACCGTCAAGGCATCCGCAGCCTGGCCGAAAGGGACGTGAGGCCGGACGTCATAGCCTGTTGCCTGCCAGCCGAGGTTGTCGAGCGCTGCCACCACATCGAGGCAAAACCGCCCGGCGCCGCCGAGCGCCGCCTCCGAAGAGAGGAGGATGAGCGGCACAGGAAAGGCATCTATTCGCTCTTCGAGCTCGATCTTGACACCGAGCGAATCGAAAACACGGCTGTGCCGTCACCGGCCGACTTGTTACGCCGTGACTTCCGAAGGGTCCTGAAGGCTTTCGCTATGGATGTCCGCGTACCAATCCAGCTGCTTACTCCGAAGACATTCGAAGAAGGGGTGAAGAGCCAAGAGGACCCTGCTACCAGGGCGTGGAACCTCTCGGTCGGGCTTTTCTACAAAGCGGGCGGGATTCCGTGGCGCATCCAACCCCGAGTCGAGCACACGTGTTACGTGGGTATCTCGTTCCATCATTTGCGCACGAAGGATGCACACGCGGTCTACGCCAGCCTTGCGCAGGCATTCTCGACCGAAGGCGATGGCTTTGCTCTACGGGGCGACGCCATGCCATGGAACGAGAGGGATCGCGAGGTGCACCTTTCTGCGGCGCAGATGGCTCATCTCCTCGACCGCGTCCTAAACGCGTACCGGGACCGGGCCGGGCGTGACCCGTTGAGAGTCGTAGTCCACAAAACGTCCGCGTTCTCGCCAGCGGAGCTCGACGGAGCTCAGAGCGCGCTCGCTGACATCGCCGTTACCGAGCTCCTGACTCTTCGTTCCGGTGATTTCCGGGTTGTGCGCCACGGCTCTTATCCACCCGATCGAGGTTCGCTCTTCCGGCTCGCGGATGCCACCTACCTCTTCACTACGGGCTTCGTACCTTCTCTGAATACGTATCCCGGCCCACACATCCCCGTGCCGCTGGAGCTCGTTGGGGTCGTGGGCGACCCTCGCGTCGCGGCAACGGAGATCCTCGCCCTCACGAAGATGAACTGGAATTCCGCGGCCGCAACGGCATCATTCCCGATCACCCTTCGATTCGCAAAGGAAGTTGGCGCGATCATGTCTGAGGTCCCGCCAGATCGGACGCCCCATCCCGCATATCGGTTCTACATGTGAGGGTGCAGCCACGGTGTGCGAGGCGACGCGCGAAGTACATGATGCGATCGGACGATCTCGTGGCATGGAACCGGACACCGCGACCGAGCAGCTCGTCCACTGCAGCGACCTAAATGGACGTCTGATCGCACCGCAGGTCTAGATGAGATGGAACTTGAGACACGCGACCGATGGATCGACGTTCCGAGGAGCAATGCCGCCGCCGTCTCCATGGCCATCGCCTAGCGATGAACACGCTTGGGCCCCGCTAGCGCTTTTTCGGGAGCAGATGACATCGCCGTCACCAGTCGTCCTCCGTCGCGCGGACCCTGACAACCTTGGTGGTACCCTTTTTCCTGCGACACGGACTGACGTGATCGCCCTACCTCGGAGCCTAGGTTCCGAGGGTGGCAACGCTGGCCATTGTGGCCGGTACGCCTTCGGGGGCGACCGCCGAAATCTGTTGCCGCCTTCCGAAGCGCCAAGGCATGCCTTGGACAAGCGGGAGGGGGATCGTGAAGGGCACCTCGCCCCGAGCTCCCCAGTCCATAACTGGCATACAGCTCGAGAGGAGCGAGATGAGGACGATTCCCTTCGTCGACAAGACTTACCTTGTCGCCCTGATCCAGGACCCGGCCACCACAAGACACGCGTGGGCTAACCGCGCGGTCTGTATCACCTTGCCGACTGGCGATAACCCCTACTTTCCAGAAGACGATGATGTGCCGTCTGCCGAGGCGCTGGCCTGCTGCGCGGTCTGTCCGGTCGCCACGGAGTGTCTTGCAAGCGCCCTGGTTCACGAGGCGCTCGATGGCTGCCGCTTCGGGTGGTGGGGCGGAGTTGGCCCCAACGAACGCGACCTGCTCTGGGGTACCTTCGATTTGCCCGCACGTCAGCCTGTCGAGGTCGACCTGCGCAATCCAGCTGCTATCGCCCGACATCTGCGCGCCCAGCGGCTCACAGTGTCCGCTATCGCCGCAGAGCTTGGCTGCACCGAGCGCACCGTTTATCGCTACCTGGCCGCCAGCGCGGCATAAGCAAGGAGCCTACGAACATGGCAAGAACTCTTGATGAGACCCTCCTCCCCCGGCCGGTGGAGCTCCTCGACCCGCCCGCCCTCGCGCCCGCCACAAGGCGGGCGGCCGAGCGTCTTCAGGAGCAATTCAACCTCTCGCCGGAGGCAGCGGAGGCGTTCTCCTCCGCGGTGGTCGACCCTTCCGAGGTGCGCAAGGCGGCCGAGAACCCCGAGCCGCTCTACGTCCCGGGCGGCACACTCTACGGGCTTCGCACTCGTGTGTGGACGCGCCGGGTTATGCCCAATCCCCGTAACCCGCGGGTGGGACCGGCGCGCCAGCACCCGATTGCCGTACGGCCAGGTTCGACCGAAGAGGCGCACTTCCGGCCCATCGCTGAGTCCGCACCCGAAATCGATGGTAGGCCTGAGCTACGCCTAACCGTTGAGAGCCGCGAGCACCTTACCTGGTCGTCGGTGATCGCAAAGAAGTACATCCTCAAGGATAACGACTGGCGTATGTCTATCCGAAACCAGGGCGTAATGACTGAGGTATGGCTGGCGGCGGTCACCCTTGTACACGGGGACGGTTCACTGCCGGTGACCGTGCCTGTGACCTCGGAGGGCAGCAGCCGGCTTACCGCGTGCCACGACATCCTCGACATCCGCTCGGCCGACGTACCCTACGCTCGCGACGACCGCGCTTTGCGCTCGATCATCAAGTCGCTCAACGACGCAGTAGCGAGTGGACCGAGCGTGGAGCAGGCCGAAGCGTTGCGGTGCGAGACAATTCCGGCACTGCTACTCGTCGGTTTCGAGCCCCATCCCGGCTCAACGGCAACCTTCGCCACGGCCGTGCGTTCACTGGTCGCACTGCGCCACGTTGAACCGCCAAAGCCCTGGAACGAGGCAGCGAAGATGGGATCAATCGCTGACACGGTCCTCGAGGCGCTGAGCACCCAAGGTCTTCTGACGCCCGATGAGGAGCTATGGCTGCTTGGCGCCTTCACTCCTGAGGAGGCCGTAGAGAAGGGCTTCTCCGCCGACCCGGCAATCCGTGCCGCCCGCATTGTGCGGCTACTTACCGACACCGACCCCTCGACCTACCAAACCATTCGTGTCGCCATCACCGGGCAGACCACCAAGCAACGGATCACCAACAAGTTCAAGCTGGAGGTCGCGGCGGCCTTGATTCTTCGCGCGGTTGGTGGCGCAGAGGAGGGCCAGAAGGTCTCCGACATCTACCGCGGATTACAGACTGGCTTCTCTGATTCCTTGGCCTCGCAGCCGTGGCGGGCAACCTACCGCCCGACCAGCGAGGTTGTTGCTTCTGCCTTGGCTGAGCTGGATCGCGGCGAGGACAATGGCGCTGCAAGCCTCGAGCTCGCGGCCCGGGCCACTTACCCACTCGTAGTGAGCCGACAGTTGTTCCCCGACCGCGGCAGCACGAACAACGACCAGCCTGACCGCCGATCCCCTGGTGGAGTCATCGAGCGCATGCGGACATCGGAGTGGGGTGTCCGTCAGCTTGGCCAGGCCATCGAAGACCAAGCGGCTGACAGACCAATCCGTGCGGTTTGCACCACCGGTACCCTCATCACTCTCGACGCCGGTGAGGGCGACCAGGTAGTCACGGACAGCTGGCTGCGACGGACGTTCCCTCCACCGGGCCGGCCCGTCGCCCCCGCCGCGCCCGAGACCGCCCACGAAAAGTACCTGGAGGCCTTGGCGAAGATGGGCGACGCCATGGACGCCGTCGACCGAGCTGTTCGCCGACTCGGCGCCGTTGAAGGTATTGACGGCCGCCCACTTATTAACACCGAAGGCGTCGATCCTCTGCACGCTGACGCTTGGCTTGAAGATCTCATGAAGCTCTTGCAGCTGGTACCGGTCTGGAAGGCGACCCACGTAACACGACACGGCGTCAACACCTCATCGTCGCCTACCAGCTGGGAAGACGCGGAGCCAGACGACGACGATGATGATGATGATGATGACCACGACGACGACGGCGTGGAATGGCAGGAGCACGCATGACGACATTCTCGAGCGAAGAGCTCGCCTCGTGGGCCGAACGGAAGCGGGTCCGAGGCCATTTGACCGACGGACGCGCTGATGACGCCAAGTGCACGTGCTCCGGCGCGAATTGCCTGGCTGCGCAGGCCGTGGCCGATCACTTTCGTAAGCGTGCAGGAAGTGAGAAGTGAGCTTCACAGCAACTGTCGAGATCCGCTCCTACTGTGGGTCGGTGGTGGTTGCGGATGAAGCGACCTGGCCTAAGGCCGGGCAACAGCTACTCGGCGAGCTGAAAGTGGGTCGCGGCCGGTTGGCACTCATCGCCGGCGAGGCTTCCGCTGCAGACCGGCTCGTCGATCGACTCTCCAGCGATCTTGAGCTCCACGTCGCTCGCGTCGGCGCGGTGCTCGCCGCACGCGATCATCCGCCCACCGCCACGGACGTCGAGGCTGTCTGCGTGTCGGCGACAATCCTGACAGATCTCGACGTTTTCCTCTGGCCGGAGCTCGGCATTCCGCTGCTTCCCCTCCTCGCCGGCATCGCCCGGCACCACGCCGTCATCGCCGTATGGCCCGGTGATATCACTGACAACCGCGCCCGCTACAGCACCCCGGGCCGCCCCGACTACCACGACTCACGTCTCACTGATGTTGTAGTGCTGCGCCCCCGCACCACTCGGTTCCCCGATGAGGTGCCCTACGAGATCGAGAGGATCGCCCAGTGAGGTACGCCGAACTGATCCAGCCCGCCGAGCCGCTCGAGACCGTCAAGCAGATCCGCGAGTCCAATACGTTCGAAGCAGCCCGCCGCGACGTCGAGACGTTCGTTATCTCAAACCGCATGGCGAGCCAGCTCACCGACGTGATCATCCCAAACCTGCTTTACGAGAAGCCGGGGGACCAGAAGGGGATATTGACCGTTGCGACCTACGGCACCGGCAAGACACACCTGATGTCGGTCGTTGCAGGCGTGGCGGAGCATGCTGCTCTCGCCGAACGGCTGACCCATCCCAAAGTCGCCGACGCGGCCAAAGCCATCGCGGGCAGATTCAAGGTGATCCGGTTTGACATCGGGGCCACCCCATTGTCGCTCCGCGACATCGTGGCCAAGGAAGTCGAGCGCGGTCTGACAGGGATGGGAGTCGAGTTCTCGTTCCCAGACTGGCAGACCGTCACGAACAGCAAGGACGCCCTCACTGACATGATGGCGGCCTTTGAAGCCGTTTATCCAGAACACGGGCTGCTCTTTGTCCTCGACGAGATGCTCGAGTACCTGAAGGGACGGCGTGATGCCGAGCTGATTCAAGACCTCATCTTCCTGCGCGAGATTGGCGAGATCTGTCGCTCAACCCGTTTCCGCTTCATTTCCGGCGTGCAGGAGGCGATCTTCGACAACCCTCGCTTTGCCGGGGTCGCGGACACGATCCGTCGCGTCCGCGACCGCTTCGAACAAGTGCGCATTGCCAAGGAAGACGTTGCCTTCGTCGTCGAACAGCGTCTCCTGAAGAAGGACGCGACGCAGCGGGCGAAGATCACCGATCACCTCCAGCCGTTCACCCCGCTGTACGAGGGGATGGCCGAGCGCATGGGCGAGTTCGTCGCTCTATTTCCCGTCCATCCGGACTATCTGCGCACCTTCAACGACATGCGCATGATCGAAAAGCGCGAGGTGCTGCGCACGATCGAGCGCGAGGTTGCTCAGCTCCGCGACCTCGACGTACCAGCCGATGCACCCGGGCTCGTATGCGCGGACAGCTATCGGGCCCGACTCGTGGATGATCCGTCCGTGCGCACCATTCCTGAGGTGCAGGTCGTGCTTGACAAAAGCGAAGTCCTCCGTGCAAAGGTCGCGGCAGCTCTTCCCGAGAAGCAGTATGTGGAAACGGCGCTTCGGATTATCGACGGCCTCACGATCCACCGCCTCACCACCGACGACATCAACCGGCCGATCGGAATGACCTCCGAGATGCTGCGCGACGAGCTGTGTCTGCTGCCC
>JBEKVJ010000141.1:0-6110 GCA_049514105.1 Acidimicrobiales bacterium
GTTACGCTTCACCAAGGAAGTGCCCTCCTGGTTTTGGAACTGTGCCGTCGACAAGCAACAGTTTCCCTTACCAGGAGGGCGATTTCGCGGTTTTCCCCAGCCCAGTCGAGATCGTTAGTGAAGGGTCTGGGCTAGGTCAAATATGCGTGTCCAGATAGCGAGTACTAGGTTTGAGGGAGCGGTCATTCGCTTCCGCTAGCGAAGGGATGGGCGAGCATGGCACTATCAGTCACGACACAGGAAGCCGTCGTGCTGCCCTCGGCGTTCCAGCTCCTCGTCAATGGCCAGATCTATCGACTCGAAGATGGCCTAGCACCCATGACCACCTTGGCATGGCTCCTCCGTGAACTCCTTGGCCTCACAGGCCTAAAGGTCCCATGTGACCAAGGAGCTTGTGGCGCTTGCACCGTCATCATGAATGGCAAAGCAGTCCTTTCCTGCATGGTTCTCGCTGTTGAGGCACAAGGTCAAGAGATCCTCACGATCGAGGGTCTGGCCAGTGACGACTGCGTTGTTAAGGCCTTCGCTGAGCAAAGTGAGCCCGGCTATGGCACCGCTCTCCAGTGCGGATTCTGCACTCCAGGCTTTGTGATGACCACTCGCGCCCTTCTGGACCATGTGCCAGCTCCTACGATGTCCGAGATCAAGGAGGCTCTCTCCGGCAACATCTGCCGTTGTGGCTGTTACGCCGGAATAGCTCAGGCTGTTCGCCACGCGTCGGAGACCCTCGCCAACGAGAGCGACTCATGAAGCCAGGCTATGTACCCCGCGTGCATCGAAGCTACATCGGCGCCTACCGACCTCGCATCGATGGCTTCGAAAAGGCTAGTGGACGCGCTAAATACGCCGCCGACTTAATGGTGAAATGTCGGGCTCCGGGAATATTGTACGCGAAGGTGCTGCGAAGTCCCTTTCCCCATGCACGGATCCGACACCTCGAGGTGAGTCAGGCAGCACAGCTGGAAGGTGTCGTCGATGTTCTCACTTTCGAGGATCCGGACGTCGCCTGCCTAAAGGCGACAAATGCAGGCTGGACCGATGGCGTGGATACCCTCTCGTATGAACGCATGATGTGGCGAGCCTTCCGCGACCGGCGCGTGCTTGGATCGCATGCTCGCTGGGTAGGCGACGAGGTCGGTGCCGTCGTCGCCGCGGAAAGCGAGGAGATTGCAGAGGAGGCGCTGAGACTGCTCAAGGTCGACTGGGAGATCCTGCCTTTCGTCCTTGATCCAGTTGCGGCAATGGCGCCGCACGCTCCCATTCTGCATCCGGAAGCCGGGGAGACGAACGTTCTGCCTGAGGACACCGTTGGTGGAGCTGATGTCTTTGTGAACAAGGGCGATGTCACTCGGGGCTTTGCCGAGGCGGATGTCGTTGTCGACGCGACGACCACATACCACAACGCAACACAGAACAGCCTAGACAATTGGTGCTGCCTTGTTGAGTGGCGCCAGGATCAGGTCACTGTCTGGTCCAACTCATACGAAGCACATCAGACGCGCATGCATATCAGTGAGATGCTTGGTGTGCCACTGAATAGCGTCCGGGTAGTGAGTCCTTATGTAGGAGGCCAGTTCGGCCGAGGCGACACCGGCGACCAACCTTTCTTTCTCTTCACGGCGCTTCTGGCAAGAAGAACGGGCAGACCGGTATTGTTCCGACACTCTCGACGAGAGTCGTTCCATGACGGGCGTCAGCATGTGCGCTACGAGGGAACCATCGGCGCAAAGAACGATGGCACAATCACGGCGCTGTCGTTCAATTCCATCGGAAATGTGGGCGCTTATGCTGATCACAGCATGTTTGCGCTCAAGTTCGCCCCTGTCGAGGCGACCGAGGTTGCTTTTGCACACATCCCGCACGTGCGCTTCGAGGGGCGAGGTGTCTACACGAACAAGATGCCCGCCTGCATGATGCGCGGCGTTGGCAACAGCCAGCTGAACCTGATTCTTGGACGCCTCGTCGACGGGCTCGCAGAGGCACTGAACATCGACCCGCTTGAAGTCGCCTGCAAGAACTTCGGCCACGAGTGGGAGGAACTGCCCAATAAGAGCCTTGTTGCAGTGCTTCGCGCCGGCGCTGGGAGAATTTCTTGGCAGGACACGCGTCATTTGCCAGGCGCAGGGCCGTTGCTCGACGGGCTCAAGCGGCGTGGTGTGGGGTTCTCGTTTCACCCGGGCTGGCATGCTGAATGGCAGGAGATCCGGCGGGGCGAGGTACATGTAACCATTACAGTGAACGCTGACTGTAGTGTCACCCTAGATGCTCCAACAGTGGAGACCGGGACCGGCTCGAACACTTGTAATGTGCTGGGCTGCGCAGAAGCCTTGAGCTTCCTGGGTATCAGTACTGGGGACATTCACTGGATCTCCACAGTGGATACGGACTCCTCTCCACAGGATTGTGTTCAAACTGATAGTGCCGTCTCCTTCTTGCAGTCGGAGGTTATTGCGGCCGCAAGCAGGGAGGTCAAGGTCAAGTTGCTAGAGCGTGTCGCTCCCCTCCTTGATGCAGCTCCTAGCGAGCTCGAGATTGACATGGGCTTCGTTTATCGCAAGGACTCTCCCGATCGCAAGCGAGGCCTTAAGGAACTGCTTTACGAATCGAGCCTTGACCCAGTTACGGTAGCTGTGAGCCGACGGCCTCTTGATACACGTACCGGCATTCCGTTCATCGCGACCTTTGCCGAGGTGGAGGTCAACACCGACACTGGACAAGTAGTCGTTCTTCAGCTCGTAGTGGTGAACGACTGCGGGACGGTCATGTACGCGTCTGGTGCCGAGGCCCAACAGATCGGCGGTCAGTGCATTGCATTAGGTGAATCGCTTACCGAAGAGATCATCTACGACGACCGTACCGGGTTTCCTTTGAACTTCAATTGGATCGACTACCAGATCCCGACCATGGCCGACATGCCGGAAATCGATCCTATTCTGCTGGAAGTCTGGCGAGGGGCGGGAGAATACGGTGCGTGTGGTCTTGGCGAGGGAACTGTCACCTGTACGCCGCGCGCGGTCCTCAACGCTATCTACAACGCTATTGGTGTCCGGATTGACAGCATTCCGGTAAAGCCAGCGGCAGTGCTTGAGGCTCTGGGGAAAGTCATCTGATGACGCTGCCTCCATTCGACCACGTTGCCGTCGACACCCTTGAGGAGGCGGCCGGCCTCATAGTCGGGCAGAACGCTCGTGTCATCGCCGGCGGAACCGATCTACTCGGCAGCCTCAAAGACCGTGTGCATAGAGACCCTCCCCGACTTCTGATCGACATTAAGCACGGCGTCGGAGCCAACCACGTGACGCTGGGCGAGGCGGGTATTCGGATAGGCGCTTTGACGACGCTTTCTGAGATTGCGGACCACGAGCTTGTGAAGTCAAGGCTGCCCCTTTTGGCACAAGCGGCGCGCGCTGTGGGCTCACCGCAAATTCGCAACATGGCGACCGTCGCCGGGAACATCTGCCAAGAGCCAAGGTGCTGGTACTATCGCGCTCCCGATAACGCCTTTCATTGTTTCCGCAAGGGCGGCACTCAATGTGCGGCGCTCCTGGGTGACAATCGCTTTCACTCGATATTTGGTGCAGGGCGAGCTTCTGCGCCTCCCTGTACCGATAACTGTCCGGCTCATATCGACATTCCCGCGTATCTGGAGCTCATTCGTGCGGGAGATTGGCAAGCGGCGGCCCACCTTGTGCTGCAGCACAATCCCATGCCCGCCATAACGGGGCGCGTCTGCCCTCATTTTTGCGAAATGGGCTGCAATCGTAGTCAGCTCGACGAAGCCGTCTCGACACGAGCCATTGAGCGCCGTCTCGGTGACATGGTGCTGGCGGAGATACCCGCATTCTTCAAGCCACCGCATCACCTGACAGCCAAACGCGTAGCAGTCGTCGGCTCAGGCCCCGCCGGTCTCGCTGCTGCGTACTACTTGCGCAAAGCCGGCCACGGCGTGACTGTCTTCGATGCCATGGGTGAAGCTGGCGGTATGTTGACCTACTCAATACCCGACTATCGGCTGCCGAGAGTTGTGGTACAGGAGCAGATCGCCGCCCTGCGCCATATGGGGATCGAGTTTGTGACAAGGGCAAATATTCAAAAAGACACTCTCGTTGAGCTTCAGAGTGACTTTGATAGTACGTTCCTCGCGACTGGAGCCTGGCAGGACAAGACCCTGTCGGTCGCAGGTGGGGAATATCTAGAGTCAGGGCTTGAGTTTTTGATTGGGGTTCGGACTTCTCGGCAATCTCCTGGAGAGCAAGTACTCGTTATTGGTGGTGGTGGCGTAGCTATCGACGTCGCGATATCGGCCCGCCGGCTCGGTGCGAAACGAGTGACGATTGCCTGCCTAGAGTCTCGCGAGGCTATGCCAGCAGCTTCTGAGGAGATCGGCCAGGCCCTCGAGGAGGGCGTCGGCCTGCTGACGTCGTGGGGACCGCGACGGGTGCTGACTACGAGGGGCAAGCTTTCGGGCATGGAATTCGTAAGGTGCACGTCCGTGTTCGATGCCGCAGGACGCTTCAGTCCTTCATTTGACGCCGATACCAAGCTTTCCATCGACGCCGACTCTGTTCTTCTTGCTATCGGCCAAGTCCCTGACCTTCGGTTCGCCCAGGGCTCACTTCGAACGGATGGAACTTATATCGTCGTGACTGAGCCTGGCATAACGAGCTTGCCCGGCGTGTTCGCTGGCGGAGACGTGGTTACCGGCCCGGCCTCTGTGATCGGAGCAATTGCTGCCGGGCGAGACGCAGCCGTCGCCATCAATAGCTACCTCGGTGGACCTGACGCCGTGCTCGACGACGGCGACAAGGGCAGGCCTTCTTCGCTGATCCCGCTTCGTGCGGAGGCGCTTTCCGTAAGTTCACGAGCACAGATGGTGAGCGTCGCACCCTCAGAACGCACTATCGAGAACGAAGACGTGAGCGCTCTTGACCTTGCCTCTGTTGAGGCGGAGGTTGACCGTTGCCTCAATTGCGCCTGTGTAGCCGTGAATGTTTCGGACCTTGCGCCCGCTCTAGTTGCGCTTGACGCGCGGGTCCGGACCACGAAGCGAGTGATCGACGCAGAACTGTTTTTCGCCGTGGGAATTGCAAGCACTACCGTGCTCGATTCCGATGAGTTAGTAACTGAGATCGAGATCCCTCTTCCGCCAGAGGCAAGCATCCAGTGTTACCGCAAATTTCGGCTTCGGCATTCGATCGACTTCGCCATCGTCAGTCTGGCAAGCGTCCTGTCCCTGCATGACAACAAGATTCAGAAGGCCGCAGTTGTGTTGGGCGCGGTGGCTCCCGTTCCCCTGCGGGCGGCAGACGTGGAGCGTTATCTGATTGGGCGAGAACCGAGCACCGAGACCGCGGAGGCAGCTGGCGTAGTCGCCGTCCGGACCGCTTGCCCCGCGCCAAAGAACGCCTTTAAGGCCCAGATCGTCAGGGCGCTGATACGCGAAGCCGTACTTGAGCCTCATTGTTCCGAATCGGGTTCGCCCTCGTTGTGCTGACTCGGGTGGTCCTGGCTCCTGAGCGACGGTGAGCACGTAAAGCAAGATACAGTGCGCCGTTTCCGGGCGCTGCCATGCCCGCGCTCATTCCAATTACGCCGAATACCACGGTGAACATCGCGACCGGCTCCGCGAGTGGCTTGCATGTCAACAACAGGGCGAGCGACACGGCACCGCGATCGCCAGACCCGGGACTGATGTCATGATGACTACGGTGCTCAAGCTTGGCGCTATCGCCCTGGCCACGACAGGGGGATCCTCATGTTTCACAGCGAACGACGTGCGACTGCGGGCTCAGCGTTTTGCGACGACGCCAGATTCGCCTGGTGAAAACAGGCGCCCCCGGCTGTGGTCGGGCTCGTTCTGCGTTAGGGTCGGAAGCCAGCCGACAGTTGTTATTACAGCCGCTTGTTGGGGCTGTTAAGCGCCTGTTATCTGAGGTGTTGGACAATGTGTGTCAGATGAACGGCGTAGATACCCACCAGGTGAGACGAGCGAGAATGGGAAAAACAGGTCTCCCCGCGGTTTTGCTTGCCGCCGTCGCTACTCTCGCCACGGCCTGTAACAGTGGCTCGAACTCGCTAGCGGTCGCAAGCATCGCGTCGGCGGCGACAAC
>JBEKVJ010000142.1:0-6097 GCA_049514105.1 Acidimicrobiales bacterium
CCGGCCTGTCGACACACCCGGCAGCTGAGATCATCGACCTCGACGAGAACGGCGAGATTGTCGGGCTCAGCTAGCCAGCGGTTCTATCTCGAGTCGTCGCTCGCCAGCTTCCTCGAGCTCGTCTCCGCCGACGAGCCGGCACCGGCGGGCGGGTCGGTCGCTGCCATCGCGGTCGGGCTAGCCGCGGGGCTGTGTGTTATGGCGGCGCGGCTGTCGCAGGTGCACTTGACCGAGGCACAACAGATCGTCGCCGACGCCGAGTCGCTAAGAGACCGGGCCGCAGTTCTCGCCCAAGCCGACGCCGAGGCCTATGGCCTGTTCGTGAGGGAGCTCCGCTCGCCGCGCGAGGGCGATCCTCTAGCGCGGCGGCGGCGCGTGCTCGGAGCACTTTCCAGGGCGGCCCAGGTCCCTCTTGAGATAGCCGAGACCGGCGCCGCTGTGGCGGTCCTTGCTGCGCGACTCGCCGAAGACGGCAACCCGAACCTCCTCGGCGATGCTGTGACAGCCGCCCTGTTGGCCGAAGCAGCCTGTCGCGCCGCCGCGGGTCTCGTGATGATCAATCTGAAGTCCTCACCCGAAGACGAGCGCCTCGAGCGCGCAACACGGGCTGTCGCACAGAGTGCCGAGAGCGCCGGCCGAGCGCGCCTTTGGAGCGAAGGCTGACAGTTGTGCGACGTGGCGCGATTTGGCTCGAGCCCACTCACCGACAAAACGGCTGTAGAGGCAAAACGGCCGTAGAGGCCCACTCGAGCCTCTGGCTCGCGTGCAGACGATCGGGATCTGGAGAGCTTGAAAGTGTGAGCCAGACAAGGTTTGCCTCGGTCTCGCCTCGATGCCGAGTTCATCCGAGAGGGCTATTGCGATAAGAGGCCGCGCGGCTTTCGCGACGCCGGGCGGCGCCAGACGGCACGTTGGCCGCGACCACCACCTGGCATTCTCGTCGCCCGGCTCAGCCCCCTACTTCGAACACCTCGGCCGCTAGCTCGAGGTGGTCGGCATCTTCCAAGTCAAGGAATTGCAGGTAAACCCTGCTGACCCCGACTTCCCGGTAGCGCTCGAGCGAATCTGTCGCCTCCGCGGGGATCCCCGCAATCGCGCCTTGTCTGAGCGCCGCCGGATCGCGCCCGATTGCGGCGGCCCTTTTCCTGAACTCTGCCTCGTCCCGGCCGATGCAGACCGTCAGCCAGACCGACCTCGTCAACGAGGCCGGATCGCGTCCGATCTCAAGGCACGCCCGGTCGACTCTGGCGAACTGCTCTACCACTTGTCCGATCCCGGGGCCCGGCATGTTGAACTCAGTCGCGAACCGAGCGGCCAGAGCCGGCGTGCGCTTGTGACCGTAGCCCCCGAGAATGACAGGTGGGTGCGGTTGCTGGACCGGCTGGAAGACCACGGGGCAGTCCTCGATCCGGTAGTGCCGCCCCTCGTAGTCGAAGCGCTCGCCTTGCGCGCTGGCCCAGAGTCCGTGGAGGATCTCGAGCTGTTCTTCGAGGCGGTCGAAGCGGTCTTGGACACTCGGGAAGGGGATCGCGAGAGCACGGTGTTCCCTCTCGTACCACCCGGCCCCGATCCCGACCTCCAAACGCCCGCCGCTCATGGCGTCCACCTGGGCAATCGAGACTGCAAGCGGCCCGGGCAGCCGGAAGGTGGCCGAGCTCATCAATGTCCCGAGTCGGATCTTGCTCGTTCGCACGGCGAGGGCCGCCAGTGTCGTCCACGCATCGGTCACATCCGGGCGCGGGGCGCCCTCTCCGATGTATAGGTAGTGGTCCGATCGGAAGAACCCGCTGAAGCCAAGCTGCTCGGAGCGTTGGGCGACGGCAAGTAGGCGGGAGAAGCTGGCGCCTTGTTGGGGCTCGGTGAATACCCGGAGATCCATGCGGAGATCCTACATTTCAAGGCATTTCTACAGCCTGGGTTCGCGTCGTTCTCCTGGGTCGCTCGACCGAGCTCCGTCATCGCCAACCTGATCGGTGCAAGGTTCCCAGTGAAGTGGCCATGACGAGAAGGAGAGTTTCAACCGATCAGGGCCACATCGCTGAGGAGCACCAGGGTGCTCAGGCTTCGAGACCGCCCGGGTCCGGCGGCACGTCGACGGCATGCTCTTGCAGAGCGGCTAGGGGCACGATCTCAAGGGCGCGCTCATGGGTCGAGGCGAGCACGACGTAGGCGGCGGCTCCGTCGCGGTGGGAACGCAACCAGTTCGCTGCCGTCACACACCAGCGGTCGCCCGGCACAAGCCCGGGAAAGCGGTACTGGGGCATGGGGGTGCTGAGATCGTTGCCGATGGAGCGCTGGTGCTCGAGGAACTCGGACGTGACGACCGCGCAGATCGTGTGACTGCCTAGGTCATCGCTCCCCGTCCGGCAGCACCCGTCGCGGTAGAAGCCGGTGAGAGGGTCCGTGCTGCATGGCTCGAGCTCGCCGCCGAGGACGTTGCGATCACTCATCGGGGCATTATCCCCCACGCGCCCGAGCGCGGCGTCCTTGCGAGTGCCCCCGAGTGCCCTCGATTCACCGGCGCGTTGCCGCGGCTTGATCGAGGGCGTCTTCGTACACGCGCGCGATGCGGTCCCACCGCTCGTTGGCCTGGTGGTCGATCTCCCGGCGACTCGGGTCCTCGTCGAACCAGGCAACAGACTCCTGGGCCCCGACCGAGAACGGGACCGTGCACGCGAAGTCAGGCACGAGAGCGCGAAGTTTCGAGTTATCGAAAACGGCGCTGTGTGACTTGTCCCCCCATAGGCTTCCTAGTTCATCAGGATCAGCGGCGACGATCCCGTCAGTCGGGACGTGCAAGATGTCCGGCTCGACGTCGGCGGCCCTACCGACGATCGCGTGTATCTGGTTCCAGGTGAGGCTCTCGTCGGAAGTTATGTGAAAGGCCTCCCCGATCGCACCTGGATGACCGAACAACCCGATCAAGCCTTTGGCGAAATCGCTGTTGTGTGTGATCGTCCAAATGCTCGTCCCGTCACCGGGAACGATGATTTTGGCTCCTCGCCGCATCCGGTCGATGACGGTGTACGGCTTCTGCCAGCTGTTGACGGCGACGGGGATCTGCGAGAGCCCGTAGGTCAAAGACGGTCTGACGATGGTGGCCGGGAAACCCCTTTCTCGGTGCGCGCGCCGCAGCAGCCCCTCGCAGGCGATCTTGTCGCGTGAGTACTGCCAAAACGGGTTCACCGTGGGTGTCGACTCGGTGATCATCCAGTGCGACGGAGGCTTTTCGTATATCGAAGCCGAGCTGATGAACACGTACTGGCCGGCACCAGCGAAGACGACGATGTCCTGTGCAACGTGGTGGGGCAGGTAACCGACCCACTGGACCACTACGTCGAACTCGTGCCCGTCGAGCACCGCTCTCAGCTGCTGCTCGTCGGCGGCGTCGGCTCTCAGCACGCGATCGGGGCCCACAAGTGTCGGGAGCTTGGACTGGCCACGGTTCAACAGCCACAGCTCGTGGCCGGCTGACAAGCTAGCGGCGGAGCAGGCCGTGCTGATCAGGCCGGTACCGCCGATGAACAAGACGCGCATTCGACCAGCTCCTGGCCTATTCGAAAGGTCTGAGGACAATGTAGTCGTATCGGGCCTGAATCGCCCTTGGGTGACGAGCGGGCGCGACGAGCTCGACCGAACGACGGCGGACGATCGGGCGATGAGGTTCCCTAAGCTGGCTGACGAACGAAACTCCAAGGCGACTGGTCGCGGTTATCACGTTGAAGAGCTGTCTGTGGGTCACCATCGGTGCCATTTTCCTCCTGGCACTGGCTGTATTCATGGTGCTCACGAGCACGGCTTCGCTGCTGATCACACTTGGTGTCTTGTCGGCTCTTGCCTACGGGCTGTTCCGTCTCGTCGTGACGGGGTCAAAGGACGTGCACAACCCGCGTCCTGGCAGGTGAGTTTCGCCACGAGTAGCTCAGCTGGCGGTCCGGTCTTCTCCGACAAGTGTTGCGACGGCCACGGCTTCCGCCAGCGCGCACAAGGGCTGGCAGCGTGTTCGCGCTAAGTAGTTGGGTCAGCCTAGGTCGCCGATGACCGCTGGGCGTGGGTCACGTGCGACGCTCGGCCGAGGGCCTGCAGACCCTCTTCTACCGACAGCAGGGTCGTGGTCTTGAAGGCACGAACATCCCCCCCGCCGCTGACGGCCATAGACCACGATGCAACGCCACGATGGTCCGGGAACTCTACAACGCCGACGAGGTCGTAATCACCGAAGCAGAAGAAAAGGCTCTCGATTGACCCGCCGAGGGCCTCCGCCGACGCCTGCACCCGCTCCATCACGCCCTGCGGTCCACGGCTCATCGCAGCCCAGGCCTCCGCGGTGTAGCCGACTTGAACGAGGTACTTGGACATGTGACCTCCTCGCCGGCACCCTCAACCGCCGAACAGGGTTAATAGGTCTCGCGGCGGGTGCCCGCTGTCGCAACCATACCGAGCCAGCCTCGATCCCGCACAGCGCCGTCAGGGCGGAGCTCCAGCCGATCGGTCGACTTGGCGCCAATGTTCGGTCGGGTCCGTTCGACGCTGTCGGTGCCTGAGCGACAGGTTGCAGCTTCGCGGGCCAACTTCGAGGTCCTGTAGGCAGTGCTCACCAGCCAAGTTCCTCCAACCGGTCGTCATCGATGCCGAAGTGATGACCAACCTCGTGAATCACGACACGGCGTACCAGCTCGACAACCTCTTGGGTGCTCTGGCACGCACGGCAGATTGTCGCCATGAAGATCGTGATGCGGTCCGGCGTGGTAGCCGAATAGTGGGCTCCTCGGCTTGTGAGTGGCACTCCCTGGTAGAGGCCGAATAGGCGCCCCGGAGGGCTGTGGTCATCGACCAGCACCGCCACGTTCTCCATTTCCTTTCCGAGCTCGGGAGGGATTCCGTCCAGAGCGTCGGCCACCAAGGCTTCGAACTGTTCGATCGCCATCTCGACCATGCCCAAGATCATGCCAAGCTGCGATGCAACTCATCGGTCGCCAAAGCGAGGACCGATGGCGAAGCTCTTCGGTCCCGCCGCCCCGCTTGTGGCTAAGAGGGTGACCACCGAGACGAGCGTGCCGGTCGTGACAGAGCCACTTCGCCAGCGCGCGATATTGGCACTCGGAACGACACTTTGCTCTGGCTCATCGCGCCAGAGAAACCTCTCCCCGAGGCGACGTCGCTGCGTCTTGGTGCTCGGGCCGGGCGCGTCAGATGTCCCTAGATGGCCTTGTACCGACCCCAGTCGGCGTCGAACTTGACGTTCACACTTGTCAGTCTCTCCGCAACCTCGACCGGCTGGATGTCGTGGTACTCCCCGGTCTCGGCCTCGACGACCAAATAGCCAAGGCGGATGCAGAGCGCGGCCGCACCGAGAGCGAACACTGAGAAGGCCTCGTCGGTGACTGCTCGCTCAAGGTCGCTACGCAGCTTGTCGAGAACTTGCCCGACCGAGCCGCCCTCCAGATCGACAGGCCCAATTCTGGGGAGCTTTGCTACCTCGACAACGAGCTTGTGAAAGTCATCGGCCAGTGCCTGCGCCTCAGCGGAGTCTCCATTGAGTTTCATTAGCTGAATCCTACGTTGGCCAACAGGGACTCCCTGGCGTCCCGACAGCCGGCCGAAAGCACTTCTGGACGGAAAAGAAGTGGCCCGGAACTTTGTCGCCTGGACCACCGCCTTTCTTTGGTGCCCGCGGGCTCGCCCGCGGCCGATTGCGACCGGCAGCTGTCGAGGGTACCGGTGGCCCGCCAAAGCGGCCTGCTCGGCGAAACGAGCGGCATGTGGGTCCCCCAGCGGCTGGGGGTCTCCTCGAGGCGAGGGAACGGCCCCTTAGGCCTTCGAGTTTGGTCGGTTCGTTTCGCGACCTGAGAGTCATGTCGTTCAGCACCGGAACCGCGTCCTTATGTTGTGCAGCAGAGCCACGATGGAAAGCATCGACCGGGAGTCGCACACCGCGCGGAGCCAGTTTGTGATCATGGCGACCAACGATGCAGGTGGAGCGGGCGACCGGGATCGAACCGGCATGACCAGCTTGGAAGGCTGGAAGATGAGCCCTCTGACCTGCTCGACCTCCGGCCTATAAGTTCCTGACCTGGACATATGTATTCATGCACGC
>JBEKVJ010000143.1:0-6047 GCA_049514105.1 Acidimicrobiales bacterium
GACCGCGGACCGTCATCATGGTCCTATGTACATGTGAGCGCGAACGGACGCCTGGTCTCGAAGCTCAGCTCCCCCGAGCTGGCTCGGCTGGAGCGCCGGCGCGCCGCCCACCCGGGCGACAAGCGCCTGGAGCGGCCAGAAGAGGAGACCAGATGACACTTTGCATGTCTTGCGACAAAGAAACTGCGATGCCCGACTTCCCGGCCGTCCTTGGGGCTGTCGAACGGCTCTTGGAGGTCGACCTACCCGACGAGCCGGGTGGCAACGCTCAGCAGTCAAAACCATACGGGAACCTTCGCAGCCTACGCGAACGCACCGAGGGCATTGAGCTCGGCGAATGTCGCGCTGAACATCCATCGGTTAACGGCACTGCGCGAGGCAGACAGATTGGTTCACAGACTGGCTCGGTGGCCGTCGACCAGCTCGTGTTCGATGCCTTTGTGCGCTTGAGAAGGCGGACACGAGGGCCGATCATCGCCTTAAGCGACAGCCTCATGATTACAAACCTTTCTGCCGCGGAGCTGTTACTGCCCTCAGACCGACCTCGCCTTTGGGCACAGGCCCGCTCCCTTCTCGCGGCTAGCAGGAGGGCGAGTGGAAGGTTCACACTAAGTTGCGGGCTGAGCGGCTTCGCTAGCTACCGGGCCATCGTCGCAGACGATGTGACCGTCGGGGCTCTTGTGCAGCTGGCGAATCTTTCGCCCGGCCCGCGTAGAGTCGCACCTGCTGCATCGGCCTGCCCCGCCATGACGGGTTGGACAGCCTTGACCGATGCCGAACGGACGATTGCCGAGATTGTGGCGTGCGGATTGTCCAACCGCGAGGTGGGACGTCGTGTCTATCTGTCGGCGCACACGGTCGACTCCCACTTGCGCCAGATCTTCCGCAAGCTTGGGATCAACTCCCGAGTCGAGCTCGCCCGGATCGTCGGTGAGCACCTGCAACAGATGTACCTCGGCGCCGAGACTCCGGTCAGCTCGCCCTACTCACACCACGGACCCTGCACAAAGACAGCCTGACCGCGCCGTTCGAAGATGGTCCGAGTGATTCTCGGCAAGGTTGAACAGCTCAATGAGGTTGGTGCCCGGAGGCCAAGTGCCAGAACGGTTTGGAACTTTTACCACGAGATCGCCTCTCTCATCGGGAAAGAATGGCGCGAACGATAAGTCCTAAGGCCGGCATGTCCCCAGATCCTTCCGCTACGGTCGAGAAAAGCCAACTTGAGACTGGGATTGAGAGCTCTCGAGCAGAAGGAGTGTTGATGGGCGGGGCGTTGTTGACAGATCTCTACGAGCTGAACATGGCGGCAAGCTACCTACGTCGCGAGATGAAGGCACCAGCTACCTTCAGTCTCTCTGTCCGCCGGCTCCCTCCCGAGCGCGGCTTTCTTGTAACTAGCGGCATAGAGACCTGCCTTGAGATCCTCGAGGACTTCTCCTTTGAGGAGAGCGATCTGGCTTATCTCGCCACACTGGGCTTCGATGAAGCGTCGCTCGACGCGTTTTGCGGCCTGCGCTTTACCGGCGAAGTCAGGGCGATCCCTGAAGGAAGAATCGTCTTCGCCGACGAACCGCTGCTCGAAGTGACAGCACCCATCGCAGAGGCCCAGCTCGTCGAGACGATCTTGCTCAACCAGATGACCTTCCAGACAACGCTCGCTTCCAAGGCGGCTCGGTGCAGGTTGGCCGCCAACGACCAGGTAGAGCTGGTGGAGTTCGGCTTTCGCCGCACGCAGGGCTTCGAAGCAGGCATCGCCGCTGCCAGGGTCGCTGCCCTGGTCGGGTTCTCGGCCACGAGCAACGTCATAGCAACCAAGCGCTACGGCCTGCGGCCGGCGGGCACGATGGCTCACAGCTATGTCGAGGCATTCCCGACTGAGGTCGCCGCCTTCCGTGCTTTTGCTGAGGACCTGCCCGAGCGGAGCACGTTCCTCGTCGACACCTACGACACGGCCTCAGGTGTCGCCCACGCCGTCGAAGTCATCGACGAGCTCGGCCTGCGCGACGGTCTGGGAGTCCGCCTCGACAGCGGTGACCTCGTCGCGCTGGCCCGCCAGACGCGCCGGACGCTCGACGACACCGGCCATCGCGAGGTGCGCATATTCGTCTCGGGGGGCCTGGACGAGCATGACATCGCAGCCCTTGTGGCGGAGGGGGCGCCGGTAGATGCCATCGGCGTCGGTACCCGACTCGGCGTGTCTGCCGACGCGCCTTTCCTCGACACCTCGTACAAGCTCGTCTCCTACGACGGCCGGCCGGTGGCCAAGTTGTCGGAAGGAAAGGCGACCTATCCCGGAGCCAAACAGGTTTTCCGCGCTGATTGGCTTGTCGACCAGGTTGGCCTTTACGGCGAGCCGACCCCCTCGGGCACCGAACCGCTTCTCGAGATCGTGATGAGCCAAGGGAGAAGACTGCACCCGGGTGATCCCGTGCGGGCCCTCATCGAGGCACGGGCCCGTTTCGAGGCCGACCTCGCCGACCTCCCTGGGCCGGCGCGTCGCTTGCGGTCCCCTGCTGCGCCCACTCCGGTGCTCACCGAAGCTCTCGCTCGTCTCACCATCGAGGTGCGCGCAGCCCGGGGGCAATGATCCGCTGCTCGCTCTCGCATCGCCAGTCTTGTCCTCCACCGGGCACTCCGAGGTCCTCGCTCAAGCAATGCTCATATCCCTGCTCCGAACGCTGTCCAAGTTTGCGAATCTGATCGCCCACGGTGAAAGCTGGTCTCCATAGCCGTCGACGCGCTTGCTCCGCTCGGGGAGTTGGACCTGCCGGACGCTGCCGGGCTCTCGCCCGAGGACGTGCTTTTGCGCTTGCGCACTAGCCGCGACGGCATCTCATCGGACGAGGCCGCGGCGCGCCTGCGCCAGTTCGGGCCGAATGCCCTCGGTACCCACCAGGTCCGCGCCAGCGTCGTGTTGTTCCGTCAGCTGCGGAACCCGATCCTCATCCTTCTTATAGCGGCGGCGCTGGTCTCTGGGTTGACAGGGGGCGGGAGCAATGCGGTCATCATCGCCGTAATCGTCGCTCTCAGCGTGGGCCTCGGCTTCCTAAACGAGTTCCGGGCGGAGTCCGCCATGGCCTCGCTCCGCAACAAGATCCGCCAGGAGGCCGAGGTCCTGCGGGACAACAAGGCGACCCGTGTGCCGGTAGCGGGCCTCGTGCCGGGCGACATCGTGTCACTTCGCGTCGGCACTCTCGTGCCTGCGGACCTTCGTCTGCTGGCAGTCGACCAGCTCGAGTGCGACGAGGGCGTGCTTACCGGCGAGTCGATGCCGGTCGCCAAATCATTGCCAGCCGCTGCCGACCACGAGTCGCTCGACCAGCCCGGATGCGCGTTCATGGGGACGATAGTGCACCAGGGCTCAGGCCTCGGCGTTGTCGTCGACACCGGCACTCGTACCGCCTTCGGCAAGATCGCGGCCGGCCTGTCCGAGAGACAGACCCAGACCGCCTTCGAGGTGGGCTTGTCCCGCTTCTCGCGCTTTTTGTTCACCGTAGCTGGTGCGCTTACGGTGTTCATCTTCATCGTCAATGTGGCTCTGGCTCGCCCGGTTATCGAAGCTCTCCTCTTCTCACTCGCGATCGCCATCGGCATCGCCCCCGAGATGATGCCGGCGATAGTGACCGTTAGCCTCTCCGCAGGCTCAAAGGCCTTGGCCGCCAAGAAAGTGCTCGTCAAGCGCCTCGTTGCAATCGAGGACCTTGGCAATATTGAGATCCTGTTCACCGACAAGACAGGCACCTTGACAGAAGGCGCCATCACCTTCCAGCGTGGCCTCGACGCAGGTGGGAGCGAGAGTGACCTACCGCTGCTGCTCGGGCTGGTGTGCAACGAGGCCACCGTCACCGACGATGGCTGCGTCGGTGGGAACGCCCTCGACCAGGCTCTCTGGTCCGCACCTGCGGCCGCCCGGGGCGGATCGGTGGTCACCTCGTGCGCCCGCTATGAGAGATTGGGAGTGCTCCCCTTCGACCATGAGCGCCAGCTCTGCTCGGTTCTCGTCAAAGACGAGAACGGAAAGCCCCTCCTAGTTACCAAGGGGGCGCCCGAAGTGGTGCTGGAGCGGTGCCTAGATGTCACCGACACTGCCCGCAAGGCGTTGGAGACGTTGTTCTCAGAGGGGGCGCGGGTCGTGGCGGTGGCCACTCGGCCCGACGAAGACGTCGAGGCTCTCAGCGTCGCCAGCGAGCAGGGGCTGAGCCTCGTCGGGTTCCTCACCTTCGCAGACCGCCCAAAGGCTGACGCGGGTCCAGCCATCGCCAGGCTCCGAGAGCTCGGGGTGGAGGTCAAGATCATCACGGGCGACAACGGGCTCGTGGCGGCAAAGGTGTGCTCGGATATCGGGGTCGAGTGCGCAGGTGTGCTCAACGGCGCCGAGGTCGAGGCGCTCGACGACGAGCACCTCGAGGCTGCCATTTTGACCACGACGGTCTTCGCCCGCATCGGCCCTGACCAGAAGTCGCGGATCATCAAGGCCGCCCGCCATGCAGGCAAGGATGTGGCTTTTCTCGGAGACGGCGTGAACGACGCCGTCGCTCTCCATCACGCTGACGTCGGGATCTCTGTTGACTCGGGCACTGATGTCGCCAAGGACGCCGCCGACGTCGTGCTGCTCGACAAGGATCTCGGGGTTCTTGCCGAAGGCGTTATGGAAGGCCGCCGCATCTTTGCCAACACGATGAAATACGTCTTGATGGCCACCTCATCGAACTTCGGCAATATGTTTTCCGCCGCCGGTGCCTCGGTGTTCTTGACTTTCCTGCCGATGCTGCCCACGCAGATCCTTCTCAACAACCTGCTCTACAACGCCGGTCAGCTGGTGATCCCGACCGACAGGGTCGACCCGGAGGCGCTCACGAGGCCGGCGATGTGGGATATCAAGTTCATCCGGCGCTTCATGGAGGTCTTCGGCCCGGTGAGCTCACTGTTCGACTTCGCCACCTTCGGAGTGATGCTCTATATCATTCATGCCGGTCATGCCGAGTTCCGCTCTGGCTGGTTCGTGGAGTCGATCGCCACGCAGACTCTGGTCATCTACTTGATCCGGACCCGGAGGATCCCATTTTTCAAGAGCAGACCCAGCCTGCCCATGCTCATAATTCCGACGGCGGCGGCGCTCATAGGTGCCATCCTCCCCTGGACAGGGCTGGCGCATCTGTTGGGATTCACCCCCCTGCCGGGGAGTTTCTTGCTGCTCCTGCTCGCGATGATCGTCGTCTATCTTCTCCTCGTCGAGATGGCGAAGGTTTTCTTCTACCGAGTCCCCCACGCGGCCCCTCCCCGTCCTCCCACCCACGCGCAACGCTTGGAGCGAAGCAGGCGCCGACGGGCGTCGCTTTTCGTGCGCTCTGGGATGCACGAGGTGAGTGCCCAGAAAGGGGCCGTTAGCAAAAGCCTCAGCGCGTCGTCGTGACCGGTATCTTCTTGGCCGCTTCGCCATCCGGCTCCGCCACAGGAACGCGAATCTCCAGGATCCCGTCTTTGTAGCTGGCCTTGATGTCGGCTTTCGCAGTGCCTTGCGGGAGCGTGAACTCGCGGTGGTACTCCCCGTACCGGTGCTCCCTGCAGACGTAGTTCCGGACCTCTGTCGCAGCTTCCTCATGCCGATGGGCATCGATGCTGAGCAAATCTCCGAGGACCGTGATCTCGAGGTCCTTTTCCGGGTCGATGCCGGGCAGCTCTGCCCGGACGACAAGTGTCCCGTTCTCGTTGAACTCCTCGACACGTATGTTGTCGTAGGGCCGCCCGGCCCACAAAATGACCGGACGGAAGATGCCCGACCAGTTGTCGAACAGCTGGTCGAAAAGGTCGTGACGCTTTTGCTCCAGATGCTGTCTGGAGATGTCGTGTGTCACAATGGCCATAGTTGTTGCTTTTCTCTCTATTTGGTGCACCGAGCCCCGGCGCCTTGGTGCGCGCCTGGACGCGCATCAACGGGTCACAAGTCACCTCGGTGCAAGCTCTCGAGCCGATGGAGCCTCTCGACCCTTTCGGCGTACCTGGCTGCGAGCGTGGTCAGCTCACAAGGGTCGAGATCATCACGGCCT
>JBEKVJ010000144.1:0-5920 GCA_049514105.1 Acidimicrobiales bacterium
CGTCGTAGGCCTCAACCGTCCCGCGAACCGCCAAGTGCCTTCCGCCGTGCTCGCAGATCGTAAGGACCTGGCTCGCGCTCGCAGAAGCCAGCAAGGACGACGGCTCAGCTAGCGGGTTCACGAGCTGGGTGGCCACCGGTGACCAGCTCGTCGACGCACAGCTGGACGCCTCGGACAGGCTCCAGGCGCCCGAGCTCAGCACCGCACGGGCGGCTTGGCCGGCGGCGAAAAGATACCCACCGAAGCTGAACGCAGATTCCGAGGTCACAACGACGGGATGGCCGTCGTTCTCGTCGATGTCGACCGAGACCATCGCATCGCCGGACACGAGGGCGTCTTGCGATGTCAGCGTTGTCCCGCCGTAGTAGTGAGCGAGGATCCAACGGTAGGTCTCGTGATCCGACACGGCATAGCCGAATGCTCCCCATTGGCCCATCCCGAGCCCTGGGCCATCGCCGAAACCGACGAAATCGACCTTTGAGGCCGGAAACGGCGCGATTGCAGAGCGCACTGTCGCGCCGGCGCCCGAGACCACAATGGCCGGCAGCGCGAGCGCCTCGAGCGACAGACACGCGAGCAACAAAGCGCAAAGCCTGATGTTGCGGATGTGCTCCATGTTAGTGCTGGGGTCAATGGGTCCAGTTGCGCGGGCCTCAGCCGGCCGAAAGCACGCCTTCGACCGCGTCTGCAAAGCCGCGCCTCGCACCTTCGATGCTAAAAGCACGGGCGCGTTCAAGCCCGGCCAGCACCAGCTCTTCGCGCAGTGCCGCGTCGCTCAGCACCCGCTGCACCGCCGTGGCGACCAGAACCGCTGACTTCGAAGGGAGCACGATCCCGGCGTCGAGCACCGTCTCAGGGACCGCTGTGACCCCGTAGGCGACGATCGGCAGGCGGTGGTGCATCGCCTCGAGCAAAGGGGCGCAGAAACCCTCGTGGTCAGAGCAGCAGACCAGCACATCCGCGCTCGTGTAGTAGGCGGAGAGCTCACCGGCCGAGACCGAGCCCGCAAAATTGACGGCCCCGCTCAGCCCGAGCGCCGCGGCGTAGCGGTGCAGGGCATCCGCGTACGCAGGGCAGCTCTCCCGGCCGACGAGGTGCAGGCGCGCGTCCGGGTCGAACAGCTCCCGGGCGCACGCCAGGGCCTTTATGACATCTTGATGGGCCTTGTGGGGCAGCATCTGGCCGACGAAGAGCCAGTCGTGGCCCCCACGGAAACGCTCAGTCGCGAGACGCTCGACCACCCGGCGATCGGGCAGGGCCGAGTAGTTGCTCGTGTCGACCATGAGCTGAGCAACGGTGCTCTTTAGGTATCCGGCTTCTTGGAGCTCCGCGCGGTTGAACTCGGAGTCTGCCAGGCCAAGCTCGACCACAGGCGCCAACTCCGCCAGTTGCTTGCGGCCGAGGCGGATCTCCTCGCCGAGATGAGGCAGCCACCGCTCGACAAGCTCGACAGGGCTGATGTTGTGGTAGTCGAGGAGCTTCAGGCCGGGGTGGGCAGCAAAGACATCTGCGGCAGGCGAGCCGATCGAGGCCTGGTAGCAAACCCATTGATGTTCCGGGGATTCGCGTGGGATGTCGTCTAGAAGATGGACCCGGCCCTGCAGGCCGGGTCCCATGTTGGCGGCGTAGATCTCGGACACAAAACCCATCGAATGCAGCACCCGCTGGGCCTCGAGGGTGTGATGACTGACCGCGTCGCGCTCGACGATGGAGGGGATGATCTGGTCGATACGGACCGGTCGGACCTTCATGGGCGGTTGCCACGCCAGGTGAGCTGGTCACCCATTGGGCGTCGGGCGGAGATGGCGAAGAGTTCCGCCTCGTACTCGCCGGGCTCGAACATCGTCAGCTCCGAAAGCCCGTAATGGGCCAGCAGATGGCACCACGTGACCGGGTGCATCGGCCGGCCCGGTGCCAAATCGGCAGCCACAGGGTCCACCGCGACAACCAGTTCCGGCCGGGTACTTACGAGTACAACCACGCCGCCAGGAGCCAGAGAGCGCGCCGCAAGCTGAGCAAGAGCCCGAGCCGCGCCAGGCCGGAGGCGGTCGACCACCCCGCTCAGGAGCAGGCCCCCGAAACCGGCACCCGGCGCTGCGCCGAGGTACTCAAAGGCGCCCGCCGCGACGAGGTTCGTAGCGCCGCTCGAGCGGGCCGACAAGCGGGGGTCTGCACCGTGCGCGTCGAGACCCCGGGCTCGGAGAGCCTCCACGATGCGCCCATCGCCACACTCGGTGTGCAGCACGAGAGTCGGAACACTTGTCTCGTCGCGATCGGGCTTGGCCAACTGATCGAGCACCCAGTTCAACAAAAAGCCCTCGATTGTCGGGTGCAACGTCGCCCCCGGCGAGCTCACCGCGCGGGGCCGGATAACAGCGAGAGCTCGCGACGCAAGCACCGATCGTGACGCGAGTCGCTCTAGATGATCAAAAGTTACGTGCAGCTGCAGCCAGGCCGACTCTCCGGCGCGGGCCGCCCCTAGGACCGAGCGCCGCTCGAGACGGCGAAACCTAGGACCAAAGCGCCGCCGGGCAAGCGTCGTCACCCGCCGGCGCAGCTGCGACGGGTTCAACGAAAGCCCGAGGCCACCCGCGCTGGCAGCCTCTGCGCCTGGCCCCGCCCCGGCGGCCAAGCTCTGCTGCGCGACTTCTTCGAAGCGCCTGTCGAGTTCGCTTTCGAGACCCTCGCGCACGCGCCCGCTGGCACGCAGCTCAGCTACATCGGCTTCGATCCGGGCGACGACCTCTGCGCTCATCCGGCGGCGGTAACGGCCGACCCGGAGGCGGACACGGCCGAGAGCTCGATCCGCAGGGGCACCTTCATGAGCCCCGTAGCGCGCCCAGAGCTCACGATCGCAAAGGTGGTGGCAGGCTCCAAGCGGGCGTGGACGACGCCTCCGCCGGCGTCTTGTATCCAGACATTGATCGTGTAGGTCTGGTCCAACAGCGGTAGTTCATCGAAGTCGAACTCGACCCGGTACCGGCCCGGATCGAGGTCATGGACCTGACCGTACTCGGGCATGGAGCTGTCACAGCTGTAGACGACAAAGCCCATGTTGCCGGCGAGAAGCTCGCACCCAAAGGCGATGTCGCTGAGGGGCTCGTTCACTTGGAACTGCAACTCGATGCGCAGGGAGTCTCCCGGCGCGAGAAAGTCCCGACCGGGCGGGCCGGAATGGCGGGCGACCGCGTCGGTAATCACCACTCGTCGTTCGGGCAGGGCGACGGGCTCGCCCGCCCCGGCCGCGTCCAGCTCCTCTTGGGGAAGCGAGACTGGGACCTCCCCGGCCAGGAGGCAGTTGCGGAACGCCCGGATTGCCTCACCAGGGGGACCGACGTTGATGGCCTGGCCGTTCTCGAGAACCACGACGCGATCGCAAACCTGGCGCACCATTGACACCGAATGCGAGACAACAACGATTGTCCGGCCCTCGGCCTGGAACTGGTGAATTCGGTCCAGGCATTTTTCCTGGAAGCGCTCGTCACCGACGGCAAGGACCTCGTCTATGAGAAGCACGTCGGGTTCGACGTTGACCGCGACAGCAAAGCCGAGCCGGACGTACATGCCCGAGGAATAGAACCGGACCTGGTTGTCGATGAAGTCTTCCAGCTCCGCGAAAGCGACGATGTCGTCGAAACGCCGGGCGATGTCGCGACGCGACAGCCCTAAAAGCGAAGCGTTCAGGTAGATGTTGTCCCTTCCGGACAGCTCCGGCTGGAATCCGGCACCGAGCTCGAGCATGGCCGCGAGATGCCCGCGAACGACGATCTGACCCGAAGTGGGCTGCAAGATCCCAGCAATGCACTTGAGCAGAGTCGACTTGCCAGAGCCGTTGCGGCCGATGATCCCGAAGGTCTCACCTGTCTTGATATCGAAGCTAAGGTCCCTAAGTGCCCAGAAGTCCTCGTGAGGCACGTGCCCCGCGTGCAAGATGCGTTCTTTCAAGGAGGTGTACTTCTCCTTGTAGAGGCGGAAGCGCTTCGAGACGTCCTGGACGTCGATCGCGGTCTGCAGGGGGCTCAGAGCTCCTCAGCGAAGTTGCCTTCGACCCGGCCGAAGATCAACATCGCGAGCAAAAACATCACCACGGAGACAACCAGGATGATCCCGAGCACGGCGAAATACCAGTGTTCGTCGTAGGTCGGGATAGGGATGGGGTTGTCGCGCGGCGCCACGGTTCCATAGATGAACCGCTGGAACGACAGAACAATACTCACCAAGGGGTTCATGAAGTAGATCCACAAGATGCCGTGTTTGTGGAGCTTGGTCCCGACCGTGGTGAACATGTAGACGATCGGAGCGCTGAAAAATAGCGCTACGAGCGCTACCTCGATCAGGTGCTGCACGTCGCGCAAGTAGACCGTGACAGCCGACAGGAAGACCGCCAGCGCGGCCGAGAACACGACGTCGCACACGAACGCGAGCAGCATCACGGGCAGGAACTTCCAGTCCGGGTTCACGCCGAATCCGACAAGGAAGCACAACATGATGCAGGCCTGGAAGAAGAAGTAGCAGATGGCAGTGCCCACTTGGGCGAGGGCGAGAATCTCGCGAGGGAAAGAGACCTTCTTCACGATCCCCGCCTGCGCGACGAGCACACCCGCCGAGCTGAGGAGCGAATTGTTGAACAGGTTCCAGGGCAACAGTCCAGCGAACAGGTAGATCGCGAACAGCGAGATGTGGTTCGCCAGAAAGTACTTGAACACGACGTAGTAGACGAGCAGCACCAGCGCGGGGTTCAGGAACGACCAGAGAAAGCCGAGAACGCTGTTCTTGTAGCGAACCTTCAGCTCCTTGCGCACCAGGAAGATGACCAGTTCGCGCGCCTGCCAGATCTCGAGGAACCGATTGCGCAGACTGACCTTGGCCGAGACGACGCGCAAAGGCAGCTCTCGACGCCCGCCGAGTCCCGTGCTGAGCAGTGGCGCCGCTGGCTTCGGTGCAACTTTCATCCCCAGCACCCTAGCCAAGAAAGGCCCGCGCGACCCATACGGGCTGGCCCCGACAAGACGCTCAACACCGCTATAGCGGCACGACCCGGTAAGCTCCGCGCTCAACACGAGCGTTCCGAAGGAGACGATTGACCGTGACGTCCATCGGCCGCCGAGGCTGGAGCCAGGCGAAGTCCAGCTTGACGACAAAGTTCGACGGAAGGGTCACAGTTCCGCTCGCCGACGTGCTCGAGCGCGTCATACAGCTGCAGCGCCAAGTTGACGAACTGACCCGAGTTGTCACGATGCAGGTCGATGTTGGGAATCAGACGACCGAGCTGCTCGGGCGGCTCCTCGCCGCCTCCTCAGATCGCCTCGACGCCGTCGAAGACTCCCTCTCGCAGCTCACGCCGGGAGCTTCTACGAGGCCCGAGGCGGCCAGGAGCGTCCAAAGACAGCCCCGCGCGAAGCCCGTCGCGAAGCCCGCTGGCTCCGTGGACCCGTCGCAGCCCTGAGGCTCGGCCTCAGCGTGAGCGCCGGCCCCGTCGTCGTCGACCTTCAGGCCCTCCAGAGCCCGGATTTCAGGGGCCGGGGGATCGCCCGCTACGCCTTCGAGCTCGCCCTCGCGCTCGAACGGGGCCACCCGGGACTGGTTTGCCGTTACCTGCTCAACGCCGACCTGCCGCCACCGGCTGATCTCGGCCCGCTCCTCGGCTCGGGCAAGGTCGACTACGCTGAGGTCCCCGGTTCGGCGCGAGTGCTGCACGCGCTCTCGCCTTTCGAGCTCGGTGTTGCTATCGACGCGGTGTGGCCGAGCTGGGCCCACGAGCGTGGCCTTCGTTTCTGCGCCACGGTCTACGACCTCATCCCACTCGAGCACCCTCGGACCTATCTCGACGATGTCCGCCAACGCCTCTTGTACTCGGCACGTCTCGAAGTGCTCCGCGCCGCCGACTCACTACTGACGATCTCCCCCGCAACGAGCCGCT
>JBEKVJ010000145.1:0-5820 GCA_049514105.1 Acidimicrobiales bacterium
TGCTGCCTCGAGGTCGCCGAGGGCGACAGCCGCATCGATGGCGTCGGGGAGGCTGAGCCTTACGACCTCGTGCGCGAGGGGGAGGCCGCTTGCCAATGCCTCGTCGATCGCCCTGTTCGCCGCCTCGAGGGCGACGCGGTGCTCGCTAGCGCCGAGGGCGACGGCAGCCACGCCGCTCCAGTACATGCATTGGGCCTGGACGTCGTCGCTCTCGCGCCACGGCTCGCAGCGAGAAAGGTGCTCACGAGCGGTCAGCGTCGCCCCGCGCAGGGCGTCGAGAAACGCCTGGCGGAAGTGGATCAGGGAGATGTTGACCGATGACAGGTCTCCCGCCGGCTCGAGCACCTGCTGAGAGAGCTGGGCTGCCTCGTCCCAACGCCCAGCCAGCATCAGCACATAGAGGAGGTTGCCCACCATGTCGGACTCCCTGGCTCGTGCCCCGTGGCGTCGTGCTATGGCGAGGCCGGCGAGGGCATGTTCTTCTGCTCCGGGGCGGTCGTACATCATGCACAAGTCGGTGAGCAGATTCCTGGATCCTGATTCCACATCGACCAGGCCGTGTTCGCGAGCGGTCTGGAGGCTCCCCTCCAAGTTGATGATGCCCTCCTCGACGCGCCCGGCGGCCATGTACAAGTAAGCCTTCAGTTGCAGGGCCAAGGCGTAGGTCTCACTGAGCTCGTGGTGCTGGGCGAGGGTCAAGGCCCGGTCCACCGCCTCGGCGGTCTCTTGGGGGTGACCACCGAATATGAGCGCTCGTCCTAGGCGCTCCTCCAGCCGAGCGATGACAGCCGGGGGAGCGCTTGACTGATCGAGTGAGGAGAGCGCACTGCTCAATCGCTCGACTGCCTGGCCCGTGCGTCCCGTCCTGTTGAGCACCGATCCGATCCAAGCTGTCACCCGTGCGGAATCGACGACACGCCCGGCTGCGAGATGGGCGGCGGCCGCTTCCTCGAACCGTCCGAGAGCCCGATCGTCGGCCCCGATCAGCATGGCCATCTCGCCTGCCTTCTCGGTCAGTTGCGCGCGTTCCTCATCTTGCGAGCTGAGCTCCGCGGCCGTGCTGAAGGCGGCCTCGGCCGCCTCCGGGGCACCTACTGACTCGGCCCGTTCACCGGCCTGGACATAGGCAGCTTTGGCCTGGCTTCGCAGGTCCTCGGCGTCGGGGTCGTTGCCGGCGGCGTTGTATGCGTCGTGGAGGTGGGCGGCGATGACCTCGACGACCTCGGCACCGCCGTCCGGGAAGACGCTGCGCATGTGCGCCGCGGTCGTGAAGTGGCGCGCCTTGCGCTCTGATCGCGTCAACATGTCGTAGGCGACCGACCGTATTAGCGACTGGGTGAACGCGTACTGGCCCCGCTCAGGTGAGAGCTTGTCGGCTCGGACCGTGAGGACCTCCTTGCGAACGAGCGAGGTCAGGATCTTGCCGAGCTCGCCCGGGTCAATCTCGCTCACCGCCTCGATGGCTTGTCGCGGGAAAGACTCGCCAAGAACGGCGCACTCTTTCACGACACGGCGCTCGTCGGGCTCGAGTGCATCTAGGCGCGAGGCGATCAGGGCCGTCAAGCCTGGTGGTATCTCCAGGGCGCCGATCTCTCCGACGAGGTGGAGCACCCCATCCTCTCCTCTTAAAAGGACGCCGTCGTCAAGGAGGCTTCTCACGGTCTCGACCGCGTAGAGGGGGATACCTTCAGCCCGCTCGATAATGCGCGCGCGAGGTGACGCGGGCAGATCGGCGACCAGCCCGTCCAAGAGCTGGCCGATCGTCTCATTTGAGAGCGGGTCCAGCGAAAGCGTCGTGAGATTGCGTCGGCTGAGCACGAGCCCGCGTTGGCCCACTCCCTCGGGCCGTGTGAGCACGAGCAGGAAAATGGCATGGTCGGCGGACCAGTCGAGCAGGTGGTCCAAGAACTCCACCATGCCTGCGTCGGCCCACTGCAGGTCTTCGACGAGCATCAAAACAGGTAGGTGTTCGGAGAGTCGCTCGAAAAACAGCCGCCAGCCCGAGTACAGCTCCTCGCGCGAGAGGGATCGGACGTTGGGAAGCCCGAGCAATTGAGCGAGGCGGGGGAAGATGAAATCGCGGTCGGAGGGGTCGGGGATCCAACGCTCGAGTCCAGTGGTGAGCCTGTCGGCTACGACCTCGAGCGGGTCCTCCTCGCCGATCTGCAAGCGCCCTCGAACCATCTCCGAGAGCGCCCAATAGCTGACGCCTTCTCCATAGGAAAGGCAACGTCCGGCGTGCCAGAGGACGTCTCCGGCGAGACCGTCTATGTACTTGAAGAACTCCCAGGCGAGGCGGGACTTGCCAACCCCGGCGACGCCGGTGGCCAGGACGAGCCGGGCCGTGCGGCGTTCGGCGGAGGCGTGGAAGAGCTCCTTTACGAGGCGCAGCTCGTGGTCCCGGCCGATAAAGGGCGCCTCGAGCACGCTCGAGCGTTGTGACCCGGCCGATGCGGCTATGACCCTGGCCGCTTGGTAGAGGCGAACGGGCTCCGCCTTGCCCTTGAGCACGTGTTCCCCGGCGTCGGTGAATGCGACGGCCGCCGCTGTGGCTGCCCGGGTGACCTCGTCGACATAGCAGCTTCCCGGCGCAGCTGCGGACTGGATTCGCGCGGCAGTGTTCACCCGGTCGCCGATCACGAGACCCTCCTCGGCGCTGGTCGTGGCGGCGCCTCCGGTCACTATCCCGACTCGGGCCTGGAGCTTGCTCTCGTGCTCGGCGCCATAGGCGGCGACGGCCGAGACGAGCTCGAGACCGGCGCGCACGGCCCGCTCAGCGTCATCCTCCTTGGCCACCGGTGCTCCCCAGACGGCCATGACGGCATCGCCGATGAACTTCTCGACCACGCCTCCGTAGCGCCCGACTATTGCCCGCGCGAGCTCGAAGTAACCCGAGAGGAGATCGCGGACTTCTTCGGGGTCCCGATTTTCCGACAAGGGCGTGAAACCGACCAGGTCGCAGAACAAGACCGAAACGTGCCGCAGCTCCTTGGAGGAGGACCCGGGTGCCTCGGTTTGCCTTTCCTGCGCCCGTCCGGGTTGTGGAGTCGCCTGTGTAGGTGTTGTCCCAGTCGACATGCCGCAGTCGGCGCAGAACCTATCGTCGGGCTCGAGCTGTGCTCCACAAGCTGAACAGGCAGGGGACAAGGACGCTCCGCAGTGCTTGCAAAACCGCTTCCCCTCTGGTGTCTCGCCTCCGCACGCTGGGCAGCGCATCTGTCCCTCCCTCTTGCTGCGCCCGAGGCTACGACCCCGCGGCGCGACGTGCAGCACTCTTCAGGGTCCGTGGCAAGGATTATGAGCTGCCTTTGCGTTGGATAAGGGTCGAGGGGCGTCCCGGCTTGTGAGCCAACTACAGTGCACAACAAGACGGGCTGTGGCGCAGCTTGGTTAGCGCGCTTGACTGGGGGTCAAGAGGTCGCCGGTTCAAATCCGGCCAGCCCGACCAGGACTTTTACTATTGGACTACCTCTGCTCGGTAGCCATTCCGGTAGCCTTTTGCGGGTGCCTTGTGACGGTCCACCCGCATACCACAGCCATGTCGTGCTGCTCTACCGAACAACCGTTCGATGCAGTACCGTGGGTCCATGCTCGAATCAATGAGGGATTTTTGGAATCGCCATAGCCAACAAGACGTCGATGCTTGCTGCCAGGAGCTAGTGAGCAACGCCAGCACCGGTGAGGAACTGCTTGCCGCTGCAGTGTTCGTTGTTGGCTGGCAGGTAGAAGACCGAGGGCAAGGCATGAACCTGCGGGAGAAACTGCTCGCTAGATCGGTGGAACTCTACAAACAAGGCGGTGAAGCACTGCAAGCCGAGGCGAAGAACATAGGTGAGGCGGTGATGCTTCTAAACAACGCCGGAGCACGGAAGTAGGAAACGGGCAACGTTGGTGCCGGGGGTTGCAGGTAGCCATCAGGAGCAGTCCCACCCCGGCGCACGCTCAGGACCTAACGTGGCCCTTGTGGGACCAATCGAGGACGGTTACTGCACCATCGTTCAACCAGGTGAGCGCATTCCTTCAAGCGGGCCGAATCTTGGCACCGGTCTGACAGAACTTGGCTCGACGGTAGTGCGTAAGACGCTGCGGATGCATGCTGTAAAGGTGACCGAAGGTGCTGTGCCCGGTGGACAGTACAAGGACACCGTGTCGGCAGTCTGCGGGAGGTCCTTTGTCCGTGATGGCCTCAACCAGCAGAACGCCTGGAAGGATCAGCTACTCGCTCCGCTGGGGGACAGGTACCTCAATGACGCTGCGCCACCATGCGACGACTGCAAAGCTGCGCTCGACTCGCTTGAGTGGGAAGACGTGCGGAGAGCACCGGAGTAGGTGACACTTTCTCGGTGCCACGGGCCACGAAAGACGAGATACTAAGCGAGATTCAACGGTGTGCGGCGGAGCAGCCGGACACGCCATTGGGTAAGCGTCGGTTCGAAAACTCAACTGGAATAAGGGAATCAGACTGGTTGGGTGTGTACTGGGTTCGGTGGAGCGAGGCGTTAGCTGAGGCTGGGTTGGCGGCGAACACAATGCAACCTCGCTACGAGGACGACCGATTATTGGGTCAGTTGGCCACTTTCGTCCAGCATCTGGGCCATTTCCCGGTTCGAGGCGAACTCCGTATGCGACGACGACAGGACGCAGACTTTCCGAATGACAAGGTGTTTGACCGCTTTGGGCATCGGACGGAGTTGATCACCGTCTTGAGGGAGTGGTGCGGGAACAAGCCGGATTACTTGGATGTCTACGAGGTTTGCACCAGCCTCCTGGCACAAGTCGAGGTACCCGAGGAGCCGAGGGAATCTCCCGTAATCGTGCAAGGGTTTGTCTACATGATCCGATCAGGTGACCGTTACAAGATCGGGCAGACTGCGAATCTTGGTCGGCGGACTGACGAAGTGATCCGGCAACAGGCCATGAACGCTCACCTGGTGCATTCGATCCCGACTGACGACCCCGTGGGGATCGAACGCTACTGGCATGAGCGTTTTGCAGACAGGCGTTACAAAGGTGAGTGGTTCGTACTCACCCGAGAGGACGTGGCGGCGTTCAAGCGTCGGCGCACGTTCATGTAAAGGGTGGTTGTTGTGTTGTTGCTCGCCTCGATCTCGAACGTCGTCACAGCGTGGGCGACTCTTGCCGCTGCCCTTGCAACCGTACTGCTGGCCTTCTTCACATGGCGTTTGGCGAGCCAAGCTAAGGCCGCTATCGGTCAGGATGCAGAGATGCTCAAGGCGGCCACGTATAGCCGACTGGGTGTAGGCGTGATGCTACGCATCAACGAAGTTATAGCTGCCCTGATGAGCAAAGGCCTGCGAGAAGAACGACGGCAGTATGACCATGAGCAAGGGAAAAACTGATGCTCAGTGCGATGAAAGCGGACGCTTCTGCCACTATCCGTCGGATGTCCCGTTTATCACGAGAACTTCTCGCAAGGTCGTGCCACTGGTTCGGAAAGACCGCCTGCTTGTAGCCCGCCCGGTAGGCTGAACTACTTTCCGGCAGCGATGTCCTTGCAACGTTCACAAAGAGCGCTTCCGGGAAGTTTACCGGCAACCTTGTGGCCGTTTCGGATTATCTCTTGGCCGTAGCCACACTCACTCTGGTTGTGATGGACGAGTTTGTCGCCGTCCTCATCGCTTGACGTGTGGAAGTCGTTGACGAGTCCCACAGATACCTCCGTTCGGTTGGTTCGCTCCAACAGGTCACACTGTACCCTAGTCGAACAGACGTTCGACAGCATCCACCACCTGAGCGAGCGAGCCAAGTAGCCTCGCTGTCTAGGTCGTGCGACTGACCCGGAACGGTCGTGGCCGGATT
>JBEKVJ010000146.1:0-7774 GCA_049514105.1 Acidimicrobiales bacterium
CGTCATTCGAACAAACCCCGTTACGAGATCGCCGGCGTTCCCGAGGCCCTCATGGCCGAGTTCTCACAACGCTCAGAGCAGATCGCGGCGCGCGGAGAGGAGCTCAACTCGAGCTTCGTTGACGCCCACGGGCGCCGCCCGACCGTCGTCGAGACGATACGTCTCCGGCAAGTTGCCACGATCGCCACTCGGCCCGAGAAGACCCATCGCAGCCTCGCCGAGCTCATCTCCACCTGGAGAGAGCGGGCTGCCGCACACGTGCCTGAGGAGCAACAACTGGCGTGGGTCTCGAGCCTCGCCGGCCGCAACGACCTGCCGCTCTTGCACCACGGCGACCTCGCCGAGCTGATCCTCGACGACGCTGCTCAAGTAGTGGTCACGACCGTCGCCGAGCACCACTCCACCTACGGTCGTCAGAACCTTTTGGCCGAGGCTCACCGGGTGCTGCACGGGGTCCGCTTCGCGACTCCCGATGATCGCGTGGCTGTCGCCGAGCACATCACCGACCTCGCCGTCGCGCGATCGGTCGTACTCACCCCGCCCTCGATGCACCACACGCCGGAGCGCTACATCCGCCCCGACGGGTCCTCGCGGCTTCAGCCGAGGAACCACCTCGTCTACACCACAGAGGTCCTCCTCGAAGCCGAAGATCGCCTACTCGAAGCCGGGAGAGAGCACGGAGCTGTTCGGGTGAGCACAGCGACAGTCGCGAACATTGCCGAGGCGAACCTGCCGGGACGCGACTACGGACTGAGCGTCGATCAGGCCCTTGCCGTGGAGAAGATCGCCACCTCCGGGCGCGTCCTCGAGGTTCTCGTGGGACCGGCCGGCAGCGGGAAGTCGACCACCATGGCGGGGCTCAGGGCCGCCTGGGAGGAAGAGCACGGGCCGGGGTCGGTGATCGGTCTCGCCCCTTCTGCTGTTGCGGCACAGGTGCTCGCCGACGAGCTAGGGATCGAGACCGAGAACACCGCCAAGTGGCTCACCGAGTGGCGACGCATTCCGGAGCTGAAATCACGCCGGGACCGGTTCGCATTGAACCTCGCCCGCAACGCGTATCCGAGCTCTCCCGGCGCGGCGAAGCTCCGCGCCCGGGTCACGGTGATGGACCAGGCCATCGCCGACAGGCGGCTCAAGGCGGGACAGCTGGTCATCGTCGACGAGGCGAGCCTGGCTGGGACCTTCGCCCTCGACGAGCTCGTGGGCGCCGCGAGACAGGCCGGTTCGAAGATCTTGCTCGTCGGAGATGGGGCCCAGCTCGGCTCGGTGGAGGCGGGCGGGGCGTTCTCGCTCCTTGTCAAAGACCGCGGCGATCTCGTCGCAGAGCTGACCGACGTCCGGCGCTTTACATCGGAGTGGGAGAAGGCCGCGAGCATCGAGCTGCGCCTCGGCAACAAGGCCGCCATCGAGGACTACGAGGCGCATGGCCGCATCACAGAAGGTACCCGGGAGACGCTGCTTGGTGCCATCTACGCCGCCTGGAAGAACGACGTAGATGCCGGCAAGTCGAGCCTGATGATCGCCGGGGACTCGGTAACTGTGACCGAGCTCAACGCCCGGGCGAGAGCCGATCGGGTGCTGGAGGGGACCGTTTCAAACGAGGGGCTACTGATAGCTGATGGCCAGACAGCAGGAGTCGGTGACGAGGTCGTCACCCGCCAGAACAACCGCCTCGTCACGACCGGCAGGACCTGGGTGAAAAACGGCGACCGTTGGATGGTTACCGCTACCAACTCAGACGGGAGCATGGCGCTGCGCCGTGCGAACGGAAGCGGCGAGGTCTCGCTCCCCGCCGATTACGTCGCCCAGCACGTAGAGCTCGCTTACGCCACGACCGCGTATCGCAGTCAAGGTCGAACAACAGACACCGCCCATGCCGTCGTCTCACCGACGACGACGCGAGAGGTGCTCTACGTCTCAGCGACAAGAGGCCGCGAATCCAACAACCTCTATGTCGACACTTCGTTCGACCCCGACCCCGCCACCGGCCACGACGGCACGGTGTCACAACGGACCGCTCAAGACGTGCTCGCCGGAGTGTTGGCGAACTCCGGCGCGGACCTCTCCGCCCACGAGAGCCTCGAGAGGGCACAGCTGAAGGCGGAGGACTTCGGGCTCCTTGCAACCGAGTACGAGACCTTGGCCCAAGTCGCTCAACAGCATCGCATTAACGAGTTGCTGGGTCGCTCAGGACTCGAACCTGAACGACTCGAGGAGATCCGCCAGAGCCCTGCCTACGGCCCGCTCCTCGCAGTTGTCCGAGACGCCGAGGCGCGCGGTCTGGACCTGGAAGAGAGCTTGCCCGGGCTCGTCGCAGCCCGGTCGCTCGACGGCGCCGAGGACCTTGCGGCCGTGATCCGCGACCGGATCGAACGTTGGGCCGACGCCACCGGATCCAGACGGCGGGCGGGCTCGGGCCTCATTGCAGGCCTGATCCCACGCGCGGTTGGCGTCACGGACACCGACATGGCCCGGGGTCTCCAAGAGCGAGCCGAGGCGTTGCAACGCCGGGCACGCGAGCTCGCCGAGCGTGCCATTGATCAGAACCCGCTCTGGCTGCGACAGCTCGGTGTTCGACCTTCCGATCCGCTCGCCGCAGAACGTTGGCTCGAGGCCGTGGTGGAACATCGAAGATGATCCTCGACCGCTCGGCTCGAAAGCGACGGCGAGGAGCATCGAAGCTCTCAACCAGCGCCGCCTCGCCCAGGCTGCCTTCAACACCGCGATGAGGCTCACCCACGCGACAGGAACCCAGCGTCCTGAGGTGACATCTGTCGCTGTCGGCCTCACCGTGAATCGAGCACCGGAACTGTAAGGACGGGCAGCCGGGAGATGCTCAGGTCAGTCGCAAAAGGTATAGCTGGCGCACCGGGATTCGCTCCGCCAGCTCGTCGCCCGTTAGGTCGGAGTTGGCCGCTACTACGACCCAGAACTGCCCGTTCCTGGGTCGTCGACCCACGGGTGTCGGATACGTAACGACCGGAAGAACGTGATAAACGGAAGTTCGAAGCTGCCGGGCGTTAAAAGGACCTTGACGTGTTGAAGAAACTTCCGGCGCCGTTCGTTTGAACCTCAATGACCTCTGCAAGTACTCAAAATGGCCCCACCGCCCGAATTGATCCCTGCGATGTGCGGCGAAACAGGTTCCGGGCCTAGACGCTTACGTCACGAAGGTCCCAATCTACGCAACGCCAACCGCAATACACGAGTCTCGCGCCTCCTCCCCCTCGGTGGACAGAGACGCCCTTAACTCTCGCACACTGACTTCTTCATGTCACCGAGGCGCTGGACCAGTTCCGCTACGACATCCGGACTTCGCCGCCTTGAGTCGTTGAGTTCGGTGAAATTTCGAAAGCTACCGTTCACAAAGTGAACACGGAGGAAGCGGCGAGGGACTTGGCTTGCCCCGATCGGTAGGACCCTCTCTTCGAACCAGGAGAGCTCGTTCCAGCTCAATCTGTGCGTTCTGAGCAAGTTGCGAATGACGACGCCTGACCGCGAAGCGATCAGCGCCCCTGACCGCGCAATCCGCAACAGGAGCCATCCGAGCATTGAGATCAGGGCCAAAAGCGTGACCTTCTCGGCGAGATCGTCAAGACGGTGAGGATGTGTGAAGGCGCTGACACACGCTCCGACGCAGAGCGCGAGGCCAAAGCCGAAGAAGACACCCAATATCATCGCCTGGCCAGGAACCCGAAAGCGAAAGCCATCCGGCGTGATCGTAAGGCGGGCCGAGACCCCCGTCGTTCCGATCTCTCTCACTTGCCCATGATGCCCCAACTGGACAATCCGTGCTGATCTGTAACCCCTCTCCATTGTTGTCTCCCGCGGGGCTCTACCAACACCCTCAGTGGCTCACAGATAGGCAAGTTGGAGCGCAAGACGCGATTCACTTCTTACGGCCGATTTCACGCTCAACTCGTAGCAGAACTGCAGCCAAGAGGTCGGGCGTTGATCCGTGAACATTTAGCACCCATTTAGCGACCTGTGACAAATCTAGGTCTGCATCGGCCTTTGATATACCTAACAGAGAGTAGAGCCCTGCCGGCGCCTCGCCTATTCCGAGGGACGTAGGAATGTTGACCAATCCAAAGGACCCAGCGGTGACCAACAAGTCGACGGCATCAGCTTCGAAGCCGCTGCGACCTCGTTGTTGAGCTCTCACTCCGAACGCGAATGCGGTCGCAATGCCGCAGCCAATGAGCCCCACCACGGGAGCTAAGCAAGCTGCTACGGCTCCAAGAGACACAACTAATCCTCGATTATGCAATAGCCAGCGGGTCAGATCACTGGCTTCGCCCTTTGTCCACCCACCCAAGGATTCAAGAGCCGCCGGCACGCCAACAATGGCCGCCGTTACCCAGTCCCAGGCAGCTTCCAGGGGGCACCAGACTTCCCACCACCCGTCACCACACATGCCCATCGGGTCTGTCCAATCGACCGGATCATCACCAGCGTAAAGGTACGCCTGCTCCGTCTGCTGGACCTCCGGATCCACGCTCAGGAACTGACCAGTCTGCGGGTCGTAGTAGCGCCGACTCCGACCACCTGTTTTGGCGCGATCCGAGCTCGGGCGGTGCCCACGACAAACGACCCCGCTAGCGGCCGGGCGGGCCGTCAACGAGGCATGATGTCTGTAATGGCGCCTATTTCAAGGAGGTCGGGGCCTCGCGCATCTCGGATCACCCCGCCCGGGTTGTCCTTACGGTGCCGGCCATGGTGCCATCGAGGTCCTGGTGACGGGCCTACGCGGCGCGACGGAGTTGGCCGCTACTACGACCACTCCTCTGCGCCGACTACTACTTGTGCGAAGCTTCCTGTGGAGAACACGTCCGGTGACCGAAGAAGAGCTCAGCTGACACCTGGGCGTCGGCGAGTCGCAGCTAAAGCTCGACCTATCAGAACAAAACAGGCTAGAACAACCAGGCCAACGAGCACGTATGACACTGTTCGCAGTGGGCTATTCGACCGCGATACGACGCCTAGAACGACCGCACATAACCCGAAAGGACCTAACAACGCCAGCCACGCGTTCACGATAATTAGTTTGGCGGCGCCTGAGGTCCCATATTGGGCCGCAATACGATAGAACCTGGAGTCTGTGTTACGTATGTGTCGAACTAAGATGCCATGGAAGACAGTACGTTCGAGCCGCGAGACGCTCTCCAGCACAACGGTCTCACTGCGCGCAGGGTCGTCGGAGGTGGGATTTATCACCTCCGATTGTTCCTCCGCGAATTGATTTCGCTGGCTAACCACATAGTTGAATCCACGGTTAGGGCGGCTGCACCAGCATTCAACGATAGACCAGGCAACGCACCGTACAACAAATAGCCTGAGGTCGATGTCTTCTCAATCCCAAACGCCATGCCCGCCGCGGTTCCGCTGCTTGCGAGGGTGGCGCTCCAGCCCAGGATGGCGCCGGCACAAGCTGCGGCGTCATGGTGGAGGCAAGGGCCGGTATCGATGCTGGAACTGACCGTTCCAGCGGCGACGCCTGTTGCGGAAAGTATGGTCGTCGCCAGCGCGCCCTCTGCAAAGAACGCCGCACCACCCGTGGCTACAACAATCACTCCGAAAGCGACACCAACCGCAACCTTATGTGAAGCAACAAAGTGCCCAACACTTCGGGCAGCGTCAACGACCCAGCCAAAGGGGTTTGAAGTGCCACACTTCGTCGGGCCGCCTGGAAGGTATTGACCGCACTTAGAGAAGCCGACGTTGAACATACCGTTCGGATCACTTCCGTTTACCGGGTCATCCCCAGCATACAGATACGCCTCGAGCGTCTGTTGCACCTTGGCGTCAACACTCAGGAACTGCCCCGTCGCGGGGTCGTAGTAGCGCCCTATCAGGTAGTGCCGTGCTGCTCCCGCACAGTACGTCCGGTGGCGTCGGGCGTGTCGAACTCGCGTTGCTCTGCCGGCGCAGGGCGCCGGACTGCTGTGAGGGCAGCGGATGGGGTGACGAAGCCGAGGCGTCCTGTCGCTGCGAGAACTTACGGACACCTGGCTGCGAGGCGCGCCAGTGCTACCGGGAGCCGTCGCCGACACTTCGCTCGATGTCCAGACCCTGTCGTTCACGTGTTCGTATGGACCTCAGGAAGCAGTTCGAAGTGCGGTACGTGACTTGGCCGAACGATGGAGAAGTGTCGGCGATCGATCGTGGCGACGGTCGTGGCCCTGAGCCGCTCGGCGGTGGCGACGACCATGGCGTCGACTGCTCCAAGAGGGAGATCGCGGTAGATCGCGACCAGTTCTGCGCTTCGTCGGTAGTCGGCAAGGTGGAGCGAATCCACCTTGAGCTCTCCGCTCGCGATCGATTCCAGGAAAGCAGCTTCGAGGTCGACCGACACATGACGACCGAGCATCCAGCACACTTCGACGACGACGCCAGAGGGAACGACCAACTCCTCGGCGCGCTCCTCGATAAGTCGGGAGCAGGCGACGTGGTGGCGATCATCGACATCGGCGGCGGCGATGAGCACGCCGCTGTCGACGACAATCACTTGCCCAGTTCGGCGCTCAGGATCTCCTCCACCCGCTCGGAGAGGTCGTGGCGACCGCTGTGGCCCTTGCCTACGAACCGCGGCAGGCGCCGGTTTTGAGCCGCCGGCACGTGCAAGACGAGTACTTCGGACGCGACTTGCTCGGTCGAGGTTCCGCGATCTGCCGCCTCCGCGGCTAGGCGTTCGGCGATCTCGTCGGGGACCACCACCCGCAGCTCAGTCACCTTGCAAGCGTACCTGTCCTGGCGCGGCTGGCTACGGTGCGAGTCGAGCACTCCGGTTCGTGGCAGGCAGCGCAGATCGTGGGCGAAGGACTCCTCAAGAAGGGTTCGCTGGCGCGGCGTGCCTGCTCCACAACAGCCGACAACTGAACAGGGATGCTTTCGGGCCCGATCTGATTCAACCCAGATTCAACCTCACAACGCCAAGACCCGCCAAGAACGGCAAACAGTGGCCACACGGAGTTTCAACAGAAATCACCGTTCAGCTGGATATTTGTGCCAACTGGCTGCTTGTCGGGCTAGTTGGGAAATGGGGACTGAGGCATTAGCAGTGACTCTCGCATTAGCGGATCGCTGAGCAGTCTCGTCACAGCTGAACAGGGGTCCAGCTACTGCCTCCATCAGATGTCCGAAACACGAGACCCTGACCTAAGAGTGCGTATCCGTCGAGATCGCCACCGAATGACATGGCAGCCACGTTTTGCGCGACGGCTCCGAACGTCGCGGGCAGGTGGCGTAGCCTTGCGAAGCTCCGGCCACCGTTAGTTGTCCTGAAAAGGCCAGGCGATGTTGATGTCGTGTCGGCTCGGAAGAACGCCGTTGAGGCGGACACCGGCCAGAGCTCGGCCCCCCCGGTCCCAAAGCCGGTGAGCTGTAGGCGGGTCAGGTGTGCTCCGCCGTCCGTGGAACGAAAGTAAGCAACCTGCATACCTGTCGAGCAGGAGATCCACAGCACACGGGCCGAGAAGGGTGTGGTCCCACAAAAGACGGCGGACGGGGCGACAAGCTTGTCGAAGGAACGACCTTCGTTCGTCGAGCCGAAGAGCATGAGCGGACTTACCCCGTTGCCAAGGAGGATCCAGACATCCGACCCGAAGGCACTGAGGTCGATGCCTCCAGCCGCGTTGGACTTGCCGCTGTCGGGAGCGGGTTCCTTTACCCACGATGAGAACCAGTTCGTCGATCGGTACAGCCGGTAGGACGGACAGTCCTCTCCGTTCACACAGTGGATGACGATGGCATACGCGACCGAGCCGGCCGTTTC
>JBEKVJ010000147.1:0-5251 GCA_049514105.1 Acidimicrobiales bacterium
CCCATCCGCTGTCCTCACAGCAGTCCGGCGCCCTTCGCCGGCCGATCAACGTGGGTTGGAAACGCCGGACGCCACCGGACGTACTGTGCAGGAGCAGGACGGCACTACCTGATCGGGCGCTACTGCGACCTCGCATGGCGGCGACATCGGCCAGCCGAACATCCCAGCATGCGTTCAGGCTCGAGGCCCCGACACCCGATGGTCGCATGCATCTCCAACGTCGCCGGGCCGCCCGCGGGTGACCGCCGTCACGACCAAAGGCTCCCGAGGTACGTCACCTTGGGCTACTGAAGCTTCCCTCGTTCTTCGGCCCTGGGAGCGAGGGGTTCATCGGTCACAAGGACCGTGGGAGGCGCTCCACCACCCACCTTCCGTGAGCGTCTCGCTGTTACCGCCGCCAGGTTTGCGAAGTGTTCCTATTCCTCCCTTTGTGCTCCCTTGTCCGGGCTACGCGGAATGTCCTTCCAGGCGTGTCTAGCAAAATACACAGACACCGCGAGACCGAGAACACCGAGAACAACAGTGGCAAGGGTGCCCTCTAGGATCGCCCAGATCCCGACAATCAAACAAATGACAGAGGAAAGCAATGACCCGCTGACCTGCACCCAGGACAGCTTGCGCGCTGCTTTAGGACTTGGTAGTCGCATTCTTACGCCGTTCACTTGTTGGCGAAAACTGAAGCCGCTGCCGAGAGCGAGCCCAGAGTGGCCCCAATAACCTGCTGTTGACGACCTATGTAAAGCGTCGCGTTCTTAGCCAGATTCTTCTCCGTGATGGCCACTTTCCAAGAGTTGTTAACTTCTCTGCCAACGCCCGACATAAGGAGATCGAGACCGAAAGCCGCCGCGGCCAAACGACAGTTCGCGTCCACCCCTTCACGCTTACAGGTGTGGACTGCCGCGGCAAGATCGATACCCGACCCGACCTTCGAGATCACCTCCGCGGCGACGCATGCTACACCGGTCTCGGGGCATGCCAAAAACGCGATCACGGAAAGTACCGACAGAACGGTGGAAATCGTTCCGGCATTTTTGACCACCCAGTGTCCAATACTGTCTCCGATATGACGGAGATCCCGGATAAGGTTCCATCCCCCGCAGTCGACTCTGCACCGCATGTCAGGGGATTCCCACTCGGTACCGACGATCGCGGTTGCTCCGCTCGGATCCGTCCCATTCACCGGGTCGTCCCCGACGTAAAGATAGGCCTCGAGCGTCTGTTGCACCTTCGAATCGACGCTCAGGAACTGCCCGGTCTGCGGGTCGTAGTAGCGGCCTACTACGACCTGACGGGCGACGAGGTAGCGGAGCGAGTCCCGGTGCACCATCTATATCCTTCTTCGCCTGACCCGAGCATCTCGCGGCTGCCCGTCCTTACAGTTCCGGCCCTCGATTCAGGGTGGGGCCGACAGCGACAGACGTCACCTCAAGGCGCTGCGTTCTCGCCGCGTGGGTGAGCCTCGTCGCCGTGTTAAAAGCAGCCTGGGCGAGGCGGCGCTGGTTGAGCGCTTCGATGCTCCTCGCGGTACCTTTCGAGCCGAGGGGTCGGGGGTCATCGTCGATGCTCCACCGTTCCCGGTAGGCGGCGATCGTCTTCACGGCCTCGAGCCAGCGTGCTCTGGAGAGCGGGTCGGAAGGTCGGGCACCGAGCTGTCGCAGCCAGAGCGGGTTCTGATCAATGGCACGTTCGGCGAGCTCGCGTGCCCGGCGTTGCAACGCCTCGGCTCGCTCCTCGAGACCCCGGGCCATGTCGGTGTCCGTGACGCCAACCGCTCGTGGGATCAGGCCTGCGATGATGTTCTTGCCCGCCTGCCGTTCAGATCCGGCCGCGTCTGCCCATCGGTCGACTCGGTTGCGGATCACTGCCGGAAGGTCATCGGCGTCATCGAGCGACCGAGCCGCGACGAGCCTGGGCAAGGTCTCTTCCACGTCGAGGCCGTGCGCCTCGGCGTTTCGGACAGCTGCGAGCAGTGGGCCGTAGGCAGGGCTCTCGCGGATCTCCTCGAGGCGTTCTGGTCCGAGGCCTGAGCGGCTCAGCAACTCGTCGAGGCGATGCTGTTGAGCCGCTTGGGCCAAGGTCTCGTACTCGGCGGCCAGGACCTTGAAGTCCTCCGCCTGGAGTTGTGCCCTCTCGAGGCTCTCGTGCGCGGAGAGGTCCGAACCTTGGTTCGCCAACACTGAGGCGAGCACGTCTCGAGCGGTTCGTTGTGAGATCGCAGGTTCGTGACCGGTCGCGGGGTCGGGATCGAACGAGGTGTCGACGTAGAGGTTGTTGGACTCACGACCTCTTGTCGCGGAGACGTAGAGCACCTCTCGAGTCGTCGCCGGGACGACGAGGGCGTGTGCGGTGTCTGTTGTTCGACCCTGGCTCCGGTACGCGGTCGTGGCGTAAGCGAGCTCGACGTGGTGGGCGACGTAATCGGCGGGGAGCAAGACCTCGCCGCCACCGTTGCCGTGGCGCAGCGCCATGCTCCCGTCGGGGTTGGTAGCGGTCACCAACCAGCGGTCGCCGTTCTTGACCCAGGTCTTGCCGGTCGTGACGAGGCGGTTGTTCTGACGGGTGACGACCTCGTCGCCTACTCCTGCCACCTGTCCGTTGGCTATCCGGATCCCTTCGTTGCCGACCGTTCCCTCCATCACCCGATCGGCTCTCGCCCGGACATTGAGCTCGGTCACAGTCGTCGAGTCCCCGGCGATCATCAGGCTCGACTTGCCGGCGTCGACGTCGTTCTTCCAGGCGGCGTAGATGGCATCGAGCAGGACCTCGCGGGGGCCTTCTGTGATGCGGCCATGAGTCTCGTAGTCATCGATGGCGGCCTTGTGGCCGAGGCGCAGCTCGATGCTCGCGGCCTTCTCCCACTCCGAGCTAAAGCGCCGGACGTTGGTGAGCTCGGCGACGAGGTCACCGCGGTCTTTGACTATGAGCGAGAACGCCCCGCCCGCCTCCACCGAGCCGAGCTGTGCCCCATCTCCTACGAGCAGGATTTTCGAACCGGCCTGTCTCGCGGCACCCACGAGCTCGTCGAGGGCGAAGGTCCCAGCGAGGCTCGCTTCGTCGACGATGACGAGCTGTCCCGCCTTGAGGCGCCTTTCCGCGATCGCCTGGTCCATCGCCGCGACCCGGGCGCGCAGCTTTGCCGCGGCGGGAGAGCTCGGATATGCGTGGCGGAGGAGGTTCAAAGCAAAGCGGTCCCGGCGTGATTTCAGCTCTGGGATGCGTCGCCACTCGGTGAGCCACTTGGCGGTGTTCTCCGTCTCGATCCCTAGCTCGTCGGCAAGCACCTGTGCCGCAACAGCAGAAGGGGCGAGACCGATCACCGACCCGGGCCCGTGCTCTTCCTCCCATACCGTCCTGAGGCCTGCCATGGTGGTCGACTTGCCGCTCCCGGCCGGACCCACGAGCACGTCAAGGACACGCCCGGAGGTGGCGATCTTCTCCACGGCGAGAGCCTGGTCGACGCTCAGTCCGTAGTCGCGTCCGGGCAGGTCCACCTCGGCGATGTTCGCGACTGTCGCCCTGCTCACCAGAACAGCTCCGTGTTCTCTCCCGGCTTCGAGGAGGCGATCTTCGGCCTCGAGGAGGACCTCTGTGGTGTAGACGAGGTGGTTCCTCGGTTGAAGGCGGGAAGACCCGTCTGGGCGGAGGTAACGCTCCGGGATGTGCTGCGTCGCCGGCGGAGTGAGCACGACTGATCGGGCGACGGCTAGGTCGGTGATGTGCTCAGCGACAGCGACGCGATCATCGGGAGACGCGAAGCGGACCCCGTGTAACACCCGGTGAGCCTCGGCCAGAAGATTCTGGCGGCCGTAGGTGGAGTGGTGCTCGGCCACCGTCGTGACCATCGCCTGAGCGGCGTCGTCGAGGATCGGCTCGGCGAGGTCGTTGGTGTGCAGGAGCGGCAGGTCGTTGCGGCCGGCGAGGCTCGAAACCCACGCCAGTTGCTCGTCCTCGGACACGTGATCGGCGGCCCGCTCTCGCCAGGTGGCCGTCAGCTCGGCGAGGCTCCGATGGGTCTTCTCGGGCCTGGTGGCGATCGTGGCAACTTGGCGGAGACGCATCGTTTCGACGACGGTCGGGCGACGTCCATGCGCATCAACAAAGCTCGAGTTGAGCTCGTCTCCACGGGCCGCGATCTGCTCTGAGCGTTGTGAGAACTCGGCCATGAGGGCCTCGGGAACGCCGGTGATCTCGTAGCGGGGTTTGGTCGAATGTCTTCGTTCGCGCGCTTCCCAACCGACGCCGAGCTCCGCGGTCAAAAGGTCGGAGAGGACCCCTTGGTGAAGCTCCGAGAGCGTCGTCGTCGCCTTGAAGATGGCCTTGGAGTCAAGCGTCCTCCACTTGCCGTCGGACACAGAACGGGCCCGGTTCCAAACCACCAGATGGTCGTGCAGTTGACAATCGTCAGCCCTGCTTGTGAAGTGGGTGAAGGCCGCGGCGACGACACCGGTGACGTCTTCTGAGACGATCCCGTTCGTCCCTGAACGCGAGCAGAACACCTCGCGCTCCGCGTAGGAAATGACGAACTCGATCGCCTGGCGGTGGCACTTCTCGATGACAGTTCTCGTCTCGTCGTCACCGAGAGCCCACATGACAGAAATCGACTTGGAGATCGAAAACGTGAGGTCGAAACCGGCCACGGGGGCACCCCCTGCCGGAGATCTCGGCCGCGATCCGACGAGCTCGCCGCTCACCGGATCGCTGCACGCGCCGAGCATGTTGGAGAGGTTCTCCTCGCTCACCTGCGAGCCGCGAACCACCCCGCGACCGTCGTCCAAATCGGCCAAACCCTTGCCCAAGAAGACCCCCGGTGGCGTGCCCGTGGAGGCGTAGTAGTGCGCCAGTCCCTTCGACGGTTCCGGGTTGCCGTCGCCGGCCGCGACCGAGCTCATCAGGTAGCGGAAGCCACTGCCAAGCTTCACCGGCCGGATCGAGATCACCTCGCGCGTCCCTTCGTCGGGGGCGATCGCGATGACCGCCTCTACTAAGGACGCACTGGCGAATCCAGGCTATCTACCGATCCGGCTCCTACCTGGGGCTATGCCCCAAACGAGCTTCGATCCCCGAATGCCGAACGTGTGAGTGCTGTGGTGGTTGGAGGGGGGCGTGGTTGGAGGGGGGCGTGGTTGGAGGGGGGGGAGGTTGGAGGAGGTGATGGAGGAGGAGGTGATGGAGGAGGAGGTGATGGAGGAGGAGGTGATGGAGGAGGAGGTGATGGAGGAGGAGGTGATGGAGGAGGAGGTGATGGAGGAGG
>JBEKVJ010000148.1:0-5217 GCA_049514105.1 Acidimicrobiales bacterium
CGCCCGCTACAAGCAGGTCGGCGAGCCGTTCGCCGAGGACTACCTGGCCATGCTGGCCGCCGGCGGCTCACGCAGCCCAGAGGAACTCGTGGCCATGATCGGCCTCGACATCGCCGATCCGGACTTCTGGAACACCGGCCTCGACCTGCTCGACAGCATGCTCAAAGAGGCCGAGGCGCTCGCCGAGACACTCTGAGCGTCAGATCGCGAAGTCAGTGGCCATCCAGGCCTGCTTCGAGTTTCGGAAGACCCCGCGAGGGCGAACAAACGGCAGACTCCCCTTGCACGCCGACCGGGCCCGCCGCCCAAGAGCCGGCTCACCGTCGCTTGCGTCAGGCGATCCAGAAGAGCTCTCGCCGTCGATTGTTTGACCTGGTGCCCGTCTCTACGAAGGACTGTAGTTCGTGAACGCAGTTTGAGGTGTGGTCGGAGGCTCTGATGCTCGGGCATCGTTTCGTCCGCGAGTGTCCCGGTTTGTATCCATTGGGACCGGCGAGGACGGCGGTGAACCGGGCGCCCGGACCACGTGTAACCAGATTGTGACCGGCGCTCAAAGTTCTGGACGTGAACGTTGCCTTCTGGTAGACAGGTTCCCGCTCGGACGCACACCGTTAATCGCCGGGCCTTTCGTCCACTATCTTGGAGGTAGTCGTGGCTCGCTGCTGCGGTGTCGTGGTACGTGGTGTGTTCGTGACCGTCGTCACGTGTCTGGCTCTGATGGCATCCGCGGTCGCAGCGTCGGCCGCAGACGGGACGAGTTATCTGGCTGGCATGCCCTCGGTCGACCAGGTGTCGGGGGCTCCCTGGAACCCGTGGCAGGGCCTCTCGACGTCTCTCTTTGGCGCCGGCACGTTCGACGGGATCTCGATCTCCGCGTATCCGAGCAGCGATCTGCTGCAGACATTCAGCTTCGGTGGTCCGACCACCAGCTCGGCGGACTCGACGACGGAGCCCAACGTCGCGACCTACCCGGCCGCCACCGCTGACGAGCCGTTCCCGAGCGGATTTGCGGGCACGCCGGGCCCGCTGTCGGGCTACTGCGGCAGCTCCTACAACGACAGCTGGGACACGAGCGCCACGGCCACGACCGGCAACCCCAACGAGACCGGCTCGCCGGTGTCCGAGCCCTCGGGCGAATCGCTGCCGTTCTCGCCGTACTACTTCCCGGACGTCGTGATGAATAGCGATGGCACGCTCACCGGGTACTTCGACTTCCGCCCAAAGGACGCCGACGAGGAGATCGTGGCGGCAAGGTCAAACGTCGGTGGCACGAGCTGGACCGTCGAGGGCACCGCGCTTGACCAGAACCAGGGGTACTGCCCGTCCGGTGATACCAACGACGACGGCGAGGGTCACCCCTACGTCGCGGACCTCGGCCCCACCACCGACCTGTACACGCTTCAGCGTGCGCTCGGGGACTACCCCGGGTCCGACCTTGATGCGTTCCCGATCAACCCGGGCATGTCCAATCCGCTCTCCGGCCTGCAGGCGAGCACGTCGATCGGCGTCGACCCCAACACCTTCGCGACGGCGGCGACGCCGCTTCTGCCCAGCGCCGGCACCAACATCCCCGTCAGCACGCTGGGCGGCGACACCGTCAACGGCAACTCCACCAGCGAGACCGACTCGAGCTCGAACACGCTGACCGTGCCGGATCCGAGCGCGCTGCCCAATGGCGCCGCCCAGTATGAGGATGTAACCCAGACCGCGTCCGGCCTGCACCCGGTGGTCACCTGCACCGGCACCAGCGGGTCCAACGGGAACTCGCCGGCGCTGACCGGCTGCACCAATCCGAGCGGCATCACCGTCGGCGCCAACGACGACCTCGTCGAGGTGATCGGCACGGTGCAGGCGATGGTCACCGACTCCAGCGGCGCGACCACCGCGACGATTCCCGCCGGGCCCCAGAACGTCGGAGCCACAGCGGGCACGGACATCACGCTCAACATAACGAGCGCGAACTCGAACACGATCACGTACCTGCTGAACGCCAACGCGCCTAGCCGCTATTACATCAACGGCGAGACGGTCTATTGCTCGCAGGCCAACGCGGAGCCGACCTCCAAGATCGAGCTCTGCACCACCACCGACTCAAGCGGCGTGGGCGTTACGGCCGGCACAGGGTCGACCGCCACTCCGGTCATCGCCGATCCGGTGATCCCGTCCGCGGGCCCGGACTACACCGGCGGTCCGGTCACCCAGACCAACGGCCTGATCTCGCCCGACGGAATCATCGGCCCGCTGCCGGCGTCGGCCAACTCGGCGTGGGGCCAGTCGGGCGCCGGCAAGGTCGTTCTCTACACCGAGAAGATCGCGAACTACTTCATCGAGGGTGGAATCAACGGCGCCGTGAGCGCCGCCGAGTCCTCCAGCTACACGAATTACAAGAAAGACACCTCGGGCACTTTCACCACGCTTCAGACAGGCGGCTCCAGCACACTGGAGACCGGCTTCGTGGAGGCCCCCGGTTCGACCGCTACCAACTACAACATCTCGCCGTTCCCGACCGAGAGCGAGCCGTTGCCCGCCACCGGCTCCTTCAACGTCTACGTCGGCGGCCAGACTGCCGCTGGCGGCGCAGATCTCGACACGCTGACCTGCACCGGCTGGGATGTCAACACACACATCAACGACCTGTACAACCCAAACCTGCACACGATCGATCTGTTGGGCTGCACCGGAGGTACCGGCGGCATCACATCCGGTAGCAACTTCTTCGTCGGCGCGGACGGCTTCAACGCCGGTCACCAGGGCAACTGGGTCGCCGGGCCAGGAGCGTCGATCGAGACGACCAACAGCGCCGGGAACGCGGTGCTCACCCAGATCGGCGAAGGCAAGGCGATCACTAAGGGCCAGGCCCAGAAGCTGTTCGGCAACAACGAGGACTACGAGGTCGTCCGCGCGGCCTACACGACCGACGGCGTCAACTTCACGGACCTCGGCCAGGTGTCCGGTGCGCCGGCCACCAGCACGGCCGATGTCACGGCTACGTGCGCCGGGCTCGCCACGCCCGCGACGGACGCGGGCTACAGCGACATCTCCAACCCGTGTCAGCAGGACGCGCCTTCGGGCACGACCGCCAACGGCGACACGCCCGCGGCATTCGACTCGAACAACCCCCAGGGCTACGCCCCGACGAACGTCCCGCTCGGGGGTCAGGACCAGGTCGAGCTGCGCTGGCCGGGCGCGCGCGGCACGCTGGTAGTCGACCCGGACGGCTCGCTGGGACTGTTCCTGTCCGGAGCGTGGGCCTCAGACGGTGACAGCGACGCGTTCAACCAGATCTTCTACACCGAGTCGAGCGACGGCGGCAAGACGTGGTCGGTTCCGACAGTGGTGGTCTCGACCGACTACACGTTCTCTGCATCGGTCGCCCAGGACCAGGCGCTGGCGGGCGGCACGGATCCCGCGCTCGGGGTATCGGCCTACTACTCGGGCCGCGCCTATGACCCGACCGTAGTTCAGAACCCGGGCGGAACGCTGACGCTGGTTTTTGCCGGCTACCGCCTACCGAATCCGGTCAAGGCCGCCGGCAACCCGATCGGAACCGATACCTCCGCCCAGTACGAGGAGGGGACGACCGTCAACGGGAGCTTCGAGACCGACCCAGCGATCTACCGGACCATTCTCACCGCGACGCTCAACTCCTCGACAGATCCGAAGGTGGGTACCTCCAGTAGCCTCGGCTCGACCGGCACACCGGTCGTCTACGGTACGCAGGTCACCTACACCGACACGGTCAGCGTGCCCTCGCCGGGCACCGGGATTCCGGCCGGTACCGTCGACTTCTTCGACGGCGGAAGCCCGATCTCCGGGTGCCAGGATGTCTCCCTCGACCTCGGATCGCCCGACACCGCGAGCTGCACGACGACCCCGAACGCTGGCGCCCACGACATCTCGGCGGTGTACTCCGGCGACAGCAACTACGCGACGTCGACCGGCGATCTCGCCGAGCAGGTCAACCAGGCCGGGCTGACCGTGACGGCCCAGCCGCAGAGCCGGCTGTTCGGCCAACCCAACCCGACGCTGACCTACGAGATCACCGGGTTCGTGAACAACGACACCAGCGCGGTCGTGAGCGGCTCTGCGAATTGCACGACCACCGCGACGGCGACCAGCGTCGGCGGCCAGTATCCGATCACTTGCACGCAGGGCACCCTGAGTGCGAGCAACTACGCGTTCACGACGTTCGTCCCGAGCACTCTCGTCGTTGGCTACAGCCGCGTCGTGACCGGCCCGCTGGTCGGCCTGCCGACGACGGTGCCGGCCGGCCAGTCGTGGGAGCTCGGTCGCGGCGCGATCGTGATCGGCACGCTCGACGTGCCCGCCGGCAGCTCGGTCGAGATTGACCCGGGAGCCACCGTTCTCGGCGGCATCATCGCGACCGACGCCGACACGGTGCGCGTCTGCGACGCGTCGCTGCTGGGGGTTCTCAGCGCGACCGGCGACTCCGGCCCGGTGCTGATCGGCGATGGCACCACGGCGTGTTCGGGGAGCAGCTTCGCCGGGGCGATCACGCTGCACAACGACACCGGCGGGGTCTGGATCGACAAGGCGCACGTGCTCGGCTCGGTGTCGGTCAGCGGCGGCTCGGGCGGCGTGAGCATCGTCGGCAACGTCACCGGCCCGCTCAGCGTCACCGGCAACGCGGGTGGCGCAACCGTCACGGGCAACACCGTGACGGGTTCGCTTACGGTCACCGGCAACAGCGGCACCGTCGTCGACAAGCCGAACACCGTATTCGGGGTGTCCCACCTGCAATAGGGCGCGACGTGGACGGAGCCCGGCGCCCGCGCGCGGGCTCCGTCCACCGACGCGCAGGCGACACGCCCGCTGTCGCTTGCTGAGGCCGTGTTGTCCCCTGGCTCCGTCGCAAACGCGGGTTGCTCGACTGCGTCTGGTGCACCAGCGGTTGACGATCTCAACGGCTGCGGTGAGCGGGTTGATGCGTGCGGCGTCCCGATGCCGCCAGCGCGGGGTCGCGAGACGGTTCTCCCGCGCCTGATCGCGTCACTCTCGCGGCGCCGATCCGTTTGGCGCGACAATTGTCGCGTGGCCGACCGGATACAGATCGGGGTCGTCGTGCGATGTGTACGTGAATGTTGAGCTCCGGTGGCGTTGGCGACAGGCGCAGTGACGCCGTCCTGCTCCGTGAGGCGAGCCGCGATCCGGCGGCCTTCACGGAGCTGTACGTGCGCCACGTCGAAGCCGTCCACG
>JBEKVJ010000149.1:0-5155 GCA_049514105.1 Acidimicrobiales bacterium
CTCCAACAAGCTGTCGTAGGAAGAAAGGTCAGGTGCTGGGACTCCGGGCATAAAGAGCCGGACGGGTTCCCCTCATCAGCGGCAGCCACCTTGCACGCAACCAGCAAAATCCGGGGACTGACCAGTGTTTCGGGACTTCGGGACCGCGCTCGTCGACCGCTCCTGAAGCAACGCGGAGGCTCTCTGAGTTTGTCAACTCGGCTTGGTCCCACCGTGCTCAGGGCACTACGGTCCCCAGTGGGGCCAAAACAGGTGAGCACACCCAGAGAGCCGTTTCCGCCGTCACCTCCTACGTCCCGCGGGTGAATGTCACGACCTCTCCTGCCAAGGTCGTGACATTCCGCCACCCCTGACAAACTGGGCCAGTTGTGTCTCTCTAGAACGGGGTCTCAGTAGTTTCGTTCCGAACCTCTTCAGCCAACCATCGGGCCATCACTCCGTGTTTCCCTTGATCCCACAGTCGGAAGGCGTAGCGCGGCCGACTGCAGCAATACAGATTGCGTCTCCCATCGGGTGCAGGGGGTCCGATACCCACCGATACTTGCTGGGCGTTCAGCCCTTGTTGGAAACCTGTCACGGTCGAGTCATCCCACATGGCGATGTTCTGCCCGAGAACTCGGTCGATGACAAGCTCCGCAAGATCTCTTGCGTCCTCTCGGCTAAGTGAGACTTCGACCGGGATGCAGCTCGCGCAAAGGCCGGACGTCACGGGCTTTCGTTGCGTTGCAGGTCGAGCCATCTGTCGTTTGCGATCTGACGAATGGCGAGCAACCACGTTGAGGAGCACAAGGCACATCCCCAAGGCAAGGATCGAGCCGATAACTAGCGCCACCGCGGCCCGCCAAACCGAAGAGGGCTGTCATTGCAAGCGCCCATCGGCGCGAAGGTAGCACCGGCGGCGGGAGGTCGCTTTGTGAACGAGGTTCAGGTCGGAGGCGCGACGTCGAGCGTCTGCGACTGGTTGTGATCAAAAGGGAGCGACTCGAAGGGGTTAGTTCGAAATCTCGTCGCTCAGGAGCGCCTCGATCTCTGAGGTGATGTCTTCGCCCATGAAATTGGAAAGGGCGAGCTGTCCCACAATGGTTGCGTTGAGTAGAAGCGGCGAGGATCCGTCCAAAAGCAGGTTGAGTGCAAGACCGACCGTTGTGTACGCGGTACGCCTGGCTGGGGGCCAATCACGGCCCGCGATCGAATCATGGTGGAGGCGGTCGCTCAACTCTGCTGCGCTCTCAGGCCCGTTCGTCTCAATCTTGGCCCTCGCCCATGCCGCCAGGCGTTCCGCGATATCGCGCGGTGACCCCACCGCTGCCGCGGGCGTTGGCGCAATGGCACCTGGCGTCGCAACCTCGATAGCTTCTAGCTGGTCGCGCGCTCGGTCGGCGAGACGGTCGACGACTTCTCCGGCTGCTCGGACCAACTCCGGACCGAGAGGAGTTCCGTATACGGTCCAAACCTCGCGGTCTATCTCCTGGACATCGGACACACCGTCCACCGAGCGGAGCGTTGCTTCGATCTGCTGACGCATCTCGGACTCAAGTGGTTCTTCTCGGACGAACTCGGCAAGCCGAACAGATACCTGCCACGTCTTCTCGTGCATCTTGGCCGCTTCCACGTCCCGAAAATCCGGATCCGAAGTCTCTCGGATCCATTGCTCCTCGATTCCATCCTCCTCGTGGTCGCGTAGCTGACGCACTGATGAGGGGTTGCGGCATGGACCGTTCGGCTGAATCTTGAGCGTCCTTGCTGCTACGCCTCCTCCCGCGATGTGTGTCGGTCTCTTCGCGTCTGGGGGCAATGGCTCGACGCGTCGCCTCGCCTCTCGCTGGTCGGCAAGACGGTCGACCACCAGTGCGATTCCGCGGACCAGGTCAGGACCCCGCGGGGTTCCGTAGACGGTCCAAATCTCGCGGTCGACCTGCTCGACATTGGACACGCCCTCGACCGAGCGGAGCGTTGAATTGATCTGTTGACGCATCTCGGATTCAAGTGGTTCCTCTCGCACAACCTTGGCAAGAGGAACGAATACCTGCCATGTCGTCTCGCGCAGCTTGCAGGCTTCGACGTCCCGGAACTGCGGATCGGAAGTCCCTCGAATCCACTGCTCCTCGATTCCATCGTCCTTCAGGTCAACGAGGAGCTGGCGCACCGAGGGATCGCTCACGAGAAGCATCGTAACCAGGGCTTGACAGGACGCCACGAACCGGCCCTAGTGGCCCTACCTAGATCCAGAGTGCCGGGTCGTTGCTTCCAGGGAGAGCGGGGGTGCGTCAGCTGTGACACAGCACCCGAGGGCGACGTCGAGGATCTTCGGCTGGCGCCATGGGTCGTCGAGTCGACGGCTCCGCCTGAACGTGATCATAGGATTGACTTGTGCCGAAACCGATCTTCCGCGGAAGGGTCAAGTTCTTCAATAGCGAAGAGGGCTGGGGAGGGATCGAGTCGCAGGAGGCGCCCGGGGACGTGAGGGTCCAATACTCCGTGATCGATTCGCTGGGATATCGCGAGCTTCATGTTGGTGAGGAGGTCGAGTTCCGGTTCGAAGAGCGTGTGCAAGGTAGCTGGAGTTACGTAGCTACCTGGGTTCGACCGGTTAGGACTAGGTGCTGAAGAGCCAGTGAGGCTTGGCCATCTGGCGAGACGGTTCGTGCAGGTGCCGACGGCGAAGCGCACGCGAGAGATGGCAGAGCAGTGTAAGACATGGCAGCAGTAACGCCACAAAGGGTGACTACTTGGTTTCGCCGACATCGATGACTTCGAGCTGCCAGGGTGGTAACCCCTTCTGTCTCAATGACCCGCGGAACGTGTCCGTACCTTTAATCTCAATGGGGGACCCCTGGCCCCATTAAAGAGATCAGCCGGCTTGCACAGATCACGGCGACCGAGCCAAGGACGCAAGGCAGATTTCCGCGCTAACGCTACAGAAACGGAAACGTCTGAACTAGTGCGCCGCGAGACGACTCTTCCAGGAGCGTGAGTGGGATCCCAGCGTGAGCTGGAGCGGCTCCGAGGAAAAAGCGCAGGGTCGTAAGGCTCGCTCTTGGCGCAGCGACCGTGTGCAGCACTAATTCCCGTGCCTTATAGACGACCACCACAGTGGCCACGTCGGCCGGTGCAGAGCCGAAGACGATGGCGGCGTCCGCTCCTATCCAGGCGGGGCCAGGGCCACCGCAGGTCGTGCTACCGCCGGCCCAGTAGGTGGTTGCGATGCATCCCTGCTCACCGATGGTACCTGGGGGTACTCGGAGCGAGATGACACCATACGGCGTGCGGGTGTGCGCGACCGTCACCGGGAATTCCTGGACGATGAGCGCCGTGCCAGCATCCGCAGGCTGCACCGGACTTCTGGCAGTCGACATGTAAAGCGCCGACGACAAGGCTCCGGCAGCTGTCAAGACCACAAGCACGCGCCAGCCCAGCCTCATGACATGAGCGTACGCACTATGCAGCCACGTCGCCGGCTGGAGCGTCGAGACCCGGCCACAGGAGGATCCGTCCTACCGGCCGCGCTGCCCGTCTTTGCAACGGTGTCGAGAAGGCGACTCCTCGGAACGAACCTGGGCACTCTCGAGGGTCGCTACTCGAACGTGCCGGTCATGTTCTGCACTGCGACACCCGTCTGCTCGCGAAGGAAAGGATCTTCCTCTTCCTCACCGCCGCCCCTGCCCGGGCCGCCAGAGCCTTCAACAGGGTGACGGCGAGAATTTGTCCGGAAGCGGCTGTCCCCAGGACGTTTCGTACAGCCAGTCAGTCCCAACCAGCATCTGAGCATCGCCATGTGCAGGTTCAGGTTGTTGGGAACCCTGTGGTACCTATCGCGGAAGGGACAGTCTTTGCGGCCGCGCAGTTCGCGGAGCCTGCCCGCAAGTAGTACCCCCAATCTCTGCCCGGCGAGCCCCCCAGCCTCGCCCCCGACGGGCTACACGACGACGCTCTATGACCCGGCAGGGCTCACGACCTTGGTCACAAATCCCATCGGCGACACGACGAGCGACGCCTATTACCCGAGCGGTCTGGAGGAATCGACGACGGACCTTGGCGGGGACATCACCTCGTACTGCTACTACTACGAGACCTCGAGCTGTGCCGCGGGTGCTCCTGCGGCCGGTGGAGCCGGCAACGACCTCTACACAGAGACCCTCCCGATCTCGGGCGACACGACGATGTATGAGTACTTCCCAGGAGGTGCGACCGAGGAGGTGTCCTCGCCTGGGGGGTCTACGACCGATGGCTATGACGCCATGGGAGACTTGACCTCGGAGATCTACACGGCCAATAACGGCTTCTCGACGACCCCGAACGTTGCCTACACGTTCTACGGAATCAAGCTCGGGACCGATCACCAACCAGCTGATCTGGGACTCGGGTGGGTCCGAGCCGGTCGTCCTGTCCGATGGCGCTTACTTCTACCTCTACGGACCGACCGAAGAGCCAGTCGAGCAGGTGTACTTGTCGACAAGTATGCTGACATTCCTCATCTACACCCCATCTGACTCGTCATGGCTAGCAACGAGCGCCGCAGGCAACGAACTGGCCTTCTGGCGCTACGACGCCTTCGAGAGCATTGCCCTCGGCTCGCCGGACTCGGAGTTCGGCTACGCCGGACAGTACTCGGACCCCGCATCTGTTGGGGCGGGTTTCAACAATATGAGGGCGCGGTGGTATCAGCCTCAGACGGGGCAGTTCACGAGCGTCGACTCAGCGTTCAGAGCGACGGATGAAGCATATGGCTACGCGGGCAGCGACCCAGGGAACCAGGCGGATCCTGATGGCGAAGGGAACTGGTGGCAGGGCGCGAAGTACGTTACTTCCCAAAAGGTAGGGGCTACCACCCTAGTTGATAAGCAGGTATTCGACGCCCTTGGAGAAAGCGGCGCTCTCGGAGGCTGGAGTAGCATGCCACAGTTTGGCGAGACGCCGTTCGACACTGATGATGGGGCAATGCTTTACAACAATACCGGAGTTAACTCCAAGTGCGGCGAGCCACTCGGTTGTGTTTGGGTTTATGGCCCCATTATTCAGCTCGTGAACAACGCCACTGCTAATCCAGAAGCGGTGTTCCTAGGTGGGCTCTTACTCGTTTGGGAAGGCCTTTGTGCAAGTTCAAGCAACTGTAATTGCCAGACCTTCCCGCAATTCGAAAGCTTTGTTCTGCCGT
>JBEKVJ010000150.1:0-8710 GCA_049514105.1 Acidimicrobiales bacterium
CCGCACGTTCCTCTCCGCCACAGCGGACGAGCCGCTCGGCCCGCTGTTTCGTGTGGCAGCGATGACAGGCATGCGGAGGGGCGAAGTTTGTGGGCTGCGCTGGTCCGACGTCGACCTTGATGGCGCGCGTATCGAAGTCCGTCAACAGCTCAACGTGGTCCGCTCACCCGGTGCGCCTGACGGCGGTCTCGTCTTCTCTGCACGTACCAAGACCGACCACGGGCGACGGTCAATCGACATCGATCGGGCGACGGTCGCCGCCTTGCGGACCCAGAGGAAGCGCCAAGCCGAGCAACGGCTGCTCGTCGGCGCGGGCTGGTCGAACGATCACGACCTTGTCTTCACCGACCCCGCCGGTCACCCGCTCGATCCGGAGTCGGTCGCCAAGGTGTTCGACCGCCGGGTCCACCGGCTCGGTCTGAAGCGGCTCAGGTTCCATGACCTTCGCCATACGCATGTCGCTCATCTGATCGCGGCCAAGCAGCAACCGCTGAAGATAGCGAAGCGGCTTGGTCACGCTTCCGCGGCCTTCACGCAGGACCGCTACGGCCACCTCTTCGAGGATGCCGACTCGGAGGCTGCCGCCGCGGTCGCCGCAATGGTCGACGAGGCGTTGTGATCATGGCGAGGCGTTGTGATCAAAATGTGATCATCGGGCGGTTTTTGGCCTCTCGCAACAGCTTACGCAAGCCTGTTACCTGCGACTTTGTGTCGGCGTCGGAGTGCCCGGAGCGGGACTTGAACCCGCACGCCCTCTCGGACAACGGCTTTTGAGGCCGCCGCGTCTGCCATTCCGCCATCCGGGCCCGTCTCTCGAGCGTAGCTGGCCGGGTGCACACCGGGCACCCCTCTAAGGTGCAAACCTGAAGGTGATGGGAGAGGTCACCGCTGGCGATCCGTTTCGGCGCACAGGGGCTAGTCCGCTCGCAGGTCAATCAGAGCCGGATCCGGCTAATGAGACCCTTTCCGAGCCCTCTCGTGGCACTGCAGTGGCCCATATCGCCCGTCATGAGCTGCGAGGTGCGCTCCGGCCTTCCGAGCTCGCGGAGGCTGCCGTGCTCGGTGACCTCGCACTTGTCCTCGAAGTTCTCGGCTGGTTCGTGCCCCTCGTCGGAGCGCTTTTCCAGGGCCTGGCTGTCGTGCCCTTTGCCGCACTGGCCGCCCGCCAACGCGCCCGTACGGCGATAGTGGCGATGCTCGCCGCGAGCTCAGTCGCTTTCCTTGTCGGAGGAGTGGGGATCGTCGTGCAGACCGCGGTGGCCGGGACGCTCGGGCTCGCAGTCGGCACTGCATATAGGCGACGCTGGAGCCCGGCCGCGGCCGTCGCGGTGGCGACTGTCACGACCGCCATCCCCATGGCGGCGATATCTCTCCTCGCCGAGGCGCTGTCACCAGGCCTGCGGCGCCTTGCCTTCGCCCAGGTGCAGATCTTGTGGCGCGACGTCCGCGCGGTGCTCAAGCTTGCTGGACTGCGCTCATGGGCGTCATCGGGTGACACGACCCTGCAGTGGGTCATCGTGCACTGGTGGCTCACCGTGCCGGTGATCGAGGCGGTCGCCGTTGTGCTGGCGGCAGTCTTGTGTGCCCGCTATCTCTGGCCGCTGCTGGTACGCCTCGAGAGCGACCAGCCCGCGCAAATGGAGGCGCTGGCGGGTCGTGGCCGGGTGGGTGACACCGAGACCCCATTCGGCACCGGCGCGAGGGCGCCCGTACCGGTTGCGCTCGAGAACGTTTCGTACCAGTACCCGGGCAGCCTGGCCTGGGCCATCGCCGAGGTCTCGCTCGAGGTCCGGCCGGGGTCGTTTCTTGCCGTCGTAGGCCCGAACGGCTCGGGCAAGTCGACCCTTGTCCGACTGCTGGCTGGGCGTGTGTCCCCGACGCTCGGAGTCGTGCGCAGGGCAGGTGATCCCGGCTTCGGGCTGGCGGGGGGCACCTCTATGATCTTCCAGCGCCCCGAGAGCCAGGTGCTCGGTGTGCGCGCACGCGATGACGTCGTGTGGGGACTTCCTGCTTCACGCCGGTCCGATGTTGCCGCGCTGCTCGCCCGGGTTGGCCTGGCAGGCTTCGAAGAGCGCGAGACAGCCGGGCTCTCAGGGGGCGAGCTGCAACGTCTCGCGATCGCCGCGAGCTTGGCGCGCGAGCCACGGCTTCTCATCTCAGACGAGGCGACGGCGATGATCGACGCTCCCGGCCGTGCCGAGGTGGTGGCCCTGCTTGAGTCGCTCGCGAGCGCCGGCATGACTGTGGTGCACGTGACCCATCGCGAAGCCGAAGCCGCCAAGGCCGACAACACGATCCTCATGCTGGGAGGACGCCTGATTCCGCCCTCGCCGCCGCCTGCCACCACGGCTGCAGCAGGCGACCAGAGTCCTGCGAGCACGTCGCCGAGACCCGTCCCCACGCCAGTGCCGCTCTCGCCCAATGGATCTTCTGACACCTTTGGCAGTAGGGGAACGACCGCGGGTCGAGAACGCCGCGTGCCGGTGCCCGACTGGGCGGGCCCAGTGAGAAGGCCACTTTTGCGCGCCCGCGAGCTTGGATACGTCTATGCGAACGGCACTCCCTGGGCTCGCAGGGCCCTCGCGGGCGTGGATCTCGACCTCCACCGGGGCGAGGGCATCGTCGTGACGGGGGATAACGGGTCGGGCAAGTCCACCCTCGCTTGGATATTTGCCGGCCTCCTCGAGCCGAGCGAGGGCGAGGCCCTGCTCGACGGCGAGGGCATCGTCGCTGGTACAGGCGCCGTGGGAATCTCCTTTCAGCATGCTCGCCTCCAGCTCTTGCGGCCCACTGTGCTCGCCGATGTCGCTTATGGCGCCGACAAGGACCGAGCGAGCGCGGCACTGCGATCGGTCGGCCTCGACCCGCTCTCTATGGGCTCGAGGCGTGTGGACGAGCTCTCCGGTGGTGAGCAGCGACGAGTCGCGCTTGCTGGCTTGCTCGTGCGCGACCCCGTGCTGTTGGTGCTCGACGAGCCGTATGCCGGCCTCGACGACGAAGCGCGGGCAGGCCTGGCCGAGATCCTCGCTGCGCTACGCCGTGAGCGCGACATGGCCACCTTGGTCGTCTCCCACGACCTCGACAATGCCGAGCTGCTTGGCGACCGCCTCGTCACGCTCGAGGCCGGCCGTGTCGTCGGCGAGCGGACTGTGAGGGACCCGCGATGAGCAGGAGAGGTGCCGGGCTGTCGCTGCCTCGGGGTGCTATGCAGCCCGACGCGTCCCGGCGGCGGGGGCGCTCCTTGCGCCTGGGCGAGATCCACGTCGTGCGGTTCGTGCCGGGGTCGAGCCCACTGCACCGTATGTGGGCGGGGACCAAGCTCTTGAGCCTCGGCGTGCTCTCGGTGGGCCTTCTTTTGTGGCCGACGTGGCAGTCGATCGGAATCATGGGCGCCCTGTTGCTGGCTGCGTTTCTCGCCGCCTGCCTCCCAAGGGGGATCAGCCCGAGGTTGCCGTGGTGGCTCGGCGGCGTGCTTGTCTTCGGCGCCGTGCTCGCCCTTGTCGCCGGCGGCGCACCGAAGGTCCATCTGGGTGCCCTTAGGCTCGGCCTTGGTGGCCTCGACAATTTCGGGCGCTTCACGATGGTGGGTGTCGACGTGCTGGGCTCAGCGGCCCTGCTCGGTTGGACGACGCCGCTCGCCGACCTGTCGCCCGCCCTCGGGCGGCTTCTCGGGCCACTTCGCCGGGTCCGCGTTCCCGTCGACGAGCTAGTCGGGGCAATCGCACTGTCCATTCGTTGCCTGCCGTTGCTGCTCGAAGAGGCACGCGTGCTAAGAGCAGCGCGAAGGGCGCGGCGCCCCGCGGGCGCGCGAACGCTGCGGGAACTGAGCGACGAGGCCGTCGAAGGCGTCTTCGGGGCGCTAGCCAACGCCATACGGCGGGCGGGCGAGATCGCCGAGGCGATCGAGGCCAGAGGCGGAGTGCCGACACTTGGTCCCGAGACCCACCGGGTCGGCACGATCGACCTCACGACTCTGGCGCTTTGCGCCGCGGCCTTCGCGGCCATGGCAGTGCTTCGCTGAGCCGGCGCGCTTAGCCGCGCCAGGTAGTGGTCCTAGACTTTCTCCATGAAGCGGGACCAAGTGGAAAGCCGCCTCTTGGACATCCACGCGCGTCTCGTGCGTGCGCGCCAGGAGCTGGCAGTCGTAGAGGAGCAGCTCGACGTCTTCCTCGAGACCGCGGAGGAGACGCGGATCCGGTCACTTGTGTCCGAGACGCCACTGGCCGACCGGGACTGGCAGGATGCTCAGCGGCACGCCGAAGCGATGATGCGGGCACGCGACAGCGCCAGCGCCCGCGTGGTCGAGTTGGAACGTGTACAAGACGAGCTGCTAGGCAAACTCGTAGTGTGAACGGCAGCCGGCTGCGCGCGCTGCGGGAGCCGGGGCACCGGCCATGAATCAGCCAGGAGCCATGAGTTCATAAAGGAGCGGACCCGTTGGCCAGAACCGTCGTGATCGCAGAGGACGAAGCGATCGTTCGCCTTGACTTGCGCGAGATCCTCGAAGAGCAGGGCTTTGACGTCGTCGGCGAGACGGGGCGAGGTGACGAGGCCGTCGAGCTTGCCAAGCAGCACCACCCTGACCTGGTGATCCTCGACATCAAGATGCCAGGGCTCGACGGGCTTTCGGCCGCGGCCGAGATCAATGTCGACCGGCGCTCGGCTGTGCTCATCCTTACGGCATTCAGCCAACGCAACTTGATCGAGCAGGCCCGTGACGCCGGCGCGCTTGCATATTTGGTCAAGCCCTTCCAGCAAGACGAGTTGCTCCCGGCCATCGAGGTAGCGCTCGCGCGCTTTAACGAGATGCAAGCCCTCGAGGCCGAGAACGCCGCCCTTGCTGACGACAAGCGCAACTTAGAAGAGCAGCTCGTCACGCGCCGTTGGGTCGACAGGGCCAAGGGCAAGCTGATGGACGAGAAGGGCATGCGTGAGGCCGAGGCCTTCAGCTTCATCCAGCAGACGGCGATGAACCAGCGCACCACGATGCGCGAGGTCTCCGAGAAGATCGTCGAGGGCACGATCGTCCCTTAGCATGCAGCTGGTGGCTCGCGACCTACTCCTCGACGGCCACTCGCTCGCGTACAGGGCTTGGTTCGCCCTTCAAGAGGCTCAGCTGTCGTCATAGAGCAGATCGGGCTCATCCGCAGGCTCGTTGAGACACTCGGCGTCCCGGCTATCGACGCCGAGGGCTATGAGGCAGACGATGTGATCGCTACGCTCGCAAGCCGGCTGTCTGCCGAGGGTCATGAGGTCGTCATCGTTACGGGCGACCGCGACGCCTACCAGCTTGTGCGTGACCCGTTCATCAAGGTCCTCTACAACCGCCGCGGTGTCACCGACTACGTGCTCTACGACGAGGCAGGCATAAAGGACAAGACAGGCGTGGTCCCGGATCTGTACCCGTTCCTGGCGGCGCTTCGCGGGGATCCGTCCGACAACCTTCCCGGTGTCCCGGGAGTGGGCGAGAAGACGGCTGCGAAGCTGGTCAACACCTACGGCGATGTCGAGACGCTCTTCGCGCACCTGGACGAACAGACGCCGAAGCTGAGGGCCTCTCTCGCCGAACACGAGGGGCAGGTGCGTCTCAATCTGCAGATGACCCCGCTCGTTCGCAACGTGCCGCTCAGTTTTGAGCCCGGAGAGATCACGCTCGGCCGTTCCAACCGTGAGGAGATGCGCAGCCTCTTGGACCTGCTCGAGATCAGAGGCCCGCGCGACCGTATCTTCAAACAGCTCGACCGTCTCGAGCCACTCGCCATGGGCAGCGGGCTTTCGACTGACGAAGGCTCAGGCGCCGCCACGACCGGCTCGGAGCAGCCGGCGCGGCCGTTGCGCGTCGTGGTGCTTGCAGAGCTCGACGTCGCGGCCGCTTGGCTCGGCACCCTGGCCGCGTCGAGCGGTCCCGTCGCCCTCGAGGCGGTCTGGGCCGGCGCCCCAGGTCGTTCGGCGCTCGAGGGAATCGCCTTTGCTGGTCTTTCAGGACTCGAGGCGCCGGGCGCGCTCACAGATCCGGAGCCTTTGGAGGTGGGCTGGCTCGACGGCCGCCTGATCGCCGAGCCTGGGCTTCGCGCCGTTCTCGTGGCCTTGTTCGACACGGCTCCAGATGGCATGAACAGGATCGTCGCCCATCGAGCAAAAGAGCTGATGCGGATCCTCGTGCCGATGGGGATCGGGTTTAGGGGCCTCGACCTCGACACCGCTGTGGCGGCCTACCTCCTCGATGCCCGCGAGGGCCAGGCGTCGCTTTCCGGGCTCGCAGGCATCGTGCCGACGCTCGCGACAGGCCGGCGAGCCGCAGGACCCGACGCCGTCTCCGAACAGCTCGGCTTTGACCTCGAGGCCAATCGCGAACAGGCAGCTGTTGTCGAGGGCGGCGTGCCCGACGACGCGGCGAGCGCGGCGGCGCAAGTCGCGATGCTCGCGCGCCTTGCGCCAGGGATACGCGAAGCACTCGAAGAGACGGGAGCGACCCAGCTCTATGAGGATGTGGAACGCCCGCTTGTGCGCGTGCTCGCGAAAATGGAGGTCGTCGGGGTTGCAGTCGACATCGCGCGCCTCAGGGCGATCAGCGAGGAGCTCGTCTTTGAAGCCGCAAGGCTTGAGGCAGAGGTGCAGGACCTCGCCGGAGAAGAGTTCAACGTCAACTCGACCCAGCAGCTGCGCCACATCTTGTTCGACAAGCTCGGGCTCGTTCCGCAAAAGCGCACCAAGACCGGGTACTCGACCGACGCCCAGAGCCTGCAGCGCCTGCGTGAGGCCCATCCGCTCGTCGACACGCTGCTGCGCTACCGCGAGGTGGAGAAACTTCGCTCCACCTACGGCGAGGGCCTCCTTGGCGAGGTCGCTCCGGATGGGCGCATCCACGCCTCGTTCAACCAGACCGTCGCCCGCACCGGCAGGCTCTCCTCAGACCAGCCGAACCTGCACAACATCCCGGTGCGCAGCCTCATCGGCCGCCGTTTTCGCGAGGCCTTCGTGCCGAGCGCGGGCTCGGAGTTGCTGATCGCCGACTACGACCAGATCGAGCTGCGGGTCATAGCGCACCTGTCTGAGGACCCCGGGCTCGGGGAGGCGTTCCGCTCCGGGCTCGACATCCACAACGCAACGGCGGCGAGGGTCTACGGCGTCGAGCCGGCGGAAGTGACCCTGGCGATGCGCTCCAAGGCCAAGATGATCTCCTATGGGCTCGCGTATGGGATGGAGGCCTATGGCCTTTCCCAGCGCCTCGGCGTCGCAGTAGAGGAGGCCGCCGCCATCTTGGCCCAGTACTTTGTCGCTTTCCCGAACGTGAAGCACTACATGGAGCGCTCGGTGGCAGAGGCCCGCGGCCGCGGGTACACCGAGACCTTGCTCGGCCGGCGTCGCTACCTGCCCGAGCTCGACTCGAGCAATTATCGGGTCCGCCAGGCCGCAGAGCGCCAGGCTATGAACGCCGGCATTCAGGGCCTGGCGGCGGACATCTTCAAGGTGGCGCTCGTGTGTCTCGATGAGGCCTTCGAGTCACGCAAGCTTTCGAGCCGGATCGTGCTCCAGGTCCACGACGAGATCCTCGTCGAGGCGGTCGCGGGCGAGCGTGACGAGGTAACCGAACTGACTCGACAGACCATGGAGCACGCCTTCGAGCTGAGCGTCCCGCTCGCGGTCCACCTCGCCGTCGGCGACAGCTGGGCGGCCGGCAAGGAGCCGGCTGTCGATCCCGGCGGCGGATTCGACAGCGGCGACCTCCTCGAGGCGGAGATCACCTAACCTGACATTGCGGTTGTGCCCCTTTGCGAGGGTACAATTGTTAAGCGACCATGACGGCGGCGGCCGGGCCATGGTCGGCTGCGCCACAAGACGCAGAAATCCCCAACATTCCTATAGCCGACAGGGCCGTGCGCGGCCTGCTGTTGGTTGACCTGTCCGAAAAGAGAGCGACCTACTTCCAATGTCCGACACGATGAGCACCACAGCAGCGGAGTCCCTTTCAGACCAAGAGCGTCATGGCACCTTTGACGCTGAAGGGGCCTACGTTCCCCGCAAGATCGTCGAGGACGACCTTGGCGACATGTCCTTCGAGGACGCGATCGATCAGACGATCGTTGCTTTCGAGGACGGAGACGTCGTCACCGGCAAGGTCGTCAAGGTCGACAAGGACGAGGTGCTCCTAGACATCGGCTTCAAGTCCGAAGGCGTCATCCCGGCTCGCGAGCTGTCGATTCGCCACGATCTCGACCCGCACGAGGTCGTCTCGGTCGGCGACGAGATCGAAGCCCTCGTCCTGCAGAAAGAGGACAAGGAGGGTCGCCTGATCCTCTCGAAAAAGCGCGCCCAGTACGAGAGGGCCTGGGGGACCATCGAGCGGGTCAAGGAGTCCGGTGGCGTCGTGAAGGGCCTCGTGATCGAGGTCGTAAAGGGTGGGCTCATCGTCGACATCGGCCTTCGCGGCTTCTTGCCCGCCTCGCTCGTTGAGCTGCGGCGCGTCCGCGACCTGCAGCCCTATATCGGAAAGACCCTCGAGGCCAAGATCATCGAGCTCGACAAGAACCGCAACAACGTCGTGCTGTCGCGCCGCGCGTGGCTCGAGGAGACCCAGCGCGAGCAGCGGGGCGAGTTCCTGGTCAACCTGAAGCCCGGTGAGATCCGAAAGGGCGTCGTCTCCTCGGTCGTGAACTTCGGGGCCTTTGTGGACCTCGGTGGGATGGACGGGCTCGTGCACGTCTCGGAG
>JBEKVJ010000151.1:0-5059 GCA_049514105.1 Acidimicrobiales bacterium
CGGCACAGCTCGACGATCTCAGCCTTGAACTCCGGGGTGAAGGACCGACGGGGACGGGCTGGCTTCTTCCGCTCCATGGTCTCCATTTTGGACATCCTTTCCGGGGCCGTGCCCCTGATGGTGGATGTCCGTCAAAGGGGAGGAAGCCCACGTAGCATCATCGAGGCCATGAGCGGGAGCCAGCGATCCGCGCCTCCGAGCGCTGAGTGCACGACGCCCTGGAGGCAGTCGGCTCTCCCGCTTGTAATGATCCTCGTCAGCTGCAGCGCGACTGCCCTCGTGCTCGGCCTCACCTCGGGAACTGCCCCTCCAAGACACGAATCCGGGGCCCGGTTCGCTGGGCTACGACGCACGGGCTCGTCGACAGGCCCCCCAGGAGCTGCTGAGGCCTCGCGTAGCTCGCCGCCTCGTGCTAGCGCTTCAGCTCCCGGAGCACTCATCATCGACCGCAACCTCCCGGACCCCGCTGTGCTGGAGGTACGCGGGCGCTACTACCTGTACTCGAGCCAGACCGGATTCTCCACCCCACCAGCGTCGGTCACAACAAGCAAGGGCGCAACGATCTTCCACTGGAACAAGACCGCAACAGCTCTCGCGACCGTACCGTCGTGGGCCGAGACAGGCTTCACATGGGCTCCTGACGTCCGGCGTATCGACGGACGCTACGTCATGTACTTCAACGCCTGGGCGAACAAGTCCTTGTACTTTGAGCCTACTGAGAAGGGATTCTCCCAGCGTGCCCAATGCATAGGCATCGCCACGGCCAAGAACCCGGCTGGTCCGTTCACCCCGGTGGCCCGCTCACCGCTGGTGTGCCAGTTCAACCATCACGGTGCGATCGACCCCCGCACCTTCGAAGCGCCGGATGGCCGGCTCTACCTCGACTGGAAGTCGGACGACAACGCGGATCCGAGCTACCCGCCGACGCACTTGTGGGCTCAAGAGCTCTCGAAAAACGGCCTCAGTTTTCTTGGGCCCCGATACATGCTCATGAGCGGGAGCCGGCAGATCTGGAACGGCGGACTCGTCGAGGCGCCCGACATGGTCTACTCCGAGCACTCGTACTGGCTCTTCTACTCGGGGTCGTGGTTCAACACCTCCGGATACGCGATCGGGGTGGCGAAATGCTCCGGGCCGGTCGGACCATGCAAGTTGTTCTCGACGCGTCCGTGGCTCGGCTCGAACTCGCAGGGCGCGGGGCCGGGCGAGGAGTCGCTGTTCCACAACCCGCAGGGCTGGTGGATCGTGTACAACCCGTGGTCGTTGTACGCCCACACCTACCGGTCGGTCGAGATCGCCAAGGTCTACTTCGGGCCGTCCGGACCATATCTGGCCAAGTTCTCCGTCTAAAGTGCGGGGCCGATCGCCTGGTCCCACTTTGCACGACCATCGCCGCGCACAGAGGTCCACTTTCTGCGCGAGATTCGCTGATTACGGAGGCATTCACCGCTAAAGTCGTCCAGTTGCATGCCGATGATCTAGCGAGAGAACAGACGACTCCTCTGACAATCAAGACGCTGCCAGAACTTCACTTAGGGCGCCAGCACCACGTTTCACCGGGGGCTCACTCGTCTTAGAGGAGGTATCGATGTTCTGGGGCTCCAGTTCCAGTGCTGCAGCCTTTGGACCGCAGAGCTCCACCAGAGTCTCTCGTAGCCCAAGATGACCCAGCAGTCCGTTTCTCGTTCCCGCGCGATTGGCCGGACTTTCCGGCTTCCGGCTTGTCACACCGAAAACGCCCACAAGCTTCGGCGCCTTATGGCACGACGTCACTGGTGAACTCACGCCGCCGTCGTTGGCTCGTGGCCGTCGTGTTGTTGATCCTGTTCGGGGTTACCGGCTCAGCACTTGCTGCACGCACTGTGGCGCGAATCGACGCTCAGAATCTGCGCCAAGAGTCCGTCGCCGCATCGAACGCCATCGCCTCGAAGCTCGGACTCGCTATCCAGCACGAACAGGACCTGGTCGTGACAGCTGCGGCCTTCATCGCCGGCAACCCAGATCTCACCCAGGTTCAGTTCGAACAGGACATGAGCTCGATTCATGCTTTCCAGCGGTACCCCGAACTCCAAGGAATCGGCAAGCTTGTGCTGGTCCGAGCGTCACAGCTGGCCACATTTGCCTCCCAAGAAGTGGCCACGGGCGGGACCTTCCAGCTGACCCCGCCCGGGAAGCGGCCCTATTACTGCTTCACGACCCTGTCGGAGTCACGCAGCGGACCACCGTCGTTAGGCGGAGTCGGCCTTGATGTCTGCGATACCGGGCTGGGACCGCTGATCATGAGGGCCCGCGACACCGGGCAGGGGGCTTATCTGCCCTACGGAACGGGAAAGAGTGCTGGCCTGGTGCTGGGCACGGCCGTCTACCGGGGCAGTTCCTTGCCGAGCACCGTGCGAGCCCGGCGTGCGGCCTTTGTCGGTTGGGTTGGCATGGAGATAGCCCCATCTGTCGTCCTGCTCAGCGCGCTAGACGGGTATCCGAGATACAAAGTCGTTTTCCACTACAAAGGCAGTGCCAGCAACGTCTCGTTCACGGCGGGTTCAGCGCCGGCCGGCATGCAACCGATGACAATCGATCTTCACAACGGGTGGCACGTACAGACCTTCGGTGGGCTTTCCACAAATGGAGTGCTCGCGGACTCGCGCGCGCTGGGCTTGCTGATGAGCGGCATCGTGTTCAGCCTCTTGCTCGGACTGTTGATCTTCGTGCTCGGAACCAGTCGAGCCCGTGCGGTGTTGCTTGTGCACGAACGCACCGAAGAGCTGCGCCACCAGGCGTTCCACGACTCGCTGACCGGGCTTTCCAACCGCGCCTTGATCATCGATCGGGCCGGGCAGATGCTTTCTCGCGCCCGGCGGGAGCGGACTGCCTCAGCCCTTTTGTACCTCGACATCGACGACTTCAAGGACATCAACGACACCTTGGGGCACGACGCCGGTGATCAGTTGCTCATCGCGGTCGGGATACGGCTCTCAAGTGCCCTTCGGGAAGTGGACACGGTCGGCCGATTGGGGGGTGACGAGTTCGTCGTGCTGCTCGAGGGCGCCTCTCTGGCCGCAGGTGTCCAGGCGGTGGCGGATCGGATCCTCGGAGTACTGGAAACTCCGTTCGAGATCTTTGGCAACGACGTTCCGCTAGCGGTGACTGCCAGCATCGGCATCGCCGAGGGCGACCGAATGACGACGGGCGATCTTTTGCGCGACGCCGACATCGCCCTTTATCGGGCCAAGGCCACCGGTAAGCGGCATGCGGTGATCTTTTCTCCTTCGATGCAAAAGGCAGTCGACGAGCACAGGAGTCTCGACCTGGATCTCCGCCGTGCCCTCGAGGGCAACGAGTTCTTCTTGCTCTACCAGCCAATCGTCGATCTCGACTCTGGAGCTGTGACCGGCGTGGAGGCCCTCCTGCGCTGGCGTCACCCAGAGCGCGGGGTCCTCCAGCCCGATCAGTTCATTTCGATCCTCGAATCGAGTGGTCAGATCGTCCCCGTCGGCAGCTGGGTGCTCGAGGAGGCGTGTCGTCAAGGTGCCCGGTGGCACAGCGAGGACAATCGCGTGGCGGTTTCGGTCAACCTTGCTGCCGCTCAGCTCGGACGGGATCGGATCGTCGATGACGTAAATCGCGCCCTCACGCTTTCGGGCTTGGAGCCCGCCATGTTGACACTGGAGCTCACCGAGACAGTACTAATGCACGATGTGCAGCCCACCTTGTCGAGGCTCGAGCTGTTGAAGGCGCTCGGGGTACGCATCGCCGTCGACGACTTCGGGACCGGGTACTCCTCGCTCGCGTACCTGCGCCAGTTCCCAATCGACGTGTTGAAGATCGACAAGTCATTCGTGCTCGCGATTGCCGACTCACCTGACTCGGTTGCAATCGTCCACACCCTGGTCCAGCTCGGAAAGGTGCTCGGGCTCGAGATCATCGCCGAGGGAGTCGAGAACGACGAACAACGGCTGTGGCTTAAGGCGGAGAAGGTCGAGACTGCACAGGGGTTCTTCTTCGCAAGACCGCTCGAGGTCGAAGCTGTCGATCAGCTGCTCAGCAAGCGAGGCAACGGGTCTGTGATCGTCCCGGTCGCGACTTGAGCTCGTGACAGCATCAACAGCTGTCCCACGCTCGGTGGGGCGCGGCTTGAAACTGACCCTTGATGCCTTGAGGACTTGCCCTTGGTGAACACCGTCTGCTGCCTGCGCAGGGATTGAGTCAAACCTTCTTTGCCCGCGGCAACCTTGGCGGGGTACGAGCTTGCCGAGGAGCCCTCGGCGTTCGAAGTACCGGTCGTTTGACCCACAGGCTCGCCTTCTTGTCGAGCAGGGCCGCGACCTCGCCCGCCGGCACTGCAGGCGAAAAGAGGTAGCCCTGACCGAGATCACAGCCCAGATTGAGCAGGCGCTCGAGCTGTCCTTGAGTCTCGATCCCCTCGGCTAGCACGGTCATGTTCATCTTCTTCCCGAGCGAGACGATGGCCTCGAGCAGCGCGTCGTTGTATGCGTTCTCGCGTGGCGGACTAACAAAGCTCCTGTCGATCTTGATAATCCGCGGACGAAGGAACGCCAGGTACGAGAGCGAGGAGTACCCGGTCCCGAAGTCGTCGAGGGCGATTGCGACCCCTAGGTGACCGAGGCGTTCGATCACGGTCGTCGTGCCGACGATGTCGGCGAGAGCCACGCTCTCGGTGATCTCGAGGAGGAGGCGGGTCGGCTCGAGCCCGCTCGCAGTGAGCGTCTTTTCGATCATCGACAACAGGTTCGGATCGTGGAACTGACGGGCGGAGAGGTTGACGGTGACATAAGGCTTCCGGGCCTGACCGGCAGCTGGTTGCCAAGAGGTTGCCTGGACAAGAGCTTCGCGCAGTGCGAACGAGCCGAGTTCGAAGATGAAATCGCTGCGCTCTGCGATCGGTATGAACACGTCAGGAGGTACTCTTCCCCGCTCAGGGTGCTCCCAACGCATCAACGCCTCGAATCCGACCACGTTGCTCCTGGTGAGATCGATAATCGGCTGATAGCACATCGAGATCTCGTTGGACTGAAGACTGTGCCTAAGTTCCTGCGCGAGC
>JBEKVJ010000152.1:0-4911 GCA_049514105.1 Acidimicrobiales bacterium
GAGCGGGTTCGGTTGGTGGATCTGGTAGAGGTCGATCTGGGAGATCCCGAGGCGGCGGGCACTGCCTGCGGCACGGCGGGCGACGACCGCCTGCACGGGCAGCAGCGGAAAGAGCTTCGTGGCGACGAACGCCTCCTTACGCCGGCCGGCGATGGCACGAGCGACGATGCGCTCGGATCGACCAAAGCCATAAGCCTCGGCCGTGTCGATCAAGTTGATGCCCAAGTCCAGGGCATGCTCAAGGATGTCGACGGCGTCGTGCTCTGCATAATGCGAGCCGTAGCCCCATTCTCGCGAGCCGAACTGCCAGGTGCCGAGGCCGACGACCGACACCCGCTCGCCACTGATCTCTAGATATCGCATCATGACCGACACTATCGGCATCTCAAGCCCGCGGCCGTGGCGCGTTCGCGCTCGAGCCCCGACCGACTGGGCGCGCCCGATGCCGACGCCCTCTTAGGACATGTTCAGAGCGACGCTTGAGCGCCACGATGACCGACTCACATGAGGTGCCGGAGCCCGACTCTGTCCTCAGCCGGCGTGGGCTCCGCGCTGCAGACGGGCGGCCGCGACAGCGAGCCGGTCGACGAGCTCGTTCATGGGATCGCCCGAATGCCCCTTGACCCAGCTCAGCTTCACCTCACCAGCCCTGCGGTCGATCACCTCCTCGACGAGCGGGCGCCACAGGTCCTGGTTGGCCACAGGCTCACCCCGCGAGTTCCTCCACCCGCGTGCCCGCCACCCCGCCCACCACTTCTGGCGGAAGCAGTTGACGACATAGGTCGAGTCGCTCACGACGTGGACGTTGCCCGAGATGGCCGAGAGCGCCTGGAGGACCGCGGTCACCTCCATGCGCTGGTTGGTCGTCTGCTCGGCGTGGCCGCTCTCATACTCCTCGTCGGAAACTGCCCAAGCCCACCCCCCCGGGCCGGGATTGCCGATGCACGCCCCATCGGTGAACACGACGGTGCCGGGCGGTTTCTCGAAAAGTGTCACCGGGTCAGTCTGCCTGGTTGAGCTCGGCGGTGCGCTTACCGAGTGCGTCGCCCGACCACGCAGCGTGCTCGGTGGCACCGGCGCGGTCGGATGGAGTGGCAACGGGCGCGAGACTGGGGAGGTGATCATCGATGGCTTCTCCCACCAGGTACCCGACATCGACCCGCAGGAGACGGCCGAGTGGCTGGACTCCTTCGACGCCGTCGTAGAGACAGAGGGGCGACCCCGCGCCCAGTTCCTTTTGATGAAGTTGCTCGAGAGGGCGAGAGCGAGCCAGGTCGGCTTTCCTGCGACGGTCTCCACCCCGTATGTCAACTCGATCCCGGCTGCGTCAGAGCCTTGGTTCCCCGGCGATGAGGATCTCGAACGCCGCATCCGTCGCTACATACGCTGGAACGCAGCTGTCATGGTCACCCGGGCGAACATGCGTGACTCCGGCATCGGGGGCCACCTTTCCACCTACGCGAGCTCCGCCTCTTTGTACGAGGTCGGCTTCAACCACTTCTTCCGCGGCAAGGACAACGGCACTCCGGGCGACCAGGTCTACTTCCAAGGTCACGCCTCTCCCGGCATCTACGCCCGCGCCTATGTCGAAGGAAGGCTCGGGGACAAGAACCTGGACAACTTCCGTTTCGAGGTCGGCGGCCATGGCCTGTCCAGCTACCCGCACCCGCGTCTTATGCCCGACCTTTGGGAGTTCCCGACGGTCTCGATGGGACTCGGACCGCTTTCGGCCATCTACCAGGCACGCTTCAATCGCTACCTGCTCAACCGCCAGCTCACCGACACGAGCGGCTCCCGTGTGTGGTGCTTTGTCGGCGACGGAGAATTCGACGAGCCCGAGACGCGGGCCGCGCTCAGCCTCGCCGCACGAGAGCGCCTCGACAACCTCACCTTCGTCGTGAGTTGCAACCTGCAGCGCCTCGACGGTCCCGTGCGGGGCAACGGAAAGATCATCCAGGAGCTCGAGGCTTTGCTTAGGGGCTGCGGCTGGAACGTGATCAAGGTCATCTGGGGCAGGCGCTGGGACGAGCTCTTGGCTCGCGACGTCGACGGCGTGCTCGTCAACAAGATGAACACGACCCTCGACGGGGACTTCCAGACTCTCGCCACCGAGTCGGGCGCCTACATTCGTGAGCACTTCTTCGGCCCGGACCCACGCCTGCGAAAGCTCGTAGAGCACCTGTCGGACGAGGAGCTGCAGACCTTGCCCCGCGGCGGGCACGACTACCGCAAGCTCTACGCCGCCTACAAGACGGCCACCGAGCAGGTCGGAGCGCCCACGGCGATCCTCGCCAAGACGATCAAGGGCTGGACCCTCGGCACCGGCATCGAGGCGCGAAACGCTACGCACCAGATCAAGAAGATGACCCGGGAGCAGCTACGGGTCCTCCGCGAGCGCCTGAGCCTGCAAGACGAGATCCCCGACGAGGCTCTCGATAGCGAGGAGCCCCCCTACTACCGCCCGCCCGTCGGCTCGCCTGTCCAGGAGTACCTGAAGTCGCGCGGCCGGGCGCAGGGCGGCCACCTGCCCCACCGCGTGGTTCGTGGCCGTGGTGTTACAGGACTGCCGGCGCCAGCGCCGGAAGCTTTCACCGAATTCACCCTCGGCTCGCGCGGACAGGCGGTATCGACGACCATGGCCTTCGCGAGATTGCTGCGCAACTTGCTGCGTGACCCGGCCATCGGCAAGTACGTCGTCCCGATCGTGCCGGACGAGGGCCGCACCTTCGGGCTCGACGCCCTTTTCACAGAGGTCAAGATCTACGCCCCCGAGGGCCAGCTCTACACCCCCGTCGACGCCGGCCTGCTCCTCTCCTACGCAGAGGACAGCTCGGGCCAGATCCTCGAGGAGGGCATCACCGAGGCGGGCGCCATGGCGAGCTTCCAGGCAGCTGGAACCGCTTATGCGACCTGGTCCACGCCAATGCTGCCGATCTATCTGTTCTATTCGATGTTCGGCTTCCAGCGCATAGGTGACCTCATCTGGCAATCGGCCGACGCCCGGGCGAGGGGCTTTTTGATGGGCTGCACGGCGGGGCGGACGACTATGAGCGGCGAAGGCCTCCAGCACGAGGACGGCCAGTCGCACCTGCTCGCCTCGGTTGTGCCCACGGTGCACGCCTACGACCCGGCCTTCGCCTATGAGATGGCCACCATTGTCGAGCGTGGCATCGAGCACATGTACGGCCCGAAGGCCGAGGACTGCATCTATTACCTGACGCTCTACAACGAGAACTACGAGATGCCGCCGTTCCCGGTGTCAGGCGGCGACGAGGCAGAACAGGCCGAGTCCGCAAAGGCCCTGAAAGAGAAAATCCTCCGCGGCATCTACCGCTTCGCCGGACCTGCCCCGGCCGTGGCCGAGGGCTCGGTCGCCGACGAGGCTGGCGGTGTCGTCGAGACTCCGGCGGGCACGAGCCGTTCGGCCACGATCCTGTTCTCCGGGCCCGCCTGGCAGGCGGCCATGCACGCCAGGGAGCTCCTGGCCTCGGACTGGGGCGTGTCGGCCGAGGCGTGGTCGGTCACGAGCTACAAGGCGCTACGCGAGGACGGCCTCGAGGTCGAGCGTTGGAACCGCCTCCACCCCGGAAACGCCCCGAGGGTGCCGTATGTGACGCGGGCTCTCGCGGACGCCTCAGGCCCGATCGTGGCGGTGACGGACTTCTTGAAGGCAGTGCCGGACCAGATCTCCCGTTTCGTCGAGGCGCCCTTTGCTCCGCTTGGGACCGACGGCTTCGGTCGTTCCGACACCCGCGCCGCCCTGCGCAGGCATTTCGAGGTCGACGCGGCTCATATCGTCGTCGCCGTCCTCGCCGAGCTCGCGGCCATCGGTGAAGGCAAGCCGAGCGAGGTCGCCGCTGCCATCGAGAAGTACGGGATCAACCCCGAGGCGGTCGATCCTCGCCTGGCTTGAGCCAGCCCGTACCAAATAGCCGCGCTAGGAACTGTTGTCGTGGCACGGCCGCGGTCCCTTGTGACTTCGGCTGTCTCGTCATGGGGCGAGTGGAACGGAAGATCTGAGAACTGTGTGGCTCGCTGAAGCGATTCCAAGCATCAATGCGCCCACCCACACCGCCGCCAGGCGAGGCGAGGCGAGGCGAGGCGAGGCGACAAGAGCCGAACACAGCCGCCGTACACTTCTCGGATGCCGCGAGCACCTAAGACTGCCAAGAGCCTTCCTTTCACCGGGGATCCCGACGCAGATAGATACCTCGTCGACGACCCACTAGCTCTGCTGATCGGCATGGTCCTCGACCAGCAGGTACCCCTCGAGAAAGCTTTCTCCGGTCCGTGGGTACTGCGTCAAAGGCTCGGCAAGGAGCTCGACGCGGCGGAGATCGCCGCCATGAACCCAGATGAGCTCACGGCGCTGTTCGTCGAGCGGCCGGCACTCCACCGCTTCCCTGGATCCATGGCTGGGCGCGTGCAGGAGCTTTGTCGGTTGCTCGTGCAGGAGTACGGCGGCAATGCAGCAGCTGTATGGACAGGTGCCGCAACGGGCGCCGAACTATTCAAAAGAGTGAAAGCACTGCCAGGCTTTGGGGAACAGAAGGCCCGAATCTTTGTTGCCTTGCTGGCAAAGCAACTCGGGGTCCGTCCCAACGGATGGGAAAGTGCTGCGGGGGCCTTTGGCGAAGCCGGCTCGCTTGCTTCGGTAGCCGATATCGACAGTCCTGCTGCGCTCATTGCCGTTCGCGAGCACAAGCGAGCCATGAAGGCCGCTGCCAAATAGGCCTGGGAACGGTCGGAGCCAGTTCCGAGCTTCCTTGTCATTCCATTTGACACGATGCCACTTTTGGGTTAAAAGTTGGCGCAGCGAGGGAAGCAAAGATAATCAGCCTACATATGGTCGCTTGGGCTGGCAGGAGCGAATAGCGAACCCGTCCCCGCTCGGTAACTGGGGTGTCCGAA
>JBEKVJ010000153.1:0-4885 GCA_049514105.1 Acidimicrobiales bacterium
GGGCGCGCGGACCGGAGGTGGGATCGGCGAGCCGATGTCAGCAGAGGCGAGAAGCTCGTCGAGTAACCGCGCTTCTTCCGCGGAGAACTCGATGCCTCTGCCGGTTCGATCCTTATGGAGTGCGTCGAGCTCGCCAAGTTCGTCGAGATCGCTCATCTTATTGCGCGCCCCCTCTGGTCCATTGCCATCAGGTGTAACTTGTCTGCCAGCATCTATCGGCGCGCGCGACGCTGAGATTGAGCCTTGGTCATTGAGCAATAAGGCTCGCCGCATCTGCCCACGTAAGACATGAGCCGAGAGCAGCTGGGCAAAGCCGCCGACACCGAGGCCTCAGGAGTCCTCTGCAATTGTCGTCGAGGGGGGCAGAGGGTGCTCGGAGGACAACAGCGCCGTCTCGCCGTCGTCGTCGATAAGGAGGTCCTGTTCGAGCATCTCGACGATGGTCTCAGTCACCGGTCGCAGATAGCTGCGGACTGCCTCGAGGGCGAAGTTCGGCAATTGGTCGAAGAAGCAGAAGGCGACAAGCCCCGTCCCGTCGGCTCCCGGTTCGAGGGCCACGAGCTCAAGGGCCGCGCAGACCCTTTCCACGGTCTCGTCCTCCTCGCCGCAGGCGATGAGATCACTCACGAACTCGGCGAGCTCGTTGAAGACCACCTGCGGGGTCAGGTCTTCGTCATAGAGGTCAAACAAGTCGAGGTAGTGGCTCTCAAATTCGGGCACGTTGTCGCGCAGGATCGCGGTAGCGCGAACGTCGAGGGGTGGGCGCATGGGGTTCCTTCCCGTCGTGTCGGTCTTCACGGCGGCGAAAAAGCGCCACGATCGAGCCGGAGTCCGGCCTTAGCTGAAACCAATCGGCCTTAGCTGAGACTAATCGGCCTTAGCTGAGACTAATCGGGCAGAGTCTCGAGAGCCTCTCCTGGCGGCCTTGGGAGCTAAGGGTCCTTGCGCTCGAACTTTTTGCGGACGGTCTCGCGTCTTTCTTGTAGCTCCCGGTAGGTGAACTGCTCGGTCTCGGGCGACAGGCCAATCGAGGCCCGCAAGCCCCCTAAGTCGACCGGTACCGCCCGGGGATCGAGGCCGATATCGGCCGCGATGCGGTCGCCGTAGCGCTCGGCGAAGTAAGTGGCAATGTGGGCCACCTCGCCCAAGAGGTCGATACCGGGCGCCAAGGTGGCGACGGCCCCATCCAAAAAGAGCATGTCCTTGACGAAGAGCATCAACTCTTTTGGCATACGGGCGCCATAGGCGAGGAGCTGCTTGGTGAGGTCCCTCAGTTGAGCCGTGAGCTCTTCGGCGGTCAACGCGGCCACGTCCGGTGACGGCTTGTCGAGGCCGAGGTCCCTTATGAGGTCGCTGACCTCTGCCTCCGCAGGTAGGGCGCCGAGGTCCTTAAGCGCCTGCACCTGGAGCGGGACGTTGCTGGTCGAACCGCCTATGAGCAGCTGCAAGAAGGCGAGGCGCTGGCGCTCGCCGAGGCGGCCAGTGATGCCGAAGTCGAGCAGGGCTACCCGGCCGTCCGCGCGCACGAAAAGGTTTCCTCCGTGGAGGTCGCCGTGAAAGACGCCGTAGAGAAACGCTCCCTCGAGAAACGAGATCATCTCGGCCCGCAAGACGGCCGTCGTGTCGATGCCGATCGCACGCATGCCCTCGACGTCGTCCCACGCGAAGCCGTCGAGGCGCTCCATGACGAGCATGCGGCGCGTGACGAGGCTCGGATGGGGTCGGGGCACGATTATCGAGCGCTGGTCAGTCTCGGCCAGCACGTGACCGACGTCGAGCATGTTGGCGGCCTCGAGGCGGAAATCGAGCTCCTCGACGATTGTCTCGGCGAACAGCTCGATGAGCGCTGGGGGGTTGGCAAGAGCGGCGACGGGGATGCGCCCGACTAGGAAGGGGGCGAAGAAGCTCATCGCCGCCAGGTCCCTGCGGACGAGCTCGGCGACTGCTGGGCGCTGCACCTTGACCACGACTCGCTCGCCGGTACGCAGCCGCGCGCCGTGGACCTGGGCGATAGAGGCTGCTGCGATCGGCCGATTGTCGAACTCGGCGAAGGTGTCCTCGAGCGGGCCCCCAAGCTCGCCCTCCACGATGCTGCGCACCGTGTCGAATGGATCAGGAGGCACGCGGTCTCGAAGGAGCCGGAACTGCGAGACGATCTCTTCTGGGAAGATCCCCTCTCCTGAGGAGAGGATCTGGCCGAGCTTGATGTAGGTCGGTCCGAGCTTGCCGAAGGCGATACGCAAGCGGCGCGAGAGCCCGAGCCTTGATCGGGGTCTGCCTCGGCCTCGGTCGAGCAGGTACCAGGCGCCGACGGCCTTGCCCATGGTCCAGCCCACCTTCACCAAGCGGTGCGCCGGGGGGACATAGCGGCGCTTGACCAGTTCGGGGACCTCGGAGCGCGTACGCGCCCGAATGACCTCGATCCCCTCGAGCCAACGCAGCTCGCTAGGGACGACCAGCCACGGAGGGTCGTCGCTGAAGCCGGCAAACTCGCAATCAGCTGGCCGAGAGCTACTAGGGCCAGGACCTGGGGTAATCGACAACTCCTCGCCGTCGGTGGTTCAGCCGGATAAGGGGGAGAGCACGATGCACCCATTGTGCCCACCGAAACCGAAGCTGTTCGAAAGGATCGGCCCTGGCTCCCACTCTCGTGGGGTGCCTTGGACAATATCGAGATGGATCTCCGGATCCTGCTGTTCTAGGCCGACGGTCGGTGGGATGAGCCGCCGGTCGATCGACATGGCACAGGCTACGGCCTCGATGGCGCCTGCCGCTCCGAGCGAGTGGCCGGTGACGCCCTTTATGGAGGTGACGAGCGGGCCGGGGCGGCCGAACACCTTCTCGATGGCCTCGGCTTCGGCCAGGTCGTTGAGCGGCGTCGAAGTCCCATGGGCGTTCACGTGGGCCACCTCGGCCGCCGCCAACCCCGAGTCCTCGAGGGCCAATTCCATGCAGCCGATCGCCCCTATTCCTCCGGGTGCAGGCGCCGTTATGTGGTGTGCATCTGCTGTGGAAGCCCCGCCGAGCAACTCGGCGTAGATGCGCGCCCCGCGCGCTCTTGCCCGCTCGAGCTCCTCGAGCACGATCACAGCCCCCCCTTCGGCGATGACAAAGCCGTCCCGACGGGTGTCGAACGGGCGCGACTGGCCGCTCGTCGAGAGCGCCGTCATGTTGCCGAACGCTGCCAGGGCGACAGGAGTCATGGCCGCCTCGGCGCCGCCGGCGAGCACCGCCTCGCACCGTCCTGAGGCGATCAGCCGGTGGGCGGCAAGTATGGCGTGCGTGCCGGAGGCACACGCTGTGGCGATGGTCTCGCACGGGCCTCGCCAGCCAAGGCGCATCGAGATAGCCGCCGCGCCCGCGTTGGCCATCATCATCGGCACCAAGAAGGGCGACACCCGCCGCGGGCCCTTTTCGAGCAACACCCCGATCTGGGACTCCATCGTGCTAAGGCCACCGACGCCCGTGCCGATCTGCACGCCAGCAAGCGCTGGGTCGACGTCCACCGGGCCGGCATCGGCAAGCGCCAAGTCGGCGGCGGCGACGGCGTACTGAGCAAACGGGTCGACTCGGCGCGCCTCTTTGGCGTCGAACCAAAGCGAAGGGTCGAAAGCTCGCACGCGGTGCTCGCCTTCGGGCGCTGGCCCGTTCAGGCCCGCGAAGAAGTCTTCCTTGCCGATCCCGCAACAAGACACAACGCCGAGTCCGGTGACCGCAACCCGGCGACGGGCACCCCCGCCGGCCGTCTGCTCAGCGTTGGCCATCAAAGCTTCGAAGTTACGAGCTCGTAGGCCTGGCCAATGGTCTCAACGCCCTCGAGCTCGCTCTCGTCGACGGTGATGCTGAAGACCTCCTCGAGCTCCATTACGAGCTCAACCAGGTCGAGGCTGTCCGCATCGAGGTCGTTGGCGAAGTTCGCTTCGAGGGTCACCTTCTCCGCAGGTACGTTCAAGATCTCGACCGCGCAGGCTCGGAACTTGTCGAACGTCGCTTCGTTGTCCATTCGTGGGCTGCTTTCTCTCTCTCGGGTTGTTTGGCGTTGGGTCTCGTCGCTCTGTCGGTCTCGGGCATGGCCGTTTTCTTCAGTGACCCATACCGAGACCACCGTCAACGGCCAGGACCGCTCCCGTCACGTAGCTGGCACCGTCTGAGGCCAGGAACTCGACGGCGGAGGCGATCTCGTCCGGCTCAGCCTGGCGTCCTAGCGGTATCAGCTCGGTCAGTGCCGCGACGCGATCTTCTCCTAGCGCTGCGATCATATCCGTGGCGACCAAGCCCGGGGTTACCACGTTGACGGTTATGTTGCGCGAGGCGACCTCGCGGGCAAGGGATCGGGCGAATCCGACAAGGGCCGCCTTGGAGGCCCCGTAGTTGGTCTGGCCGGCCGATCCCATGAGCGCGACGACTGACGAGATGAAGACGATGCGGCCGTGCCTGGCCTTCACCATCGGCCCGAGGGCCCTTTTCGCCACGCGATAGACGGCGGTCAGGTTCGTGTCGATGACGGCGTCCCAGCGCTCTTGAGACATGCGCAACAAGAGCGCATCCTCGGTGATGCCGGCGGCGCACACGAGCACCTCGACCGGGCCCAGGGAGCGCTCGACCTCGTCGAAGGCCGCGGCCACCTCTTCGGGGGAAGTGACGTCGCAGCTCACGGGCAAGAGACGGTGTGTGCCAGCCAACCCGTCGAGATCCTCGGGCGCCTTTGTCCGCCAGGTGACAGCGACATGGTCTCCGCCTCGTTGCAGCCGCCGGGCGCAGGCCAGGCCGATGCCCCGTGAGCCACCGGTGACGAGGACGACGCGTCCGGGTGAGCCGGCACTTATCGGCACCTCGGGCAGCGGGATTGTCACCCGGCCGCTCCTGGGGTTGCCTCGGGCGAACC
>JBEKVJ010000154.1:0-4860 GCA_049514105.1 Acidimicrobiales bacterium
GTCAGTCCGGTGTGCTTGGACACCTCGCCGATCAGTTCGGTTCTATTCAATTTTGCCTCCTGGCATGTTGTCCGACCCTCACGCAATACAAGGTGATTTTCCCGCGGAAATCAAGCATTCTCGCTCGAGGGGCCGTTGACCCCTTTATTCTACGGCGTGTTTCGGATCCTTGCGCCGATGTGAGAGCCTTTTCGGGGCGGAGTTTCACTAGGAGAAATAAGGTGTATCTGGCGCCGCGGCCCGTTTGCTCTCCTTTTTGGCCCTTCCGCAGGGGTTCGCGGACCCCTTGGTCCGAGCAGGCCGGTGAAGGCAAGAATTTCCCCAATTTTGCGGTTGGGCTCTGACGGGAGAGCGACGAAGGAGAATTTCTCCTCCGTCGCGCCAAGGCGACGTGAACCGCCCGCGGCGGCTGCACGGCGAGCGCTGGCGGCCGCTTGTCGGGGTCTGCGTGCGGCTCTTCGAGCGATATTGACAGCCGCCTGTCACGAGCTTTGGCGCGCCCACTGCGGCTGTTTGGTGGGACGGGTGTTCTTCTACGCAACGACGGTGATGTGCGGTGGTAGGTGCCCCAGCTAGAACGAGCAGGTGCCCGATGCGAATTTCGATGCTCTTGGCGTGGCTCTCGCAACGTCGCAACATTACGGCCACGGCATCTATCTCGGCCGGACGCTCGGGAGACAGCTTCCGATATTTGCGCGACCGCAAGACGGCGTGTTGTTGCTTGGCCCTCCTCGCTCGGGGAAGACCGCCGCGGTCGTGATCCCGAATGTGATCGCGGCCTGCGGCCCGGTCGTCGCCGCCTCGACGAAAGCCGATCTGCTCGCCACGACGTGGTCGGCGCGTTCTCGAGTAGGCCCGGTACAGCTCTACGACCCGAGCGGGACTGTGCCCTGTCCCCAAGGAGTCGAGCGGGTCGGTTGGTCACCGCTCGGGCTCGCCCGAAGCTGGGACGGCGCCGTCCTCGTCGCGGAGTCCATGGTGCGCGCGTCCAGGCCGGGATCCGATCGCGGTGACGCCTCCCATTGGAGCGAACGCGCCGCGGCACTGCTGAGCGTCGTTATGCACGCAGGAGCCCTGGAGAACTGGGGCTTTCCCGAGGTTCTGGCCGTCATCGACCGGCACGAGCCCGAACAGGCAAGGGCTTCGCTCGCCCGAAACTCGGCCGAGAGGTCCCTAGACCTGCTTGAGGGGATCCTCGCCACCGACGCACGCGAGCAGAGCGGGATCTGGTCGACGGCCTCGAGCGTGCTTTCCGGATACCGGACCGATGCCGCCCTCGCGACGACCACCGGACGGCTCCTAGATGCCGCCGAGCTCCTTGGCAATCGGGGAACGCTTTACGTCTGCGCCAGCAGTGATCATCAGCGACAGGCCGCCCCCCTCGTCGCCGGGCTTCTTCGAGAACTACGCGCCTTCGCGTACCAGTACTCGCTCGCAGCGACCGTTTCCGGTCCGCAAAGCGCCGGCGGATCAATCCTCGAGGTGCCACGACCTGATCTAAAAGCCCCTCTTTTGCTTGTGCTGGACGAATTGGCGAACATCGCTCCGTTGCACGACCTGCCGACTCTCGTCGCCGAAGGTGCTAGCCAAGACGTCGTGACCTTGGCGTGCCTACAGGACCTAGCCCAGGCCCGGGCGCGCTGGGACCGCGAGGCGGACGGGTTCCTCTCACTTTTCGGCACGAAGCTCATCTTCCCGGGCATCGGCGACACGCGGACGCTCGAGGCGGTCTCGCTGCTCGCAGGAGAGCGCGACGTCCCGACCGTCTCGGTCACTGAAGGCCCTCGCCGGCGCGGTCTCGGGGCCCTGCGGCCCAATAGGAGCCGGACTCTGTCGACGCGAAAGGAGCGGGCCCTTCCCGTCGATGCGATCGCCCGCGGGAAACGGGGCCTCGTACTCGGCATCGAGGGTGCCGACCCCGGTCAGATGGAGATGACGCCGTGGTACTCGAGCTCTCCTTGGCGCGAAGCGGTCGCGGACAGCCGTGTGCTTGCGCGGCGGCGTTACGGGGCCGAGATCTCAGCGGTGCCAGTCCGCGACGCCACGTCCGCGCGCGAACGCACCTTGGGACTTGGTTGAATGAAGTCGGCTTGATCTAGCTATCTCATCGCTCCCCGCAAGTCATGCTCGGGGCAAGTCTCAGCGCCACCTGCCGGGTGCCTCCAGTCCATGCCGCATTCCAGCCAAGAACCGGTCGCCCGAGCGAAGCGCCCGATGGAGCTCGAGACGGGTTTCTGCCATCTCTACGGGTGCTTTGAGCTCGAGGGACCGCAGCGTCGCGCTATCTCCGAAGGCATGCTCGTGATCGGTGATCGACCAATGCTGGCGAAAGGTCTCGATAGCCGTGGCACCATGACGCCAGTGCGCGCGCTCGCTGAGCGATCCCGGGATCGGCCCGAGCTTTGAGATGAGGTACCTCGGCCTTGCCACCTCTGCCGCACGTCCGATGCGGTCGGCCGGTGACAGCTGCGCCGGCACAACTGCCACATGAGAAAGGCCGTCTCCCAGTGACTCAGCCACTCCAACAGGGAGGGCACCGAGAACGACGAAACGGCTCTCGGCCCGAGGGCTCCGTCGCTCGTTTGCGAGCACGCCGTTCAATCTACGAGCCTCGATGACCTCCTCGGGTGATCCGCCAGCATCCTCGAGGACCTCACGCAGTCGAGCAACCACGGCGTCCTCGCTCGCCACGACAAAGCTGCGGCGCCCCGAGTCACGCTCGCTCTGCCAGGCCCTAATCAGTTCGTCGCGGGCTGTTCGGCCGTCGGTGACAAGGGTGACCTCGCGTCCATCGAAGCTGTGGCTTTCCGGCCCGCGGCCTCTAGCGCTGAAGATACGTTCTCGACTGGCTCGGGGTTCGTCTTTGGACAGGCCGTTGGGCACGACGTAGCCGAGATGGGCCGCGAGTGTCGAAGCGGTCCCGAAACGGTTCTTAAGCGAGGCTGCGGGAACGAAGACAACGACGCTGTCACCGCGTCCCAGGGTGGACTCGAGAGCCGAGGCGAGCTCCCAAGGGCCGAGACGCTGGGCTTCGGCCAGTACGACCAGGCCGTCAACGACGCCCTCGTGTCGCATCGCAGGGCTCAGTTCGAGCTGAGCGACCGGCACGGTCTCGATGCCCGTGACCGCCTCGAACGAAGCTGCCGCTACGCGGCCCGGCGCGACCGCAGTGACACGCCTTCCCCGCTCGGAGATCAGATCGCCCAGCTTGTCAAGCGCATCGAGACGTTCGCCCGGGTCATAAGCGACAAGCTCGACTGCGCCGGGGTGGTCGCGTACGAGATCTCCCAGGCGATCGTGCAGGGCCAAGATCTCCGGTGTCGTGTAGGTCGTCTCGACTACACCGGTCGGGATCCGACGTCCTGAGGATGCCTTGAGGCCGCGGACCAACGGGCTTTGGGGTTGCGCCACGCGCACGAGGCGACCTTGAGCGACAAGGGCGTCTACATCTCGCTCGATCTCGGCCACATCGGCGCCGAAAGGGAGGGACGCGCAGCGAGACCGGACTAGCGCGCCCCGGTTGCAGACGCCGTCTCGCTCCAGGATGCCGGATCTGCCGAGCGCCCGCTCTGCCCATCGATCCGCAGGCTCTGCAGCTGGCTGTGCGCGCCCGAGCACCGAAGCGAGCCTGGCGTCAGAGACGCCCAGGCGGTAGGAGAGCTCCCGCCAGTCGGCGACGAGAGATTCGTACGAAGTACCGAGATCCTTCTCTGGTCTTGTGGCCACCGAGGCGATGAGCCTGGCATGGCGACTGGACCGGCCCGATTGCTCGAGAACAGCCTCGATCTCTACCGAGCGGCGCGAGAAAGCCCGGGTGAGCTTCAAGTCGATGCCGGCGATATCGGCCCAGGCACCTCGTAACTCGCGCCAGGAGACGCCGAGACGCGCAGTGAGCTCTGCTCGCAACTGGGTCTCGTACAAGTCGCGGGCCGTCCCGAGCTCGAGATAAAGGCCGCGGGCATCAAGTGCCGACCAACGGCCGTCCGCTCCGGCCGACAAATTGGCGACCAGGACGTGAGTGTGCAGGTGGGGATCTGGCGCGCGGCTGGTGCGGTGCAGGAACGCCGCGGCGACAAAGCCTTGTGCCGGGACCGAAGCCAGAGGTTCGCCCCGAGCCTGACTGCGTCGCACCCGGGCGCCGTGGCGCTCCAGGTAGCCGAGAGCAGCCTGGGTGGCTTGCTCGTGGCCGGAGCGAACCTCGGCCTGCACTTGTTGAGTACCGAGGGCGTGTAGCACGCTCACCGACTTCGGCGCTGAGTAAGTGCAGTCGTAGGCGACGACACGGACCGTTTCGTGGCTTCTCGAAAGAATCTCGCCCGAAGTGGGATCGACGCCGGCCAAGATCGCGCGAAGTGACTTCGGTGCCACAGTCCCCGACAAAGCGAGCGTCTCGGCGCCGCGCCCGAGCCAGTGCCCTTCCGCCTCGACGAGACCCCGAGGGTCCTGGCCGCCCGACAACACGGTTGCAAGGTAGTAACCCTCCCTGCCTCGCTGCAGCTTCGCGACGCTCAGCACACAGACTGGCTACGCACTACACCAACCGCGTCACCTACCGGAAACGCTCGGTCTCAGTAACCACAACGGGGACGGTTGTCGATCTGGCACCTGACCTGCCCTTTGCGCGGGCGGGCCAGTCCAGTGAGCAACACGGCTGTGGGAAAACCCCGGGGACGCTCGTTATCTGCACTTCGCCGCGTCCTCGACGCGCCGAGTTCCTCGTCTAGTTAACTGCCGCGCGCGGATCGCGTCCCGCGGAGAGGTGTAAATCGGCTGAGCCGAAGCGCTCTCGACGCGCGTGCAGTTTGTCACTTCATGATCGCCAATGACACCCCCTCCGCGCTCAGCTCGTCGTTGACGGCC
>JBEKVJ010000155.1:0-8550 GCA_049514105.1 Acidimicrobiales bacterium
TGAGGCGTTGGTCGTGAGCCAATCTGTACAAGAGAGCGTGAATCTTGTACGATGTTTCGCATGGTCACGATTGCGATCAGCGAAGCCAGGGAACGACTCTCGGAGGCCGTGGAGCTGGCCGGCGGCGAAGTGGTGTTCCTCGAGCGGTATGGCAAGCCGGCAGCCGTGCTGTTGAGCCCGGAGCGCTACGAGGAACTCATGGAGGCCTTTGAGGACGCGGAGGACATAGCTGCCTTCGATGCCTCGATGGCTGAAGAGGGCGAAAACATCCCCTGGGAGCAGGTCAAGGCTGATCTCGGCTGGGTTGACAACGTACCGAATTGAGCTACGCCCCGCAGCCGCTAGGGCGCTGAAGAAACTCGACCCTCAGGCTCGGCCGCGGGTTCGAGGCGCGATTGCGCTGCTCGCCCAAGACCCGCGCCCACCCGCGTCCAGGCCGCTCCGCGGTCGACCGGGGTATCGAGTCCGGGTTGGGGGCTACCGGATCATCTACACCGTGGCAGACGATGTGCTGCTAGTTGTGGTCGTGACCCTTGGCCATCGCCGCGATGTCTACGAACATTGAGGCGCTCGCCTGCCCCCCCGCGCGGGGGACCGATTGATGATGCTCATCGGCGACGTGTGATCTCAGCTTTTCGGACACCGTCAAGGTCTGGGTCCGCCCCTAGGGGAGCGGACGCAGCAGGCATCATCTGGACCCGTGCGCGCCTCGTCATAAGCGAGACGAACTGAGGAAGAAAGGCCTCGTCAAGCGGCCAGATCCCAAATCGTCTCGCGTGTCGTATGTGGGAAAATCCCCCCTCCGACACCGGATAAATCCAGATCAGAGGCCATTTCGGCGGGGTGCCGAGGTGGCCTATTTTTGCCTCATCCGATTGTCGCGCGTTTATCGCGCATCGCTTTTCTGCAGGCCCTGGAGGATGACGTCCAGACCGGGTGCAATGGCGCGGTCGCGGTTCTGGCGGCGTGTTGGTAATGGCGACTGGCGGCGGGGTTCATTTGGCGATACGCGAAATACTCACTGTCCTGCTTCATGGGATGATGACAGTCGTGCGGTTGGTCCGCGTCGTTGGGGTCGGGGTCCTGGCATCGGTCCTTGGCATCTCTGGCGCCACGCTGGCAGCCGGAAGCGTACAGCGACCGGCGAAGGAGACGGCGGCCTCGTTTGCACTCCGCGTGCAAGGAGAGGCGACCGTGCCGCCCGGCGCGCGCTCCACTCACAAAGTGCTTTGTGGCTGGCTTTTGCACGCGGCATCGAGCGTCGGCATCAGTGGCCTGACCGACCTCCACAAGCTGTATCTGGTTGCCAAGTCACCTGATGAGGTCGAGAGCTACCTCGAGGCACACTTGCGTCACGGCGCCAAGGCGACGTCTAGCGGCAATGGCTCGAGCCCGCAGTGTACGGAGGAGGACGTCGAGGTCTCATTGCCCACTTCGGGGAACAACGAGTACCTCGCCCAGCTCGTCTACACGTTCTCCCCGGTTGGGACAGGGAGCGAGCTGCGCATCGACTCGCAGACGGTCTGGGTCCCGAACCGGCCAGCCGGAGAGGTCGCCCCCACGGAGGGCGTCATGGAGGTGACCGGCTTCTCTCAGATCTCGGACGCACGCGGTTCCTCCGGCCCCGTGACGGTTCGAGTCAGCAACTCGGAGGCGGCGACCATCAGAAGGGTTTTCAACGCCCTTCCACGTGGGCCGAGGGTGCTCTGCACGGAGGACTCGATCCTTTTCGAGATAACCATTCGGTCAAAGGCTGGCGGGCCGCCGTTCTTCACAGCTGACGGCGACGAGTGCGGGGACACGATCGCTGTCACTGAGCACCAGGAGACAGTGCCGCCCTTGCACGACCGCAACTGCTCATTGTTGCGCGCGGTTGCAAAGCTCTTGCCCCCGAAGGCGAAAAGCACGCGGGAGATGGCGGGTCAATGCAAGACCTGGCAGTCATAACGCCGGAAAAGCTGGCCCCGCCTGTGTCTGCCCAGGGTGGTCAAGAAGTGCTCCTTCAGACAAGCCAACGAACCCAGTCCAGCATCTCCAGGGGCGGGTCGGCGAGGAAGGAGCGGAGAGCCACTACAAGGTCATCGGGATAACTGAGTCGGCCGCGGTGGAAACGTCTTGGCGATGTGAATACCACGCCGCCATGATGCTCGCCCCTAGTAGCCCAGTTGCGAACGATACGGTCGAAATCCTTAACGTTTTCGGTCACTAAGGCCCGAGCTTCGGCCGTCGCGAAGCGAAGCAAGTCCTCATCGGCCAAGGACGTGAGGCGGATATCGCTGGCAGGTGCGAGTACCTCGTACCCTTCCTTGCGTAACAAGAGAGCCGCCCGAGGGGAGTGGTGAACGTCGAGCAGCAGCTTCATTCGGCGAGGAGCCGTTGGCGACGATTCCAAAGGGCTTCTGCTGTCTCCGCCGCAGCGATATTGGCGTCGATCTCCGCGTTGATCTCTTCAGGGAAGGAGGCAAAGTAGTCGAGAGCCGCATGCACCTGCTCGGTCGAGAGTCCGAAGATCTCGCACGCACGCCCGATCCGATCATCAACTGGTACGTCGCCGCCAACGAGGCCACCGATCACTTCCCAGACGTTGGGACCTCCGACAAGACCAGCTCGCCGTCCCGTCGCGCCATCGCGGAACACCACGAGCGGGTGATGCCGCAGTCGGAGCCCCTCCTCGATGAGCTCCTCGGCGAGTGCCGACGAGGAGAGCCTGCGCGCTGAGGCCTCCGCCTTGAGCCGTTCGAGGACTCTTGGTTCTCGGAAGCGCACGGAGAGAGGATGCGTCATGACTACATTGTAGTCGGAGCCTTCCGAATGGCCAGTGGGGTCCGGTTCGGAATTGCTGTTTCAGGCGACCCGTTGAAGTTCTGACCAGCCACCATCTGCTTCAAGGGGGCGTGGAGCTAAGTTTCGAGTCGGTCCTCCGACACTAGGTCTGAACTGGGAAAACGCTGGAGTCAAGCACCTAGTTGCGGAGCGCATCGGAGCGCTTGTCAACGCTTGGTCAACGGACTTCGTCTGGCACGACAGGGGGCACACGTTGACCACCGGAGGTCCCCTAATGGATCGTGGAGGCACAAGCTGCCAAGGCGCTTATGCATGTCCCGGGTCAAGAACTTTGGACAGATTTCTTCAAGGCTGGCCTCGATTCAGTAGCCGACTCGACGGCTGCGCAACGGCTCGGCCCATCCCAATTCCCGTTCGCTTCTCGCTTCGCCGTGAGACGTGCAGCGGTTTGCCAGTTCAAAGCGCCAACTGGAACTCATCGACGCGTTCGGCTACGCGGAAGCCCAACAGCTCGTTTATCGCGACGATGCGGGAGTTCTCGGTGGCATTCCAAGTCTCGAGTCGAAGAGCCCCGGGAATCTCCCGCCGAAGGTTACGGAGGTTGGCAACCTTCACGGCGAGCCCGAGACGGTGGCCGCGATGGTCAGGATTGACGATGGTGTTCCACTGCTCCGCCACAGTTGGCTCGTGGGCCCAGACTCCGATGTCGGTAAAGGCGACCAGGCCGCCGTCGCGATCGACGGCGGCCGTCGCGAGTCGTCGCCGTCCCGAACGGAGGGCGTCAGCCTCCTTCTCGCGCCAGCGCGCGGCATTCCACACTTCAGGCTGCCACAACAGGTTGCCGCGGGGAGTGTCCGTGGACATCCGACCCACGAGTTGTGCGACACCGTCGACGAGTTCGTCGGAAGCCCGGTCAGCCCACGTGACGATCTCGTAGTCGCTACCCCTGGCGCCAATCTGGGTTGTTACGAGGTTGTCGAGTTCCCGGTCGTCGACGAATGTGAGGTCAAGTTCTCGGCGCAGTCTCGATAGTGCTTTCCTCGCGCCGAGAGCTCGCGAGAACGCGCAGCCTGGTGACTCCTCCCGAACGGGAGAACCCACCATCCACATCGCGTTTGTCCGGCCCTCGCTCCGAACAAACGCGAGGATCCCCTGTGCGAGCAATGTGCCTATGCCTTGGCGTCTCTGGCGCGGGAGCACAGAGACCGAGACGAAGGCATTATCCAGGTTGTCTCGCATGGGCAAACGCGCCGTCCCGTAGGCGGCGTCAACGCCGTCTTCGACTGCCACGAAGTGTGCGTATTGCGAGGAACGCTGGTTTCCGCTGAGCTGGTGCAAGACCTCTTCAAGCGAGCCGGCAGTAAGGCCTGGGTGATCGACCGGAATACACCTCGCTGCGAGGGTCAACCAGCGCCTCGCCCCGGCTGTGTCAATTACTCGCTCGAATGTCGTCACTAGAAGAATTTAGGCGACCAGATCTTCCACGTGCGAGGTTGAATTTCTGTCGCATGGGGCCTCCGACGCACACGGGTTCGGGCCGGGCGCACGCGTGCTCTGTCATTTCAGATGCCAGTGACCGGTGGTACGAGATCGTGCGCGTTGGCCCTCCGACACCGACGTTCTCCGACTGGTTCCCGCCCAGCCCCACCTCGGCCAGGCCGACATTCAAGCGCGGTGCGCCGGCTATCATGACCTCGAGGTTGGCAACGGAACCAGTGCGACCACGGCACCCAAGGGTCAAGGCTTCTCGATGCTCGGGTAGGTCAGCACCGACCAGCCTCCATGCCGCACGCCGCACGCGCTGCTGACTGCCTCCGGCTGGGTAGTCGGCACAGTCCGTGACATGGTTGCCGCCGCGAACACACCGTCCATGCCACCAGCCCGCCGGCCGCATGGACGCCTCAGCACCCAACGCTACAGTCCGGAGATCGAGCCCGACCCGATGATCCACCGCTACGCGGCGCCAGACGGGGTTGAGCTTGCCTACCGGCAGGTCGGCGAGGGCCGGCCGCTCGTGCTCGTCCACACGACGGATTGGCCTTGGTGTCAGCACTCGGCCTGGCGAACAACGGCTACGACCTCGTTGGGTACTCCATGGGCGCCCGGGTAGTGCTGCGGATGCTCGTTGGCGGTGCGAGACCGGCCAGGGCGGTGGTGGCCGGCCAGGGATTCGATGTGACCAGGTCGGCCAGTGGCCGGACCGCTGACCACCGACGGCTGCTCAGGGCAATGGTCGAGGGCACCCCGCTCGAGCCCAAGGAGCGAGCACAGGCTGACTGGATGGCTCAGCGCGGCGTCGACCCGCAGGCCCTCCTCTTCGTCTTGGACAGCTTCGTCGAAACGCCGCCGGAAGCGCTGTCCCGGATCACCGTCCCCACCCTCGTCGTGATCGGCGAACGGGACCCCCGCACCTCGGCCGCGGAACTGGCTGCAGCCATCCCGTCTGCCCAGTACACCACCGTGCCGGGCGACCACGACGCTCTGGGCAGGCCCGAGATGCTCGCCGCGATCCTCGCGTTCCTCGACGCTCGGCAGTAGCTCTCGATGTTTGACCTTGTGTTTCGTAGCTACGGAATAGCTTCACCCGAGCGTTCTACATACTGACGTATGTGTTACTATCGTATGTATGCAAGTCGACCGGCTGTCGATCACCATGGATCCCGACCTCGGCAAGTCCGTCCGCGAAGCCGCCGCCCGATCGGGCTCGAGCGTCTCAGCCTGGCTCGCTGCGGCGGCAGCGGACCGGCTCCGCAACGAGTTGCTGGGAGCTGCGCTTGACGCGTGGGAGGCAGAATCGACCCCATTCAGCGACAAGGAGCTCGACGCAGCGGCGCGGGTGCTCGGGGTATCTCGACATGCTCGGGGCAGCGTCGCCTGATGGCGCTTGTCCTCGACGCCGGAGGGCTGATCGCGGTCGACCGGCTTGACCGGGCAGTCGGCGCAATGCTCCGTGTGGCCCAGCAAGACAAGATTCCTGTACGAACGAGCGCAGCCGTCATTGCGCAGGTGTGGCGAAACGGAGCACTCCAGGTGAACTTGGCGCGTGTATTGGCTGGCGTTGATGCTGCAACCCTTGATGTAGCCACAGGACGGTCGGTCGGCGAGATCTTGGCGCTCAGCAAAACGGCTGATGTGGTCGACGGTCACCTCGGTCTGATCGTGCAATCCGGCGACACTGTGCTCACGAGCGACGCCGAGGACATCAAGAAGATCCTTGCTGCCCGCAAAGTTGGTGCAACGGTGCGTCGAGTCTGAAGCTATGTCCAAGACGTCGCCGGACCGGCGACGTCTTGGGGCGGTCAGGGACTAACCGGACATGTTTCTCATCAGCTCGCAAGCGCCCGCCACGCCTTGGCGTGAGAACTCGTCCTCATCCAGACAGTGCGTGGAGGGTGTGGACCTAGGTTTCGAGTCGATGTGCGAGATGGCCCGAATCGCTCCGCGTAGAGCCAAAACAGAGGGGCGAAGGGCAATTTGAGACTCCTGGGTCGCTGCTCCAGGCGGCCCCGCAAAGCTCTGACCAGCCACTATCCGCTTCAAGGGGGCGTGGACCTGGGTTTCGAGTCGGTCCTCCGACACTGCTCGTGGGCTGCGAAATAGCTGCCCGTCGGCCTCTTCGGATCGACGCGGTAATTGGCGCTGATCGGCCAACCGCTCCCAGAGCCGTTCCGGGGGACTCGCTTCTCAGCTCGAGACGGCGTTCGGTGCTCACGTTCGGCATTCGCGTCTGTCGCCAACCGGCGTGTCACTTTCCGCAGAGCGCCCGGCGAAGTTCCACGAGGTTGGCGTCTGCAGGATCGAGAGTATTGAGGACGAGATCGACGTCAGCTGGTGGCGCCCAGTCGGAGCGAGAACGCTCGACCTCCTCCCAGGTGAGCTCGGGCCAGCTCGGGATGTTCCGCGCTCGGTCGATCACTCGCTCGCGGTGGATCCTGGCATCGGTGATCGAGCACAAGGCCACGAATGAGCTGCATTCAGCCTCATTCGCGACATCTCGCGTCCGCTGAACCTCAGGTGCGCGCGCGACCCCGTCCAAGATCACTGATCGACCCTCATGGAGTTGGGCGAGGGCGAGGTTCCACATCACGCTCCAACCGACGGAGCGGAAGGTCAGATGTTCCAGCTCGCCCATGGCGTTCCAGACTGTCGGAAAGACGCGTAAAGCCGCCATGACCCAGTCATGGCCGAGAACCGCTGCGTCGAGATCCTTAGCGATGCCCTCAGCGAGGCTTGTCTTTCCCGAGCCGGGCAGTCCTGTGACGAGAAGCAGCGTCGGGTTAGTCACTCCGTCGCTCTACTTGTCCTGGTTGCGCAACGACGCGGGCCACTTCATCGAGTCCGTCGATTCGGGCGTGCGCGAACTCGATCTCGGGCCAGTTCGCATGGAGGTATCCCCACGGTCCCCTCCGAATGAAGATCGCCATCATGCCTGCTCTTGCAGCCGGGACGACGTCGTTATCGAGTCGATCACCCACGTAGGCAATCCGCTCCGGTTCCCGCTCAGCTGTCCGAGCAATCTGCTCGAAGAAAGCCGAGGAGGGCTTTTCGACCCCGAGACTCCCCGAGGTGATGACGAAATCGACGGGCAGGCCCAGTCCTGTCAGCATCTCCTCGATACTGGCTGGTTGGTTGCCGGCGATTCCGATCTTGAAGTTGAGCGCTCGCAGCTCGGTTATAGATGCAATCGCGTCCGGGTAGAAGTCCTCCGCGACAACGCGCCAGCGGTAACCAGCCGCTTCTTTCGCCTGCTGCTCGTGTTCAAAGTCGAAGCCGGGAACGATTAGATCGAAGGTCCGGCGATGGTCCTCGCGAGCGGTGATCGTTGCCCCGAGGCATGCGAAGAGCACAGCCGTCGAGACGCCGAGCCACTGTGCCCATTCACTCCATGACCGGTCTTCGCAGATGAGCGTTTCGCCGACATCGAACACGACCGTATCGATCTCTCGCATGGCTCGAGTCTCGCAGTGTCGGCTTACGCGTGTCCCGGATCGCTGCCAAAACGCGACAGGCCGCGCGATTCGTGGATCCGCGTGCGACGGCCCGAAGAGGACCGACCGAGCATTCGGCGGCGATCTGTGCCACCACCGCCACTTTCACCGACCAGGCGTTCAGGGTCCCCACTTGCGCGCTGTCTGGGCCGGTCAGAGGACGCTGACGACTAACAGAAGAAGGAGCGACAGCACAAGGAGACCGACAAGAAGGACGCGGAGAAGATGATGGTGCGCGCGAGGATCATTGTCGACTACGTCCCAGTCCCAGAAGTCGGGATCATTTGGGTCTCGTGGGACGGGACCGGTCGGCGAGGGCATCGAGCAAGAGTAGGGGCCGTCCGGTCGCGTGGATGCGAGCCCCGCCTCCAAGCAGCGCCCCGCGGTGTGAACCACGGTGCCGGGCGAACATGGCGCTTCGGTGACGCCGCGCCAAATGGGCAGCGGATCATAGGACCCTTGGGCACAACGAGCGCGCGTCAAAGGATTTGAGTACGTGCGTGCCCCGCTGGAAGCGGGGCGAACTTAAGGAGATTGCTGGTCAAGCGGCCAGATCCCAGATCGTCTCGCGTGTCGTATGTGGGAAAGTCCCCCCTCCGACACGCACCCCCTCCGACACGCTTGTGATGTGATCGCACCCCTTCCGTCACGCATCCCTGGGCTTCCTCCCCTTTGACGGACATCCACCATCAGGGGCACGGCCCCGGAAAGGATGTCCAAAATGGAGACCATGGAGCGGAAGAAGCCACCCCGTCCCCGTCGGTCCTTCACCCCGGAG
>JBEKVJ010000156.1:0-4782 GCA_049514105.1 Acidimicrobiales bacterium
TCACAGTGAGCAAACCGCCGGCACACTCGGGCACGCAGGCAGGGGCGCCCACGGGCTGGGGCGCCAGGCGGCCACGTGCGGCACGAGAGGCGCCCACGTTCGCCCACGTGGCGGCGTCGGGGCTGGGGGGGAGGGCGGCGGCGGGTCTGGGAAACAAAATCCGGCGGACCACAGGGTCCAGCTTCAAAGCCGACGCAAGTTCTCGGTCAGGCGGGCGAGAGCAGCCGGAAGATGCTCCACCAATCCCTCCAGGAGTCGGGCCACAGCATGACGCTCGATCTCAGAGCCGAGAGGTACCTCTTCGAATTCAAGCCACACTACGTCTACGGCCGTCTTTCGGTTTGGCCCGAGCAGGTGGCCGGCACACACGATCGCCGCGTCGCCCTCAAGTTCGATCACGCCGGTGCCGGCAAACAGGTAGAAAGCGTTGGGCCTGCCGATCCCGGATGGTCGGTCAACCTGCGTGCCCGCGAAGACGGCATCGCCGGCTTGGATGCCTTTGCGACGCCGGAGCAGACGGTACTGATAGACGAAGTCGGTGACAACCGTGTCGTTGTCGGAGCGCATTAGCTCAATTCCCTCGGCGGCAGCCGTCTCCGAGAGCTGAGCCAAGCCCTGCTTCAGGGTCATGCGCGCTCGATGGAGCAGGCGCTCGTGGTCTTGTTTGCGTTCCTGTTCCCGCTTAGCAGGCTCCATGACGGCCGTCAGTTCCTTGGCGACGCCAGAGAGGTCCAGCGCCTCCGGACCAGCTCGATCTGGTCGGAGCCAAGTCCGGAGCTCATGAGCCACAGTGTTCAAGTCCGGCCGCTCAGCCGGATTAGGCCGAGTGGCTCTGTCGATCAGGAGGTCCAGAGATTCCAGGCGTTCCGCACGCAGATAGGTCGAGGCTCGAAGGATGGGCTCGTCGACGCGCATGTGGCCCGGTAACGGATTCCTGGCACCGGTGAGCAGCACCCAAAGCGTTTTCGCCAACGCGAAGACGTCACATGGGGCGCCGGCGCATCCGACCGGGTCGCTGATCATCTCAGGTGCAAGGTAGTAGCGGGATCCGACAACCCGACCGGCCTCTGTGAGAGCGTCGAATTCAGCTGCATCCACGAGCCCGAAGTCCCCAATCACCCAGTGGTCGTTCCATCTGAAGAGGTTCTCCGGCTTGATGTCTCGATGGGTGAGTCCTCGGTTGTGCACCTCCAAAAGGGTTTCGGCTATGTCCGCGAGAGCTGAGACCACTTCGATGACCGGAGGGTCGTCACCAAGAGCGTCTCGGAGAGGCATCGCGACTGGCATTGCAACCCAGGCCGGAGACGAACTTGAGAGCTGGTCTGGGAGGCATGAGTCGAGGACCGGAAGAACGCCCGGTAGATCGGACAACTTGAGCTGAGCTTTGAGTTCCCTCCTGAAGCGCAGGTAACGTTCCGAGGCTGACCCATGAGTTCGCAGGACCTTCAGAGCGGCGGGGTTGCCCTCCGGATCGGCGCCGAGCCAAACATCAGCGTTCCCCCCGGAGCCGAGCAACTCTCCCTCGATGGCCCATTGTCCGAGCTTCGCGGGCGCCTTTCCTGTCACGGTCAAGCTCCAAAAGCGAGGGTCACGTCTTCGAGGGTGCTCGGCTGGAGTTTGCTCCACTCGACTTGCGGCACCTTGATGTACCGCCATGCAGTGTCCGTGAGCAGAGTCGCGCTCTCGCACCAGATCAACGCGGCCCGGTCCTTATGGGCGACGTCAACATCTTCACGACCCTTCGTCTCGATCAGGTAGTGAGCCTCGTCGTACCTCACGGCTACGAAGTCTGGCTCGTAATAGCGGAGATTCGTGGCGCTGTCGGTGTACTCGATCGCGAAGCCGAAGCGCTGTGGCAGCTTGGCAAATGCTCGCACGTCAGATGCGTCTTGGAGGAAGTGGGCGAAGTCACGCTCGAACTCGTTGTCGGCCGCAACGAGGTTGAAAACCGTCTTGCTGGCCTCGAAGGTCGGCCGTGAGAACGGGAAGGGCTCCGTGCTCGACAACGGGCGACCTTCTCCCTCCAAGGTCGGAACCAGCTCCTCTACGACCAGTCCGCGCAAGGCAGTCGCGAAGGTTTTGACGGTTACATATTGCGCAACGCTCGTGGCGATCGCCTTGATCATCGTCCGTTCGCCGAGGTTCACCGTCTCGCCGAAGGCCCTCGTCTCCAGAAACTCGCGAACTTTCGGGACCAAGGCGGCGAACTGAGACGGGAGTTTGACGTCCTGGGCGATGCGCTTTGCATAGTACGAGATCACCTCCTCGGCCGTTTGCGGCTCGGGGATGGTGTAGTCACGCTCGACGAGGCGTTGCAGCGAGATGATGTCGACGCCTTCGTAGTGGAACTGCTGAGCCGTGACGTCGTTCTCCTTCTTCGGAAGCATCGGGCACTGCATGGCCTCGACGTCGAGCGCCGCGATCTCTTCGGCGAGTGTCTTCTTCCTGGTGAGCAACGGGCTGAGCGCCGGAACACTGATGTCCTTGTCGGTCTTCGCCGGATCAGGAGCGATCGTCGTTATGACCAACGGTTCTTTGAGATCGAATGAGTCGAGGGTGATGTCCTCGTCGCGCTCCAACTGCTCGACGAACTTCAAGAACGCCGTGTTGCCGATGATGTCGACCCGCTCGGTGTAGGCGGTCCGCAGGTTGCCGAACATGAGGCGAAGACCGCGCCCGATGGTCTGCTCTGGAAGGATGTTGGCTTTGGAGGTGTAAGGCCTGAGACCCACGATCACTGTCACGTTCTGCACATCCCAGCCTTCACGCAACATAAGAACGCTGACGATGGCATTGACCGGACTGTCGCCTTCGTCGACACGACGGGCTACCTCTCGGGCGGCGTCGAGATCTTTCCGTGAGACTTCGCCACTGCGATCGGTGTGGATGACAAGAAGCTGTTCATGCCCAGCGTTCGTCGCTCCGAACTCGTCCGGGTACTTGACACGAAGGTAGTCGCCGACGTCGTCAGCCTCAGTGGTGCTGTTGAGCATGACGAAGAGCACGGGCTTTTTGCCGAAGCCGCCCAACTGGTCGCGATACTCTCGCCAGCGCTCGACGCCGGCCGTCAAATAGGCGCGGTACTTCACGCTCGCGATGTCAGATGGCTGATCCTTGATGCCCGCTGTCATCCCCTTCATGGGGCGCTTGACGACGTTGTCGATGATCGCCTGCTTGAGCGGGTAGTCGTAGACAGTCCATGTGAAGAGGCCGCCCTTTGCGTACCGGGGGGTAGCCGAGACGTCCAGTTGGCCGGTGAGCCCCGACGGTAGGCTGTCATGGAGCCGCCTGATCACCTGGTTCCATTCGCTCTCCTCGTCGTGGGTGTGATGGCCCTCGTCGTTCAGAACGAGGCACGGTGAACGTCGGGCTGCGATCCGCGAGTCGAATGCTTCGACCTCGCCCTCCGACGCTGGCGGGATCGGACCGAGAACGTCGGTCATAACCTCGGGCTCATTGGAGTCTGTCGCAGCACGGTCGTACAACTGCTGAATGTTGGTGAGGTACAAGGCGCCCTCCGAGCTAGAACGCTCGCTCTCGCCACGCATGTAGCAGTCCAAGTCCCAGAAGATGCGCAGCTCCGGCGGAATGATTGGATCGGTCCGGAAGATGTGTCCGCCAGAGAAGTCTGAGCGCAACCGCTCGAAGACGATGACATTCGGCGCCAGCAGCAGGAACGAGCGAGCGTAATCGTCACGACCTTCGGCCACAGCGTTGAAGTATTGCCATGCAATTGTCAGGGCCATGACTTTCGTCTTACCGCTGCCCGTCGCCATCTTGATGGCGTAGCGGGCGAACTCGTCGTTTTGGAGGACGTGGATGCCCGGCACGGTGGCGTATCGCTCGATCAGGTCTCGGTGTCGCCGAATGCCCTCGACTTCGAAGAGGTAAATCAACGTCTCGACGGCCTCGCGCTGCGCGAGGTAGTACGCGAAGGGACCGCTGCCGAGCATGCGGTGGTCCGTGGCGAACCAGTAGTTGAGAAGCAGCCTGCTCGTGTCGTTCGCGCCCTTGTACTTGCGCTCGCGCCATTCGGTAACGGCCTTTCGGATCGCGGGGACGCACACGGCGGTAGTAACGCGCGCTTCGAGAAGGCTTGGTTGATCCGGCCCCGGCTGCGCCCTCCTAGGAGGCACGGCCGGGAACTGCCAAGGAGAGGGTCTTGGTGGTGTCATTGCCGAGGATATCGATGACCTTCACGACCACGGCAAAGTCGCCCGGCGACTCGTACTCGTGGGACGTGGAGAGTTCGAGGTCGGCATTCTTCCTCGACCGGTAGCTCTGCCATTCGTTGTGGAACGTGTCGCCGTGGTTGTCCCAGTCCACGGCCCAGTAGTCGATCCACTGCTGCCACTTGCTTACCGCTCTTTGCACGTCGTCGGGGACGTCGTCGAGGGGAATGACGAAGTCGGTCAGAGTCAGTGTCACCCGACGCTTGGTGCGCTGAAGGTCAACGGCAAGGGCTGCCAGCTCGTAGAAGGCCACATCGCCCTGCGCGACTGCACGTTTGTCCAGCACTTCCCGCGGGATACGCACGAAGCGCATGTCGATTCCCGCTCTGGCCGCATCCTGGCGGGCAACCTCGTTCACCTCGAACGCGAAGTCCCAGCCGAGAACATCGACGCTCGTCAACGACGGCGAGCCCGGTCCCTTGCCGACGGTCTTGCGGAACTCTACGGCGATCTGTTTGACATCTCCGACAGTGACCGGTGCGTCGACGGTGCCGACGTGCACCATGCGGCCTTGCTTCAAGCCATGGAGCCACGTGTGGCCGTGGACAGG
>JBEKVJ010000157.1:0-4620 GCA_049514105.1 Acidimicrobiales bacterium
AGAATGGTCCAGAACGAGCGATGTCATTGATCAAGTGGTCGAACTTGACGACCTAGCCGTCGTCCTTGAGAAGCTGCCCGCGCTCGTGAGCAGGATCGATCTGTAACCAAGGCTCCACGGCGTCGACGAGCCGCGGCAGCTCCGTCGAGCGCGCAAAGAACCGACCGTTCGGATTCGAATCCACTGCGTCAGACGGTGTAGCCAAGAGGCCCACCGCACCGGAGTCTGCGGCCGGACTGAAAGCGGTTCTTGGCCCCGATCGGACGATACGCGTGTGGTAAGTTCGAGTGGCCGACATGGGCGCGCTGTCCGCGCTCTCCGGCCTCCTGGCACCTTGTGCATCTGGTGTGATGCTCGGACGCCCCTTGCTGTGACGCCGATGCGAGCCGTCGGCCGCAGGTCCAGAGACGTGCCTCGAGGTCGATCCTGCCGCTCACCCTTTCCTCGTGCCTCACACACAGGCTAGCGCCAGACGCCGGAGGAGCCGAGGAGCTGCGGGGCCGATCAGAACCAGCGAACCGCGCCGTCCGTCGCAGCGAGCGCCTCAACCTGATCGACTATCGCTGGGCGCGTTCTGCAATCGCGGCTGTCCCTATACGGCACCTCGGGGATACGGCAAGCTACGCGGCTGACGGCTATTGGGAGATGCTCGTCGATGCGCCAACTGATCAGCGTTGCAACTCGCGACAATTGACATCCTGTCTCTTGGCTATCTACCAATCCATGTTCGCGGCCTGGTTCGCCAAGTGGGACCAACGTTCCATGGACAACTCGAACGCGTTCTCTCCGCCTCCCATCGCGGCAACGTGCTCTTGGACGCTCTTGGCATCGAAGGGGACGTCGAGCCCGGCCTCAATCCATTTCATGCCGAAGTGAGCGGGACCGGTGCGAAGCCAACCGTCGACGGCGTCGAGCGCCTCCCCGATATCCGCAAGCGATTCCTCCGGAATCGGCGCGAACTCGAAGTGTGGACGATTCCGGATGTCCGACAGGCCAGCCTCGATCGGAGCGCCTCCCGGGACGTGCACGAGGAGTCCCCTCTGGTGACGGCCGAAACCACCGTGGGCGAACGTGTTCCTGTACTCCTCCGCAAGGTTTCGCAACGCGTCGTAGTGGCACTTCGCCTCCCGATCGTTGCTGACATCGAACATCTTCTTGAATTTGTCGCCCCAATGGTCGCCGATGAAGCGCTGGACATCGTCAACTCCCGGGCGGTAGCCGCAGAACGGCCAACAGAGCACTAAGACGTGTTCGAGCCAACCGAAGTACGCCTCGACGAGCGCGACCGAGTAGCGGAAGCGGTGCTCGTCGCGCACGAACAACCTGATGAAGCCGTTGCCTCGTTCGAGCACTTGGATTTCCTTGTCGGAGAGGCCCTTCTCCGCTGCGGCCCGAAAGTACTCGTACATATCGCGGAGCCGTCGGCTGTCGTTAAGAATGGTGACGCTGCCAGCAGCCACCTGCTGATCGGCAAAGGGCTGGAACGCTTCTCGCTCCGCGATCCGTGCGGCCGCGTCCAGCTTTCGCAGGATCTCATCCGCGAGCTCCGCAAACTCCTCGTCGGACTCCGCGGAACCTAACAGTCGCAGCCCGAACTTTGTGAAGGCAAGGTTGAATGGCCGGTCGCGGTAAGTGAACCGGAAGATCCACGCGACCTTCTCCCATCGACCGCCGTCCTTTGCGCCGAGACACTCCTCGAGCACCCACTGGACGACCCGCGGGATCGGCAGCTCCACGAAGGCCACGTCGCGGGCGCCACCACACGGCAGTACCGGGCGATCGTCGGCCCATTCGGGAACGAAGTCCCGGAGCACCCTCGCGATGCTTTCGCGGAGGGCTTGGTGTTGGCCTGGGGCCTGGAGCGTCGGGGTCCGAAAGCAAGGCGTCTCGCCCGGTGATAGAGCTTTGTTAGTTCGCCAACATCGCGATCGCGGAATCGTAGCCTCGGGGACGTTTTCCTCCGAGATCTACGAAGGTCCGCACTGGAACGGTCAACGCGGTCAAAAGGCGATGTACGCAGACGTGGAGTTCGACACCTGGCTACCGGCTGAGGACGTGATGGACATCGACCTGCTGAAACGAGGGGTTCCCGAGGTCACATGGGATGGCCTTCAGGCTGGCGGCGTGCTGTTGGGCGAACCAGTGGCCGATCGCCTCGAAAGGCTTTGGGGCGAACACCTGAGAACTGTCAGTCCAGAGGAGCCTCTGATACCGGAGGAGATCCATCCCGACGAGACTTTCCCCGAAGGTGGCGCGACGTCGATCGTCGTGAACCGCTACGAGCGTGATCCACGGGCGCGTCAGGCGTGCATCGACAAGTGGGGCTACTCCTGCGCAGTCTGCAACTTCAGCTTCGAGGCGCGCTACGGCGAACTGGGCAAGAACTACATACACGTCCATCACCTGAAGGACCTGTCGACGCTCGGTGGCGAGTACGACGTCGATCCAGTGAAGGACCTTCGCCCGGTTTGTCCCAACTGCCACGCGATGCTCCATCGTGCCGGGCGTCCCGCGATGGAAAGCAAGAAGTTGCGTGTTCGCCTTCGCCCGATGTGAGTGCGGCTCGTTGTGGGCTGAAGATCGGGGCTAAGGACTTCAAGCTGGCTGCCGTCGCCATCGCGCCACTCGGAAAAGAGATCGTGTCGACAAGCGATTCTCGCGCCGCTTTCGGCGCCGTCTCGTTCTGACTGCCTTATTCGCCTTCGCCTGAGACACCTCTGTCCATCTGGCCTTACGTTTATTTCATGTTTCCGGGATTCTCGCTACGCGCTAGATCGAGCTCGAAGCCCGGTCAGCGACGAAACGGGTTCAACCCAAGCTCGTCAAAGCGTGACAGGAGCACGTGACGGTAGTACATGACCCTCACGTCAAGCCCGACTGTGAGCCGGTACTGCTCCCACCATCGAACAGCCAGCGCTCGACCATCGCCACCAGGACCTTTCGCGCCTGCTTGTCCACAGAGTCAGGTTCGAGTCCCTCGGCCCTGAGGACGGCGTCAACAAAGGTCTCGGCATCGGAGGGAGGTTTGGCGACAATGGCATCCCTCTTGTCCGATGGGAGGCAGTATCCATAACGGACGCACAGTTCGTACAAGAGGGCTTCTACGCGAGATGCCGGTTTGGTTCCCACGAGTACATCTTGGTGGCTGCGGCGACGCCCGAGCGACCGACATCGCCGGTTCGTCATCCTTCGACTGACTCCTGTCGATCCGCGAAGTCCCGTAGCGCACGCAGATAGCCCCGCGAACTGAGTCGTTGCAATGAACGACCGAAGGGCCCGGAGAGCCGCAAGAACGTGGCCGCGGGACGTGAAAAGGCGATGACCTCGAACACGACGTCCCTGTCTCCGGTGACGCGCAGGATGAAAGCTTCCTCTCCCTGTTCGGGATGACCGGGAAGGGTTCCGTACGCAAAGCCCTATCGCGATGGCTCATTGACCACCGCGACGATCCGACAGGGTGCCGTCACTGCCAACCACCTCGTGCCCAACAAGACGATGACGGTCACGCCGGTCGTATCTCTGTATTGTCGTGGACCACCCGCACGAAGGGGAGGCGGTGGGCTTGCCAGGTCCTAAGACCCTCCACCACTCGCTGGAACGTGTCCTCGCCAGTGCCAAGCGCCGCCGCGTAGTGGCTTTAGCTGCTCCCGGTTGGAATCTCTGCGGTCAGGGAGCCGCCCGTCGGTCGGTAGGTGGGTTCGTCGCGGACAAGAGCCTCGGCGAGGATCTCGACGGCGGTTGTGTCTTTCGGACGGACGAACCTCACTGTTGCTACCCGATGGGCTGAAACGAGGCGATGAAGGCTTCAGCGGCGCTCTTTGAGGACGTAGAGCTGGCCTCTACGATCCAGACCTCCTGGCCATTAGATTCGACCCTCGTGTCGTACCACCCACCGTACAAGCGCTTCGGTCCGAAGGTGAAGACCGAGAAGCCGTTCGCGTCCTGTTCGACCTCGGCGAATCGACCGCCGAAGAAGCCCCGTTTCGCATAAACGATAGCCAGTCGCATCGGTACGCCTTTTGCTACCAACACGGTTTCGGCGGCAGGCGGCACGTACGCCACCCAGCCCCCTCGCAGGTTCGAGTACGAGAGGTCCCCGAACATCAGGGTCAGTGTGCTTTGAAAGGCAGAAGAGACTCCAGCCCCGCCGAGGGGGCGGTAGCTTGCAGACATTTGTCCCCGCTGTTGGTAGACACGACCCGAGAACGCCGCCGAGAACCGACCCCAGGAAGGTCCGTAGACCGTTGGAGCCTGAACGGCGGCTACCACTCCGACTCCGACTCCGATGATCGCGAGCACGGTGACGACGAACGTCGCGACGGCATGGCTGAGCTTGCGCATCATCAGCTCACCCTATGGGTTGGAACGAAGCGAGGAAGTCCTCGACGGCGCTCGCGGGCCCGCTCGATGCCGCCAGCACGTCCCAGACCACTCGACCGTTGGAAACGACAATCTCGGCTTGGCACTGGCCATAGCCACAACGTGGTCCGAGGGTGAGTACTCTAAGGCCGTTCACGACGGTTATGTCTTTGTCCGGGCGCGTTCCCGATAGGTACCCTCAGGTGGGATGAGCTATTTGCCAAGTCGCCGACTCGCTACCGCGAACGTGTCTCGTGACCT
>JBEKVJ010000158.1:0-4581 GCA_049514105.1 Acidimicrobiales bacterium
AGTCCCAACATCTTGGCCACAAATGACGGGCAGCCATACTCCATGAGCATCAGTGCAACGGCCTATACGACCGCTGCGTGAGTCGCCCCGCGACAACATAATGAACGAAGAATAGGCTGTCAATCTCAAATACCGAAAGTTATTGCTCTTCCTCATGTCGCTTGCCAGTCTTAAGGGACAAGCCCGTTTGTCGGCAATGAGTACAGTCGGGTTCCTCATCAACGGCTGAGGCGCTAAGAATGGAGCGTCAGTTTTGTTCGCCTAGAAAGTTGGCTTGCCTGGACCAGCCGGAAGGTCCTTCCTTAGGCTCCCCGATGAGAAGAGATCCATGACTGAGTTGGAAGTCCTGGTCGAGGTGGCCGCGGACCGGAGTTTGGCGTGTCGTTCGCGACGTCCCGGGTAGATGGGGCAACCCCTTCCCCCTACGCGTGAACTGAAGCGCCCTGGTCAGGCGATTTCGGCCTTTGACCGGGTTGAGGTGTCAAACACGGAGGACCTTGAGCACCTTGGCCTGGAGGGCGCTGCGCCGGTTCACGAGCTTGTTCAGCTTGTCCGGCAGAGACGTACTGAAACCGACCTCTTTCAAGACCGAAAGGCCAGCCGTGGTGTCATCAACTGGAACGACAGGTCGGGATCGAACACCTTCGCTCTCACGAGGTCTTGTGCCATGACGGCCTCGATGGTGGCTGCCAGTGCGCAAAGCGCCTCATGTCGCCGCACCCGGGCCGGGCCTCGGTCCAGTGGAACATGGGCCGCAATGACAAAGAGTCCTTCAACGCCGGGAAGCGGCGCTCGGCTGACTGCAACGCAGCACCTGTGCGGCAGAGGCTTCCGCAGCCGTGAGCAACGTCGTCAGGACAAAAGCGCCCGCACAAGAGCTCCTAGTCGTATCTGCGAGCCTTGTTATCGAAGTCCCAGGAGAAGAAGCCCTTTTGGATCGTCGTGACAAAGCAGCGCCGACCGATGACGATCTAAGGACGCGTCGGCCGCGACGCCAATCTTGGCCGGGTCGACGAGGCTTCCCGCCCGGACTCTTTCCTCGATGGGTATGAGCCCGTCCTCGATGCGGGCGCACAAGCTGAGATGGCGCGCCTTGTCCCGGAAGTAGCCCACCGGCGAGAAGACGACGACAAAGCCCCTAAAGTCACGGGTGAGATCGGCACAGAAGCTGTTGGCCTCGGGGACGGCCTCCCACGAGGTGGTCGGGGCGCTCGCCAGCTCGAGTACGGCTGCGAGTCGTCGTCTTGGTGAAGACGCGTGGCCAGCAGTTGGTGGAAGTCATGGGCGCTGACCAGGGACAGGTTGTCCTCTGAGATGAGGCCCGGTCCGCGGCAAGAGCGATGTGCCCGACGCCGAAGCGGGACTAGGCGCCGTCTTGCCCGCAAAGACGTGATGGGCGATCGGGATGCCGTCGGAGGTGCCGAGCAGGCCGATCATGATCTGCGACCGGTCCCGGAGGGCGGCGCCACCGAGGGGAGCCACTCGGTGATCGTCCGTCGCTTGGGAGAACGGATCGGTGCGCCGGTTGGCCACCATCGGACGGGCCGTCTAAGGCCTGGAGCACCATGGCCGAGCACACACGAGGCCTGCCGGGACCGAGGGTCGGCACGTCCGGAAGGGAACAGGTCCGCAAAGTGCTCGTCAGATCTCACGATCCCCGGCGAGGCCACGACCATGACTCCAAAATCAACTGCGCACACCGGCAGATGACTTCAACTTGTCGTCAGGATTGCTGAGTTTACGCGCAGGGACCTCCTGACCAAAGTCAGGAGGTCCCTTACAATCACAGACACTGCCCCGAAAGAAAACCCAGCAAAACTAGAGGCAGGCCTTTGCCAAGCGACTACCCGGCTGGGAACCCGGTCGTCTGGTAGCTTGCTGCGAGAGGCGCGGCCGTCTTGGCAATGCAAGTTGAGGGGCTGCTGCTCTTGACCACGGCGTAGTAGGTGCCGGGGGCGTAGTCGCCAGCAGGCTCAGTGGAAAGCACAGCTGCGGTCTGTGTCGCCTTCTGGTCGATCACAACCCAGCAGTCTTTGGTGCCCTGCGAGTAGGCGGCCATGACAAGGAATCCAGCACTGCCACCGTAGTAGAGCGAAATCACGTTCGACTTGGTCGACGATGCGGCAGAGCCAGTTCCGCTGACATACGTCAAACCGGTGTCAATGGCCGTGATAGTCGACACGCCTGACGCCGAGCCACCCAAGAGCTCGCTGTAGGTCTGGTTATTGCTGGTGTAGAAGGTGTCGGCACCCGTCAGGGCCGTCTGCAAGTTGGCCTGCGCGGCAGTGTTGTTCGCTGTCTTGGTCACCGACAAGAACGTCGGGATCGCGATCGCCAACAGGATGCCGATGATGAGCAAGACAACGAGCAGCTCGATGAGCGTGAAGCCTTCCTCACCTGCCTCCTCCAACCTGAGGCGCCGCGCACGGAGCCTCTCGACATGTCTCATGAAGCCTTCCTCCTCGGGTCAATGGAAACTGCTACCAAGGTGAACATCGGCAGCGGTAGGGAAAACTTTAGCTCAATCTGACACTCTGCGTGACGGACTGAACTCAGACTGCGACTTCTCATCAGGCGGCACTAGCGGAGCTAGCCTGACGTTCTGCGCTGCTCAGCAGCGCGCGAAGTGGCACGGCCAAGCTCTCGTCATGCCCCGAGGTCATGAGAGCTAGCCGATAGAAATGTACAGCGTCGTCCCAGTTGTGGGCGATCCCAGCCAGCTGACCGAGACCTTGAAGAGCCTGCGTAAACCACTTGTCACACGCCAGCGCCCGGTCGAACTCGGTACGGGCGAGGCCGTAGGCCTTGAGATCGAGATCCGCGGCCGCCAACATCGTCCACAGCTGCGGGTTGTGCGAGTCTCGGCTCACGGCGACAGCGGTCCAACGGCGCGCCTCGGTTAAGTGGGCTGTCGCGCCGGGCGCGCCGCTCAGGCTATCGAACGCCTCGATCTGGGCCAGCTTGAGCGCCGAGTCTGGCCAGTAGGGCAGGAGTCGGTTCGCGTCGTTAGCAGCCGCGAGGTTGTAGGGCTGCCCAGGAGCAAAATTCGTAGCGCGGAATATGTAGGCGTCGCCGGTCACCATCGTTCCTGCTAGGAAGAGCGCCACGGCAAGCGCCACGACTGTCGTGACACGGGCATAGACAGCTACGCGACCGTTACCGGGTTTCCTCTCGTGGACTTGCGAAGATTGCCGGTCCTCAGGGCGGCCACCGCTGTCGCCCGTTACTGTTTCCGGCCTCGATCGTACCGCCGTTGCGGCGCCAAGGGCTAGGAAGGCGACGGGAAGGATGGCAATGTTGATCGGCTCCACGAGCTCGGTCGCGATCATCGCACCGGCGAAGCCTATGAAGGCGCTACGCCCCGCTATCCGAGCTGCGCCGACCAGCCACACAAGGAAACAGGCAATGCCTAAGAGCCCGGTCGTTACGGCAACCTCCACGAAGACGTCATGACCGTCGGCCAGCACCCTGCCGGCGAGCACGCGCTGAAAGAACGAGAGGGTTGCGCTCGAATCCATGGCTGTTCGTAGCTGCCCGGGTCCGGCACCCAGTAAAGGGTGGTGCAAGACGTAATGCGCACTCTGCAGCCAAACCCGCAAGCGGAGGCCAAAGGTCGTCTCGGAGGTTCCCGATGTCACCCGGGAGCCGAGCCCGGAGCCACCTCCGAGGTAAGCGATGCCGTAGCCAGCGGCGACAAGCAATGCGAAGGACCCACCGCGTCGAACACCGTAGGTGTAAAGCGCGTAGAGGACGAGCAGGGCGAGTACCACGAGGGCGAAGCGCTCGAACGTGAACTCGAGCCCCACGGCGAGCACGAGGACGACCGCACCCCAGCGCAGCGGTGACCGGCACGCCTTGCCCAGCACGAGTGCGAGCCCGCCTAGGAGGAGCGCCTCCAGGTAGATCGGGTTCCCTAGGAAGGCATCCGCCTGGCTGCCGTCGTACAGGCTCAGACCCGGAGTCGAGGAGTTCTGGACGATCTGGAAGATCGCGACAACTGCGCTGCCAACCGAGCCTACGAGCAGCCCCCCCACTAGCCAGCGCCGTTCCTTTGGGCCTAGGGAGGCGCCGATCGCGAAGGCACCCGCCGCACCGAGCCAGAAGAGGAAACCGGTGCCCCAGAGATAAAGGCCGAAGAATCCTATGTTGGGCGACGGGGAAACCAGGGTCGACACGAGCGCCACTACCAGAAACGCGACTGCTGCTCTGGCCGGCCAACGCAGCGGTGAACGAGCTACGACGAGACGTGCCAGGGGCACGATGCCGACCGCGGCAAACAGGAGTAGTACCGCAAACTTCGGCGTGAAGGTCACCGAGTTCACCTTGGGGGAGAATGCGAAACAGAGAGCAGCCGCGCCGACGGCGGCGAACACGCCTAGACCGCTCACGCCACCGAATCGCTCTTGCTCTGGCTGTGCGCGCGACTCCGACATTTCAGGTCCTGCCATGGCCAGAGGGTCATTGGCACCGCTGGCGTCTTGTTCTGGACTTGAATGGTCGGTGATGAGTCGTCCTGTCAAGTGGCTCCTTCCAGTCCTGACGCTAGCCGTCGTCTTTGCCACCGAAGCGGTTCATTCACAC
>JBEKVJ010000159.1:0-4547 GCA_049514105.1 Acidimicrobiales bacterium
GATCCCCAGTTGCACGACCATGTCGTGGTCTGGAATCGAGCGAAGTCCGTGTCGGACGGCAAGTGGAGGACCCTTGATTCCAAGGCCATCTTCAAGGCGACGACGACGCTGTCGGAGCTCCACCAAGGAGTCCTCTCCGATCTCTTGACGGCCAAGCTCGGTGTCGGTTGGGAGGCGCGCGGACGTAGACATTCGACCAAACCGCGTTACGAAATTACCGGCGTAGCGGAGTCGCTCATGGCCGAGTTCTCGCGCCGCTCCGAACAGATCGCCGAGCACTCAGAGCTCCTCCGGGCCGAGTTCAAAGCCGCCCACGGGCGCAGCGCGACAGTCGTCGAGGACATGAGATTGCACGCTCTATGCCGATGTCGGCATAGGGCGTGTTATGCCGACTTGGTGACTATGCCGATGAAGCGGCATGGGGACAGCAAAGTGCCTGATTTCGTAGGCTTCTAGAGGCACTTGCCGATAATGCTGTCGGCATAGTTACAAGCTCTCGAGGAAGGCGAGAAGGGCATCAGGAGGCCTGTAGCGTCCGGGGCGAACAGACGCCGGCCTGGTCATCGCGAGGGCTCGCTCTTTGATCGAGAGATCGGCGTGGAAGTAGGGATCAGTGGATCGGACATCGGCGTGTCCGAGCCAAAGAGCGATGACGGTCCGGTCAACTCCCGCCTCCATGAGAGCCATCGCGCAGCTGTGGCGCAGAACATGCGGATGCAGCTTCTTGGCCCGGAGAGACGGGCAGCGCTGTGCTGCCTGGGCTGCATGGGTCCCGAGGCGACGCTCGACGGCGTCCCGGCTCAGTCTCCGGCCAGTCCTTGTCGTAAACAAAGGGTCCTCTGGCTCTCCGCCCCGCTCGGCCAGCCAGACACGGAGAACGGCCTGTGCCGACCGGGTGAGCGGGACAGTGCGTTCCTTGCGACCCTTGCCCTGGCAGCGAACATGTGCTCCGGTGCCCACCACGACGTCGCAGCGGTCGAGGCCGATCAGCTCGGAGACGCGCAGGCCGGTCTGAATGGCCAGAACGAGAAAGACGTGGTCACGCCTGCCCTCCCATCGCGTTCGGTCAGGCGCATCGATCAGCGCCTTGGTCTCCTCCAAGGTAAGGAAGCTCACCATCCGCTTATCGAAGCGCTTGGGCGGTATGGCGAGGACGCGTTGGATCACGGCCGCGTGTTCGGGATGGCTGAGAGCTGCAAAGCAGAAGAGCGATCGGATGGCTGTGAGGCGGAGATTGCGGGTTCTCGGGCTGTTGTGACGATCGGCTTCGAGGTGATCCAAGAAGGTGGAGATCACCGGCTCGTCGAGGTCGGTCCACTCGAGTGATGCCGGAGCCTTGCCGGTCGTCGCCTGCACGAAGCACAACAAGAGCCGCAGCGTGTCCCGATAAGAGGCGATCGTGCGTGGGCTGACCTGACGTTGGCGCTCCAACCGATCCGTGAAGAAGGCCTCCAGCGTGGGGGCGACCGTGGTCATGGTGCCTCCTCCTCCTCGGCGGCCTCGCGCCTCGCGACGGCATGGCCGAGCAACTCGGGAGTGGCGGTGAAATAGGTATAGGTGAATCGCGGCGCGCGATGACCGAGGTAGGTCGATAGGCGGGGCAACAGTGCCTCGACGTCGAGACCCGCCCGATACCAACCGAGCAGGGTCCGCATCGCAAACGAGTGGCGAAGATCGTGCACCCTTGGCGGGCTCGGCAAGCCAACGCCGATCCTTGCCGCCGTCACGGCGTTTCGGAAGGTCTCGCGGAAGTAGTTATAGGCGACTTCGGTGCCGGCCAGCGACACGAACAGCCGTGTCGTAACGGGCCGAGTGCGGTCGCGCCTGCGGACATAGGCGGCGAGGGCCTCGATGGTCGAGGGCGACACGGGTACGTCTCGGCCCTTTCGGAACTTGGTGTCTCGCACGAGGATCACCGCTTGGTCCCAGTCGACCTCGGAGCGGTTGAGGTGGATAGCCTCACCGACCCTCATGCCGGTCACCGCCAACAATCCGATCATGGTTGTGAGGGTCTCCCGTCGGAACGGGAACGACGTCGAGGCCCGGGCGTAATGCACGATCGCGGCGATGTCCTCGTCGGAATAGAGATATGGAACAAGGCGAGGAGGCCGATAAGAGACGAGACCTGCTGGCAAGATCTCGGTTCGGGCATCGACGCCGGCCAGGTAGCGGGAGAAGCCACGCACCGTCGTCAGTCGCCGGAAGCAAGCCGAGCTCTTTGGGTCGAGCGCCGGATCGAGCACGAAGCCCAGGGCAGTTTCCATCGTGACCGTCTCGGCACCGATGTCGTCCATATAGGCGACGAACCGGGTGAGCTTGCACTCGGCATCTTTGAATTTGAAGCCCATGCTTCGCCGGAGTCGTAGGTAGTCTCCCAAGGCCTCCTCGAGATGGCTCATCGAGTCACCGGCCAGGGAAGGGCCAGCTCTCGCAGCGCCGTGTAATCGACCTTCGCGTACAGTGCGGTCGTCGCCAGTTCTCGATGGCGCAGTACCTGGGCGATCTCCGGCAACGTGGCGCCGCGATCGAGCAGATCGGTCGCAAGGGCGTGGCGCAAGCGATGTGCCCGAACCGGCGTCAGTCCGGCGCAGACACACTGTCGCCACACCGTCTGGCCCACAGTCGTGGGACCCATTGGTCGCGGCGGGGCAGTAATGGTCAAAAAGACCGTGCGAAACGCGACCTGTGGCCGAGCCTCGACAAGATAGGTGGCCACCGCCTCCCCCACGTCTGTGGGTAGCGGCAGTCGATCTTCGCGCCGCGCCTTGCCCCGCACGACAAGCTCACCGGCTCGCCAGTCGAGGTCACCCATCTCGAGCCCTCTGACCTCGTTCGCTCGCAACCCGAGGCGAGCCAGCAACAACAACATGGCGAAGTCGCGCTTGCCGGTCCGGGTAGTCCGGTCGCAACTGTCGAGGAGGACCCTCACCTCACCGGCAGCAAGCCGGTGAGGCACCGCGGTGTCCTTCCAGCCGGGCGGCGATAGTACCGCCTCCGCCAAGTTCATGTCGATCAGGCCATTCAGGTACATGAATCGCAACAGCGCTCGCAGGTCACCGATCTTCGTCCGGAGCGACCCGGGGGAAAGACCGCGTGACGCCTCGGCCAACAAGAACCTCATCACCACTTGGCCATTGAGGCCTTCTGTCCCCGTGCCACCACCAGATGTGCGCTGCCACCACAGAAGAAAACCCCGCGCCGACTTCTCGTAACGCCATACCGTCGTCGCCGCCAAGCCCCGTTTGGCGACCATCCACCGGCGGTAGTCGTCCATGAGATCGTCCACTGGGCGACGCGGCGTCGCGGGGACGGTTTCGATCACGCCATTTGCATGCAGCAGATCCAAGAGCGGCTTCATCGCAATTAGCGTCGGCGCTCGCTTGCACTTCGCCTGACACGACACCAAGAACGCCTCGACTTGCACAGCGTCGAGGTCCTCCATGCTCAGTCCCCGTCCCTCGAGCCAACGGCTCAGACGGGACATCTGGTTGACCTTGTACTCCCTCGAGCCAGGGGTGTAGCCGAGACTGTCCAACTCAACCCGGAAAGCGTCAGCGAACGGCGCTAACGGCCCAGGCACCATCGCCCACGACGTGCTTCGCATCATGTCCTCCCTCAAGCCGGACACCGAGTCCGGACAAGAAAGAATCCTGCGAACCGCCTGGACTATGCCGACAACCTTGCTCTCACACAAGCCAAGAGGCGATTAGTTGCAAGGGTCTTGGGGCATCGACGGGGCAGCGTCGGCATAGTTACGAAGTCGGCATAACACGCTGTGGCGACGATCGCCACGAGGCCCGACAAGACAAAGCACAGCCTCGCCGAGCTCACCGAATGTTGGCGCGAACGGGCGGCAAGCCACGTCGCGGAGGACGAGCAGATCGCCTGGGTCTCGAGCCTGAAGAACAGAAACGACCTGCCGCTTCTCCATCGCGGTGACCTCGGCGAGGCGATCCTCGCCGATACCGCCCAGGCGGTCGTCACAACTGTCGCCGAGCACCACTCCACCTATGGACGCCAGAACCTTCTCGCAGAAGCCCACCGCGTGTTGCACGGGGTCCGTTTCGCCTCCCCCGACGACAGGGTGGCCGTCGCCGAGCACATCGCCGAGCTCGCCATCGCCCGTTCGGTCATGCTCACACCGCCACCGCTTCACCACACACCGGAGCGCTACGTGCGTCCCGACGGGTCGTCGCGGCTTCATCCCGAGAGCCGGATCGTCTACACGACCGAGGCGCTCCTCGGTGCAGAAGCGCGCCTCCTCGAAGCGGCGAGAAAGCTCGGAGCACCCCGGGTGAGCGTCGCGGTCGTGGCCGAGGTGACAGAGGCGAACCTGCCCGGGCGCGACTACAAACTCAGCGTTGACCAGGCCCTTGCCGTCGAGAAGATCGCCACCTCGGGTCGCGTCCTTGACGTCCTCGTTGGCCCGGCCGGGACGGGGAAATCGACCGCCATGGCCGGTCTTCGCGCCGTGTGGGAACAGGTCCACGGTCCGGGATCCGTGATCGGTCTCGCCCCCTCCGCGGCCGCGGCGCAGGTGCTCGGAG
>JBEKVJ010000160.1:0-4294 GCA_049514105.1 Acidimicrobiales bacterium
AGGCCGCGGCGTCGAGCATCTGGCGGTCTGGGTTGGATTTTCCCTGCACAGACCAATTCTTGTCGGTGGGAGAGGAAATCGCGAGCACCCTCGAACGAGCGCTTAAATCAACACCGCCCTAGGTGCGAAGACGCCGAGGCCTGCGGCTAGGAGGCTGGAAGGGCAGCGTAGGCAGCCTCTTGCAGATCGACATGCACCGCCGGAAGGTGGGCTGACTCGAACAACCGCTGTGTCAGCACGATGACAGTGAGATCTCTCGCCGGGTCGACGAACCAGGACGTGCCGAGCCCTCCGTCCCAGCCGAAAGCCCCAGCACGCGGTCCCGCTGTCACGACAGCCTGGCAGAATCCCCAGCTGCGGGCTCCGAGAAAGCCACCACCGGCGCGTTTCCTCTGCTCGGCAGATAACTGATCGCGCGTCATCTCGCGGACGTCATCACCCGCGAGAACCGGGTCTCCGCCTCTCGCCAGCATGCGGGCGAAGGCCAACAGGTCATCGACTGTCGAGACCAACCCTGCCGCGCCGTCTCCGAAGGCAGGCGCGGAACTCCAGGCACCCTCCGGGCGGTCCCAGATCTGGAGACCATCCGGCGTCGGAATATAGGCTGTGGCAAGCCGGTCTGTATCTGTTGTCCACAGGGCGGTGTCGCGCATGGCAAGTGGCTCGAAGATTCGGGTGCGGAGCACATCTGCGAAAGGGACACAAGTGGCCCGCGCTACGAGCACGCCCAACACCGAGGCGCCGGTGTTGTACAACCAGCGCTCGCCTGGTTGGGCCATCAAGGGCAAGGATCCCAGCGCTTTGATCCACGTATCGGGGTCTGGTTGCTCGGCGGGGCTGGGCGGCCCGAGCGTGCACAGCTTGAGCTCGTCAGCGGCAGCTACGATCGGCCAAGGCTCAGGGCTGGCGAACATCTCGAACGCGGCCCCGAAGCCGAAGGTGAACGTCAACAGCTCGCGGACCGTCGGCGCTCGCTCAGAAGGGACGGTGTCGTCCAATGCGCCGTCGATCGAACGGAGCACCCGGCGGTGCGCGAGCTCGGGCAAGAGCCGATCGACAGGCTCTTCGAGGCTCAGCAAGCCCTCTCGGGCAACCGCCAGCGTTGCCGCCGCCGACAGCGGCTTTGTCGTCGAGGCGATCCGGAACATCGAGTCCCGTCGTACAGGTGGCCCACCCAAAGACAGTGAGCCGAGGGCCTCCACGTGTACCTGGTCGCCGCGTGCCACGAGGGCCACCAGCCCCGGCACCGTCTCGCCGCCCACCTGGCCGGCCGCCACTTCTGCGAACCTCGCCAGGCCCTGGGCGGTCAGAAGCTCGGTCAAAGGTCTGGCTCCTAGCTGTTGGCCTGGCGTAGCTTGAACTGGGCGCCCGTCGGGTCCGTGACCCCGCCCAGGCGACCGTAGGGGGTATCTCGCGCCTCGGAGACGACCGAGCCACCGAGAGCGATGAGCTTGGCGACGGCGGCGTCGAGTTCGTCGACCTCCCAGAAGATCGACCAGTGGGAGGGTATTGCCTCGGGGAGGAAGCCCGCTGCGTCCATGATCCCGGCCAGCTCCGCCTCGCCGGTCTCGTGGTGCAAGGTCGTGTAACGGAACTCGTCGGTGTCGCTGACGGTGGCCGTGTCCCACCCGAAGGACGCGCGGTAGAACTCGACAGCTTTCTCGTACTCACGAGTGAGCAGCTCGCACCAGCTCAAAGCCCCGTGCTCACCGAACACGGTGAAGCCCGGGAACGTCCCCGGCTGCCAGGCGCCGAAGACGGCACCGGTCGGGTCGACGAGCACCGCTTGTGACCCGAGGTCCGCGACGGCCATGGCCGGCGCGATGACCTGGGCGCCCAGCGACTCGGAGGTCTCGAGTGCCTTGGCTAGGTCGTCGGTCTCCAAGAAGACCTTCCAGGTGTTGTCCGCCTTCATGTCCCCCATATCACCCATGCCGCCTGCGACCGGGACACCGTCGCGGGTGAACATGAAGTATCCGCCGAACTCCGGCGAGGGGTCCTCGGCTTTCCAGCCGAACAACTCGCTGTAAAACCTTCGGCTACCCTCGACGTCCGAGGTCCAAAGGTCTACCCAACATGGCGATCCGGTGGGGGCAGTGTCTCGGGTTGGCATCTCAACTCCTCTTCTCGTCGGGAAATATTCACCTGAATCGACGCAGCCTGAGTGAAAAACTCATCGGCTGTTATACCCAGCTGCCGTCGGGTCCCGCGATGAAATCGTCCCCGGTCCCCCGTCCACCAGGTGATGGCTGAAGTCCTGCCCTGGTGTCGTGTCACGATCGTAGGCACAGACGGCACCGCGTTGGCCTACTGTGCACTGGGGGGCCCGGGCGTCGCGGACATCGCCGCAGTGGACTGCGTAGCCCAACTTGCACTGCTCGCCAAACGGCTCGGCGGCGGCTTGCTCTTGGACGAGGTCTCAAGTGAGCTGTGGGCGCTCCTCGAGATGGCAGGCCTACGCGTCGAGGTGCAGTGGCAGGCCGAACTGGCCAAAGAGCCTCTCGGAGTCCAAGAAGGCCAGGAAGAACGACGTCTCGATGATCTTGCCCGATGAGATCTCGAGCACCTGCAACGCCCATGGGGAGTACCCGCCGGCAGGGTCTGGCTTGTACTGGGCGAAGCCAGGGCAACCGTTGGCCGAAATCGGAACGAGCCGAGAACCACGGCACGCGCTCGGCCCTGGTTCGATCATGAAACGGCCGATGTCGGCGGCTCCCCGCAGCCACATGGCGAACGGGGGCATTGACTGCACGGCGTCTTCATGCAGCAAAGTGACGAGGCACTCGACATCGTAACGCTCGAAGGCGTCAACGTAGCGCTCGAGCAGCTGCGCGTCGGCCTCGTCAAGTGGCTCGCGTCCGTGACCTGAGGGAAGCGATCGCAAGGTTGCCCGGGCGCGCTGCAAGGCACTGTTGACCGCTGGTGCGCTCGTGTCGAGCAGCTCGGCCACCTCGGCTACCTGCCAGCGGAGCACTTCGCACAAGATGAGAACGGCCCGCTGGCGGGCGGGAAGGTGCTGAAGGGCGGTGACAAAGGCGAGCCGGATCGATTCGCGGAAAAGTGCGACCTCGGCAGGATCCCCGCTCTCAGGCGCAACACCGGCGTCGGGCACCGGGGTGATCCATGTCGCCTCGGGCAGCAGCGGACCGAGCCGTGACTCCTCAGGTGGAGAAGGCGGCCCCATCTCCATGGGACGTGCCCGACGTTGCACCTGGCGTTGCATATCTATGCAGACGTTGGTTGCAATGCGATAGAGCCACGATCGCACGCTGGAGCGCCCCTCGAAGCTGTCCCAGTTGCGCCAAGCGCGCAACATTGTCTCTTGGACCGCATCCTCGGCTTCGAAGCCGGAGCCAAGCATCCGGTAGCAATAGCCGGTCAGCTCCCGACGGTACTTTTCCAGCTCAACAAGCGCCAGGGGCGCCTCACGCACGGGCACGCCGCATGATATCGGAGCGGTCTCAACCAAAGTGTCTCCCATCACGACTAGGACGGGGCGACCGATGCGAGATCATCGGTGAGCCTTCGACGACGCCAGAGGTAATGTCCGCTCAACCCTTAGCGGCGAGACGCTGGTTCAGCCACGATGCCTGCGCGGAGGCGGCAGAGCGTCCCAGTTGAGATTAGGGCGTGTCTCTCGAGCGCAACAGAGCGCTCGCCCGCTGGCGAGACACCTCGAAGAAACGACCGATCTCGGTGATCCGCACTCCTTCGGTGCGAAGTACCAACGCAAGGGAACGCCGTAGCTGTGCAGCCGCCCGCCCGAGGCCGGCCGCGATCGCGCTCACGGCTGACAGCGAGCCCCGAAAATTGGTCACCGAGAGGATCCTGTGCCAGGTCCATCCTTGTCCGCGGTGCCGCCGCACGCTCTCGAGCTGCTCGTTCACCTCGATCAGGCCGTCGATACTCGACGCCGTGACCTCTGACAATCTGGTCAACGCGTCGAGGGCGGCGTCGTCTTGTCCCGTCCCGCTCCCACCCATCGGATGCTCCCTTTCGTCCTAGCACCTATTCCCAACTTGGCCGTCGACCAACCCCGGGAGCGTGACAGCCGTCATCCAATGATGTGAAAGGTGCCAGTGAGGCCGGTCATCTCTATAACCCGACGGATCGTCGGCGGCGGATTGCGCAGCTCAAGGGTCTCGACCCGCTCGGCCACAGACAGCAGCATCGCGAGACCGGAGCTGTCCATGAAACCGAGGTCACTGAGGTCGAAGACGATGCGGTCGACCGTCCACCCGTAGGTTGCGTCGATGGCCGCTCGAAACGATCCCACATTAGACAGGTCGAGCTC
>JBEKVJ010000161.1:0-4288 GCA_049514105.1 Acidimicrobiales bacterium
AACCTCGGGCCTACCTGCTGGGCATAATTGTCACTAGATCCCTCACCGCAGACGACCAGGTCGACGCCACCGATCACTTTCAACGCACTCGCCAGTACGCGCGCGGCCACAGAGGAGTCGGCAACGGCCATTGCGTCGTCTGCAAGGAAGTACGCCGAATCCGGACCTCTCGACAGAGCGTCTTTAAGGGTGCTTCTCGCTTCGCCCGTACCAGCCGTCAGGAGGTGGCTGCTGGCACCGAGCTCCTCGGCGAGCGACACTGCGCACTCGATGGCGTTGCGGTCGTAGTCGCTGATCTTGCGCCGGGCTCTGTCCGTCAAGGGTTTGCGCGAAACGGGATCGGTCCTGATGTCCGCCTCGTCGAGCACGCTCTTGTAACACGCCACTATCTTCATCGTCGCACTACCTATTTCCTGGATTGGGACTATCTAGTTGAGGGCGTTTCGCGATATGACCATGCGCTGAACTTCAGAGGTCCCCTCGTAGATCTCGGTTATCTTTGCGTCCCGGTATGCCCGCTCAACCGGGTAGCTCTCCGTGAATCCATATCCGCCATGTATCTGAATCGCTTTGCCTGCGACTCGAGAGGCGGTCTCGCTGGCAAACAGCTTGGCCATCGCGGCCTGCGCGCTGTAAGGCAATCCGTTGTCCTCGTTCCAGGCGGCCCGGTGAACCAGCATTCGTGCCGCTTCGATCTCCGTCGCGCTGTCGGCGATCATCCACTGGATCGCCTCTTGCTCGGCGATCGGCTTTCCGAACTGTGCCCGCTCCTTCGCGTAGGCGACCGCGGCATCGAGCGCCCCCTGGGCTATGCCCACCGCCTGGGCAGCGACGCCGACCCGCCCGCCGTCCAAAGCAGCCATTGCAATTTTGAAGCCTTTGTTCTCCTGACCGAGAAGAGCCTCCCGGGGAATCCGGCAGTTGGAGAAGTAGAGAGGGGTCGTACTTGACCCCCTGATCCCCATTGTCTTCTCCTCGCCTCCGAACGAGAAGCCGGGCGCGTCCTTTTCGACGATGAAAGCGGAGATGCCACGTGTCCCTTGAGCAGGGTCGGTGAGCGCGAAAATGACGAAGACGTCCGAGTGGGCCCCGTTTGTGATGAAGATCTTGGAGCCGTTCAGCACCCACTGATCGCCCTCCAGAACCGCAGTCGTCTTCATGGAGGCTGCGTCGGTACCAGCGGCTGGTTCTGTCAGGCCGAAGGCGCCCAGCCATTCGCCAGATGTCAGCTTCGGCAGGTATTCCTTCTTCTGCGTCTCGTTGCCGAACTTGTAGATCGGCCAGACGCAAAGGCACGTGTGGGTACTCACGATGATCGCAGTGGAGGCGCACGCCTTGGCAAGCTCCTCGATCACAAGCACATAGCTCAAGAAGTCCGCTCCGGCTCCTCCGTACTCCTCGGGGAACGGCACGCCGAAGAGGTTCAGCTCCCGCAATTGCGGGATCAGCTCACCGGGGAATCGGCGGTTCTGGTCTATCTCTGCTGCTATCGGCGCGACCTTGGTCTGGGCGAATTCATGCGCCATGGCCTTTATCAGCTGCTGCTCTTCGGTAAGGGCGAAGTCCATTTAGATTCCTAACTCCGTTGTCAAGAATGGGGACAGAGATGTCGGCTTGCGTGCTTTGCTCAAAGCGCCCGGGCACGCGAGACAGGGCGACGCTTAGCCGCGAGGGGACGGTCGTCACCGGGCTCCGGCCGTCGAAAGCTCTCTCACGGACAAACTCCATCGTGAGAATCCTTTCGTTGGCTCGTCAGAGGAAGCCGGCCGCAGCTCTTACTGATCATATATCATTGTGAAAGATTGCACGAATAGAGTCAGAGGACCCGGAGCCTGAGCTGGCAAGCGCCTCCAGGGTCTCGGCTGTGAACGCGTTAGACCTGGTGAAGGCCTGCCAAGAGCGCCGAACGCGGGACAAAGCGCTCCACGATGAGACTCCGGAGCGTAACTGGCTAGGGAGCTACGGCTCACCAGACGTCCGACAATGTGCCAGAGTCCTCGTCGACTGAACCAGGCCCCGGTGACTGCCCGTCAAGGTCGTCTGTTGACATTGTGCGTGTCTCCAAGTTGAGCCGACAGCGCGCACTCGTCGTCGCGTCCCTGGATCACCTCTGCTCGAGGGCTTGAAGCACCCGAAGATGATCCTGTAGGACTTGAGCGATCCAGATCTAGCCCGAGAGGGACCGCCAATGGTCAACAAGGATGGCTACCTGCCGTACACCGCCCGTCACCGGACGGGCCCGGAATCACGCACGAGGCACGATCTGGGCTCGGAATGGTGAAGCCGTGACTGCCTCACGACTCGAACCAGCCACGACCTCGCAGTTTACGGTCGACAACGAGCGAATGCCTCTCCATGATCCCGCCACACTTCCAGAGGCGTTCGACGCTGCCGCGAGCTGCTTGAAGTTGGTCGTCCTCGTGTCTCCGACCTGCCCGATCTGCCTCGACGGAGTAGGTGTCGTTCGAGACAGCCTCGCGGAGCTGGATTCGGCGCATGTGTCCGTCTATGTCCTCTGGGTCCCCGTACTCAAAGGGGACACCCCCGAGGCCGCGCAGGACTCAGCACGACTTTTTGGAAGCACTGTCCGGGCAGTTCACTACTGGGACGACGACCGCGCGTTGTCGAGTCGCTACTGTGACCTGCTCGGCCTAAAAGAGCGCGGCCGCAGCGTCGCGTGGGATTTATACCTGATCTACGACAAGGGCACTCGTTGGAGCGCTGGCCCGCCCATGCCGAAGGTCTGGATGCAGCAGCTGCTCTTGGACGACGTGCCGGAGCTCGAGCAGACGGCCCTCGTCAGCCAGCTCCGTCAGAGGCTCGAGAAGACCGACCCCTGAGAGGTGGAAACGGTCCAATCCCCGGTTCGCTTCGGTGCACGGGGGTCGGCTGAGTTCGTCCGACCGGGTGCGGACTCCGAAACACTCCGCGGACGAGGGCACCAACCGTGTCACCCGCCAAGCCCATCTCGGTGACCCGAGGGAACAGCTCCGCCGTGCCAACTGCGGTTGTCGTTCGGACCGGTTGGCGAGGTGGAAAGCGGTTCTCAAGTGCCTCTACAGACGGGCTCGTCGTCGCCGGCACGGGCGTCAAACTCGCAGCCCGAGGGAACAGACCAGTGTCTTTCACGGGCGTCAGGAATCCCGCGTCGGCGCGATCGTGAGATCACAGCTCGGCCACGGCACCGCTCACAGAATCGGGGACAAAGTGGAATGGCTATACCCAATCTGGGAACTCTGGACTTGGAGCGGCTCACCTGAGCAGCCACGTGACAGAGCTCACGACGTCGAAGTCTGTGCACCGGTAGCCGGAGACGAGGGGCGGCCCGGCGCAGTGGACCTGTGGCTGATCCATCTCATTTACGAGGTCATCGCCGCCGAGTCAACCTGCGTCAAGTGCGGCGCCTCCCTTGGCCGTCGGCTGCGCCTCGTGCCGCCGTTCGTCGACAGTCCCCTGTTGGATTGGCGCGTTCTTGTGGTGACGAGATGCGAAGGCTGGCGACGCCACCGTCACGTCGCCAACGTCGTCGAGGGATCGAAGTCGCTCCTTTTCGGACGACTCTCCCCTGACTGAGGCGCAAAGCCCGTCTTTCCGGCCGGCGGCCCAAGGTTTGCAGGGAAGGCCGTAACCGCAGGGAAACAGACGGCCAGGCCCTGCTTGCTGTCGGCCGTGGAAAGGCGCAGGATTCGTCCCGGTACGAGCTCTCGCCATGGGACCGCGCGAATGCCGAAGCTCTTCGAAGCGAACAAGGACGACTCGCCACGAGGTGGTCCACGCGTGACACAAAGTGGCTTTTCGGGTTCCCGAGGTCGGCCCGGAACGAAACGCACATTTCGAGTGGCCTCGAGGAAGCTCGCGGCCGAGTGGCGTTGTTCGCCCATTCCTAAAGGCGTCGGCCCTCGCGTGTTCTGCGTAGTTCCACCTTCTCCTCAACCTCGAAGGCGGCCTTCTCTTCAGGCAAGGGCACGCCCTTCCTGAGGACCTCATGGTTTGCCGACTCGGCGTGGGCCGACGATGGTAGACGTCTCCAAGGCGCTCGCAGACCCGAACCAGAGCCAAGTGCTGGACCGCCCGACGCCCGCAACCGACAGAGCCTCCAGGAACTCTCAGAGCGGTGTGGACATGGCCGTAAGTCGCTAATCAGGCACCTTGGCGATCCTGGAGGTAGCGACCTCATGACAACGATCGGGCCTGGCCGGAGAATTCAGCGGGCTCGACGCCGCACGAGATCGGCGAAGGTCCGACTAAATCGCTACGACCGAGATCCGGCCCAGCTCTCTTCGACATC
>JBEKVJ010000162.1:0-4275 GCA_049514105.1 Acidimicrobiales bacterium
AGGTTGGAGACAAGAATGGCGGCCGAGATCCACAAGATCGCCCGCCGGTGTGGCGCGGCGAGGGAACCGAGCAGGCGGCGGGTACGTCGCCGTAGCAAGCCCGTCCAGGCTTGTGGAACGTCTTCGACCTGCTCGGCGGCGATGCCCCGCCAAGCTTCCAGCGAGCTCACGGTGCCGTCACCGAGGTGTCGTAGTTCACGGCCAGTACCGAGGCGTAGTCCGGCCGCTCCATCAGCTCGTGATGGGTGCCGACGGCCACAAGGACGCCGTCGCGCAACAGCGCCACCCGGTCGGCGAGGGCGACCGTAGAGGGTCGGTGAACCACGAGCAGGCCCGTCATGTCGCCGAGCACGCTCGCCAAGCTCGCTTCGACGAGCGCCTCCGTGCTCACATCGAGAGCCGAGAGCGGGTCGTCGAGCACGAGGACCGAGGGCTTGGCAAGAACCGCCCGGGCAAGAGCCAGTCGCTGGCGTTGCCCGCCGGACAGGGCCATGCCTTGCTCGCCTATGCGTGTGTCAAGACCCCAAGGCAAATCGCTCACGAAACCGGCCTGGGCAAGCTCTAAGGCGTCGGCGATCTCGGCCTCTGAGGCGTCGGGGCGGCCGAGAACGAGGTTCTCGCGCACGCTCATCGAGAACAGGACGGGGTCCTCGAATACGACCGCCACATGCTGACGAAGCGACTCGATAGTCATGTCACGGACGTCGAGCCCGTCGAGGGTGATCCGCCCGGAGCTGACGTCGTAGAGACGGGTGGGCAGACACGCCAGCGTGCTCTTGCCCGAGCCTGTGAGGCCGACAATGGCGACGGTCTCGCCGGGCTCGATGGCGAGGTTGATGTCCCGCAGGACCGGAGCAGCCCCGCCCGGGTACGTGAAACCGACGTGTTCGAATACGAGCCGGCCCTTCGAGACGGAATGCACCACAGCTCCGGGGCGGTCCTCGACGACCATGGCGGCGTCGAAAACGTCGTAGACGCGGTCGGCCGCCGTCGCCGCTTCCTGGGCCATCGAGAGTATCCAGCCCAGGTCGATAATGGGGAACTGCAACAAGACGAGAAGGGTCGTGACGGCGACGAGAGCACCTAGGGACAACGAGCCGTGGGCGACGGCGATGCCTCCTACCAAGACGGCCAGGGCCATTGACAAGTTGGGGACGAGGGTGAGCAGACCCCAAAAGCGGGCACGCAACTTCACCATCTCAAGCGCCGATCCGCGAAGCGTGCGGGCCGAGGCACCGAAACGATCCTGCATCAAAGGTCCCCGCCCGAGAGCCTTCACGACCCGCATGCCGCTCGCCGCCTCCTCGGTCAAGGTGGCGAGGTCGCCCTGTTGGTCCTGCACGCGCCGGGAGATCTGCGAGTACTCCGCTCCGAATCGCTTGCCGAGGTAGATGACGGGCAGTGTCGTGACCACCGCCACGACGCCGAGGGGAACGTAGGTGGCGACCAAAAGAGCCATCACGGCCAGATATTGCAAACCGTCGACGATGAAGAAGATCGCCCCGAAGCCGAAGAACCTTCTGATCGTACCGAGGTCTGTCGTGGTCCGCGAGAGCAGCTGGCCTGTCTGCCAGCGATCGTGGAACTGCACGGGCAACCTCTGCAGCCGGGCGTACAGGTCGTCCCGGATCTCGCGCTCGACCTTCTGCACAGCAATTGACTGCACGCGGCGCCGTCCCACTATCAGGGCTGCCTCTAAGGTGCCGAGACCGAGAGCTAGAAGGAACATCGGAATGAGAGCCGCTCGGTCCCCGCGGTGGATCGGCCCGTTGACAACCGCCTCCAACACGAGCGGGATGAGGGTGCTGGCAGCGACGGCGAGGGTCGCACAAGTGAGCATGACCAGCATCTGTCTCGTATAAGGCCGCACGTAGCTGCGCAGCCGCCAGAGCGACCGGTACGAAGCCGCGCGCCGCCGCCGCGGTGCACTGGTCATGCCTGCCAAACTAGCGAGCCGCGCCCGGCCGGGTTGCTGCACCCGACCAGGCCCCTCTATAGGCAGTTGGATACTGGGGCGCCACCTAGTTCCAAGTAGACCGGCCGCAACCACCCACCTGGCCCGAAATTGCCACGAGGCACCAGGTCGTCTGTCGCCCGAGCGGCCGAGCCACGGGCTAAGCCGACTTCTTCATCGAATCGCGCATCTTGTCCATGACTGCTGCGACCGGACCGAGCACTCTGTTGCCTGGAGGAGTGTCCGGCGCGTGCGGGTGAGGATGGGTTGGCGCCGACGCCAGTGCCTTGGCATAGCGTTCCCCCAGGCCACGGAGTTCCTTCGCGCTGGTGTGGGACTCGAGGTCGGGTAACACCTCACGCTCTTCGTGTTGGGCGTGTTCGAGGACGTCCCGTCTCAGCTGCAAGAGCCCGGCGCAGCGCCACAGGCTCGTCCTCCAGTTTGTCGAGCCGGGCGAGTGCCTCCTCGGCTTCAGCCTGTTCAGCGATGCAGGCGTCCGCCACCGCGTCCCCGTCGGGCACATTGCGACGAAGGGCTGGGTATACGACCAATTCCTCGGCCACCTCGTGACGTACAAGCTCTTCTCGAAGCTGGCAGAAGTACTCCACAAGCCTGGCGTCGTCGGTGCTGTCAAGGCGCGAGAACACGCTCTCGACCTTTCTGTGGTCTGCTTGTACGAGGGCGACAACATCATCGACTTCAGCTGGCATTTCTCAACCTCCGTGTTTATATCGCTGGCTCCCCCTCCCCCTACCCGTGGCGTAGTGACGCAAAACGAGGCCTGCTCCTAGTGCCCTGTCAGAGATCCGGCTCACCGCGCCCGGCCACGGGCAGCGCGAACCAAAGGCAGGCGAACGTGGCGATGGTGAGAGCAGCCAGCAACGGCACGATGATCCCGCGTTCGACATAGCTCAGCGCCAATAGCACCGAGGCAGTTATCGCCAACGCGACGGTGGTCAGACCGGCTATTGCCATCGCGTTCGCGATGCGGACCAACTGGCTCTTGCGATGGCGACGGAAAACGAGCCGATGATAGGCAACCGGGCCCGACAACAGCGCCGTCGCCAACGTCGCCAGGAGCAGGTCCGCCAGATACAGGCCGCGCTGCGACCGGCTTAGGCGGTCAAAACGGACTGCAAAGAACGGGAGCGAGAGAAGGAACCCGAACAGGACTTGGACTCCGAGCGCCCCGACACGAAGCTCTTGGAGGAGCTCCATCAAGTTGCGATCATCGCGTTCTTGCTCGGTCTCGTCGCGCCCGGAATTGTCTCCGGATCTGGTCACCCAATGCTGGGGCCTTGCTTCGAATTGTCGGCTCACAGTGCCCTCCGGCCGGTCCTTTCACCCGCCACCGGCTCGATACCCTTCGCAGCAATAGGCAAAACATGACGGGCGACAAAGCTGTTGCCATTCCTCTCGTTAGGACCTAGCCCTGATACTGGTGACTTGGAGCGGGTCATACCTGCACGACTTCAGCAGCAATCAGATCGCTGGTGACGGTGACCAAGACGTAGCCAGGAGAACCGAAGTCATCGCGGAAGTCGTAGAGTCGACAAAGATTGAGCCTCGTGCGAAGGCCGGGCACGGCAAAGCTCCCCGCACTGAACAAGTTCGGGGAGCCGAGATGCCGGTAGGGCCGATACAAAGACGCGATCTGGTTGGGGTCGCGTGTCACAGTTGATCAGGACGAGATCGTCGCCAAATTCGACGGCATCCGAGCGGCGACCGTCTGGCGCAAGATCTCCCTGAGCTCGTCGCCGCTCATGGACTCTTTGTCCATCAGTCTCGCAACTACGGCGTCGAGGACGTCGCGATTGGCATTCAATAGGTCCATCGCTCGCCCCTTGGCCTCCGAGAGCAGGCGGCTGACCTCTTCGTCTATCGCCTGCTGGGTGCCTTCTGAGTACGGACGCGACTGAAGCTGCCCCGAGCCCAGGTATCCCGGACCCTGATCGCCGTAACCGATCGGGCCAAGCCGGGGTGACAGGCCCCAGTCACGCACCATGTGGACGGCGAGCTCTGTCGCCCCGCCCAGGTCACTCGAGGCCCCGGTCGAGGGCTCGCCGAGGACAAGGCTCTCCGAGGCGAAGCCGCCGAGGCGGATGGCGAGCGAGTCGCGCAGGTAGCTCTCCGGATACAGGTGACGCTCGTCGACAGGCAGCTGCTCAGTGACCCCGAGAGCGCGCCCGGCGGGAAGGATCGTGATCTTGGCGACCGGGTCGGCGTGCTCGGAGAGGGCGGCCACGAGAGCGTGGCCGGTCTCGTGGACGGCGACCGAGTACTTCTCCTCCGGTAGGAGGACGTTCGACCCGTCGCGCCGC
>JBEKVJ010000163.1:0-4976 GCA_049514105.1 Acidimicrobiales bacterium
CACCGCCGAAGCATTCGTGAACGCTCATGACAGCACGTCCGCGAACGGGCCCACCTTCTTCTCGTGGCAACAAATCCGCGACGCGGACTCGAAGATCGTGGTGAATGCTCAACTCGTACTTGTGACCGGCAGCTGGCTGCTCGGCCTGCTCGCGATCGCCAGCGTGGCCGTACTCGTGGGAGGTCGAATGGCCGAGGAATCACGGCGCGTCGGGCTCCTCAAGGCGGTCGGTGGTACCCCGAGCTTCGTCGCCACGGTGTTGCTGGTCGAAAACCTGCTCCTCGCGTTGTGCGCCGCCGCGATCGGACTGCTCGTTGGATGGCTGGCGGCGCCGTTGATAGACGGGCCCGGTGCTGGTCTCCTGGGCGCGGCAGGTGAGCCGACAATCACCGCGACCACGATCGGGCTCGTCGTCGCGGTCGCGGTTGCCGTGGCTTTACTCGCGACTCTCGTTCCAGCGATCCGTGCGGCTCGGACCAGTACGGTCCGACTCCTCGACGACGCGGCGCGAGCGCCTCGACGCAGAGCGTGGATGGTCGTTCCTTCTCGGCACTTGCCCGTAGCGTTGCTGATCGGTGCGCGCCTTGCGGCTCGCCGACCGCGTCGACTGCTGCTGAACATCTTCAGCGTTGCCATCACCGCGAGCGGGATCGTCGCCGTGCTGGTCGTCCATACCACAACCAGCTACAACCAGCAGGGGTTCTTCGCCCCGGGCAACCCCGTCACCGCCCGGCTGAATCAGGTGACGGTGGTGCTCTCGGTGATGCTGGTTGTTCTCGCTGCGGTGAACGCGGTTTTCATCGCCTGGGCGACCGTGCTTGATGCGAGGCACTCATCGGCGCTCACGCGTGCACTGGGCGCAACACGCCGACAGGCGACGATGGGGTTGGTGGCTGTGCAGATGTTGCCGGCGTTCATTGGAGCGCTTCTTGGCATCCCGGGAGGCATCGCGATCTATGCCGGCGCGAAAAGTGGGGGAAGTACTAGCGTCCCCCCGGTTCTTTGGTTGGTCGCCATGGTGCTCGGGACGATGATCGTCCTCGGGACACTCACCACCATCCCCGCCCGGATCGGTGCCCGACGTTCCATCGCGGAGATTCTTCAGTCCGAGGCTGCTTGAGATGACACTCCGCCAGGACTGATGAGCCCCAACCGAAGCACTCGACGCTGCTTTGTTCGATCGGTCAACGCCAATTGGCGTCGCGTAAGGCACGTTTGAATGCCGTGAAGAAGGGACCTCCCTGATCAAAGGCCCATGGACTTCACCGCTACAGCTTCCAATTCTTCACCCTCTTAGACAGTGAGCACCGCGGCTTTGTGGCGAAACTCGATCGAACAAGGTCTTGCACCCTCCTCAGCTCCCTCACCGCGTCAGTGATCGCCAGAGGTCGCTTGACCGGCGTCTCCGGACGCTGACGAGGCCGGGTTCCTCACCAGTTGAGGCCTCGAAGGCTCATCAGGCGAACGGATCCTGCCAGCGTGTAGGCGAGACGGTTCCCCTTTTTGAACCTCGTCGAGGTTCGGGTAAGAAACCCGAGGATCAGCCCCGGTCCAGCGGCAGCGCGTTTTTGGGGACCCCAAGGCGCCGGCGCCGACATTGCGATCGACGAACCTGACCGCGCCGCGGTGGCGGTGATGGGCCGACCGCCCACGTGTGGGGAGAAGCAGAGAGCGACCTCGGCATCACGGTTTGTGCCATTGTGGCCTTGACCGATGCCAAATTGATGTCATAATGGCACCATGGAATTGACCGAGCACATCGAGGCCGTTCGCCGGCAGTTCGCAGCCGCCGCGGAGGCGGGAGGCGACGAGGCAAAGGCGCAGGCCGAGCGGCTATTCGCCTCTCTCGAGGCGGCCATACGCCTCGCCCTGCAGGACGTCCTCGTGGCCGCTGTCGAGGAGATCACCTGTGAGTTGGCGCCCGGTTCGGTGGAGCTGCGGCTGAGGGGTCGCGAGCCCGTGTTCGTAGTGAGCCTGCCTCAGTCCGAGCCCCCGCAGACGGAGGAAGAGGTCCGCGTGACCGGCCTCGGGTCTCCCCAGGGAGACGAGGGGGCCACTGCCCGCATCAATCTCCGCCTCCCCGAGCACCTGAAGGCCCGGGTGGACGAGGCAGCCGTAAGCGAAGGCCTCTCGATCAACACCTGGCTGGTTCGCGCCGTGAGCATGGCTCTAGAGCGAAGCAGTTCGGCTCGTCACGAGGACCGACGGCTACCAACTGGATCTCAGCGATACACCGGCTGGAGCCGGTAGGTAGGAGCGAACCCAAATGTCCGTCTTCCAGACGCCCGAACCAATCTCGGTCTCAGTGGATATCGGGATTGGCGACCTTCGCCTCGTGGCGAGCAACAGCATCGAGACGGTGGTCGAGGTTGGGCCGAGCGATCCCAATAAGGAGGGCGACGTGAACGCGGCAAAACAGACCCGAGTCGAGTACGCGTCGGGTTCCCTCCTCGTGAAGGGCCCAAAGAACTGGCGCCAGTGGACCCCTTGGGGTGGTCGCGACTCGATCGAGGTTGAGATCCAGCTACCCGAGGGCTCACGTATAAGCGCGGACGTGGCGATGGCGTCCGTGCGCGCTACGGGTTGCCTCGGCGAGTTCGAAATAAGGACGGGCTTCGGTGACGTGCGCGTCGACGTGGCGGGTCCGGTGAAGATCAGGACCGGGTTCGGCGAGGTGATGATCGGACGAGTCGAGGGAGACGCCGATGTGAAGACCGGATCAGGTCGGATCGACATCGGCTCGGTCGCAGGGTCCGCCATGGTCAAGAACTCGAACGGGGACACCCGGATCGGTGAAGTGAAAGGCCGCGCGCAGCTGCAGAATGCGAACGGTGCGATCCAAGTGGACCGCGCTCGCTCACACGTGACGGCAAAGACCGCGCTCGGCGACGTGAGGCTGGGGTTGTTGTCGCAGGGCGCTTGCGAAGCCAAGACCGCGTGCGGCCAGATCGACATCGGAGTTCTCGACGGGGTCGCCGCCTGGTTGGACCTCTCGACTGGCTTCGGCCGAGTCAATAACGAACTCGAGGACACCGGCCGTCCTCCGGCGGAAGAGCAGACTACCGAGATCCGCGCGCACACGGCCGCGGGCGACATCAACATTCGTCGGGTGCCGGCTCGTGCCGAACTGGGGACGAAGTCATGAGCGCCCCGTCAAGTATCGCGATCGCCGCGTCGCGCGTATGCAAGTCATTTGGCGAGGCGACCGTGCTCGACAAGGTCGACCTGACCGTCGGTGCCGGGACGATCTTCGCGCTGCTCGGCCCGAACGGCGCAGGTAAGACGACCATGGTCCGCATCCTCTCGACACTTATCGACGCCGATTCCGGTGAGGTCCTCGTCGCCGGTCACGACGTCCGACGCAAGGCCGACGCGGTACGAAGGGCGATCGGCGTGACGGGACAGTTCTCCGCTGTCGACGAGCTGATGACTGGCGAAGAGAACCTTCGCCTGATGACCGACCTCAACCATTTCGGTCGCAGCCACGGCCGAGCGCGGACCAACGAGCTGCTCGCTCGCTTCGAGCTCTCCGAGGCGGCGACGAAGTCGGTCACGACGTATTCAGGTGGCATGCGGCGTCGCCTCGACCTCGCCATGACGTTGGTCGGACGTCCGAGCGTGATCTTCCTCGACGAGCCCACAACTGGTCTCGACCCGCGCAGCCGTCGCACGATGTGGGAGATCATCCGAGAGCTCGTCGCTGATGGGGTGACGATCTTTCTCACCACTCAGTACCTTGACGAGGCCGACCACCTCGCCGACCGGATCGCGGTGCTGGACCGCGGACGGATCGTCGCTGAGGGCAGTGCCGACGAGCTGAAGCGCCGAATCCCCGGTGGCCACTTCCGGCTCGAGTTCGCTGACCCGGTGGCGCTGCGTAGAGCCAAAGCGTTGATCGACGGTGCGGTCGCCGACGACGACAAGCTCGTCCTCGAGGTGCCGAGCGACACGAGCGTCGCGACCTTACGTCGGCTGCTCGACCGGCTCGACGACGCGCAAGCAGAGGTCGAGAACCTCTCGATTCACGCGCCCGACCTCGACGACGTGTTCTTCGCTGTTACCGGACACGTGGTCGAGGAGGAGGTGGGGGTGCCATGACGGCTGTCGCCTACACCCTCGCCGATTCGGCGACGCTGTTTCGGCGCAACCTGCGGCGGCTGCGTCGGTATCCGTCGATGACGCTGCTGCTGATCGGGATGCCGATCGTCTTCCTGCTGCTGTTCTTGTCGTCGCGATGGACATGACTGGTGGGATCATCGACCGGTTCCGGACGATGGCGATCGCCCGCTGCGCGGTGCTCGTCGGCCACGTGCTCGCGAGCCTCGTTCAAGTCCTGCTCAGCTTCGCAGTGGTTGTCGGCGCCGCGGTCGCGGTCGGATTCCGCCCGAACGCCGACGCCCTCGCATGGTTGGGCGCCGTCGGCATCACCTTGTTGTTCGCGTTCGCGCTCATCTGGCTCGCGACAGCGCTCGGGCTCGCGGCGAAGAGTGTCGAAACCGCGAGCAACACACCGATGTTCCTGACGCTGCTGCCGTTCCTGGGAAGCGGCTTCGTGCCGACCGCAACAATGCCCGAAGGTCTTCGTCAGTTCGCCGAGTATCAGCCGTTCACTCCGGTGACCGAGACACTGCGCGGCCTGCTCACCGGAACCGGAATCGGCACAAACGCGATCGTCGCAGTCGCGTGGAGCGTCGGTATTGCTCTTGCCTCTTATGTCTGGGCCCGTAACCGCTACGAGCATCATCTCCCGCGTTGACTGCGTGATTGAACGGGTGGACACCGGTTGTGGCCGAAGGCCTGTAGTCACCGCAATGTGAGCGCGGGACTACAAAACCTGAGGCCCTTGTCGCAACGAGTTACAGGCTGGTTTCGCCGAGCCCGCTTCTTTGACCCACAACCGGTAAGGCCTCGGCGTGTGGGCCGGGGATCTAGCGTACGCGGCAACTTCAGCGCTCGTGCAGGATGAAGCGTTCCAC
>JBEKVJ010000164.1:0-4188 GCA_049514105.1 Acidimicrobiales bacterium
GGCCACGTCCATCCCCACCAGCTGCGCCACACGCTCGCCACCCAGTCGATCAACCGGGGCATGAGCCTCGAGGCCATCGCCGCCTTGCTCGGGCACCGCTCCATGGACATGACGCTGACCTATGCCCGCATCTCCGACGAGACCGTCGCCGACGCCTACTTCAAGGTGACCGAGGCGGTCGAGGCCCAGTACTACGGACTCTCCGGCGCCGCCTCTCCTCCTCGAGCTCCAAGCTCGAGCCCACCGCCGGTCAGTGATCACCTTCGGCTGCTCGCCAACGGTCACTGCACCAGGCCGGCACTCCTCGGTTGCTCCTTCGAGAGCGTCTGTGAGCGTTGTGGGTTCTTCGAGACCGGTCCGCAGTTCCTCACCATCTTGAAGCGCCAGCGAAAGCACGCCGGCGAGCGAGGTCAGAGCGATCGGAGCGACCTCTTCGAGGGCCTCATCGAAGGAGTCGCCGACGCCCAGTGAGTGTGCTTCCATAGGACACAGCCCAGGACCTGTGGATCACATATATAACGCCGGACCTGGGCGCACCATGCGGCACTTCGCGGCTAGGGCACTCGGCCGGTCCGGCAGACTTGGGCCTATGACCGAAACCTTCAATGCCTGCACACTTCCTTGGTGCATCTGGCCATGGGGACTCACCCTGACTCATTCTGACACCGACACGAACCCTGAGTGCTCAGTTGAGTTCGGGGGAGGGTTTCAACCTAAGCAAGAACTTTGGGTGAAGGTTGACTTTCATTCGGCCGCCTTCGCCTCGGCGAAGCCACACCGAGACGACGAGGCTCTAGCGCAGGTGACCGGCTACGACATCGTGCCTAGACGCAGACAGGGCAACCTCGACATCTGGCAGGCCGAGGAGGAGGAGTGGCTCCGAACGGGCCGTTGTCCCGATCCTGGTTTCTACTTCTCGACCGATTCCAAGTGGCGGGATGCGGAACAACAGGCATGGGCTGCGCGGCAGCGTGGTCGGCTACGACCTGATGAGGCGGTCCATTTCTTACTCGATGGTCGAGACGGATACGTCGAGGTCCTTGCCGCTGGTTTCACATGGCGGGCCTGGCACGAGGGCCATCCAAGACTCAATGAGGTATCGGGTCAACCGGTGGCGAGCGGGGAATGGACAGACGCTCCTGTGTAAGGGGGTAAGCGAGACGGCCCTGCCCCCGAACGCTGCCGGGTCGGGAGCCTATGCCCTGGCAAACGCCAAGGGCACGTCGTACTTCTTGCACCAACCTTCCAATCCCAATATGTCTAGGTCGGCCTGCACCCGTTCTGCTCGGGCCTCCGCCTCCTCGTTCGACTCGAACTTCTCAAGTCGCTTCTCCTGCCCGAGACGGTTGACAACAACCACGGAAGGCCAATGGCTAACTCCGTCCTCGGCAGAAGCCGTCGTACCGCCCATTGACGTATTCAACAGCCCCAGAACAAAGAACTTGATCCAGGACGACTTGGCGTGGGTCGCTTTGATCTGGATCGGGTATTCATCGGCCACCGCCTCCAATCGTCGCAGATGGTGCAGATATTGAGGGGCATTTCCGATTCGTCCCGGTATCCCCAAACGCCGGGAGGAGGTGAGGAGGAGCTATGAGTGACGACTGATAACCGCTTAGGCAGAGGCACTCGCTTCAAGGCGGACCCTGAGATCTTGATTTTCTCGGGACCACTCAGCGCCGCCGCTGCTCTCAACCCAAAGTTCCCGAAGCTCCGATCCGTCGCCCTGGATCCGATCTAGGGCAAGGAGAGCTTGGCGCACGAGGTCCGAATCACTCTGAGGTCCTGATCTCGATTGCCATTGGGTGACGTGATCTGACAGGCCCGGTCGGGCGAACCCATGGCTGGCTGCCAGAACCTCGCAGGCTGCTAGGCCACGGCAGGCGACATCAGAGTCAAGGTAACCAGTTTCAACGGTGACACTAGTGATCGCCACGCGAACCACTTCTAGGTCGGACGACTCGTCAAGTTCCCAGACCCAATCGAGGGCCGTGTCGTTGTCGAACGGTCCGGCTCCCCAGGCACCCATGATTGCCTCCCATCATTCCCTCAAGGTTTCTCGGCTCGCTGCGTCACGACATTTAGACGAGGGTGTCCCCGAACAGGGACTGGGAACCGTAAGTTCGCTTACGTCTGATCCCGAACTCTGAGTGGTGGCGCCGTCTCCCAGCCGACCTGGTGAAGGGCCTTCATCGTCCTTCGGATTCCACATTCCCGACAAAACCAATCATCGGCGCGCCCGAGGGTTGGGTCGTCTCCGGTGGTAAGGACGACAACAGTGTCGCCACAGTCGAGGTCAACGAGCCATCGCAACATCCGCTTGCTCATGCTTTTCTCATTATCTCGCAGTCAGGTCGCCCTACCAATGGAGACTGCTCCAGTACGGCGGGAGGGTGAGACGGTGCGACTGGTCGCAAGTCTGACCAGGCGATCTTCAGTACGAGAACACTCCGGCCTGTGCAGGTTCGACTCCTGTCGTGTTGGCGTAGGGGGAGCCACCACCGACAATCACGCATGCCCCGGCGACCTGCGAGCACGTCAACGCCTGGATACCGGGCGGGAACCTGCTCGTACTGAAGGAGCTCCAGCGCCCGTCCTTTTCCACGGCTCCGAACGTGGCTGGCCCGACGGCGACGACGGTGTTCCCCACGACTACACAAGCCCCGCCACTCACGCATGAGATTGCCATGGGGTCGAGGGTCGTGCGAGGCACGGAATAGAGAAACGGGTTCGACCAGGATCCGTCGTGCCAGGTCTCGGTGAAGACTGCGGCTCCGGCGGAGCCGACAGCGGTGCAACTGCTCTTGACGCACGACACGCCACTGAACCCGGCGGTGAACTTCGAGGGATCTTCGAGCGAAGCCCTCTGCCACGCTGGCCCACCTGTCCACTCGAAAGCGAGGGGGCGGTACGTGCCAGAGGGGCCGGGAGTGGATCCAACCGCCACGCACAGGCGATCAGTGGCGCACGAGACGGAACTGAGCCCGCCACCCCGACCTACGGCAGCCAGCTTGGCGACATGCCAGCTCTTCCCGTTCCAAGACTCGACCAGCGGGGCGGGAGTGGAGACGCTGTTATACGAGTCCCCAGCAGCGATACATCTTGTCCTTGAGGGACACGCCGCCCCATCGAATCCGATGTTCTGGGCTACCCGGATCATGGGGGCCGTCTGCGTCCAGGTGCCGTCGGCCCCCTCGATCAGAGCGTAGGAGGACGCCCCGTCAGATCCGAGCGCCAGGCACAGCCGAGACAGCGTTGGAGTGCACGCAACTGCGGTCAGGACGGAGCCGCTGTCGGTGGTGTCTGTGGGCTCGATGATCCACGATGACCCGTCGAAATAGGCGACCACGGGCGCTGCCGAGCGGTTGGCTCCGCCTGGGTAGGGGACGGCGCCTCCGACGGCTGTACAAGTGAACGCCGCCGTGCATGACACGCCCGAGAGCCACGAAGAGCCTGTAGTGGTGCCGCTGACCCAGACTCCGCCGTAGGACCCGGCGACGCCCGAAGACGCCGGTCCGGGCGGTGCCGGGAAGCTGGCTGTCGCAGCGAACACAGGAAACGTCAGGATGGCGGTGAGCGAGGCGATGACGGCGAGGCCGTAGCGACGCACAGCAGTCATTCTCCAACCGTTACACGATTGCCTGCCTCCGAACGCCGGCTACGGGCGCCCCGAGCATTGACCACCGCATAGGTGTTCGCTGTCTTCCTCAACACAAGGAGGAAGCCATGCCCACCCCGATCCCAAGTTCAGTAACGCTGGTAAGCGCTCGTGACGCCCATCCGTTCGCCCAGGCCCAGATGGCGGCTGCCGCGTACCTGGCGCGCTACAGCGGTCGGACCCTCGAGACCTACCGCTATGACCTGCGCATCTTCTTCCAGTGGTGCACCGACGTCGGTCTCGCCGTGCTCGAGGCCAAACGGGCGCATATCGAGCTGTGGCGCAGTGCCATGGAGGAACGGGGCTTGGCTGCTTCGACCATCGACCGGCGGCTGTCTACCATCTGCGGTTTCTATCGCTTTGCCCACATCGACGGCCGGATCCCATCGAACCCGGCGCAGTACGCCCGCCGGCCCAAGGTCTACCCGAGCGAAGGGCGTGGCCTCGACCGGGGCGAGCTCGGCCGGTTCCTCTTCACGGCCGAGCGCTTCGACCCCGACCACGCCGCCCTTGCCGTCTTGCTGGGCCTC
>JBEKVJ010000165.1:0-4160 GCA_049514105.1 Acidimicrobiales bacterium
CTCACACGCCTCGCCCGGGCACCCACGCCGGAGGACGTACCGCCGCTTTTCGCGTAGAACGACTCCTCCTCCGCTCGTCATTCATCGAGATGGGCTGAGTAGGGACCCGCTATCCAAGTACGATGCGCTTAGTATGCGCGGCAACGAGGCCCGCGACAACAAAGACCTCCGAGTGCACTAAAAGCGTGTCGTAGAGGTGAACCGAGTAGAAGCCCAAATGCTCCGCCTCTACGACACTCGGATCAGATACGGCTGGTAGACCGGTCGGCTCAAAGTCGCTCAGTCGGTCTGTTGGACGGCACGCTCACTCACGCTGCTAGGTAGCGCAGGCCTATGCTTTTAGACCGCAGTATTGCTGCCCCAGCCGGCAGTGGCGGCCTTGTCAGGTCAGGCCAGTCTTGGCTTGCTCCAGTTCGATGTCGCTGCGGACCATCTCCTCGAGGATCAGCGGAAACTCCGCTTTAGGCTCCCAGCCAAGTATCTCGTGGGCCTTCGTGGCGTCCCCAACGAGCTGGTCGACCTCGGCAGGACGAAGAAAGCGCTCGTCGGTGGTCACGTATGGCGACCAGTCATCGACACCGATTGCTCGGAACGCTATGCCGAGGACTTGGCGGATCGACCAGATCCTTCCCGTGGCAACGACGTAGTCTCCGGGCTCGTCTTGTTGCAGCATCTGCCACATCGCTTCGACATAGTCCCCCGCGTACCCAAAGTCTCGAGACGTCTCAAGGTTGCCGAGGGTCAGGCTCTCCTGTAGTCCAAGCGAGATCCGAGCGACAGCGTTAGTAATCTTCCGCTCGACGAACTCAAGACCACGGCGCGGGCTGGTGTGGTTGAAGAGGATGCCGTTGGATGCATGGATTCCGTAGGACTCGCGATAGTTGAGCGTCGTGTAGTAGCCGAACACCTTCGCGGTCCCGTAGGGCGAGCGTGGGTGGAACGGAGTCGTCTCCCGCTGGGGGCTTTCGTGAACCTTACCGAACATTTCCGATGTTGCAGCCTGATAGAACCGGACCCGGTTGTCCGAGCCTCCCACGATGCGGATCGCTTCGAGCATCCGTAAAACCCCTGAGCCGCTAACGTCCGCGGTGAGTTCGGGCTGGTTGAACGACAACTTCACAAAGCTTATGGCGCCGAGGTTGTAGACCTCGTCGGGTTGAACTTGTTCTACAGCCGCGATGAGGGACGAGAGGTCGGTGAGGTCGCCGTCGATCAGCTCGATCTCTGGAATCTCTTCTTGGACGATTCTCGCTTTCGGGTTGTTTTGTCCCCGGATCATTCCGTGAACCTGATAGCCCTTTCCGATGAGAAGTTCAGCCAGGTACCGGCCATCCTGGCCGGTGATCCCAGTGATAAGTGCGCGTGGCATGGATCCTCCTTGTGGGTTTTGCCGGCTCGCCGTCGGTGAGGCAGCAGTGGTCGGGAGCGTTCGACTTCCCCTGTCACGGGGGACCGCAGAGGCGAGAAATGCGTCACGGAACCTTGCCCGGGCACGGCGGTAACGAAGTTCGACGGCGTTCGCCGAGCATCCGAGCTTGATTGACGCTTCGGCGTGACTGAGACCGTCCCAGAGAACGAGACGGAGGACGTCCCGCTCAGCGGGACGGAGTGCGTGCAAAGCAGCGTCAATACGTAACCGGAGACTTTCAAAGTTTGAAGGCACGGCGCTCGAGGTGGCCGACTCCTCCACGAGACGTTCGTGAAGTCGGAGCCTTCGGATGGTCGACCGGCGATGGTCGGCGACCATATGACGCGCGACACCAAATAGCCACAAGCGATCCTCTGGCGGTGGCGGGATTACCTCGAAGCGCCTCCAAGCGGCGGAGAACACTTGCGCCAGGACATCATCGGCATCACAACCAATTACCCGCCGTCGAACGTACGCCATTACCGACTGGCAGTGTTCGTCGTAGAAGGCCGCAAATAGCGCATTGGGGTCGCTGTCTGTCTCGCTCGAACTCACTCGACGCACACATATCCTCCGAGCCTCTCGAACCCTACATGGCCGGCACCAGCCAAGATCCGTCAACTTTGATCACACAACTCGAAACCCGAGGCCTGACATGGAACGGAACGCCCTGCGGCAACCGACGAGTGGCGGCGCTCCTTGATCGCTGAGCTGAGATCCACGAGGACCGGTTCAGATTCCTTCCCCGGAGCGCACCGCTTGAAGGGAATTCCGTTGTGGTCCGGACAGTGGCAGAAGCTCAACATCCTCGTGCTCGACGGCTCTTGTTCCGTCGACGGCTATGGCTGTATGACTCAACAATCCGGCTGCAGCCACGATTGGTGGAGCACCTGCGTCCCAGCCCAAAATCGCCTTCAGAGCGGACCGCAACTGCAGCTCGCAGGACCTGAACCAGGGAGGGGAGCTGCTCCAGCTTTGTCAAATCGAATGGAATGGCGCCATGCATGAGCTGGCGCATGCGCCAGAGCGCCTTGGCGTCGTCCTCGGTGACTTGCAGCCCTCGAAGAAACTGGCGAAGAATTGCGCCTCTGACTATCTTCGTCGTGGCGACTGCATTCTTCGCTTTGCGGGCCTACCAGAGCGTGTAGCCGCCGTCGACCACCAGGGTCTCTCCTGTGACGAAGCTGGAAGCGTCAGAGGCGAGGAAGAGCACAGCGTTCGCGATCTCGTCCGTCGTGCCCATCCTTCCGAGCGGCGTGCCCCCGATCCAGTAGTCACGGCACATGTCGGTCTCGACCAGGTGCTCGATCAAGTCTGTGCGGGTGTAGCCGGGCGCCACGGCGTTCACCCGCACCCCATGCGGCGCCCACTCGGCCGCAAGGGACTTCGTCAGCATGATCACCCCCGCCTTGGAGACGTTGTAGGCCACCTGGGGTTGGGGTCGGTTGACGATGATCCCCGACATCGAGGCGATGTTGACAATGGAGCCCGCGCCTGCCGCGATCATCGGGACACCGAAGACCTGGCTGCAGTAGAAGACCCCCGAAAGGTTTATCGCCAGCATCCGGTCCCAATCCGCCACGCTCATCGTCTCGGCAGCAATGTTGTAGGCAATCCCGGCGTTGTTGACGAGAGTGTCGGTCAGACCCCAGCGCGCCTGAAGAGCCTGCGCTGTGGCGCTCACCCGCTCGTAGGAGGAGACGTCACAGAGCTCGGTCAGCACCTCGGCGCCCTTCACCTCGGAACGCAGTTTCGTAGCTGCCTCCTCCAGGCTCGCCTGCTCGATGTCGACAAGAGCCACAGCCGCACCGGCCCTGGCCGCTGCCCTCGCGATCGTGTAGCCGATGCCGCGGGCTCCACCCGTGACCGCAAGCTTGCGACCCTCGAACCTGAAACCGTTGCCGTTGTCACTCACGACTGTCTCCTTTCCTGTTCCTGACTCTGTTGCGGTTGCTCGACCCACCAACCACTTAATCGCTGCTCCATGAGTTCATCGTCTTGTCGCCCGGGTCGGCTTCCTGGAGCGCTGCGAGCGCATGGCTCGTATCTGCCGTGTCGACATAGGCGCGGCGATAAAGAGCGAAGAGCTCCTCATAGCCTTCTGTGGCCGCCGGATTGGGCTTCACGACGCCTTCGATGCTGGCCCAGCGCGTGGAAGGCTCGACCAACCGAGTGGCCACTCCTGCGAGGAAGGCGTCTCCATACGCGGCGCCGATAGTGACGCTCGGAACCTCTTGTTCGAGATTCGTCACGTCGGACACGATCTGCGGCCAGAGCTCACTCGCCGTACCCCCTCCGACGGCCACCACTCTCTCAAGGCGTGCTCCAGCGTCCTGGAAGGTCTCGAGGTTGTGACGGGCGCCGTAGGCGGTCGCCTCGAGAAGAGCCCGGAAGAGGTGCGCCCGGCGGTGGCGAAGGGTGAGACCGAAGATCGTGCCGCGCGCCTGGGCATCGAACAGCGGCGTGCGTTCGCCGGCGAAGTACGGCAACACGAGCAGCCCTCCGGCTCCTGCTGGCACAGAGGCGGCTTCGGCCATGAGCTCTGGGTAGTCGACGCCGGTGAGGTCGCGTCCCCACGCGACTACCGAACCAGACGCCGCCATGCCGCCGGCAAGCGTCCAGGTCCCACAGAACGCACCGGCGGTGCTCCAGAGGCGGCGGTCCACCAGTGGGCGCTCGCAGACGGCTACGAAGAACATGGTCGTTCCATACATGACCATTGCCTCACCCGGGTCGCGCACGCTGGCGCTCA
>JBEKVJ010000166.1:0-4003 GCA_049514105.1 Acidimicrobiales bacterium
TCGCGGTCGAGAGCAGCCAATTCGCCAGTATGAGCGTCGACGGCCACCACGATCATCGGTCGGTCCGGCCATTCATGCCGAGGTAGCCGGGCGGCGACCATGGCGCGCCGTTGTCCTGCTCCGGCTCCCAGTATGGAGTCGCTCTCCAACCCGAACGCGCCCATCGCACGCTGTAAATCGGCTGCCGAGGTAGCGGCGGCGCCAATGGCCCTCATCCGCTCGAAGACCGTGGCCATCGGCAGGGATGGCTGCTGGTCCCGGCTCTGTCCGACCGCCGCCACCGGTGGGGACAGCACTGTGGCCAACAGTTCGGCCGGCGGTATGCCGCTACGCACCTGCGTGGCCGCGGTGGCACCAGACGAGGTGCCGATCACCAGATCGGCGGCATCTGTCATGTCGAGCCCTGCCTCGGCGAGGCCCGCGATGATTCCGATCACCCACGCATTCCCGGCAGCTCCACCACCACCGATAACCAGAGCAATGTTGTGATCTACCTGCGAGTGTGAGGTACGCCGCGCTGATTCAAGCGTGATGGGTTGTGCTTTGCCCCCAGTCAACGGGAGCGAGTCGTGAAACTGAGACATGTTTTGGTCCCTTTCAAGGTATCCGAGATGCGGGCACCCGAGGACCGACGACGAGGCTCTAGCGGCTCCAGCGCGATGGGGTGAGTACCCGACTGTGAACAAAACGAATCGGAATCACCTCCTTAGGTAGAGCGCTTTGTCAGCGCTTCCAAACGAACGGAGCTTGAGAGTAAACGGGCAGAACTCCGCTGTCAACGAAGCGAGTCGCGACTATCCCCATGGTGCGTGCCGTTGAGGGGTAGGCAACTATCGCGAGCACGGAGATCGTCAGGCCACCAGACCCCGCTGGGGTGAAATGCTCTATCCCAACTACGACGTAGGCGCGCGCGACGAGGCTCGGGTCGTGCCCCAACGTGAGTGGCCAGCAGGCGAGAGTTACGCGGCTGTGTCTGTGGTCGTGACGCTGAAGCCGAGTGCCTCGATCCGACGCTGGAGCCGCTTCGCCTCAATGGCCGGATCGTGGCGGGTGTTGAAGTACTCGGCCCCGGGATCGACGTAGATCTCGCCCGTGGTAAGGAGGTGCCAGGCGGTCGTCAGTATGGAGTTCGCGACCGCGACCGCGGCCTTGTTCGGTCCTCGCCGGCGGGCGATCCGAACTATTGCGCACTGAAGTAGCTGCCCTTTGTTCGACCGGCTGCTTTCGCGGATTCGATCAGCGCTCTCCGCAGCCAGGTTCCACCCTTACGCGTCCCTGCTGGTCGGCGCTTGCCGGCCGACTCGTAGCTGGCAGGTGCCACTCCAGCCCAGGCGGCGAGATGCCCCGGCGTTGGAAACCGTGACATGTCGACTCCCATCTCGGCGATCATTACCTGAGCCGTCAGCTGCGACACTCCGGTGATCGAGCACAGCAGGGTGACTGTCGCCTCAAAAGGGACGAGCCGGCGAGTGATCTCGCTCGTGAGCTCGGCGATCGCAGCGTCGAGGTGATCGATGTGGTCGATGACCTTTCGACAGACGACTGCATGGTGATCTCCAAAGTGACCAGACAGGGCTTCTTCGAGTTCCGGGATCTCAGATCGCATCCGGCTCTTGGCCATCTGCGCCAATACAACCGAGTCACGCTCGCCTGAGATCATTGCCTCGGTCATCTCGCGGACGGACTTCGACCAGACCCCTGACGCGACCGAGCTCAGCTTGATCCCAGCGTCTTGGAGGAGCTTCTCGAGACGCTGTATCTGCTGGTTCCAGACGTCGACCTGCGTCTTTCGGTAGCGGGTCAGCTCCCTTAGTTCGCGGATCTCCGGTGGTGGCACGGACGAAGGCCGCGCCATACCGTGGGCCGCTACGTCGGCCAACCACTCGGCATCGCTCAGATCGGTCTTCCTGCCCGGCACGTTCTGCACGTGATGTGCGTTTCAGAGCCAAAGCTCTTCGAACAGCCCTTCGAGGGCGTAGTAGACCGGCTTTCAGTAAACGCCGGTGGCCTCCATGGCCACGGTGGTTACCCCTGACTCGACGAGCCACGCTGCTAGATCAGCGAGGCCACCCGAAGTAGCGGAGAAGGACCCCTTCGTGATCGCCATCGAGCGCCCGCTCTGCCGGATCCGACAACATGCGACGACCGTGTCACGGTGGACGTCGAGACCGGCCACCTTGTCGCGTATCTCTTTCAAATGCGCACCTCCCGATAGTCACAAGGGAGGCTGTCGAGCGGTGGACTCGGCGAAGCGGATCCTGGGGTTCGTGCTCGCAGCGACAATCATTGGTACGCCACAGTCCACGCGCCAGACTGAAAGCGCACACGCGGTTGCAATCGGGGTTCGGCGTCAGCGCCCGGCAGCCGCGAACAGCATTTCATCCATCGTGGGTGGCCGGCCACGGCCATCGGGGACTGAAATCCGATGAGCCAAGAAAGTGCAGGAGAGCCGGTGCGAGGGCACCAGCTCTCCTCATTTTTCCAGTGTCATCCCTAGTTCCTGCCCTGCTCCGCCGAATTCACGCCGAATTGCCGCTAGGTTTTCAAGCCGTGCGTGGAACCAAGAAAACTTCGATTTTCACGTTTGGTTGTAACAGAGCGCTGTAACGCTGGGCTTTTTCGCCGCTTGGCTGAGCCTCGTTCGCCGGAGGCCGGCACGCGATCGCGTTTGCCGCCTTTCGCTATTTGCGAGGTGAGGCACTGCCGGAAGGTACCTGACCAAGATCGAGTCGAGGACTCTGAAGTTGGGTCTGCCGGCATAGGGCAGGGCCCGGATGCGGACGTTCTCGAAGTTCGTAGATCCAAAGGCGACCCGTTTGACGGGCTTTAAGAGGGGTTGTCCATGCCTTCGGTGGGACCGTTGGACACCTTGGCCAGGTGGTAGCAGAGCTTGTCGAACTATCAGCTCGTTCGCGGACATAGAGGCGCCCGTGCTTCTCCGCGGAGGAAGCGGCAGCCCGCGTACTTGAAGGCTGGTCTGATCAAGCTTTCGTCGGCTGGGGCGGCGCATCCGAGTCCGATCCACGCGACCGGTTCCGGTCGGCTCGGCGCTGCAGGACGGTACGTTCGCCCGCGTTCGCTGTACGCGAAGCTGCCTCGATGAACGCCTCTCGCGCCTGCGCCTGCAGCCCGGCCCGCTCGAGCAGGTCCCCGCGCACGCTCGGAATCAACGGTGAGTCGCCGAGTGAATCTCCGTCCACGTCCTCCAGCACGGCGAGCCCGGCGTCAGGGCCGTACGCCCGCCCTTGCGCGACCGCCCGGTTCACCTCGACGACCGGGCCGGGCGCGGCGCGGGCCAGGACGTCGTACAACTCCGCGATCCGGCACCAGTTCGTGTCCTCCGCGCGTACCGCACGGGCGTGCTGCGCAGCGATCGAGGCCTGCAGGAAGTACCTCCCGACCGGAGTTCCGCGGGCGGTCAGCTGTCCCGCCTTCTCCAAAGCGGCCATGCCACGCCGGATCAGCAGCTGATCCCAGAGGTTCCGGTCCTGTGCCTCCAACAGGACCGGAACTCCGTCCCCATCGAGCCGGGCCGGCATTCGCGAGCCTTGGATCTCGAGCAGCGCCTGCAGCCCGAGCACCTCGGGCTCGTCGGGAGCGAGGGCGGCCAGCATGCGCGCGAGCCGGATCGCCTCGTTCGCCAGATCGGGGCGCATCCACTCCTCGCCGGCGGTGGCGGTGTAACCCTCGTTGAAGATCAGGTAGATCACCGCCATAACGTCGTCGAGCCGCTCGGTCCGCTCCGGCCCCGTGGGAAGCTCGAACTCGGCGTGCGCCTCGGACAGGGTCTTCTTAGCTCGCGAGATCCGTTGGCCCATCGTGGACTCGGTGGCCAGAAATCCCCGGGCGATCTCGGCGGTGGTGAGCCCGCCGACCAGTCGCAGCGTGAGTGCGGCCCGGGACTCGGGCGTCAGAGTCGGGTGGCAGGACAGGAAGATGAGCCGGAGTACGTCGTCCTCGATGTAGTCGACCTGGCTCCCGACGTCGGGCATCGTCTCCTCCT
>JBEKVJ010000167.1:0-3953 GCA_049514105.1 Acidimicrobiales bacterium
ACTGGCGCAGGGTGAGCTCCAACCTGGGGCTGGCCCCGATGCCGTGGCACAACCTGCGCCACTCTGCCGCGACGATCATGCAAACCAGCGATGTTGCACTCGACGCATCATTCGACACACTTTGCGACCGTTGTCCCATAAGGCTTCTGGGTTCGGAGCCGCTGGACGCTGCCAGCTGAGGTCGCGGACAAAGACCTGTTCACAGGGAGTATCCACCAAGCGCTTTGCTTCTGATGCAACGATGCGGCAGCCGGTCACGTTGCATCGCATGTGACGATGTATCTCCTGATGGCTCGGCAGAGGGAGACCGATGAACCGGCCATCCGGGTCGGCAGCGCTGGCGCTCGTCAGTGCCGCGACCCCGCTTCATCTTGAGCCAGCGCTCTTCGACGCGATGCTCGACGGCTGGCGCACCCAGCACATGGCACGGCGACTTTCCCCGGCGTTCATACGCAAGGAGGAACTCACGGTCCGGCGGTTCCAGGATTACACATGCTGCTGGCCCTGGCAGTGGCGAGCTGAGCACCTGGAGGCCTGGATTGCCCAGGGTTCGTGGGCACATTCGACAATCCGCGCCTACGAGGGATCGATTTCGATGTTCCTCGGCTATGTGTGCGACGCTCGTTATGGATGGGCCGAGGTGTGCCTGGAGCGCCTCGGGTCGGTCCCGGTCCAGATCTGCCACGAGCGCAACACCGCAGTCCACGTCGTCGAGTACGAAGGTCGTCCCGAGCGGCGCCCCTTGAGCCGACCCGAGCTACAGGCACTGTTCGACTTCGCCGACCACAAGATCGCCGAGGCAGCCCTCTCGAGACGTAAGGGATGGCTGGCAGCTTTCAGGGACGCGACCTTGATCAAGGTGATCTACGCCTTCGGTCTGAGACGGGCGGAGGCAGCCGGCCTGGACGTCACCGACTTCACGCCGAACCCGGCCGCCCCCGAGCTCGGGCGCTTCGGGGTGTGCCAGGTTCGCTTCGGCAAAGCCATGCGGGGCAGCCCTCCCAGGCGACGTGCGATTGCCACGGTGATGCCGTGGGTGGTTGGCGTGCTCGAGCAGTACCTGGACGAAGTACGACCGCTGAACGGGGATGCGGCGCGTCAAGCCGCACTGTGGCTGACCGAGCGCGGTGAACGCATCTCGGTCCGGCGTATCGACGAGCGCTTCGCCGAGTGGCGTTCAGAGGCCGGGCTCCCCTCTGAATTGTCGGTGCACTGCCTACGCCATTCCTATGTCTCGCACCTGATCGAAGATGGGGTGGACCCGCTGTTCGTCCAGTACCAGGCGGGCCACTCGTTCCCCTCAACGACCGCTCTGTACACGACTGTCGGGGCCGACTACACCAATGCCATGCTGAGAGCCGCCCTCACAAGGGCCTTCGGGAAGGAGTCCTCGTGAGCGCCGTCCGAGCACCGAAGGTCTCTTACAACTGGCACCTGCGCATGGTCATGGCCGCCCGGGGGATGTTCGCCACCTCGGACCTGCTGCCGCTTCTTGCCGAACGCGGCGTCGTGCTGTCGCGTGAGCAGACCTACCGTCTTGTCGCGAAGGTCCCCGAACGTCTCAACCTGACAACGCTGGCGGCACTGTGCGACATCTTGGAGTGCGGCCCCGAGGATCTGATCGAGCCCGTCCGGCGCCAGCCCGCGCCGAAGTCGACAACCTCGGTCCGTTCGGTGTCGCGCCAGACCGTGCCTCGCTCGGCCAGGGTCGCGCCCGGTTTCGTGAGGTGACGGCTGCTCGCGAGGACACTTGGACTGCAGGCCATGATCTCGTCGCCCACCGGGTGGCCGAGGCAGACCCCGGCCTTTCGGCTGAGACGATCACCGCGGCCGTCTATGAGCTCGGCCATCCTGCGGCGCTACGGGAGTTGAGGCGGGCACTTTCGCAGAGTCCAGACGCGTTGCGGGTCGGGGCACCGCCGGTCGTCGGACGCCTCGTGACAGAGCTGCGAGCTCGCGGATCTGTGCTCCCCGAGCCGTTCTGTGCGCGCTGCCGGCGCACCAACCGGCCCCTTGTCGCCACGGGCGGAGGCGGCGTGTGCGCCGCCTGCAGGAGACGCCAGCTCGCGACTGCGTGCTCGAGTTGCGGAGGCATCAAACCAGTTGCCGGCCGTGATGACGACGGCCGGGCGCTGTGCGCCAGGTGCGCTCCTCGCCCGAAGCGGCCATGCTCGCTCTGCGGACGGGTGCGGGTGATCGCCCGACGGGCCCGTGGTGGACGGGGCGACGTCTGCGACGTGTGCTTCCGCGAGCCCGTGGCGACCTGCCGGATCTGTCGACGCGACAAGCCGTGCCACTTCGTCGCCGAGGGTCGTCCCATCTGCTTGTCGTGCTCGCCACGGCGCAAGCTCGCCTGCGCTCATTGCGGAGCTATCGCACTGCCGAGCGTTCAATGGTCCGAAGGGCCGGTGTGCGAACCGTGCTACCGGGCCGCCCTCTCGCGACGAGGGACTTGCGTCAAGTGCCGTCGTGATCGTCGCCTCGTTTATCCACCCGGGCCGTCCGCCCAGTTGTGTGCCGGCTGCGCCGGTGTACCAAGCCTTGCCACCTGCAGATCGTGCGGAGCAGAAGAGCGTCCTTACGCCAAAGGATGCTGCGTGCGATGCGTGCTGGCGGAGCGGGCGAGAAAGCTCATAGACGGCTCAGGTGGCCAGCTCCGGGCGATTTCCTCTGCGATTACTGCTGCCCCGAACCCTTACAGTGCTCTCAACTGGCTTCGCTCGGCGAAAAGTGCCGCCATCCTCGGCGACATCGTCTCAGGCACGCTCCCTCTTAACCACGAAGCGCTCGACGAGCGCAGCGACACGGTGGCCGCAGAATTCCTCCGGCACCTGCTCGTCGCCAACGGTGTCCTGGAAGAAAGAGACGACGCCCTTGCCCGCTTGGAGACTTGGAGCGCTATTCGCATCGCCGCGGTCCGCTGTCCTTATCAGCGGAGGCTCCTTCGCTCCTATGCAACATGGAGGGTGCTCCGCCGCGCGCGGCTACGAGCCGCGGCAGCCCACAGACCGCGCACGCCAACAGCACATTCTCGAAACATCCTCATGGCGGCGATCGCCTTCCTCGGTTTCATGGAGGACCGGGGCCGGCCATTCGCCGACTGCTCACAGGCCGACATCGACGCCTTCTTGGTCGAAGGAGGCCCGTCGGCTCACGAGGCTAGAGACTTCATCGAATGGGCAGCCGAGAGAGGGCTCATCGGGCGTTTCATCCTCACCGGCCAAGCGGGCAGGCCGCAGGCCGCAGGCCTCGACGACGACACCCGCTGGTCGATCGTCGACCAACTCTTGGTTGACGAGAGCCTCGATCTCGGCGACCGCGTTGCGGGCTGTCTGGTCTTGCTCTATGGCCAGCAGCTGTCCCGCATCGTCGCGCTTACTCGGACGCAGGTGAGCTCGGACGATGATGGCACCCGTCTGGGGCTCGGCCCGACGGAGATCCGAGTACCGGAGCCCCTCGGCGAACTGCTGACTCGCCTCGCCAGCCCCGGGCGTCGTCGCCGCGGCATGGGATCACCGGTCGACACTCCCTGGCTCTTCACCGGGTTACACCCAGGACGCCCCCTCACTGCTTCGCGTCTTGGAGAGCGATTGCGCCGGCTCGGGATCGGGACCATCAAGGGACGACGAGGGGCCTTGATGCATCTTGCAAAACAGCTGCCCGCAGCTGTCCTCGCGGAACTCTTGAATCTGCAGCCGAGCACCGCGTGTCACTGGGTCGAGTTAGCAGGCGGCGACTGGACCCGTTACGCCGCAGAGATCGCGAGGAGGGCCGACCGCGAACTATGACGAATAGGAAAGGACGAGGAGTTCGATGAGGGCCTATTCGACATGATTCGAACACCGCTGGTTGCCAGTACGAGAACTGGAGCGACCACGAAGGAACTGATGGCGCGCTTTGGTCACTCCAGTCCGCGTGCCTCGATGATCTACCAGCACGCCGCCGCCGATCGG
>JBEKVJ010000168.1:0-3927 GCA_049514105.1 Acidimicrobiales bacterium
GTACTCCTCGAGGAGCCGGTCCAGGTTCACAACTCTTCTGGCGGACCGTGGTCCTCGGCGGGCGGTCGACTCGAGATGACCACGGTCCTCGAGAAACCGCAGTGCGCGCGTTGTTGCCTCGATCGAATAGCCCGTGTGCTCACGAATGCTTGACACGGTCACTGTCTGATCAGGGTGAGTGAGGAGTGCCTCGGCGGCGCCCAGGACCGCCACCGTCCACTGCGGAGCAGGTCGAGAACGCGGGCCGTCGAGCCCGGGGCGCGAGACATCGATCAGCGCACCGTCTCTTACGAAATGAAGTTCAGCACCTCCGGTCTCGTCGACCCAACCGAGGCCCGCATTCAACGCCTCCTCGCGCGCGCCTCGTGAGATCTCGGTACCGATGATGATTTCGGGTCTCGGTCGCGTGGCGAGAACCTCGCGGACCTTGCGAAGGCCACAGCGCCCGACCCAGCGCGCGCGAAACTCGATCGAGACGATTCTGACGCCCACATCGAGGGAATCAACTGGTCCATGCTTAAGCGGGTACGCGCGTACTGGTGCAGGCGTCGCTGCCTGGAGCGCAGCAAGCAGGCGGCGACGCGTCGGTGCGTCGATCGTGTCGGTATACATCGCTAGTAAGTATACATTGGCGAATCACCAATGTATCTGTAATTCCAAGGTCACTAGAAGCTGGACCAGATCGGGCAGCTCTCGACCAGTCGTCGCAAGAGTCCCAGATCGCGAGACAAGTCTCTCCCCGGCGTGACCCGAACGTGACCTAACGGATCGTCACAAGGGGTCATGGGCGGTCGCAGGCGGTCCGCAAAAAGGCGGCGTGACCAGCAAGAATCCTAATTCTCCCTGGCTCCGAAATTGCCTCCGGAGAGCCTTCCAAGCTGGTCATGCCGGTTCGATCCCGGTCGCCCGCTCCACTTGTTCTCCCTGGTCAGAAGCCTGTAAGCGTGCGCTATTGGTCAAACGCTTCGCTCTGATCCTGCGAATATCACGCGAACCCTCTGAAATAGGGATCACCATCGCTGCCTGGGCCATCTCCGAGAGCGACGGCGCGGCACCGGCGACACCTGCACTCAGGCGGACGGAGCCTTCGGCCTGTGGGCTCGCGCCGAGCCGTCGCGGCGCGATCTCTGAACGGTGTCGAGGGCGCCGACTCCTGGGCGACCGACGCTCACGAGTGGCTCAACGTCCCCTACGACTGCGGCAAGGGGCGCGTGCTAGATCCCCGAGGCGCCAACTGTCCCGGTCGGAGATCGGTCCTCAACTGGGCAGCCCTCCAGCAATGTTCGCTCCCGAGGCGCTGCGCCTGATCAGTCCCGATGAAAGTCAGTCCTTGGGTTTCTTGCCCGTCTTGTCGAAGATGGTGCCCACGAAAGCGGGGCTCGCAGACTCGTTCGAGTAGTCAGCCGTGAAGCCCTTGGCGAGGCGGCCGAAGGTGGACTTGAAGGTCCCGCCCGAGAGCAAAAACAGTTGGAACTCGGTGTTGGCCGCCGGTGCATGGCCGCCCACAAGAGCGGGGAGAAGGCTGCCACCGGCGACGAACTCTCCGGAGCTGAGCTGGAAGCGCCCATAGATCTTGGAGTTCTCGATCTGCGGCAGGATCGTGCCATCCCTCTCGTTTGTGAACACCGAGCCGGCCTCAAGCAGGTAGAGCGCCTGAGCGTCGATCTTCACGGTCCCGTCGTTGGTCACCGGAATGCCACCGTCGTCATTGAACGTGCCGCTCGTCAGGCTCAGCGCGCCCGTGCGGGTGTTCATGAGGCCAGCCTGGTACTGCACTGTCCACGACGGGTCTTCGACGACGGCCTCGATCGTGCCGCCGTTGCGGATCGAGCCGTCGTTCACGACCGCCGGGCCGCCGCTCTTGTCGCCCGAGCCCTGCGCAACGAGCACAACAGTGCCGTCATTCACAACTGTGCCACCGTCCAGGTCCAGCGTTGTGCCGTTGTAGTTGTTCCCGCCGGAGTTGTAGGCCTCGCCTACGACCGTTACCTCTTGGCCCGCCGGGATCGTGCCTGTGATCTTGGCGGCGATCGAGTCGACCAGGAACTGGCCGGTTCCAGCTTTGTCCTCGAGCGTGGCGCCGCCTTGAATGCTCACCTCATTGCCTTTGACGGACCCACCGATCTGGGCCCAAGTGATCGTTCCCGCCTCCTGAGCGGCCGTGATCGTCCCTTTGTTCAATAGCTCACCGTCGTTGGTGAAGCTCGCCGCGCTGCCGAAGGAGCCTTGGAGCGGGACGACACTTAAGGAGGCGCCCGGTGAAACCGCGAAGCTGCCGTCGTTGGTGATCGCAGTCTCCTCCAAAAGGCCCGAGCGGTCGCGAACAGTTCCTCGCGCCTCGTTAGTCAAAGCGGCTTCGAACTGCGTGAAGTTCGCGAGCTTGTTCTTGGGATCCTGGACCTCGGTCGTGATCGTCCCGTGGTTGAGGACACCGGCACCTGTAACTGCGGCGTAGCCACCGGAGGGGTTCCCGGGAAGTGTACTGCCGCCGTCGGTCGAGTCGAGAACGAGGTTGCCGTGAGCAGTGATGCTGCTGGTGGCGCCGAGGTTCAAGAACACCTCGCTGACCTGTTCGTTGCTGTTGGAGGTGCTGCCCTGGCCCGCGATGTCAAGGGTCTGTGACCCGGTCCCGCTCGCCTGCCCCAAAGTGAGCGAGTTGACGTTTGCCCCGCTGTTGTTCGGATCGGCGGTGCCAATGCTCCATGGCGCCAGCGTCACCGTGTAGGTGCCCGGAACCGTGATATAGACGTTGTCGGTGGTGGTCGGGATCCCGTTGGTCCAGTTGGCGGCGACGCTCCAGAGCCCGCTCACGGGTCTCTTCCAACTGTCCGAGCCGACGGCCGTGCGCGGCAAGACCGCCGCGTGGGCGACAGTCGTCGGCAGCACGAGGACGCCTGCCATGGCGGCAGCGATCAACAGAGAGGAGCGGCGAGTCATTTGCGGCGCCTTTCGATGTGGGAGAAACGGTCACTCAAGATGGGCGACGCCACATAGCAAAAGCGCTTCGTGCCGCCAGATCGTCGCAGCTTATACACGCCTCGCGAGACGACCCGCTCGCCTGCGGCCCCGAGAGCTTTGAAAGCACCCGTCCACCCCGGTCATCTCTCGGACTCACGGCCTCAGCTGGCGCTCGAACGCCGCGACCGCCAAGCCAGAGCGCCCTTTCGGCGAACGGCTCGGTCAACGCATAGTGGACTTGGCCCTCGGGGTCATCCAAGTTTGCGAGGACTGCGTCAAGCCGCTCGGGTGTCGAGTAGTTCTCAGAATCTCACTCTGTTCGTCCTGGGTTCAGCCCAAGCACGATCAGGGGAGCGCTGCGGTTGCCGATGAAGGGCTCAGGGGGCACGCCGAGATCGAGCTGGTTGGCCTCGCTCGCGTGCTTGTTTGAAGACCTCAACGAACGGCCTGCCGGACGAGAGCACGTACGGGGCGGCGCTGAGCAGCTCCAACCATGGATTCCGTACCGTCGGGCCGCGGTGAGTGTCCGAATAATTCTGGCGCGGGACCGTCCGAATTACCCCGGGACACAGATGCCGGATACCGGGCCGGTTTCGAAGGGCTCTGGTAACATTTCGGCCAGATGACGCTTGCAGGCGATCCTGAGTGCCCCACCGTCGTGGGGCGGATTGTGGAGGATGCAGCAAAGAGCCGGCGCGCTCTCTCTGGGCAGTTGTCTTCCCTCCCTACCGGACGTGGTGCAGCGGCCTCATCTGTAACGGTGCTTTGTCCAACCAGTCCTCGACGACGGACAGGGCCGCGCACGTTTCTCAACTGACGCCACCGGTAGATCAAAGCAAGGAGGACCAGTGACCAGTATGAAATGGGGATGGCGACTCACGGTGATCGGGGCGGTCATCGCAGTCAGCATCACAACCGCCGCTTTTGCGAGCGTCGGTAAGTCAGGAGTCGTGTCTAGGTCGAACAGTG
>JBEKVJ010000169.1:0-3870 GCA_049514105.1 Acidimicrobiales bacterium
ATAGAAGTAAGGCGAGCCGCTGCGAGTTCGAGCGCGACTGGGATCCCGTCGAGGCTGCGGCACAGCTGAGCGACGAGCGAAGCAGAGCGGTCGTCGAGGGCTAATGTCGCGTCCCGCTCACGGGCTCGCATGAGAAAGAGCTGTGCGGCGTCCGAAGTCGATAGGTCAACGGTGCCATCTGGTCGTTCTTTTGGCAGCGAAAGCGACGGCACTCTGTACACGTGTTCGCCGTCGATACCGAGCGGTTCGAGCGACGTAGCAAGCAAATGAACATTCGGGCAGGCGCGACCGATCGCGTCTGCCAGCTTGGCGCACGCATCGACGACGTGCTCGCAGTTGTCAAACACGAGGAGAATGGTTTGGTCGCGAAGAATGTGGACGATTGACTCGAGAAGCGGCCCTCCTGACGCTCGCAATCCGAGCGTCGAGATGACGGTATCTGGCACTTGCTCGGCATTAGAAACGGGCGAGAAATCGACGAGCCAAACTCCTCCGCCGGTGCCGTCGAGCAGGTCCGCCGCGACCTGAAGAGCGAGGCGGGTCTTGCCGCACCCCCCTGCACCGGCCAGAGTGACGAGCCGTGACGACCGAACGAGGTGCCGCACGTTCTCGATCTCGCCCGTACGACCCACAAACTCGCTTAGCAAGCTTGGAAGATTGTTCGGAAGCTCAGGGTTGTCGAGTGATCGGAGTGGTCCGAAGTCCGTTGGCAAATCGGCGACCTCGAGCTGAAAGATCTGTTCAGGCTCGCCGAGATCCTTCAGCCGGTGACGACCAAGGTCGCGAAGCTGCGCGCCGACGGGCAGCGAGCCCCGCGCAATCGCGGCCGTCGACGCCGAGACGAGAGTTTGCCCGCCGTGACCAACTGCGGCGATGCGCGCGGCGCGGTGAACATCGAGTCCCACTAGCCCAACGGCCTCCTCCTTGGTCGCCTCCCCAGTGTGAACGCCCATCCTGACTCGCACGCGCTCTTCACCAGGCCAGCTGTGTGCTGCGAGCGACCGTTGCATCTCTATAGCTGCGGCGAGGGACTCCCTCGGAGAGGAGAAGACCGCGAAGAACCCGTCTCCAGCCGTGTCGATCTCGTCGCCGCCGTGCGCGACAAGGCTGGCTCGGATGATCTGATGATGGTTCGTGAGCAACTCAGCGTAGGCGTCACCGAGCCGCGTAAGCAGATCGGTCGAGCCCTCGATGTCCGTGAAGAGGAAGGTCATTGTTGCGCTCAACCCGCTGCCCCCAGCCACCTGCTTCCCCCAAGAGACGACGCCCACGGCTGACGCATTGTCCCATGACACGTCGGTCGGCGCTCTGACACGCGAATCCTGGCCAGCGGCGGGCTACCCGCTGCCCGGGTTGGCAGGCTCCAGCCAGGCTCAGCATCTCCAGGGTGCCGCTCGCCGTCATGTTGGTGGATTCGTTCGGTGTGATCTTTTTAGCTGGGCTCGTCAAATCGGTCGACATCGGCAAGCACGATCTGGGATGGAAAGGTGCGACGAGAATCGAACTCGCGTTCTCAGCTCGGTTAGGGCGGTCAGGCGAACGGGGACGAATCGGGGCGACCTATTGGGGCAGGTCAGCGAGGTATCCACGCGCCTCTGAACGACCGTGAACGGCGGCGTCCGCGGGATAGTCGCGGGCAGGATGAAGGTTTACTGCCAACTCCAACTGCAACCTCGTCGGCGTGAGGCACGGATGCCGCGTGGGTCAGCTGGCGGCGCGACGCCGAGCGCTCGGCCGAGGGCGCTCGGCGAGACGCAGGTCGGCTCCGAGCGCCTCCGCAATCTTTCCGAGCGTGGCGCTCGTCGGGCTCACTACTCCGCGCTCGATCCGGCTGATCTGCGCTTGGGGGAGCCCGGTCTTCTCGGCCAACTCCATCTGGGTGAGATTGTGCTTCTCTCGTAGCTCGATCACCTGGCAGGCGGTCCCGTAAGCCTGGTCGAACTCCGCCCGCGCCACGCTGACCTCTTTGCTGTTCGAACGCTTCGAGCGCTGTAGGTAGTCATCAAGGGTGCGTGCCATGTCACAACTCCTTCGACATGCTCAGTATGGATGCACTTTAAGACATACCGTTGCCAACCCCGACCCTCGGAATCGCGACCGCCTCCGCGCCGCCGCTCGCGCTTGCGCGCTTGCCGCTCCTTAGATACGACGAGCCGCCTGCGATCGAGCGTGATCTCACGCTGTTGCCGCTTGTCGCTCGGTTCGCCTGCTTTGTCGTGACGGTTTAAGGAGCAGCACGATCTTCGTCTCGTAGACGTGGCAGAGGACACGGAGGAGGACTTCTCACGCTTGCCTGCCTGGCGGCTAGACGATGCTCTGGTGAACATATGCTCGATCTCGGCCGCCGAATGGCGGACGCGGAACTCGAAGAGCCCTTCGCTGAGCTGCTTGCCCCCGCTCTGTCTTACAGACGTCGATCCCACGGCGACTTAACATCTGCTCGAGGCCCGGCGGCAGCGCTGCCAGCTCAAGATCTGTCACATCGGAGTCCATCCACTCTTCGACTGGACACCGGCCGTCATCGTCCTCGAAGAACTCGATCGTGAACTCGCCGGCGCTCACTGGCGGGAGATAGCCGCGGGAGTGGTCGATTCCGTGCGTCAAGGCAGCGGATCAGGGCGACGAAGCCAGCAACAAGCGGCACCTTAAACTAAGTCTGCGCCGGTTGCACCCGGACACAGGGAAGCCCTTCGGGCTTACTATCTGCAGCATCTTGCGGAGCTCTTATCGCCGAGGCACTCGCGGTCCTGCTCCTCATGGCGACGCTCGTGTGCGCCGGTGGGCACTTGGCCGAGAAGCGCAGCTTCACAGGCCATTGAGGGTGCCTGACTCCCGCTCAGGACTTCTTGTCGTAATAGAGGTTCTTCACGTCCTGGCCCTTGGAGGCCGCCGACACCGGACTCTCCCGGAAGAGATCGGCTGCGGCGCCCTCTGGTTCCTCGGCGAGGAGCTCGGCCTTGGCCTCCAGTTCCTCGCGCTGTTGCTCGGGAGTCACTTTCGGGTACTGCGGGTCGAGCTCGATCAGGGTATGGGCGAGCACGTGCGACACGCAGATCCTGGCGAACCACTTGTGGTCGGCCGGGATGACGTACCAAGGAGCCCACTCGGTGCTGGTGTTCGACAACATCTCGGAGAAGGCTCTCTGATAGTCGTCCCAGTACTGGCGCTCCCTCACATCGTTGGCTGTGAACTTCCAATTGTGGTCGGGGAGGTCGAGCCGTCGCAGGAAGCGGACCCGTTGTTGCTCCTTCGAGAGGTTCAAGAAGATCTTGACGACCTTGATGCCGTTGTCGGTGAGGTAGCGCTCCCAGTCGTTGATCTCCCGGTAGCGGCGCTCCCAAACACCTTTTCCTCTTGCCTTCTTCGGGAGCATCTGACGCTCCAACAGCTCCGGGTGCACCCGCACAACCAGTACTTCCTCATACTGCGACCGGTTGAAGATACCGATGACACCGCGGGCAGGAAGCCGCTGGGAGTAGCGCCATAAGAAGTCGTGGCTCAGCTCCTCCGCAGACGGCACCTTGAAACTGTGGACCTCCACCCCCTGGGGATTCACACCGCTCATGACATGACGAATGGTCCCGTCCTTGCCAGCGGCGTCAATCCCCTGCAGGCAGACGAGAACGGCGTGGGTGTCCTGAGCGGCTAGCCGGGTCTGGTAATCAACGAGCAGCTTCACGCCTTGTTGGAGGAGCGAGTTGCCAGCTTTCTTCTTCAAAAGGTCCCCCGTGTAGCCGGGGTCGAAGTACTTGGCAAGCCTTACCACCGAGTCGGGCGCGACGCACAACGGCTTGATGAACTCGGCAATTTGCTCCGCGCTCGTGTCGGTCACGGATCCGTCCTTTCTCGAGCTGCCGGGCAACAGAGCTC
>JBEKVJ010000170.1:0-3830 GCA_049514105.1 Acidimicrobiales bacterium
TTTCCTCACAAGCCCATGCGAGCTCGTGGGGGTATCCGGTATTAGCACCAGTTTCCCGGTGTTATCCCGGTCTTTGGGGCAGGTTGCTCACGTGTTCCGCACCCGTTCGCCACTGAGTCTTCTCCGGTGTTGCCACCGGATGAACTCCGTTCGACTTGCATGTGTTAAGCACGCCGCCAGCGTTCGTCCTGAGCCAGGATCAAACTCTCCATCGAGATCTCTACGCCGATGAGACCGGCGCTTCAACCTGGAGAGCTGGTACCTCGATACGGTGAACGAGGTACCAACTGGCACAAGAACAGTTTTGTTGTCCGTTCTAGTGCATTGACTTCGTGACCGCCGGTACCACAAAGGGTCCCGACAGCCACCCGCACTGGCTTTTGGCTGTTCCTATTCCGTTGTCAAGGAGCGACGACGGAGCACGCTTCCTCTCGGAAGGAGGTGCCACCGCGCTAGCGTGCGTTGCCCTCTTGGAGCGGAGACGCACGGTCACCCTCCCAGGATGTGGGCCCTACGGCCCTGCCTGGAGGTCGCTCAGACCGGGTTAACCCCGTTCTGGGCGGCTCTTGAGCGTAGCACGATCGAAACCATTGTCAAGCTCCCGGACTCCGCCCAGGCCTTGTGGTTCCAACCGTGACACCCAGCAGTTCAACCGGGAGTTTCACCAGGTCTTCCTGCCACGACAGATGTTAGCGGGCTTGGGGGCCTCTTGACACATTCGCCTCCCCGACCACCCACCACCGCCAGGGCTCGTCGCGAGCCTCACAACTCCGGGCGAGGCCGATCCTCGTCCCGATTCCGGGCTCGTTCGGAGGCGGCGTCCCGTCGTCTAGCACCTCGACGCCTTCTTTCCCACTAATCAGGTCGAACCCGTCGGCGGTGCGGTCGATCCCGAATGCCTGGCAGAGCTTCGCCGGGCCCGAGCAGAGCTCTTCAGCACGCCAGGCTCTTGAAGCTGTACCAGGCAACGACGGCGCAGAATTCTGATTCAGCGCCGCAAGCTGGGCCGACGCGACCGCGCGTCCGGCAAAGCGTCGCGCGGCCATTTCTTCCAGCCCGCCCAGAGGAACAAGCGCTCGCAGCAGGACGGCACCCGCCTCAGCCTCGGGCCAGCAGACGACGTTCGCGCAATAGTGCATCCCGTAGGTGAAATAGACGTACAAATGCCCTGGTGGACCGAACATCGTGGCATTACGTGAAGTCCTGCCCCTAAAGGCGTGCGAAGCCGCATCCGCGGCGCCCCGGTACGCCTCCACCTCGACGATGCGCGCCAGCAGCGGCCCACGTCGGAGGAGCTTTCCCAGCAGCTCTGGCGCCACGAGGACCGGGTCGCGATCTGCGAAAGACCGCGGGAGCCGTTTCGCTCTCGGTAGACGAGCCGACACGAGATGCTTCGGCGCCGCCCTCACACCTCCCGCTCTGAGAGGCGGGCTGCGTCTGCAGCGACACGTCGCCGGAAGCGCTCCAGTTGCACCGCGACCGCGTCCGGGCCCGTTCCGCCTGGTGTTGTCCGGCGACGCAAAGCAGCCGCCGCGTCCAGGACCTCGAGAGCCTGGTCGCCGAAATCGGGGTGGGCCTCGACGAGCTCGCCGAGCGGCACTCCGCGCTCTATCGACTCGCGCACGAGGGTTCCGACCAGGCCATGGGCATCGCGAAACGCCAGTCCTCCGGCGACGAGCCACTCGGCGAGGTCGACTGCAGCCAGCCCGGCACCGCTGGCCGCGGCCTGCATGCGCTCGAGGTCGAAGCTCGCCGTCCCGATGAGGCCGTCGAGCCCCACAAGGGCGAGGACGACCTGGTCAAGCGCGTCGAAGAGAGGTTCCTTGTCCTCTTGAAGGTCCCGGTTGTACGAAAGCGGAAGTCCCTTGAGCGTCGTTAGGAAGCCCGTCAGGTGTCCGACGAGCCGGCCCGCCTTGCCCCGTGCAAGCTCGGCAACATCAGGGTTCTTCTTCTGGGGCAACATCGAGCTGCCCGTCGCCCAGGCGTCGTCCAGCCTCACGAAACCGAACTCCTCACTCGAGAACATCACGATCTCCTCGCCGATGCGCGAGAGATGGATCGCCACGAGAGCGAGGTCGAACAGGATCTCCGCCACGAAATCGCGGTCGCTCACTGCGTCGAGCGAATTCTCGAAGCGGGCGTGAAAGCCCAGCTCCTCGGCGACCTGGTCAGGATCGATCCCGAGCGATGACCCGGCAAGAGCGCCCGCGCCGAGGGGCGAGACGTCCAGGCGGCGCCAGGTAGCAAAGACCCGATCGATGTCGCGCGACAGGGCCCAGCCGTGAGCGAGCAGATGATGGGCCAATAGGACCGGCTGTGCGCGCTGCATGTGGGTGTAGCCGGGCATGAAGGCGTCACCGACCTCGGTCGCGCGTCGTTCCAAGGTCCGCTGCAGTTCGAGCAGGTAGGCGACGACTCTTGCCAGCTCGGAGCGCGCGAAAAGCCGGAGAGCCGTCGCGACCTGGTCGTTCCTGCTCCGGCCGGTGTGAAGCTTCGCTCCGATGTCAGGGACTAGCTCGGTAACGCGCCGCTCGATCGCGGTATGGATATCCTCGTCAGAGCCCAGGTAGACAAAGCTGTCGTTCGCCTGCTCCACACCGACTTGCTCGAGGGCGCCTACGAGCGCCTCCGCCTCGTCTTCGGTGATGATCTTGGCTCTCAACAGCCCGTGGACGTGGGCGATCGAGCCCCTTATGTCGCTCGCAGCCAGTCGCTTGTCGAACGAAAGGCTCGCCGTGAAGGCCATCAAGGCGTCGGCTGGGGCGGTGCCCATCCGGTTCGCCCAAAGAGTCACTCGGCGCCTCCCTGGCGGGCCGCCCAGGTCTGGATACCGAGCCCGAACAGCCGGACGAAGCCCTCGGCGTCCTCGTGCTTGAAAGCATCGGCGGCGTCGTAGGTCGCAAGGTCGTAGACGTAGAGACCCGCTGGGCTGCGCCGCCCGACGACCTGGGCGCCTCCACCGGGGCTAAAGCGGATCCGCACTTCGCCCGTCACGTGCTGCTGGGTAGAGGACATGAACGCCGAGAGCGCCTGGCGCAAGGGCGAGAACCACATGCCGTCGTAGACGAGCTCGGAAAAGCGCGGCTCGAGGCGCGCCTTTTCATGGGCCACGTCGTGCTCCAAGGTCAGTCCTTCGAGGTCCGCGTGCGCCATGACCAGGGCGAGGGCGGCGGGAGCTTCGTACACCTCGCGGCTTTTTATGCCGACGCGACGCCCCTCGACGATGTCGACTCGCCCGAAGCCCCTCGAGCCGGCGACGGCGCCTAGCTTCTCCACGAGCTCCACCAATCCGAGCGCGCTCCCGTCCAGGGTAACGGGCACGCCCTTTTCGAACCCGATCGTTACCTCGACCGGCTCGCTCGCGGTCGGAACCGTCAAAGCGAAAACGTCATCGGGCGGTGCCTCCCATGGGTCCTCGAGGATCCCGCACTCGATGGCGCGGCCCCACAAGTTGGCGTCGATGGAGTAGATCCTGTCCTTGCTGACCGTGAGGGCGATGTCGTGCTTCTCCGCGTAGTCGATGGTCTGCTCGCGACTCATGCCCCAGACCCGCACCGGGGCCAAGATCTCGAGGTCGGGTGCGAGCGCCCGGGTCCCCACTTCGAAACGGACCTGGTCGTTGCCCTTGCCGGTGGCGCCGTGCGCGACCGCCGTCGCGCCGTGCTGGCGCGCCGCAGCAACGAGATGGCGCACGATGACCGGGCGCGACAAAGCCGAGATGAGCGGGTAACGACCCTCGTAGAGGGCGTTCGCGGCCAGCGTCGGCATGGCGATGTCACTTAGCAGCTCCTCTCGAGCGTCGACGACGACAACCTCGACCGCGCCGGCTA
>JBEKVJ010000171.1:0-3830 GCA_049514105.1 Acidimicrobiales bacterium
GGAGTCGCTTTGAGACGGGAGCAGGTCGGCGGCGATGCGCCCCCTATGGAGCACGAGGATCCGGTCAGCTAGACGAAAGACCTGGTCAACGTCGTGGGACACCAGCAGTGTGGTGGTCCCAGCGGCGTTCAACTTCATTATCAGCTCTTCGACCTGACGCGTCTCCTGCACGCCGAGCGACGCCGTCGGCTCGTCCAGGACCAGCAACTGCGGCCGAGTCTGCATAGCCCGGACGACGGCGAGCAACTGCCTCTGTCCGGCGGACAGCGAGTGCACCCGGCGGGCGCTGTCGAGCTTGATTCCGTACGCAGCGAGGATGGCCTTGGTGGCCAGAATGTTCTTGTCGTCGGAGGTGAACCACCGGCCCCGTTCCCGGCCCAGGAACAGGTTGCTTGCCACGTCCAGGTTGTCGCACAAAGCAGCGTCCTGCCAAACCACGGCAAGTCCAGCGGCGGCGGCCGCGGCATTGGAGCGCACCCTCGCCCCGTTGAGAGCCACCTCGCCGGCATCGGGGACGATGTCCCCGGCGATGCATCGCACAAGGGTCGATTTGCCTGTGCCGTTCTCACCCACCAGAGCGACCAATCCGCCCGTCGCCACCTCGAAGTCGACGCCGTCCAGTATCCGGAGGTCGCCGTAGGCGACGGACAGGCCCCGCACCTTGAGCTCCGGCGGATCGACGTTCTCCCCGCTCTCTGGAGCCGACGCCGCAGATGAACGCGCCATCCTGGTTACGGCTTCCTGGGTGATGACCATCGTCTCCAGTCTGCTACCTCGGCCGGTCCCGTGCCGGCGTCCGGAAGTCAGACGCAGAGGGTCCGCTCTGTAAGCTCAACCGCCCAGCTACTGGCGGCCAAGTGTGCGGTGCCTCGCCGGCGGTGCGCCCCGCATGACACGAGCTTGCCGCCTTCCTCCTCATCTCAAGATTCTGTGCCGACGTCCGACCTCTGGCCTCCGCGGACGCTCTCCAACTGGTTGCACCCGATTGTCGCTCTGGCACGAGGCACGGGCGTCAAGCGGCGGCTTCGCGAATTTCGCCAACTTCCGCATGAGGGCCGCGCTCTATGCCTGCGAGCTGAAGCTCAGAGTCCTCGACTCGATCGTCGTGAAATGACGGTTGTGCAGTGGCTCACACCGCAAGTACCGGAAGAATACCCATGTCGCTCGGCTGATCTAGGACAACGTCTCGAAACTCGGGGTGATGATGAGTGACGAATGTCCACAACGGACCAAGAGGCGTCTCCCTGCAAGATTTCCGGATCGCCCGTTAGAAGATCGGCTCCGCGAGCAAGGGCAGTAGCGACCGCGAACGCATCGGCGTACGCCATCTGGTATCCCGCCTTCACGCGGGCAGCTTCGATCACTCGCTCTTCGGTGCGAAGGTCGAGATTCACTAACCGGCGCAGTTCGCGCACGACGTCGCGCGAGCGGTCTGCACCAGCACGTCGTTCGACCACGTACGCGACCTCACCGACGTTGAAGTGCTGGCAAATCCGCCCCGTAGTAACACGCGTTACTACGGCGAGATACGCCGGGCCCCCACGTGCAGCCCCTAGAGCCAACAACGACCCGCCCAGCAAATGGGACATTAGTGTTCGATCCCCGAAGGTTTCCGCCTTAATCTGATAATCTGATCTAGTGACCGAGATCAGCGCAACAGATGCCGCACGCAAGTTCGCGGACCTCCTCGATACCGTGGAACACCGTGGCGAGCGAATCACCATCGTTCGCAGAGGCAAGGCGGTGGCTTTTATCGAACCCGTCCTCAGTGGACGAGGCTCCGACATAAAGCTGATGCTTCGCCGGCACGGCGTTGACTCGGAGTGGCGCGCCGACCTGACAGTGGTCCGCGAGCTCTTAACCGTGGAGGAACGGAGCTGACACGACTGCTGTTGGACACGACTTTCCTCATCGACGCGGAACGCCTCGGCGACGAGCTCGATGCCGTGATCGAAGACAACGATGACGTGGCGATCGCTACCATCACCGTCGCGGAGCTTCGCGTCGGCGTCGAGCTGTCCCGCAGCAAGACGAGAGTGGGCAGGCAAAGCTTTCTTGGCGACGTACTGGCGAACATTCCCGTGATCGACTACGACCTAAAGGTCGCCGACGCTCACGCGCAACTCCTCGTCTTTGTCCGGCGGCAGGGCCAGCCCAGGGGTGCTCATGATCTCATAATCGCAGCCACTGCCTTGGCCTCTCAGCGGACGGTTCTCACAGCCGATCAAACGGCCTTCTCCGATCTTCCTGGAATCGCACTCCGCCTACACCGCTGAGTGCAGTTGGGACCGCCGCCAATGTTGCGGGTCCGAGAAAGGGCTACAGAGGTCGCTGAGCGTCAGGACGACTCTCCACTTCTTTTGGATGGACGGACGACGGGATTCGCACCCGCGTCCCTCACCTCGGCAAAGGTGTTGGACTCCGTCCATCCGGTGTTGCTCCGTCCGTCGAGGTGAGCTCCGTCCGTCTCTTCGTCCGGGAAGTGCTGGCAAATCCGCCCCTAGTAACACGCATTACTACGGCGAGATACGCCGGCACCTCCGGACCGCGCCGCCAGCCCGCTCAGGGAGAACTTGCCAACCAGAATTGTTTGTCCCACATACTGACCTTGGTGGTACTATGTATCTATGAGTGGGAGTTATCCAGTAACGATGGGCGATCGAGGTCGTCTCGTGATACCCGCTGAACTCCGAGCCAAAACGGGACTCACAGAGGGCACGCCTGTCGTGCTCATCGACACCCCAGGTGGGGTGGTGCTCGTCAGCCGAGAACAACTCAAATCGCTCGTCCGAGCCGATCTCGCCGGGATTGACCTTCTCAGCGAATTGCTTGCCGACCGGCGGCGCCAAGCGGGCACTGAAGACGCGGCGTGAACGTCTTCGACTCCTCCGCTCTGATCGCTTTCCTTCAGGGAGAGGTGGGCTCCGCCGCAGTCGAGGAAGGCCTCCAAGAGGGTGGTGCCTGCAGCACAGCGAATTGGTCCGAGGTTGCCCAGAAGATAAGAGCACACGACCGCGACTGGCCGTTGGCGCGCGCTTTGTTGGCGAGCTACGACCTGCAGCTTGAGCCTGTCACGGTCGAGGATGCCGAACAAGCCGCAATTACGTGGACTCGGGGCAATGGCATGTCGCTTGCAGATCGATTGTGCCTCGCGCTCGGACACCGTTTCGACGCCATCGTTTGGACAGCGGACAACAGCTGGGGAACGAGCGAATCCATTCGGCAGATTCGCTGAAGAACATTCAAGTGCTGACGAAGTCAGCTGACGAAGTCAATCGCGCGCTCGGGCTGCCGTCTAGAACGACACCGACACGATGTGCGCTACGAGCATCTCCCATTCGTTGATGTTCGTGTTCACCCGAGAAAGGCAGGGCAAGCCGTGCCTTGGAACGTGCTTTTGGAGCGGACGACATTTGGAGCGGACGACGGGATTCGAACCCGCGACCCTCACCTTTGCAAGGTGATGGAATCCGTGCATCCAGTGTTACTTCGTCCGTCGACGTGGGCCTCGTCCGTCACTTCGACCGGGAAGTGCTGCCAAGTCCGCCCCGTAGTAGCGCGCGTTACTACGGGCAGATAGGCCAGGGACCCCACGCACAGCCCCATCGGTCAGCAACGACGCGTCAGTGAATGGGACATTGGTGTTCGTGGAGTTCGGGCCGTTCGGATGGGACTGTTGCTTAGCCTCGATTATTCACGCGATAGCGGCATGAGGCTGCCAGTATCCGCGTAAAAGGCCTCCTCAGCTGGGAGAATGGCTGTATTCGAAGACAGTCAACCAACCCAGGAGGAGGCCTCCTTGAAGGTGCATCGTAGCCGATCGGTCCGTC
>JBEKVJ010000172.1:0-3607 GCA_049514105.1 Acidimicrobiales bacterium
AGCGAGCCACCGCCGCTCCCCAGACCTCGGAGTCACCAACCGGATCCTTGTGGCCCTCTACAGTCCAAAACCACAGTTGCGCGCGCTGTTCTGGGGTGAGCTCCTGGTGGAGGCCCAACGAGACCACGCCTACACCCAACCTGGCCGCAGCGTCGAGCGTGCGATGGCTATAGGCAAGGTTGGCGTCGCCGTTCCTCGCATCGATCACACTGCGGCGGATCGACGAAATAGCTGCCAGGCAAACGCCAGCCTCCATCGCCGCCGCCTTCAGCTCCTCCAGCCTCGACCTGGACAAGTCGCCCGCTCGCACCCAACTGTCGGTCAGGTCTACGTGACTGAAGCCGGCCTCGCCCACCTCAGTCAAGGTCGCGACCCACTGCGCTGGGGCCGCGTCCTGCATGACCATGCCATCCGCTCTAACAGCGGGGAACTGCAGTAGCGCCGCGGCAATTGGCCAATCTGCGGCAGTAAGCGGCATCTAGCCCTCCTTTCAGTCCGATCAAACCATCCCTCGATCGTTGGTTGTAGCACCCCGATCGAAGCCGACTTGAAAGGGTCATAACTCTTGCAACAACGTATGCCCGGCTACGAGACGCAGCGATAGCACCGCCGCCCCGTTCTTCGGCGGTATAAGAACGCCTTGCCAGCAGCATTACGGTCGTCGGGTGGGCAGGTTTCCGCTCGGCCAACAGGTCGGCAAAAATATCATCGGTGGCGCCTGTCGACGTGATCGGGCTCCGGGTGTAGGCCCGGTTCGGAACGAGGACTCCTGCGGCCAACCCAACCGTCAGGGGTATCAACACGGGGTTAAAGGCGTGTCGCACGAAAGGCTCCGCCTGTCGCCGGGTTGAATAGCGGCCGAGCTCATGGACGGCGTCGCTCATTGCGAGGATGTTTTCGGGTGGGACGTCAGCTTGCATGTTGTGTACCGAGGTAGCGACGAAGCCACCCCCTTTACCGAGTTGTTGGATCCGCAGCCCAACCTCCTCCCGAACCTGCTCGGGCGTTCCATGCGGGAGGACATGTTGGGTGTCGATGCTGCCCCAAAATGAGAGGCGGTCCCCGAGCCTGGCCTTTACGCCAGCGGGATCAATAACCGCCGAGCACTGCACCGGATTCAGCGCGTCGATACCCGCCTCGATCAGGTCGTCGAGCAGTGGGACGACGCTCCCGTCCGTGAGGAAGCGTATTTTCGCGTTGGTGTACCGCTTGATTAGTGAGAAGAACCGACTATGGAATGGCTTCGGAATGCTACGGTACGTTTTTGGCGAGAACAGCAACGATTGCTGTGTCCCCAGGTCGTCGGAGCAGTGGACCGCCGTAAGGTACGGACCCGCAATCCGGAGGGATTGCTTACAGGCCGTCTCGTTGAGCTCGTACAGCTTCTCGAGCAGCGCCTGCACGAAGTCTTGCTCGGTGACAAGAGCGATCAGCGCGCGCTCGAACCCCAGCAGCCACGTCACTGTCCCCCAGAAGTTTTTGTACCTCCATTCGCCAACCAAGGCGTAAGGCGTGTACGGGTTATCCATTTAACCGGAGTGGCTTGCGAAGGCTGATCACCCTCGGGCCGGGATGCACTACCCGAGGTCCTTGGCGAGTACCAGGCCTGGTTCTCGACTGATGCAGCATGCCCCGACTACCTTGTGGGGCTTCGCTGGCCGGGAGACTTCGTGTGGTCCGACTGCGGGCAGGTCCATGGCTGGTCCTGGCGGGATCCGATCTGCACTACTCCGGTTAAATGGAGAGCCCGTAGGCGTGTTATGGAATAGCCGTTGCACCTCGCCTTCGAGCGTTTCGTAGCGGCGGGGGTCGTCGAGATCGGGCCACGGGTACTTCTCAAGATCATCGATCGTCGCTTCCGCGAGTGGGTAGCTTGTCTGCTCCCAATAAAAGCCTCCTTCGAAGAAGGCTTTCTTCCAGAGCAGCTCATCGACAAAGCCGTTGGCGGATTCTGGGATCTCTGTGGAGAAATCTCCCAGTCGCGCGCTCGTAAGCTTGCCGCGCAAGATGGCGGGACGTGTGTCGCTGGCGAGCCGTTCCAAGGTCGCCTCATCAAGCCGGGCGAGACGGCACCTCGCGTCCAGGCATACTGTTGGGGCTGAGATCCCGAGTGACGCTTCAGCTTCTCATGAGCTTCAACGGTCATGCCAGATACCCATGTGCCGCCAACGTCGAGCGGCACTCTGTCAGGCTCCTGGTGGTTCAACGCCCGCTTACGCGCGCGCGCGATCATTGCGCCACCACCATCAACACTCGGCGTCATGTCAGCCCACCTTTTCCGTCGGCGGCAGCCAGCCGCTCACCGCGTGGACGTCCTCCTCGAGACGGAACTCTGTGCACTCGATGCGGAAGCCGTGCGAGATCCTGCCCGGTACGAACGCTGACGAGCGTCCACGACCATTCGCGAGGGAAACCGGTGGCGCGCCTGCTGAAGCGAGCTCTGCCGCTGTGAGTGGGACATCATCAACACCGAAGCAGACGTGGTGGACTCCCTCTCCGTTCACGTTGAGCCAACGTGCGAGCTCATGCTCTGGATCGAGTGGTTCGACGAGCTGGACGTAGGCATTGCCGGTATCCAGGTACGTGAGTTTGACCCGTGGGCTCTTGAGCTCTTCTGAGTGGACAACAACCAACCCGAGCCGGTCTCGGAAGTATTCGAGCGCGCGATTTGTATCACGAACGACCACGGCAACGTGGTCGAGTCGACGAATCGGGGTCATGAGAGGCCTCTAACCGAATCTCTTCGCAGCGTACGCAGAGGTCACTTTCCACCTCACACCTTCGCCAGGCCCGCGATGCCTAGTTCGCTCGCGAGCGCGTTCAGGTCTTCAACGATCGCCCACGGGTACCCGATGCCGTGAGCCCGTTGCTCGATAGAGATCAGGTGTTCGCGTTCGCCCGGAACGAGAATCCGCTCGGCGCCAGGCGCCTTCCGAGCCGAGTGCATGAGTTCGATCGCCGCGTCCACGCGCCGCTCGAAGACGTCAGGGTCAATGAACCGACCAACGTCGATCGTCTGAAAAAAGTGGCCGACGTTCTCGGCGTGGGTGAACTCCCGGTAAAGATCGCTGACCTCGCGGCCGAAGGCCGCGCCGGGCAGAATTGCCGAGAGCACCGCCACCATCAGGGCCAGCCCGTAGCCCTTGTAGCCCGCCAGTGGCTGGACCGTTCCCTCAAGCGCTGCCCGCGCGTCGGTAGTTGGGTTGCCTGTCGCATCGAGCGCCCACTCCTCCGGGATCGGGTCGCCTGTCTCGGCCGCAACTCGGATTTTGCCGCCCGCGGCCACGCTCATCGCGAGGTCAAGCACTAGCGGCGGTGCCTCATGTGTTGGGATCGCGATCCCGAGCGGGTTGTTCCCAAGCAGCCTCTCCGCACCGCCGAACGGAGCCATGATGTTGCTCGCGCTCACGGTCGCTACTATGCCGATCATCCGTGCCGCCGACGCTTTCATCGCGTAGTACTCGCACGTCCCGAAATGATTGCTTCCCCGCACACCGACGACGCCCACCCCGTGCTTCCGCGCCCGCTCGATCGCGCGCTCCACCGCAAGTTCGGCGACAACCTGCCCCATCGCATTCCGCCCGTCAATGATCACGGTCGCACCGAA
>JBEKVJ010000173.1:0-3570 GCA_049514105.1 Acidimicrobiales bacterium
GGTCCCAGAGCACGACTCCTATGCTCGCGTGCTGTACGAAGTTCTCCCCGACCAGCTCGAAGGGCTCCGCGAGCACCGCGAGAAAGCCCTCGGCGATCTCTTCGGCCTCAGCCGGGGACCTCAGTCCCTCTGCCAAATAGAGGAATTCGTCGCCACCGACGCGACACAGCGTGTCCGAGTCGCGAACCAGCGCCTCAAAGCGGCGCGCGACCCTCATGAGCAACTGGTCGCCGATGACATGGCCGAGGGTGTCGTTCACGCCCTTGAAGTCGTCAAGGTCCACCAACAGCACAGCCCCCCACTCGCCTTTACGAGCAGTCCGCGCGAAGGCCTGGGAGAGCCGGTCCTCGAACAGCACCCGATTGGCGAGGCCCGTGAGGCGGTCGTGCAGTGCCTGGTGGGTGAGCGCTGCGCTGAGCGCGCGTTCCTCAGTGATGTCGCGGACCGATGTGACGAAATAAGAGATCTTTCCCGCACCGTTGCGTGCTGGTGACTTCGACACCTCGACGTGTACAACACGCCCGTCCTTGTGTACGTAGCGCTTCAGGTAGCTCACCTGAGCCGCCTCGCCGGAAATCAGGCGGCGGTGCGTCTCCTCTGTGATGGCGCGGTCCTCAGGGTGGGTGAACGATGTCACGCCCGTGCCAATGACCTCGTCTGGGCGACATCCGATCATCTCGCAGAACGAGTCGTTCGCCGCCAGCACCCTGTCATCGAGGTCGACGAAAATGATGCCTGCCATGTTGTTCTCGAATGCGAGACGAAAGCGTTGCTCGCTGCTCGCAATCGCCTCGGCTGCGGCCAGCTCGACCGCGATCGTGTGCAGCTCGACGGCGGTGCGCGCATCCTCTTCTGCCCGCTGCGCCCCGCCGTCTCGGACTGCCACAACGGTCCACGTCTTACCGTCAAGTACGAGCGGTGCGAGCGCAACATCAATCGCAAGCTCGCTGCCGTCCCGGCGCAGGAGGTTGAGGCCGGACTCTCTCGTCATGACCGCCTCGCCGCGCTGAGCGACGAGCGCTACATCGAGGCGGTGTCGCGACGGCACGAGCATCTCGATGGGCTGACCGACCAGCTCATCGTGGGCGTAGCCGGTCAGCACCTGCAGACGTTCATTCGCATGACAGATCACCCCGTCCTCGTCGAGGTAACAAATCCCGTCGGGCAGCACCTCGAGCAGGCCGTGGGAGAAGGCGGGCTCAAGACGCGCCGTTTGAGCCATTACCCACCCCCTTCTCACCGATCATGTCGGCAACTTTCCACGTATCGACCTTGTTGCACCCCTCCTTGAGGGGAGCACAGATTGGATTCGAATCCGGACATGCGGATCGCAGTCCATAGATGGTTGTTCGACATGTAAGTGCCGATGAGGGCGGTTTTATCACTCAGCGCGGTCACGTCCTCAAGTATATGCGAGCTATTCTCGGTACCGGGTTCACGGCTGGAACAATCAAGGGCCTGCGATGGTTTCGGACATCAGCGCTTCGTCCTCCCACCAAGTCTTTGCTCGTCAAATGAACAGCCACTCAGAGTCGGCCAAACCGAAATTACTCTCCGCAATTCGCTGCTGGGTACCTGCGATTCTCGCCGCTACTGACAAAGGGTCGGATCACCCTGGAGGCTCCCTGAGCTCGGGCGACCGCCGGTAGAGCAGGTGCCACGAAATAAAGCGCTCAAGTTCGCTCGCTTCTGTGCCGATAAAGACTAAAGCGACTAGTGACTGGCTTCTAAAGTGTGGCCAGCGCCGGCTAGCACATTAAGGTAGGGGCGAGAGCCGAAATCTGCAGGCTCGAATGCAGGGTGTCCATTCTCACTTCGGCTCGTAGTCCGCGCCGTCGGGTCATTCACCAGTGTTTGGGGCGGGCAACCGGTTGTCACCTCCCTCGAGGAGGAAGACGTGGCTGCATTCCGACAAGGCTTCAAGAGCTCGGCCGTCGCCAGACCAACGCCAGTGATCCGTCACCGTCGTCAGTTCGCGGCTTCGATGCTCGCCGTCGCAGGTGCGACGGTTGTTCTGATCGGCGTCTCCGGAATGGGCGTCGCCTCAGCCTCCCAACCACCGGTAAACCTGGGAACGACAACTGGCTTCGCCGTGCTGGCCGGCAGCACGGTGACCAATACGGGTCCGTCATCGATCTCCGGGGACCTCGGTTTGTACCCTGGCACGTCGATCACGGGTTTCCCGCCGGGCAAGTTGACTGCCGGCAGCGTCTATGTCGCCCCGAGCGGCACAGCCAAACAAGCCCAGGCGGATCTGACAACGGCTTACAACGATGCGGCCGGGAGAACGCCGCCGACAGTCGTGACCGGTGACCTCGGTGGCCAGACACTCGCCCCCGGGGTGTACAAGGCAACGTCCTCGATGGGCTTGACTGGCACCGTCACCCTGGACGGGCAGAACAACCTGGGCTCGGTGTTCATCTTCCAGGCTGGATCCACGCTCATCACGGCTACGAGCAGCACAGTCAGACTGATAAATGGCGCCCAAGCCTGCAACGTCTTCTGGCAGGTGGGTAGTTCGGCGACCCTCGGCACGACGACAACCTTCGTCGGTAGCGTGCTTGCGCTCACCTCCGCGACACTCGACACCGGGGCGGTTGTCGACGGACGCGTGTTGGCCCGAAACGGCGCAGTCACCCTTGACGACAACACGATCACGAGCCCGACGTGCGCCACAGCCGCCACCACCACGACGCTGAAGCCGACCACGACGACTATCGCTCACTCGACGACCACCACAACTATCGCTCACTCGACGACCACGACGACGAGGCCACGAACTTCCTCTACTACGACAACCGCGCCCAAGCGAGCTGTCGTCACTACGACCACGGCTAGGCCGTCGACGACAACTACGACCGCAGTGCGACCCACGACTACAACAGTCGCCGGTGCGGCGACGACCACCACGGTGGCTGGAAAGGTGACCACTACCACCACCAAGGGCTCGGTGACCACAACGACCCGACCTAGGGGCACGACCACGACCACGCTCGCACCCGGGGTCCCCACTACGACGATTCCCGGCTCCCACACAGGCGAGCCATGGGCCGCCTGGCAGTACTGGGCACTGACCGCTTTCGCGGGTCTTCTGGGCTTCGCGTTCGTAGGTCGTGAGGTTCTCGTTCGTCGTAGGAGGACCTGATCGCCGCAACCGGTAGGTGGCCTCGTCGGTCCTTGGTGATACTTACAATCGGGACCGTTCTGCTCGCCGCTTGTGCGGTAGGGGTCGCTTATCCCCTTTTGTGGACCCACCACTCCGATGCCGGAGGGCAGGCTCTTCTCAGACAGGCCCGGCGACAGGACGCAATAACGAGCACACCGAAGCAGGGTGCGGTCGCTCCCTCGGTCAAAGCGACGTGCAAACCTGGCCGCGTAGGCTCCGAAAGCCGCGAACCGACGTTGCCGGCGATCATCTCGGTCCCTACTCTCGGGCTCCAAGCCCCGGTGCTTCAGGGACTCAGCGACGCGGTTCTCAGCGACGCGGTCGGCCACGACGCCAGCTCGGTCTGGCCGGGTTCTAAAGGGATAAGCGTCCTACTTGCTCATGACGTGAGCTACTTCTCGAGC
>JBEKVJ010000174.1:0-4190 GCA_049514105.1 Acidimicrobiales bacterium
CGGTCGGCGGCGTCCGCTTCCAACGAGGCCACCTCGGCCGCTAGTTCCTTCCTTTCGCGTAGGTGCTTGACCTCGCTGAGCAGGGCGACGCGGATCGCCTCGGACTGACTCATGCCGGTCGCCTCTAGCCTTCGTAAAGCCTTGTCGGCCTCGTCATCCAGGCGAACAGAAATCGCTCGTGCCACGATTGGACTGTATCACAGACTGTGATACTTAGACGACAACGGGCACGCCGGTAACCTTCCGGGGCCCAGACAAGGTCCCCGCCGGTAGCCGCGAAAAAGCCAACATTCGAGCCAACAAACCCGTCCCAGAGCGTCGCACGCAGTTACACGCTGTTGCGCACGAACCGCGGGACGACCATCTGGACGAGACGAAATGCGACGGCGCGGGACAATCTGACACGAGCAGCGACACTATGGAGCTACCTACGGATCAGAAGATTGGGGATTCGAGTTCCTCCGAGCGCGCTGAATAAATCCAGTTCTCACGGGCATGGGAGCCGGGTCAAGTATTCGGTCAGTTAAGCCTCTGAACTGGAATGACACATCGAACAGCTGCCGATGTCGCAGATGCTAAGTCCACCAACCTCTTTGATCTGCTCGTCGGCGAGCCGCAGCTTCTCCTGGGCGACTCGCTGGTAGGTGTCAGGCTACTGGGGGGCGCCTTTCGCTTCGTCGAGCGCGAGCTCGATCCAAGGATCAAGTTTTATGGACCGCGCAACATCGAATGAGTCGGGCTCGGCGTCGAGCATCATCGAGATGACGCCTCGCGCTTCGTCTCTGACGTGCTCGAACCGCCTGGCTTGTCCGTGGGCACCGGGGATCTCCGGAACCGAGAATGCCCACCAACCGCCCGATCGTTCAATAGTCAGCGTGTACGCCTTCACCTCAACCATCCATTACACAAACTCGGACTCAGTGGAAATCAAGGCTGAAATGACACACGTGCCCAGTCTCGACCTCTCGTGATCCCCGTCTGCTGTCTTGATCTCGTTGATTTCGCTGCGCCGACTTCACAAGGTCGGAAGAGCCTCAGGCCGAGTCTATACTCGAAGATGGCGTAGATACACGTAGAACGTGAATGAGGCACAACCACGGCAACTAATCGAAGTCTCAGGCTTCTGGACAAGCTGGCGGGTGAGGGGCGTACCGCCTTTATCGCGTCGGAGGTTCGCGAAGTCCTGGAACTTTCGCCGCAGGCAACGTCCAACGTGCTGGGTCGACTCGTCGAGGCAGGTCTCGTCGATCGCGTCAGCTCTGGGCGCTACGCCATCCGCCAGTTCGGGGCTCTCGGTACTGCGGCGGTTTGGGATGACCTCGGCTCGGCTGTCGCTGCCGTCTTCGCCGGCCACTCCCATCGGATCGGCTATCTGACCGCCCTCGATCATCACGGTCTCCTTATTCGGCCAGTGCGGGCGCTCCAGGTCGCTAGTGCCTATCGACCCCGCTCAAAGGCCCTTGCCGGCAGGCCGCTCAAAGTGATCCGCGAGAACCCGTTGACGGTACTTGCAGGAACCGAGCCGCTAGGCCCGTCTCGGGTGGCCACCGTAGAGAGGGCTCTTCTTGATGCCGCGTCACGGCCAAGGCTCGTGGGTGGCGCCTCGCGAGTAGCCGAGGCCCTAGCGGCCGCCACGGCCACAGAGGGACTTGCCGACTTGGCTCGTGCGATCGGTGTCAAGGCGGGATTCCGGCGGATCGGCTCGATCAGTACCGCTCTCTCGCTCCCGGTCGGTCATGGGCTTGAACCTCGGCCGTGGCGAACGCTTGTGGATCTCGATACCACCGTCCAGCACGATCACGGATGGGTTGACAGAACCTGGGGTGTCGCCTGGCCCTACCCCGTTTCCTACCTCGAGGCGGTGGTCGCTTCGTGATCGCCAAAGGCGTCATCACCAGACGCGCCAATGAGGAGCACCTCTCGGCCCAGACGATCGAACGTGACTACGTCCTCGCTCATCTGTGTGCCGAGATCGGCTCCATCGGCGAACCGAGGCTCGTGTTCAAGGGTGGGACACTGCTTCGCCTTTGTTACTTCTCCACTTGCCGGTACTCGGCCGATCTCGACTTCTCAGCTGTAGATGGCCTCTCTAGCCACGAGGCGATCCGCATCGTCGCTGCTGCGGCAGAGTTTTGCCGGCTTCGGATCGAGCTGCGGATGCTCGAGGTCTCGGACACGGAAAGCCCAGCGGTATGGGTGACCTACACCGGTCCCCTCGGATCGAGGCCTCGGAGGCTGAAGCTCGACGTATCTGACACCGAGCTGGTCGAGTCTCATCGTCGGTTGGACATACAGCACCTATGGGCCGATCTTCCGGAGAACGCCGGTATCGAGGGATACAGCCTCCGCGACGTCGCGGCGGAAAAGATCCGCTGCATTGCCGAGCGTCTTCAGTGTCGGGATTTGTACGACCTTCACGAGCTCCTCGACGGTGGACACGTCGATCCTCTCGAAGCCTGGCACCTTTATCTCGCCAAGGCGGCTAACGACGTGTTAAGGAGCCGACAGCGGACACCGCCGACCAAGTGGTTCGCCACCTTCGAGCGGCGCATGGATGCCTACCGGGACCGATGGGAGAGTGAACTAAGCGACTACATCTCGGTAGATCTTCCGACATTCGACGACGTTGAGCGACGAAGCCGGCGCTACCTCGCTCCGGTGCTCGCCGTGGCGCGAGATCTTGCACAGTGACCGCGACCGAGCTTTGAAAACACCCGCCCGTGAGAACCATGGCTCCGCTAAAGCCGGAAAAAGGGGGTAGCGGGCGGTTGTTGCCGGTCGTGTCAGTTCGAATGAGATCCCTGGTTGAGCGCACTATTGGTAATGAACTGTCATGAGCGGTGTCGGACGGGAAATGCCCCGGGCAGAACTACGGATCAGAAGGTTGGGGATTCGAGTTCCTCCGAGCGCGCTGATGCGAAGATTCCCCTTCAGCCAGCTTTTGCCGGCAAGGGTTCGAGCGTGACCGCGTAGCCCATTCGGTGGAGCTGCTCGAGGGCGCGATCGCGGGCTTTGTCGGGATGGAGGCGTGTGAAGAAGTCCTCGGCCGGGTCGGCGTAGTAAGCGCCGGTCGAGCACATGTTCCAGATCGCGACGAGCATCGCGTGCTCGAGCGCGACGAGGGCCTTGACGGGTCCCCACCGTGACGCGATCCGGCGGAACTTTGCCGCGAAGTAGGTGTTCTTCGAGTGAGCGACGGACATCGCCGCGGTACCGAGGGCACCTTTCAGGTAGGGATTGCCCGGGCGGGTGTGGGTCGACTTCACGCGGCGCGCGGACTCGTTGGATCCCGGACAGGTCCCCGCCCACGAGGCGAGGTGCCCGGCGGAGGGAAACCGGCTCATGTCACCGCCGGTCTCGGCGATGATCACATCGGCGACGACGGTGGAGATCCCGGGAATGGTGACGATGAGGTCCCGGGCTGCACGAAAGGGTTGCATCGCCTGCTCGATACGTTCGTCCAGCTCTTCGATAGCGCGACTGTGGCCATCGATGAGGTCGAGATGCAACCGGGCAAGGGCATGCGTCGCTTGGCGAGATCGGCCAGTCCTGCGGGGTCCCGGTCTCCTGCGATCAGCGCCTCGAGCATCGCCCGACCAGAGACGCCGGTGATGTCGCTCGCCACCGAGGAGAGCTTGATCCCGGCGTCCTCGAGGAGCTTTTCGAGGCGCTGGACCTCGCGTCCGCGCTCTCGTGCGATCGCGGTGCGCGTCCGTGTGAGGTCACGGAGCTGTCGGATCGGCTCGGGCGGGACGAAGGATCCCCGGACGAGTCCGTGCGCGCCGAGCTCGGCGAGCCAGGCGGCGTCGGAGACGTCGGTCTTGCGTCCTGGGATGCCCTTTGTGTGCCTGGCGTTCACGAGCATCACCTCGAAGGGGGCGTCCTCCAAGAGGTAGTAGAAGGGCTTCCAGTAGTCCGAGGTCGCTTCCATCACGACGAGCGTCACCTCCTCGGCGATGAGGTGGTCACGCAGCTCGTGACCGCCTCCCACGTCGTGACGGTCGATCTCGCTCTCGCGCGACCCGCACCTTGGATCCGCACGCAGACCTTCGCGTCACGTTTGGAGATGTCGATCCCGGCGCACCGGGGATGAACGACGTCCATCACTGCCTCCCTCGCTGACCTTGTTGAGTATCCGTCCCGGGGAGGGCAGGGAAATCAGAAGTCTGATGCTCGTGCTCAAGGCAACA
>JBEKVJ010000175.1:0-3404 GCA_049514105.1 Acidimicrobiales bacterium
GGTATAGGTGCCGTCTTTCTTGGTGAGTCTCGTGGAGAAGCTCTCGATGTCGGTCCAGTCGATAGCGAGCGACCTGGAGCGGGCTGTGTACTTCTCGCCAACACTGGCCTCGAGGAGGGCGTCGAGGATCTCTTGGAGCAACTCTTTGGGTGCACCGTCGGGAACGTCTTTGCTAAGCACCTCTTCGATGAGGGAGAAGGTGTATTCGACCTGGCGGTAGGTCAAGGTGTGGAGGCCGTGCTTGGACTCGCAGACGACGCCCAGACAACGGCGGTTCTCCTTGTCAAGTCCCACAAGTGCCCGGTGCACCCGAGACAGATGCGCCGGTCGTCCGTCAGCCAAGGTGAGGAGCATCCCTGTAAGCAACGTGCGAACACTGAGCTGTCGGGGCCGCACCCCGACTGGGAGCAAGGCCTCGAGGCGCCCTGGCACCCCCGAGGCGTCGATGACATCCAAAAGGCGTGCCAGTATCGCCGGATCGTTCACCTGCCTCCGCCTAAGAGCCTCACCGCATGGGCTTCGTCGCCCGGATCGAGGTCTGCCACCACGTCGCCCAGGCGCTGGGAGCAGCGCACCCCGGCGGCCGCCATGAAAGTGGCCAGGCCGATGTCGGCCGCGCATCGCGACACCCAGGTTGAACGCAGTCGGGCCAAAGACAGCCTCGGCAGGTCCCCTCCGCCCGCCAGCGAGGCGATGAGAGGGCTCGTCACGTTGCGCCGGTTCGGCTCGGCCCCGCCCACGATGAACCCCGCGCCCACAAAGCGGGCGGCATCGAGTTCTCGAGGGTGAAGCTCGGCCCGCACCGGGACGACCCGGGGAGAGCGCCCCCTCACTACGACGAGGACACCGCCGGATCGTTCGATGACGTCGCCGCCTCTCACAAGGCGCAGGTCGGCCCCGATCAGTCCCGCCCCCGCCCCGAGGGCGATCAGCCCCGAGGCACGCTGGCGTCTGGCAACGGTGGGTTGGGCGTCGGCGAGGGCCAGGTAGGCCGCGAGCTCGGACTCGCTGTAGGGGGCCTTGGCCCGCTCGCGCCCGAGCGGGATCGGGCCTGGCGCGGGACTAAGGACCCGCTTTGCCAAAAGGAGAGGTCCGAGCGCAGGGTGCGTCGCCCCGCAGGCGACCAGCTCTTCGTCCCGACCAAGATGAAGCGCTCGATCAGCGCGCTCGAGAGCACAACGGATGGCTCGGGGTCCAACCCGCAACAAAGGGCAAAGGCACACAGGCGGCTGGCCGCCCACAACAACGAGCGGGCCCGGGACCACGACGGCGGGTCAGCCCGGGCGACCACCGCCCGGGCGAAGGCACCGGCACGCTCGTCGACGCCGCGGGGCACCCAGGCGGACAGGTCGATCTCTGTCATACAACATATATACTTACGGATATGACCCAGCTGGTGGATCCCCGGTGCCAAGGTTGAGTGGTGCCACCCACCCCCACCCAGCAAGCTGAGGCTCGCCGCATTGCCCGTGCCCTCGCCGAGGTCGGCTTCGTCCTGCCCGGGACGATGACCGAGCGCCTGGCACGCTGTGGCAAGCCCAACTGTCGCTGCCACGCTGAACCCCCGGTACTGCACGGTCCCTATCACCAGTGGACCCGCAAGGTGACGGCCAAGACCGTCACCCGGCTCATGAGCGACGAGCAGCTGGACGACTACGGCCCTTGGATCGATAACGAGCGACGGTTGCGTTCCCTCGTCGCCGAGCTCGAGTCCCTCAGTCTCGGCATCGTCGAGGCCGATCCCCGCTGGGACCGCTCAAGGGTGATGTGAGCACGCGCTCATTAACCCGCGAGTCGCGTCGAGAACTCGGTCAGAAGTGCCTGGTCACCGCCAAACGTGAAGACCTCGCTCGCTCACTCACACCTCCCTCTCCGCTCAAGAATCTTCACCCTCGATCGCCTTCGGGTTCACCGAATACGATCGCAGTTAGCGCTGCGCGAATGAGATTTTCGCCCGCCTCGAAGTCCTTGGCGTTACCGCTCTCGAAGCCGACACCTGCACTCGCCGGGTCGACGACTTCACAGGCTGAACCTGTGGACAACACGCCGCCAGCCAGCCGTTGTGCCCGGCTTCTGATTCTCAGCCCCAGCTCACACTCCTGTGTGTGGAGCTTCTCCCGCGTACCCGCCCAGATGTGTCGCGGCGCCCTGCTGTTCAACGTGTGCCCTCGCCCACAGAGCTCTTGACGAGGACCGCCAGTGTGCCGCCGCACGCGACGAGTCCCGCCAACAGACCTAGATACGCGCCCAGTCCACGAGTAACGGTCAGGTAGCCGGCAGGCGTCGCGCCGTATGGCAGATCAACAAAGGCCGCGATGACAAGAAACAGGTTGGCGACCGTCAGCACGAGGAGAATCGCTGAGTGAGGCCAAGTCGCGACTGGCTGTCTCGTCACTCCCGAGCTGACAGCCAAGAGAACCTCCAGCAGAATGACAATTGACACCACGAGGACCGCCCAACGCCATCCTCCTGCCGCTTTGTCGAGCGGAGATACCGACAACGTCAACGGGCCCGTAATCCCGCCTAGACCTGCCGCGGCCTGTGGAAAAAGGCGCGACAAGAAGGCGCGCTCGATCGATTCGAAGAACTGCACGCCTAGCGGCGTGATCGTGACGCGGTACCAGGTAAGCAAAAGCGAGATCAATACGAACGCAGTTCCCACGACGACGAGCCCGTCACTGATGTTCCTATTCCGACCTCCCCCGCTCGAGGCAATCCTCGGACGCAACGTCGACGACGAAGAGCTCCAGGCCGCTGCGGGAGCAGCCAGCCGCGATATCGACAGCGTCGGCGACGCCGAGAACTGAGGCGTCGATTCGAGTCCCGCCGGCACCGAACTCGCCGGCGCCATGCCAGCGACGTCGGGGGCCGTCCTCAATGGCTCTTGCGGCGCGCCGGTTGCGAACCCAGGCCGGATCAGCGGCGCACTCCGTGGTCGCACAAAAGCTCTGCACGCCCTACAGAATCCGACGTCCGGCGGAAGCGGTTCGCCACATTGCCAGCAGGTCATCGTCGGATCCTCTCGCTGGATCACCATCGCAGCCCGGGCAATCGCCCAGCTCAAGCGTACATTGCCATCCGGCCCGGCCAGAATCTTGGCCTGCCTACAACGAACCAACCGTCGAGCCTGACAGTCCCGACGGTTGGTTCGATTCTGGGCGAACAGGTCTAGGATTGCACTCGGAGTCGGCCCGAGGGCGGTCAGCACTGCCGCTTGCGGGTGCCGATCCCAGCAAGTCAAGTAAGGTGGCGCCTTCGCGCTGCGCTCGTAGCTCAATTGGACAGAGCATCTGACTACGGATCAGAAGGTTGGGGATTCGAGTTCCTCCGAGCGCGCTGACCAGGGATTTGTAAGGCGAAAGAATCCCAATTCTGCTGGCACAGTGCAGGCTAAGCGTCTATCA
>JBEKVJ010000176.1:0-3373 GCA_049514105.1 Acidimicrobiales bacterium
GTCATGACTACATTGTAGTCGTAGCCTGTGCGCTATGGGAGGTAGAGACTGAGGACCTGGTCACGCGGCCAGTTGCCAAATCGTCTCGCGTGTCGTATGTGGGAAAATCCGCCCTCCGACACCAGTCCTCAGCTGCGAATCCTTCGAGGATTCGACGTTCCGACTACCGCGGCCGTCGGGTAATGCAACCACGATTGCAACCCACTCCAACAATACTGGGAGAGGTGGATGCCGAAAACGTGCGCAGCGTGTCGCCGAGAAGGTCACATCATTTCGCACGATGTCGTCGATCCCGCGCGACGGTTGGCCTTACGACCCCCGTCTGGGGGGATGGCGTGGAGTCCGGACGTTGACTTGGATCCCATGAATCCAGGGTCACCAGACGCGGAGGAGGTCGACACATTTTGTGAGATTTGCGGTTCGCGTGTACTCACTATGTGCGAGAGCTGTGGCGCCGCGATAACGCGGGGGCCCCTCACCGACGTGCGACCGGGTCCCTTTTGCCGGAAATGCGGGCGGCCGCATGGCTGGGCAACGCGAGAGGAGAAGATCGATCACCTCAATGATCAGTTGGCTGCCGAGCGGATGCTTTCCGAGGCTGATCGTCAAAGGCTGCGTTCGGCACTCAATGAGTTGGCCCAATCCGATCCGTTGGACGACGGCAACCGCACGAACGTCTCAGTCGAGCAGTCGCTGTCGTGAAAGATGTCGCCGGAGCCGCCTACGACCGCGTGGTCGTTCCGGTTCTGGCTGAGACGCTTTCGCGGACTCTTCGAGCTAGTGCGGGTCTGCCCGGCTAAAAGTTTTCGCCAAGCGCTTTGGCCGCGGCAATGGCCGCCGCTTCATCGTCGCCAGGCAGTACGTGAGCGTAGATGCTGAGGGTGATCGCCGGCGACGAGTGGCCGGCGCGGGCGCTCACGACGTGGACCGGTTGCCCTTCGCGCAGAAGTGTCGTGAGATGGGAGTGTCGGAGGCCGTGGAAGGTGAGCTCCGGGAGGCCGGCAGCGGCTACTAAGCGGCCGAACATGCGAGTGACGTGTGGAGGCCTGAGCGCCCGACCGTCTTCGTGCGTGAACACAAGGCCTGTGTCGTTCCATCCGGTGCCCCACGCAAGCCGCTCCTCAAGCTGGCGCTTGCGATGGGCTTTGAGAGCGGCAAGCGTGCGGGGATCGAGAGCGATCGAGCGACGCGACTTCCGAGTCTTCGGCTCGCCGTAGTGGACGTTGGCACCGACCATCGTTGCCACCTGCGCAACGTTGACAAGACCGGCCCCAAGGTCAACGTCAGCCCAGCGGAGCCCGACAAGCTCTTCGCGGCGCATCCCGGTCATGGCCGCCAGGCGCCAGAGACCGGCCAAGCGGTCGGCTTCGACTGCGACCAGGAACGCGCGCTGGTGCTCGGAGCCCCATACCCGCGCTTCCGGCGTCGAGGTCTTCGGAGGGTCCGCGAAGTCTGCGACATTGCGGGGGCGCACTCCCCAGCGAACGGCGTCGGCAAGTGCCCGGTGAACCGCGCGGTGCACATTGCGAACTGACGTCGCCGATAGGGGAGCGGCCACGGCGCCACGTCGCCGGCCGGAAGTGAGCAGATCGGCGTAGAAGGCATTCAGCGCCGGCGCCGAGAGATCCTCGAGCCGACCCTGGCCGAGCCGAGGCTTTACATAGGCCTCAACGAGCGTGCGATAAAGCGAAGCCGTCGAAGGCCGCACCGTCACCGGCATGGCCGCGAGCCAGCGATCGAAATAGGCGGCGACCGACTCGGAGCTCGGCGCGACGTACGTGCCGTCGTCGAGGCTCTTGAGGAGTGCCGTACGCGCCTTCTCGGCGGCCTTTTCGCTCGTGAAACCGGAGTGCCACTTACGAACCCGCTTGCCGTTCACGACTCCGAGGTCGAGGACGACCGACCACTTCTTGCCTCGCCGCACAACCGTTCCTCTTGCACTCATGTCGCCCTCTCTCGCTGCTAATTGCCGAATCGAACTAAGCGCCGGCCGACTCCGCCAACGGCTCCATGGGGTCGCTCTTTGGCAGAGGGCTGGCCGACTCCGCCAACGCCTTCATGAGGTCGATCTTCGGCAGATGGCTGGCCGACTCCGCCGACGCGACAGCGAGGTCACCCCTTGGCAGGTCGAGGTCGAGGGCCTCCAACGCGACGCCGAACACTCGCCTCGATGTCAGCACGGCCTGCCTACGTATCTCGACGCTGTCAACGGCCGCTATCACAGACGCCATCTCGCCGCGCGAAAGCCCGTTTTTCTTGTCGGGGACGACGACTGCGGTCCCCTCCTCCGGCTGAAGGAGCGCGCCGACCGGGATTTTGAAGAGCCGGCTTAAGGCCACAAGTTCATCTGCGTTGAACTCGCGGAGTCGCTGGCTGCTAGCCGACCGCTCTGCCGCAGACAGGACCGCCGGTGACCATCGCCGTCCGAGCAACGGCTCGAGGTGATCGCACATCTCTTTCTGCGTCCACCCTCGCAGTTCCCGATAAATCGTGATGTTGTGTGCCACGACTTGATTCGGGGTCAGGCGAGAGCGCTTGGCGTGCGGGTTCCAACTTGAGGTCATATTGCTACTGTAATCGACTGACTCTACATAGGTCAAGATAATTCTGTTTGGGTGTTGACTCAACCTCCACGTTGATCTATCCTCCTGTAAGTGGAGCCATCACCTCTTCAAGTCGTCCGGTTCGAGCAGGGCAAAACGCTGCGGGCGACCGCCCGGGAGGCCTGTGTCGATCCAGGTCACTTGGCTCGGATCGAGAAGGGCCAGGCTCAGCCGAGAGTCGCAGTGCGCTGCAGGCTTGCGGGGGTTCTTGAGGCGAAGGAGCTCGAGCTCTGCCTCCGCCCGTTCGTCCGAGCTACGAAATGACGCTCTCCGAGCTAATCGCGTCAGGTAGGGCGACCTGCACCATCGAGGAGGTTGCGGACCTTCTCGAGGTTGGGAGGGGAACTGCCTACCAGGCCGCACGGGACGGCCAGTTGCCAGTGATGCGCCTCGGGCGACGCGTGCTCGTCTCGGTTCCGCAATTGGTGCAGTTGTTGGAAGGTCAATGACTACGAAAGGAGGGGCAATGACTAAGCAAAGAAAATCGTCCGAAGAGGTCGTGACACGGATCACCCGGAACGCTGAGCCGCGGAATGCTGCAAACGAGCGCCACCGTCCTGTTGACCAGAACGGGGCAGACGGGTATGGCTCGGCTGTGTTCTCCCAGCACGCCGAACTGCTCACGGCATCTGGCATCAGTTTCGAGGTCGCAAGAGCGCGCAAGTACCGAAGTGCCGACACCAAGGCGCAGCTGGAGCGTGATGGCTTCACCCGGATCCAGTGTCGAGCGCCTGGGCTGCTTCACCCGACCTGGTCGCCAATCAAGCGCG
>JBEKVJ010000177.1:0-3361 GCA_049514105.1 Acidimicrobiales bacterium
CAGCTTGGAGGACGGACATCCCGCACCTTTCTGCTAGGTCGTCGAAGGGTCAAGGCGCGTGCCTCGCCAAGTACGCCGCGAGGCCGAGCACACCATACATCTGGTCTGGCGGACCACAACCTCAGGGTCGGAACGATGAATGTGCCAGATCACTGCTGACGACTCGTAGTCGACTCCTTGCTCGGCACTGCGTATGCGGGAATCACGCGACTCAGCCCGGCAGACATCCCGTTCGTCACGACGGAGATCGCTTCCTACGGAGGTGGGGTGACGGCACCCGGGTACTTCGTGGTGTCCCCGAGTATGTTCGCCTACGCCGAGGAGTACGGCATGGCCACGGCGGCACAGTGCCGCTCGTTCGTGGCCGCGATGGACCGTGCCCCCGGCTGGCGCATCCTGTACAGCCGCGGTGGTGCGACAATCTACGAACTCGCCGTTGGCCCCTGACTCACACCGTGCTACCCGGGAACGCCCGCTCCAAGCGTCGAGATCGCCAGTACGCGAACGGGCCCACAATCATCCCTCGCAGTTCGGCACCTATATACCCGCCGTTGGCAGCTGCCCGCGGAAGGCCCTCCTGTGCTGTGCGAGCTCGAGACCACAAGTAGATCAAACGCTTCGCGCCGCGCGGGACGCGCCTGAGCATCTGCCAGCGCGTCGAGGAGTCGAGCATATGCTTCGCCAGGTACGCCGTCAGGCCGAGTCCGTAGTTGTACATCTGGCGGCCCAGGGCCTCGGAATCGGAGCGATGGACGTGCCAGATCACTGCTGACGATTCGTAGGCGATCGCTCGCCCAGCCAGGAGGACGCGCAGGAACATATCGAGGTCCTCTCCGCTGTTGGTCGGCGTTCCCGCGCCGAGCTGCGCTTCGCGCGACTTTCGCGTCATCCCAGGTAGATGGCATCGCGCGGAAAGAGTGTTTCCACTACGCGTAATGTACGAAAGTCGGTCCAAGCTCCGGTCAGACGAGCGAACCCGTCCACTAGGTACGTGAAAGTATCGACGTGTATGCCGCCATCTACCTGGCCTTTCCGGGATCCTTCGCGGACCCTAATATTTTTGCGAGGCAGAGGACCCCGCTGAGACCGAAAGGAGTATCTCTTGTGAACACGCTCCCTAGCCACGTCAGGTTGTCGACGGCGGTTTGCCTTGCATTCGATGTCGACTCTTGCACATCTCGATTCGGGTCGGCATGACGTTCTCACCGTTGGGTGACGGATCAAAGAGCGGTACGGGCTCGGTGGCCGCAGTAGTTGTCACTTATGAACCTGATATCGCGGCGCTTGTGCAAGCCCTCTTGGAGACTTCACGACAAGTGGTTCGCGTCGTCGTCGTCGACAACGGATCGCATTCCCAAGTCACGCTCATGCGCCAATTGGAGCAATTGCCAGGCGTTGTGCTCATCAGGCTTGATCGGAATCTTGGTGTCGCAGCGGCACTCAATATTGGGGTCCGTCACCTTACCGCTGAGGGAAGCCATCATGACTGGGTGCTCACGCTTGACCAAGACACTCTCTTGTACCCAGGCGCCATCAACACTCTTCTCGGATCTCTAGAGCTTCTGGACACGCGTACGCGCGAGCAGTGCGGAGTGGTAGGACTAGCTTATAAGCCGGTCAAGGCGCCCCATGGTCCCTGGCAATGCGCTGGGCGTGACAGCCGCGTTATTGCCAGCACACACGGGTTGCGGGAGAGGCGCCTGGTTATCACTAGCGGCAATCTGGTGAGAAGAGAGGTCGCTGAAACCATTCCTTACGATGAGTCGCTGTTCATGGATCAGGTAGATCACGCGTTCTGCGCGACAGTGCGGTCGCATGGTTGGCGCGTCTTCGAATATACCGACGTGTTAATGGACCATCAGATCGGTAAGTCTGTCGAGGTCAGAGGAAGGATGCGGAGCTACGAGACTGGTCAGCGACTTTACTACGTCGTGAGGAACTCGACATTCCTGCTTCTACGCGGGCGGATTCCTATAGGAGTCTACTTGGCCCAACTGCTTTCTCTCGGTTGGGCGTACGCGGTTGTGAATGGTCCCTCAGCTGCTCTGCGGGAGATGGCGATCCTTCTTGTCGGGCTCGGCGATGGCATCTTAAGACGGCTCGGTCAGCGAACATACTGGTTTCTCGCGGAACCAGGAAAAGACCGAGGCGAATCTCAAGCATGAAGAAAAGGCACTCGCCGATAGTGCTACACGCTAGACGCTACGTGCTCGGTGAGCATTGCTTCCATTGCATCAGCCGCCCGATCCCATGTGAAGCTCGCCATTGCGTTGTGTCCGCTCCAGGCGAGCCGGCAACGCAACTTGGGGTCGAGAAGTAGCGAGCGCACACGTTTTGCCAACGCCTCAGGGTCGCAGATCGGAGCCAGCAGTGCTGTTTTCCCTTCTATCGCATACTCTCGGACCCCTCGGTTTGCAGCGGCCACCAACGCGCAACCGGAGAGCATCGCTTCTGCCGGTGGAAGGGGGAACCCTTCCGTCCAACTAGGGTGCAGGAATATCGCACACGAATTGTAGAGTTCGCTCAATCTACTGTGCGAAGGGTTCTCGATGTAATTGGCCCACCCGGGCAGCCAGCCTGGACGCGGATTGGCGCCGAACAGTGTGAGGGTTGTCCTTGGAAAGTGCTCGCGCACCAGCGCGATGGCGGCCACGCCATCGGCGGTCCCCTTCCACTCGGCGTCATGAGCGAGGAGCCCGATCGTGTTCGAGGCCCGTTTCTCGGGCACTACCAGCAAAGGGAACTCTTGTGCATCGATACCGTTCGGAATATAGGTAAGCCGGTCGACTTCCCCGAGCGCGACGCCGATCTCCTCGAGCCACCGGGCGATGACCACCTTGTGCATCGGTAGACGCCATGTCGTGGCGACCTCTGCGTCGCTACGGTCCCAGTTCTCGTAGTGCTGCATCAGGTAGAACTTGGCACCTTTATCCGGTGGCAACTGAGCAACCGGAAGAGCTGTATTGCATGCAGTGGCGAAGATGGCGTCTGCGCGCGGCACGGAGTGCGACCGCAGCTTGCGCTTCAATGTCGTGCTGACCGCCTCGTCGAGGTCAAACCAAAGGGGTCTCCCTTGGTTTGTCGTCAGCAGAAACCAGGTGCGCCAGAGCCAGGACTTCGGCCACTTGATGCCAGGAGGTGGAGTGATAAGCAGATGCACGATCGTGACCGAGTGGCCGCGCCGCGAGAGTTCGTTGGCATACTTATAAACGACTGCATAGCCACCGACGGGTCGCGCAGAGAATCCCGGGAGCACGAAGGTGATCTTCACAACTCGACCCCCGTGCTGGCTACCGGACGTCTGAGCGGTGGCGCCATCCGCGCCGGAAGCGTCTCGCCAAACTCACCTGCGTTGATCGTC
>JBEKVJ010000178.1:0-3304 GCA_049514105.1 Acidimicrobiales bacterium
GTCGATCCCGGCGCACCGGGGATGAACGACGTCCATCACTGCCTCCCTCGCTGACCTTGTTGAGTATCCGTCCCGGGGAGGGCAGGGAAATCAGAAGTCTGATGCTCGTGCTCAAGGCAACAATCCAGGGTTCTCGTGGAGCCCTCCGCCACCATGCTGACCTACAGGCTCTCTGGCACTACAGAGGCTTCGGTGTCCGACCGGAACGGACGACGCAATTCTGCTCTTCAGTCGCTAGCACGGCAACGGCTGAACAGGTCGCAAAGTCTTCGCTCGTCACGGCGAGCCCCGAAGAGGCTCTGCGTTGCTGACCAGGAACAATGCCGTGCCGTCGAACAGAGCCGACCGATGGTCAAACTGCTGGGTCCGCCTCGGTCACCTCAATAGCGGCTCTGGTCAGAGCACAACGCCCTGGGCGGATATTCTCAAGGTGCCTGCGGGGCGTCCGGGGGCACAGTCGGAGCGGCGGATCGAAGAGCCTGGGCAAGCTTGACCACGCCGAGTCCGGCAGAGAGTGCTGGAACGACAAGGATCATGGGAGTGGACACCGCTTCGACGGCGACAGCGAGCGCTCCCGCACGTGCCGAGATGCCGGCACCCGAAGCGCCCGAGGTTGCCCCGCAAGCCGATCAGCCCTCGACGCTCCCACCAGTCGACTTAGACGGCAGGTCCTCGCGCCATTTTGCTGCGACCGCCGCCGGGGCTGCGGTCTTTCTGGCTCTTGTGGTCATATGGATGGCCGCCAATCCGAACGGCCGGGCTCACAGCGTTGACATCGACATCGTCGTCAAGCTTGCCGCCGCCAGCGTCGCGGCCGCCTGCTGCTTCGTCTTCGGCCGGCGAGCTGCGCCCGAGCTGCGCTTGGCATGGATCTGGATCGGCTCATTTGCGACGCTCTGGGCGATCGGGCAAGCCATCCTCACCGGGTACAACTTTGCAAGAAACGGTGCCATCCCGTTCCCCTCGCTTGCCGATGCGGCCTTCCTCGTCGCGCTGCCACTCGCCGCGATAGGCGTGCTCCTGTTTCCTCTGGTACCCCGAGACGGGCTCTTGCGTGCTCGTATGCCGCTCGACGGTTTGATCGTGGCGGGCTCCTTATTGATCGTGAGCTGGACGACCGCACTTGGCGCCGTCTACCACTCTGGTTCTGGAAGTGTCTTTTCCCAGGCAGTGGGTCTCGCATATCCGATAAGCGACGTCATTGTCGCCACCGTCGGCATAAGCGTGCTTGCCCAGGGCCGCAACCGGCAACGCCAAGCGCTCGCGTTCGTCGTCGCCGGCTTGTTCTGTCTGACCGTCAGCGACAGCAGCCTGGCCTACTTGGCGCATAGCTCGTTCCATTACGACACCCTCGTCGACGCGGGACGCGTCGCCGGTTGGCTACTCATCGCTCTCGCACCGCTATGGCCCATGGATCGCGCCGCGCGCCCGAGCGAGCACGTCGAGGGCCCCTCGACGTGGCAACTCGCCCTCCCCTACGGCTTCATTGCCGTCGCCATCACGGCCGGGGTTGTGAAAGACCTCGCGGCGCACCGCCTCGGACCATTCGTGTTGATCGCCGGCCTTTGCGTCATCGCTGCTCTGCTTACCCGCCAGGTGCTCACGATGGTTGAGAACTTCCGCCTCACCGACCAGATGCAGTACGCCGTCAGCACGCTGCGAGCGAATCAGGTCGAGCTCGTGCATTTCGCCCTCCACGACTCCTTGACGGGCCTGCCCAACCGGGTGCTGTTCGGTGACCGCATCGAGCACGCCCTTTCCCGGCGGGCATCGCCAACCCGCCGCGTCGCTGTGATGCTTTGTGACCTCGACAGCTTCAAGGACGTGAACGACACCCTCGGCCACTCGAGTGGTGACGAGGTCCTGATTGCGGCATCAGAGCGTTTGAGCTCATGCGTCCGCCCGGCAGATACCGTCGCGCGTATCGGAGGCGACGAGTTCGCCATCCTTCTCGACGACGCCTCTGGCGTCGACGAGGTCGCGGCGGTGGCGTCTCGCGTCTGCTCTGCCATGAGAACGCCGTTCACCATCGCGGGGCGCGACTTCATCGTCAAAGCGAGCGTCGGGGTCGCGATGGCTGACCAGCCGGACACTCCTAGCGAAAAGCTCCTCCAAGACGCCGATGTCGCGTTGTATGCGGTCAAAGACGCCGGGGGCGACGACTACACGTTCTTCGAGCCCCGTCTCGGCAAGGCTTACGTCGACCGACTCGGTCTGCAAGCAGAGCTCTCTGTGGCTCTCGACAAAGGTGAGTTCTTCCTGGAGTACCAGCCCGTCGTCGAGCTGTCTTCTGGGCGTACCGTCGGTGTCGAGGCGCTCTTGCGCTGGCGCCATCCCCGTCGAGGTGTGATGCACCCTGTCGACTTCCTCTCCATCGCCGAGAGTTCGGGCGCGGTCGTCCAGATCGGAGCCTGGGCGATGAGTGAAGCCCTAGGACAACTGCGTGTCTGGAAGCAGCGCGTTCCGGCCGCGGCAGGACTCTGGGTGGCGGTCAACGTCTCTGCCCGTCAGCTCGCAAGCGGTGACCTCGTCGGGGCCGTTGCGAAGGTGATAGCGGCTAGCGGGCTCGCTCCTGAGTGCCTCCATATCGAGCTGACCGAGAGCGCCGTGATCGACCTCGTCCAATGGTCGCTGCGCGTGCTTTCAGACCTCAAAGGTCTCGGAGTGCTCCTCGACATCGATGATTTCGGCACCGGGTACTCCTCTCTCGCATACCTCAAGCAGCTACCTGTAGACGGGGTGAAAATAGATCGCGCCTTCGTGGACGGCCTTGGCACTGATCGCCGTGACGCCGTCATCGTCGAGGCCATCGTGTCCTTGGCGCACGCATTGCAGCTCAAGGTCGGGGCTGAAGGCGTCGAGGGCAGCCGCCAGGTCGAGTGGCTCAGCACCCTCGGATGCGATTATGGGCAGGGCTTCCACTGGAGCCCCCCACTGCCCGCTGGCGATCTCGAACGATGGCTGGATCGTAAATAGAAAGTCCCAGCCAGGAGTACACTCGGGGCGACCCCTAGGCGAGGAGCGAGTCTGATGCGACTCAGGCGCAAGATCGTCACCGCCAGTGTGAGCGTCGTGTGCGGTCTCGCACTTGCGGCGTGCGGCCAGCAAGTAGTAGCTCACGTGTCGGCCGCCGACACCGTTCATTCAGCTTTGAGCGGTGTCTTCAACAGTCCCACGACACGATTCGACGTTACTGCTCAGAACCTGCCGGGAACCGCGAGCCTCGCGGATGGCAGCTTCTCGGTCGTGATCACGACGTCGAAGGGATCGTCGGCGACGAGCTGGCCAACGGAGATCTCCGTCT
>JBEKVJ010000179.1:0-3275 GCA_049514105.1 Acidimicrobiales bacterium
CATCCTTGCCTCGCTTGGCGTGGATTGTCATGCCCGAGTGAGCTGATACGGTCCATCACCCTCGTTCTCACCCTGGGGCAGGGTCGCTGACTGCCAGAGAAATGAACGACTCTTGTCGGGCTCACAATCGCTTCTAGGACGGGATCGTCAACGACGGCCCGGATCCAAGCCGCCTACGGTGGCATGTCTTTACAGGTGCCCCGGTTCAAATCACCCTCACTCTCACCCCGCGAGTGGAGGCCACGGTTGAGACAAACCTCTTATCGCCCATCGAGAATGCTGCCCCGGTACGTGTCACAGCCCAAGAACGTGGCAATAGCCTGTTCGAGGAAGCGGGGGAACAAGAGAACCTAAACTTGTCTCTTTGGAGCAGTACCACGATCTCTGCTCAACTTGCAGAGATATGCCGCCGATGCTCAGTCGGTACTTCTCCAGCCAAGAAAGGCGATGGCCATGAAGGTCTTCGGTTTCCACTCCGGTCGCGACGCCAAGGTGCGGGCACGGCTACTTCCGTCGAAACTCGTCGCCTCGGTGATGGCAGTTGCGCTCCTCGGCACCGTGGTGGCTCTCGGCGGCTCTGCCTCTGCGACCACTACCGGCGCTTTGCGAGCTTCGGTCTCGAATCAATCTCCGGCTCAGATGAGCCCCGCAGCCGCCACCAAGTACTACCTGCAATCCTCGGGAAAGGGGAACAAGGTGCTTCGCTCCGTCGCGCTCCCCTCCAAGTGGTACCTGACATGGAGATTCGACTGCGGAACAAGAAAGGGTGACTTCGTGCTGAGCTCGACGAGAAAGGGCCAGTCGAGCGTCACCGTCGCCCGCCAGGGCCCCGGCCTCGGTGGGGGCGGCCAGCTTCTGTTCAAGAAGGCCGGCACCTACAAGTTCGCGGTCAAGACGACCTGCAGCTGGACCGTTAGCGCCTCGGCCACTCCCCCCGGTGCCGCCAAGTAGCGAACTCCGCGATCCGGACCAGGTCGCAACCCGACGAAGTCTGCAAGCGCGGCCGACGGCCGTCGCACAGGCCCTGTAACGAAGGGCTCCTGTCTCTCTGCCAAGAAGCCGGCCGCTTGTCTGATCTTGTTCCGCCTTTCGGACGACGGGGCGTCAAGACCGGTTCCGTCGCCTGGATCTTGCCCGGCGAGGATCGGCGACACCCGCCTCACGGCTCCTCGAGGCGATGAGAATCGATGGTTCGTCCAAGCGGGGTGATCGCGGGGTGATCGATCCAGTTCTTCTGGTCTTTGAAGAGCGGGAGATGCCGATACCCTCAAGGTGACCTCGCGCCCGGGCGCCTCCAAGCTCCATCGAGAACGGGTGGCGCGCGCGACAAGGTCTCCGCTCAAGCCGACAGCGCGCAGTTGTCAGCGCCGGGTCCGGTGCGCGACGAGGCGCCGGAGCGCAAAGCGACCGAAGCCTCAATTCCTCGGCCCTTCCATTTGGATCTCAGGCGGCGACAACCGATGACCGTCAACACGGACCAGACCGTCATCGCCCCGGATACACACCCGACCGAACGATCTCGCGAGCTCCTCCCCGGAGATCGAGAGGCGAACGAACTGCCGGCAAGTCGCGCCACAGCGTCGGCAGAGGAACTCAAGACGTCGAACCGACGCTGCAACGAGCGATTCGGCTTGGTCGCCGCTCTCTTCGGTCTTGTGAGCACGCTCTTTTTGGTTTGGATGATCGTCCTGGGCGCGAGCGTGACGAGACTCATCGTGGACAATCTCGTGCAGTTGTCGGCGGGCGTTGTGGCCGTGGCTGTGTGTGCCGAGGCAGCGCGTCGCAATCGGCAACGCTGCACAGGCTGGGCTCTGTTGACTGCCTCCTTTCTCGTAACCCAATGCGGAAACGCGATTTGGTGCTACTACGACCTCCTGCGCGGCCAGCCGGTCAGCGCCTCATTGGCAGCCGACGTCTCCATCGGCTTGGCGCTGCCTCTCGCCGTGGCGGGCTTGTTGACGTTCCCGAACGCGTTGGGCACTGCGGCATCTCATCTCCGGGGACTGCTGGACGCCGTGTTGATCGGGACGGGGATGTTCTTCATCGGATGGACCCTGGTGCTCAGCCCCGTGTACGACCACCAAGCGGGCGGAGTCACCGTCGAGATATTCAATCTCGCCTATCCGTCCGTCGACATCCTGATCGCCTCGCTGGTGATCATCCTGGCGACCCGAGCAGGCAGCAACTACCGAATAAGGCTCGGCCTGGTCTCAGCGGGTCTCGTCTCTTGCGCGGTCGCCGACTGCTCGTTCTCGTACCTGACAGCCGTCCACCGCTACGGCACAGGCAACCCGACTGACGCCGGGTGGGTGCTCGGCTATCTCCTGATCGCCCTCGGCGCGCTCTGGGCGTGGGACCACCCGATCGCCAGTTGCGACGTTGCTGGGCGGCCGACTGTGCGAACTCTCATCGGGCCCAACCTCCCGCTCGTCGGCGTCGCCCTGACGGCCGCCTGGAAGATCTACGTGCATCACTCGCTCGATGAGGTCTCCGAATACAGCTTCGGCGCGGTGATGCTGACGGTGTCGGTTCGCCAACTTCTCGTCCTTCTCGATCACCTGGCCCTCGGTCGCGAACTCGAGAGCAAGGTTGCACAACGCACTTTTGAGCTGCACCACCAGGCCTTCCACGACGGCCTCACCGGTCTCGCGAACCGTGCGCTGTTCAACAAGTATCTGGACGACGCCGTCCAGGAGCGGAACGGCACCTGCGCCGGCCTTGCCGTGCTTTTGATCGACCTCCACAACTTCAAGCGGGTGAACGACCTTTATGGCCATCCGGCCGGGGACGAGCTCCTCAAGTTGGTCGCCGAGCGGCTCGAGACGATCCTGCAGTGCGCCGATAGCCTCGCTCGGGTAGGAGGTGACGAGTTCGGCGTGCTCCTGGCCGGTCCCGGCCCGCGAGTCGAAGTTGAGCAGCTTGCGCGCCTGGTGATCGCCACTCTGGCACAGCCATTTGCGGTCGGTTCGACCAGACTCGTTGTGGAGGCGGCCATAGGGCTTGCCGCTGGAGGTCCGGAGGAGACCTCCGGAGACGATCTGTTGCGCGATGCCGGCTTGGCGTTGAGCGTCGCCAAGACAAAAGGCGGGCACTGCTGTGAGGTGTACTCGCCCTTGCTGCACTCATCGATTCTCGAAGCCCTGAGGACCGAAGCCGACATGCGAAACGCGCTCGAGCGCGATGAGTTCATCGTCTACTACCAGCCGGTGGTGGACCTCTCGACGGTTGCGATCCAGGGCGTCGAGGCGCTCGTGCGTTGGAATCATCCCCACCGC
>JBEKVJ010000180.1:0-3267 GCA_049514105.1 Acidimicrobiales bacterium
CGCCGCAGTGGCCGTTCAGTCCCGGCCCGGTCGCCAGGTCGTGGACGCTGGCGCGTGAGTCGCACATAATCGCCTCCCTACCCATCACGTCCTCCATCACGGCTGCGGCCCAGAGCGCGGCGCTGGTCACTCTGTCCGAGATTCACGGGCGGCGCGGCCTGGTCGACCTCGTGGCCCTTCGGTCCACGATCCTCAAGGGATCTCCGCCTGCGGTAGGCGTGAAGATCGCGGAGGTTGCCGTCGAGCTAGGAACGCGTCGGTGGTCCGACCTCGAGACTCTCCTCCTGGTCGCGTTCGACCGCCCTATGCCTCGGCTCGAGGGCACAAGGCACGTTGCAGACCTCGCCGCGGCTTTGGAGGAGATCACCGTCCACAAAAAGAAAGGGACCGGTCACTCCTCGACCTGCGTGATCGTCCCCCCCTGGGCGAGCGATCCGTCCGATCCCCTTCTCGGCGAGCTGGTCCGAGTCTGCGAAACGGCCGCTGGCATCGGCGTCTTGTGCTGCACCGACACGAAGGACGCTCGGTGCCTGTGGGAACTCGCCCAAGAGCCGTCCGGTCAACCCACGCTCACTTTGGGCGACGGACGCCGCATCCCCGGTATCGACCTCTTCGATCTTGTAACGCCGGAGGTTGGTCCGGAGATGTTCCCGCATGCCGAGGAACATCCGGGCCCCGGACCGGGACCGGACTCTGCGCGCGGGCGCGCACGTGGGAATCCTGTTCGGGCGGTGGCTCGCCGGACGCGCTCCACCCGGTTGGGGCCGACTTCGCAAGGTGTCCCGGTCGTGATATCCGTGCTGGGCAACGTCCGGGTAGACGGCGCCGTGGAATCGTTCCGGATCCGGCGGCGGCTCACCGAGCTCGTCGCGTTCCTGGCAATGCACCCAGAGGGTGCGACGACCGACGCGTTCGCGACGGCTCTCTGGCCAGAGCGAAGGGTGCCGCTTCAGACCCTCGCCAACCGGCTCTCCGAGACGAGACGGGCGCTCGGAGCCGCGAGCGACGGCAGGCCCCGTCTCCGCAAACAAGGAAGACGCCACCTGATCGTGGAAGCCGAGACCGACTGGGACCGTTTCAAACATCTGACGTCGAAACCGGACGACCCCGACTCCTGGCGCAGTGCGCTCGCACTCGTACGCGGTCGGCCCTTCGACGGTCTCGATCGCGGCGAATGGGCGCGGCTCGAAGGCCATACGGCGGCGATCGAGGCTTCCGTAATCGAAGTCGCGTGCAGGCTGGGCAAGCATGCTCTCGGTCGTGGTGACGGGGTCCTCGCCCAATGGGCGGCGCTACAAGGCCTGCTCGTGTCACCGTGGGACGAGAGGCTCTACCGCCTGTTGATGCGAGCGGAGGATAGCCTCGGCAGTCGCGGCGGCGTTGATGCCGCACTTCGTAGTCTGGCCCTCGCACTCGAGCTCGAGGGCAACCCGCTCTCGGGCATCCATCCCAAGACCTCGGCGCTGTACCGGAGCCTCACATCGAGCTCGCTCGCGTAGCGTCGAAGGCCCGGTCTGCAATCCAAGGCTACGGTGGACCTGTGGGGATACTCGAAGGCAAGCGCATTCTCGTCACCGGCGTGCTGACCGATGACTCTCTCGCGTTCGGCGCGGCGCGCCTCGCCCAAGAGCAAGGAGCCCAGGTGGCCCTCACGGGTTTCGGTCGGGGCCTCTCGCTCACCAACCGCGCGGCTCGAAAGCTCCCGGCTCCGGTAGAGGTCTACGAGCTCGACGTCACCGTGGAGGAACAGGCGAGCGTGGTGGCGGCCCAACTCGGTGACCGATGGGGCGGATTGGACGGGGTCGTCCACGCGATCGGCTACGCCCCTGACAGCTGCCTGGGAAATGGCGTTCTGGTCTCTGGTTGGAACGACGTGGCCACGGCCGTCGAGGTGTCCGCCTACTCGCTGAAGGTCCTTGCCGCGGCTTTCGCGCCGCTCCTCAGCAAAGACGGCGGAGGATCGATCGTCGCCTTCGACTTCGACGCCTCGGTTGCCTGGCCGGGCTACGACTGGATGGGCGTCGCCAAGGCGGCACTGGAGTCCCTCGCCCGCTACCTTGCCCGCGACCTGGGCCCGAGCGGAATCCGAGTCAACCTCGTAGCGGCGGGACCGATCAGCACTGTGGCGGCGCGATCGATTCCGAGTTTCGAACGCTTCGAGAGCGTATGGAACGCCCGTGCCCCACTCGGCTGGGACGTTCGTGACTCCGAAGCGGTCGCCCGTGCCTGTGTGGCCCTCTTGTCAGACTGGTTCCCACGGACAACCGGGGAGATCGTCCACGTCGACGGCGGGTTCCACTCCACAGGAGTCTGATCCCACGTACCACCACCGGCCGCCAACGCGACGGCGCTCCGAAAGCCGATGAGCAAGGACCCATCTGCACCAACGAGTACCGGTTGTTTACCGCTAACGTGTCCGGGGCTGACTCAGCGCAGAGCGGTCGTTTGGGCCACTTCGGACCTGCCGGACGGTTCACCTATAAGCATGCGCTTGACTTGTGGCACTCGTCCGCCCCCGGAGCTGTTCCCCGACGACAGTTGCTGGGCAGCCCCGGACTCGTACCGGGCTCCCTGCCTTGCACGGGTCAGGTTAGCTGTCGCCTGAGGCAGTTGCACCGCTTTTCGCGCCGGTTCCGTACCGCGATCGCCGGGTCACTCCTCGGTCCTCTCGATCAAAGGATCATGCGCACCCACCGGACTTCGTCAACGTGCGGCGCGATAGTCTTGGGCCGCCCTCCCGCACGTCGATCCCTTTAGGCCGGCGGCACAGGGTGAAGATGCTTGACCGGGCGGCGTGGCCGAGTGGTTTAGGCAAGGGCCTGCAAAGCCCTGTACCCCAGTTCGATTCTGGGCGCCGCCTCCAATAAACTCCCTGGTAGAAGCCCTACACGCAATGCGTGGCCGCTTTATGCCCTGGCTTGTTGGCGCGACGTTGGCGCGGGTTCTCTAGGGACGCAGGTGCACTACCCCGGACTTAGGCGCACGCTTTGCCTCGGCGATGACGCCTCCCAAGTAGTCCGCGACAGCGTGGTCGCGCTCCGCGGTGGCGTGTTGGTAGATGAGCGCCGCCCGGGGGCTCGCGTGGCCCATCCGTGACATGACCTCTTTGGTCGTGATCCCTGGCATACGGGCCGTGGTCGTACCTGAGAAGTGCCTCAGGTCGTGCGGGTGCACACCCTCGATCCCTACTGCCGTACAAGCGGCGTGCCAGGCGTTCGACAGGTCCGAACGGCGCAGCGGTCGTCCCGAGGGTCGGGTGAACACGTA
>JBEKVJ010000181.1:0-3251 GCA_049514105.1 Acidimicrobiales bacterium
AGCACCGAGAAGCGCTTCGGCCGCATCGAATGCGGCAACTGCTGGGTCGTAGCGGTGGGCGTTTATCTCCATCCGTCCGAGGCGGACATGGAGGCGCGCGGCGAGCAGCGACTCTTCAGGATTCACGAGATTTAGCGCTTCGTGGAACATCTCCCGAGACTCGTCGTAACGACCGGTGCGCCAGAGCACCTCGGCGAGCCTGGCGCGCAGCTCCACCGAAGCGGGGTCGGTGTCCGATGGATCTTCCGCCAGGATCGATAGGGCCTCGCGAAAGGAGGCGATCGCTTCTTCGTTCGCGAATACCGAGGCAGCATGGAGGCCGGCCACTCCGAGATGGTGCACCGCGCGGTGATTTTCCCCGGCGGCGGCGTAGTGGTGGCCGAGTAGGGTTGCGACTTCCTCCAGGCGATCGGAGCAGGACTCCTCGACACTCCAAGCCACTCGGGCATGCAGCTGTTGTCGCTGCGCCCGCAACAGCCCCTTGTACGTCGCCTCCTGCATCAAGGCATGCCGAAACCGGTAGGCGCGCTCAGCCTGCCTCGGCACCTCTACGAGCATGCCGGCTGCGCACAGCTCTGCAACCACTCCGTCGAGCTGGTCGTTGAGACCAGTCACTGCCCTTAGGGCCGGGAGGCCGAACTCGACTCCGAGCACTGACGCGGCGACAATGGCGTTGTGCGCCCGGGGCCTCAACCGGTCCACCCGTGAGCGCATCAGCCTTTCAAGCGCCTCGGGGACCTCGCCGCGTACGTTCGGGTCGAGCCTCCACGAGCGTCCGTCCCGGAAGACTGCGCCGGTCTCGACGAGAGTGGTCAGCCTCTCCTCGAGAAACAGAGGGTTCCCCTCCACGCCCTTGCGGACGGCCTCGACGACTTCCTCGCGGACACCCTCGCCGAGAAACGAACGCACGAGCTCGCGCTCGTCCCTCTCGGAAAGGGGAGCAAGCTCGACTCGGCGAAAGGTGAGAGCCTCATCGTGGGCAAGCGCATTCTCGAGCGCTGTCACACCGGGGTCGGGCTCGGGACGGTGGGTGAGCAGAACGAGGAGCGGCCCTTTGCGTACCAGCCCGGCTATCTCCTCGGTGAGCCGGACCGAGGTGGGATCGGCCCATTGGAGGTCCTCGAGCACGAGTACGGTCGGTCCGTAGGCAGAAAGGCGCGAAACGAGCGCCCGCAAGGCCCCGAAGGTCGCCCGCTGCAGCTCCTCGGGGCTCAGGCGCGAAAGGCGGCCTGTCTCCCCACCAGCGCCGAGACCCATTATCCGGGCGAGTAGACCGACCACAGCATCCTCATCGGTGAAGACCGCTCGCATCGCCCGCTCGAGTGCGGGGCGGCGCACCTCTTCTCCCTCCTCGGGTGCCACCCCGATCCACTCTGACAGCAACTGCTGATAGAGCCCGTAAGGGATCGACGAGGCGTACGAGGCGCCTTGGCCCTCGAGCCACAGCGGCAGACGGCCCGATCCCGCCCCGACCCAGGCCATGAAACGCCTGCGGCACTCCGAAACAAGGCGTGTCTTGCCAAGGCCTGGCTCGCTCACTAGAACGACGATCCCTCCCTTGCCCGAGACTGCCTCACGCAGCGAGTCGGAGAGCACCAAGAGCTCGCCATCGCGACCCACCAGTGCTGCCTGACTTGCGAAGCGCCGTCCCGCGAGGTGACCGCGAACGCGGACTTTCGGACGTTCGAGGTAGCAGGCGACCAACGGCTTGGCGCCGCCAGGTCTCGCCAGCTCGTCGCTCGGTCCCCACTCAAAACTGTCCTCGGTGGCAGCGCGGGTCGCAGGGCCTACCAGCACGGAGCCTGTTCGGGCCGCCGACTGCAGCGCCGCGGCTAGGGCCACCACCTCGCCGACGGCCCCGTATTCCACCCGCCCTCCGCCGCCGATCGGTCCGACAACCGCCGGCCCGGACTCGACGCCGATGCGAACGGTCAGTCTCTTCCCGGAGCTCTCTACTGCAGAGACGATCCGGTAACCGGCCCGCACGGCTCGTTCCGGGTCATCCTCGTGCGCGTCGGGAGCGCCGAAGAGCGCAGCCAGGCCGCAGCCCGAGACCGAGGTCACCGTCCCGCCGAGTGACTCGACCTGGGAAATCGCCTCAGCCAAACCGTCGCCGATCACCTCCTGGAGGTCCTCGGGGTCGAGTCTTGTGACCCCCGGCGGACTCGCCAGGTCGGCGAAGAGCACGCTCACGAGCTTGCGCTCCTCTCGGGCGGGCACCGGCAGCGAGCCGGGCGTGCCGAGCGTTGTTCCCCGGACAGATATTGGCGGAGCAGCCTGGACAGCACCCGCGTGGATCTCCTCGAGTGCCGGCGACATCGCGAGGCCCAGCTCCTCGAGAGCGCGTCGGCAGCGCTCGTAGGTCTCGGCCACCAGGGACCAGCGCTGCTGGGCGGCATAGATCTGCATCAGCGCCGACGCGGCCTCCTCGCAGGTTGGATCGCCGGACAGGCACGAGTCCCAGGCCGCGACCACGGCTTCCGGCTTCGAGCGGCCGAAACCCTTCGTCCGGTCGCGTGCCAGAACAAGGCGCGCCTCCTGGCGTGCCCATTCCAGGCGATCGCGAGGGCCTAACGCCCAGTCCTCGTAGGTTTCGTCTTCCAAGAGCCTGCCAGAGGTGGCAAGCGCCCGGGTTAGCATGTCGTCACGCAGGACACCGGGTGCGCGGTCGAGTCCTCTCCGCAACAGCTCATCGATGACGTCCAGGTCGACCTCGAGGCCGCATTCCGGGTCTATCCAGATATGTCCGCGATCGGCGCGTATGAGATTGTGCGCAGGCTCCCCGAGCGTTGCAAGAGCTGCTCTCGCCATCCACAGCGCCTTGGACAAAGCGTTGGCGGCTTGCTCAGGACCGAGATTGGGGAAAAGCGCCTCGCATGCTGCCTCTCTGGCGAGGCGCCGTCCAGCGCTCACGAGTAGTAGCTCGCAGAGGCGCTTGGCACTCGGCCGAGCCCAGGGGCCCGCGCTCAGATCCCCAAGGGATATTGAGAACGGGCCAAGCAGGTTGGCCCGCAGGACGGCCGCGCCACGATCATGGGCGTCACCGGCTTCAGCGACCACGCGCGCATTATGTCATGCGCCGCGCTGCTCAGGACCTTCCCGTCCCGCGAGATCACAGCCATCGTCCGCGGTATACAGATCTACCTTCACATGGTCCGATCGATGCTCACGGGAGCGCCTTGGCGATCCGACGCAACGACCCCGTCAAGCACCCGCAGAACGTGCCGACCGTCGGTCGCCGTGATGGACGG
>JBEKVJ010000182.1:0-3209 GCA_049514105.1 Acidimicrobiales bacterium
CCGCCGCCCGCTTCGCGAGGGCGTCGAAGTCTGCTTCCTGGCCGACGTCGACGATGACGGCGATCGTCTCATAGCCGTGCTCGATCCCCATCCAGGCGACGGCGACGGAGGTGTCAAGACCTCCCGAATAGGCAAGCGCCACTCGCTTTGTCACTTCATTCCTGCCTCTCTTGATATCGCCGGCTCGCTTGGGGAGCCGCCGGCGAGCGTAGCTTCAGTCCCTTAGGACCGGGCTCCCGTGATCTGTTCAAGCCTTTCGCCGAGCGCTTCTGCGCCAATGTGCTCGGCGGCCACGATCAGCACCGTGTCATCGCCGGCAACGGTCCCGATCGCCCCTTCGAGCCCGGCCCTGTCCAACGCCGACGCGACGACGTGGGCCGATCCCGGGGGCGTGCGCAGAACGAGGATGTTGCCCGAAAAGGCGACGTCGACGACCCATTCGCCAAGCACGCGGCGCAGATGGTCGAGCGGGGCTAGCTGGTCCTTGGGGAGCTCCGGGACTGCGTAGACGAGTCCTTCTACGCCCGGAACCCTGACCTTTACCGCACCGAGCTCCTCGAGGTCGCGCGAGACCGTCGCCTGTGTCGCTGCGACTCCTTCGCGTCCGAGCAGCTCAACGAGCTGATCCTGGCTCGAGACGGCGTTCTCGGCCAGGATCCGGGCGAGGAGGTGTTGACGGCGCAACTTCGGGGGCCTAGAGGCCGAGCTCACGCGACCACCATCGTTCCGACTCCTTCGCTCGTGAGCAGCTCGAGCAGGATTGCGTGCTCGACCCGCCCGTCGAGCACATGCGCACTGGTCACGCCGTGGCGGACGGCATGCGAGCAGGCGGTCGCCTTTGGGACCATGCCTTCTCCGACCGCGCCGGAGCTGACCAGCGCATCCAACTCAACCGCGTCGAGACGGTGCAGCAGGGTCGCCGGGTCAAAGGCATCCAAGCGGATGCCCTCGACGTCTGTGAGAAAGACGAGCTTTTCTGCCCCGAGACTCTCCGCTATCGCCCCCGCCACCACGTCCGCGTTGATGTTGTAGGCCTGGCCGGCCTGGTCCGAGCCGATCGTGGCGATAACGGGCACGAGGCCCTCGGCGAGCAGGCGATGCAGAATCGTCGGGTCGACAGCAAGCACGTCTCCGACATAACCGAGCTCTGGGTCGCGAGGCGTCGCTTTGATCAGCCCGGCGTCCTCGCCGGAAAGGCCTACGGCGAGCGGACCATGCACGTTGATCGTCCCAACTATGTCGCGGTTTACCTTGCCAACGAGCACCATCCGTGCGATGTCGAGCGTCTCTGAGTCGGTCACGCGGTGGCCCCCGCGAAACTCAGGCACCTTGCCGAGTCGGGCCATCAGCGAGCCGATCTGGGGACCACCCCCGTGCACGACGACGGGGAGGATCCCGACCGAGCGCAACAGGACTATGTCCTCGGCAAAGCGCGCCAAGGCGTGTGCCTGGGCGCCGGCGCGCTCAGGGTCCTCGGGTCCTTCGTCCGCTGAGCCGTTGTCCGGTGCGAGCGCGTTCCCTCCGTACTTGACGACGACGGTGTGGCCGGCAAAACGCCTGATATAGGGAAGGGCGTCACACAGGACGGCAGCCTTTAGCGGAGCGGGAAGCTCTGTCGCGCTCACGAGCGCCCCATGTTGAACTCGACATAGGCGGGCGTGAGATCGGCGCTGAGAATCGTCGCCGAACCAGTCCCGATGCCGAGGTCGCAGGTGATCTCGATCTCGCGAGCAGAAAGGATGCTCCTAAGCGCCTTCTCGTCGTAATCGACGCCGACGCCGTCGCGACAGACCGTGACATCGCCATAGGCGACCGCGACGCGATCGGGGTCGAACGGGGTACCGGCCGAGCCGAGCTCGCTCACGATCCTCCCCCAGTTCGCGTCCTCCCCGTACCAGGAGCTCTTTACGAGCTCGCTCTCGGCCACGCGGCGGGCGCCACGACGGGCGGCCTCGGTGTCGGCTGCCCCTACGACCTGGACGCGCACGACCTTGGTGCCGCCTTCGGCGTCGGCGACCATCTGTGCGGCAAGGTCCGAACATGCGCTGGCGAGGGCCTCGGTGAGCGCCTCGACAGGCACCTCGCGCCCGAGGCCGCTCGCCATGACGATGACGCTGTCGTTGGTGGAGGTACAGCCGTCGACGGTCATCTCGTTGAACGAGCGCCCCACCGCAGCCGCGAGCGCGGACTGCAACACCGGCGGCGGTGCTGAGGCGTCGGTCGTGAGCACGGCCAACATCGTCGCCATGTTCGGCGCCAGCATGGCGGCTCCTTTTGCGATCGCGCCCACGACGAAGCCCTCAGCCTCGACGACGACCTGTTTGGGAACCGTGTCGGTCGTCAATATGGCGTGAGCGGCCGCGGCCGCGCACTCGGGTGAATAGCCGCGCCCGCTGATCAGCTGCGGCAAGGCCGCCTCGATGCTCGACACATCGAGTGGCGTGCCGATAGTTCCTGTCGAGCACACAAGGACGTTCTCAGCGCTCACGCCCAGGCCCAGGGCCGAAAGCTCACAGGTCCGTTCCGCGTCCCGCCGGCCCTGGGCGCCCGTCGCCGCGTTCGCACAGCCGCTGTTGAGCACCACAGCCGCCGACATTGACCCCGCCGAGGCGAGGTGCGCCCGGCAGACCTGCACCGGCGCCGCCGCCATGAGATTGGAGGTGAACACCGCCCCTGTCGGCACGGAACGGCCGTCTTCGGTTGCGACAAGTGCCAGGTCCAGCTGCCCGTCGGGCTTTATGCCGGCCGCAACAGCCGAGGCGACAAAGCCCCGTGGCACGACGACGCTCACGGCACGATTCCCAGCATGGGAAGACCGGCGGTCTCCTCGAAACCGAGAGCGATGTTCGCAGCCTGCACAGCTTGGCCGGCGCCGCCCTTTACGAGATTGTCCAGCGCGGCTAGGGCTATGACGTGCCCGGTGCGCTCGTCATAGCGGGCGGTGACCCGGACCGTGTTGGATCCATAGGTGTCGCGCGTCGAGCTTGGCTCGGCGCTGACCTGCACGAACGGGTCGTTTCGGTAGGCGTTTTTTAGCACCTCTAGGCAACGAGAGGCACCACCGGCCTTAACGGCTCGGCCATAACAAGTCGCAAGGATGCCCCGGGTCATTGGCGCGACATGCGGGGTGAACAGGATCTGGGCACCGATCGCCTGCTCCATCTCGGGCGTATGGCGGTGGTTGAGCAGCTTGTAGGCCGAGAAGCTTT
>JBEKVJ010000183.1:0-3192 GCA_049514105.1 Acidimicrobiales bacterium
GAAGTCCCACTCTTCGTCGGCCTCGGTTCTCTGTGGTTCACCAGGCTGCGACCCTTCGATCTTCGATAGCGGAACGATCGGTCGCTCGGCGTCCTCGAAAGGTTGCTGAAGTAGGTCATCTATGTGCTGGAAGACTTGGGTGGTGGCTCAGGCCTGATCGAGCTCCCAGTCTCTGTGACTCTTATCGGCTTGAGGTGCCGAGTAACGATCGGTCCCAGGTCCGCGGTATCCGGCACTACCGCTGGAAGAAGATCGGCTGGTTGTCTTCCCGCCGCCGCTGGAAGAAGATCGGCTGGTTGTCTTCCCGCCGCTGCTGGAAGAGGATCGGCGGCGCGTGGAGGAACCGACCGCTCCGTACAACGTCAACGGTCCAATACCTGTCGAGACCCCTGTTCGTCCCGAGCCGACGTGGACACGAGCGATCCTGGGGCCAACGTGAGTTCGAACACCACGGTGTCCAACGCTCACTCTCACTCCGGGAGCGATCTTGATCCTGAACCCCATCGCGGCACCTTCTTCAGCGAGACGCTCGCACGGAGGGGCCGATTGGAGATCCCTCGCAAGCCTATCGTTACAAGTATCGGCACTTCGAGGCACGGACTGGACTGTCCCGACGGACAAGACTCGAAAGTGCCTGCCACCGCTCCTCGCCTGAAGCCGGGCCAGCGGCCGGAACGTCCGCGCGGAGGATCCAAGGCCGTTGGGACCGCGCCGACTAGCCTGAGTTGAGAGCTAGCCGCCGCTCCAGCTGGAGGTAGAGAGTGTGCCCGAGGGCGATACCGACGAGTCTCGACGACTAATAACTGAGTTTCGTGAGGCCCAAGAGGCCGCCGTAGTCGAGATTGCCGACCAGGGTTTGCTGTCTCTGGCGCAACTGGTTGAGACAAGCGCCATTGATGTCGCGCCTAAGTTTCAGCGACGCGACCGCTGGGACCGCGACAAACAATCACGCCTGATTGAATCCTTCCTAACCAACATTCCAGTGCCACCGGTTTACTTAGCGCCGATTCTCGCGTCGGGGGGTAGCACGCAGCCGGCCTGGTTCCCGAGCCCTGTCTGAAGACACGATGCCCTTGCTGCAGAAGGCCTAGCTGCTCCTTCGTTTCGGGAGCCCTCGATCAGGGTGGGGTCGATTGCGCTGTCTTGGCTAACCATGTTGCCTTAGGTGACAGTGGGTGGCGACTGGAACAGACGAGCTGGCTTCGGTGGAGAAATCACACTGCTGTAAACTCCTCTCGTGAGGATGCTTGACCTGAGGACCTCTGACTGCTGAAGTAACTGTGTGGTTCGTACAGCGAGATCGACCCTAACGACAAAGCAGGGAGCGCGTTCTGGTGGGGAGTTCTTCGCCCGTCCGAGCGGGCCCAACCACCGCCGCTACGAAGCGCTGCGGGCCTACCTGTGGGAGGGGGCGAGTGCCGAGGAGGCCGCTCGCAGGGCCGGCTACTCGATTGCGACATTGCGATCGGTGGTGCGGGACTTCCGCGCTGGCAAGACCGGGTTCTTCATCAACCCGCGGCCAGGGCCGAGGCGTGCTCCGGCCAAGAACGCGGCGCGTGAGGCCATCATCGAGCTACGCCGTGCGGGCCATTCGGCAACCGAGATCTCCGAGGCGCTTCTTGGCACCTCGACGCCGCTCAATCGCACCGGGGTCGCCGAGGTGCTCGCCGAGGCTGGCTTCCCCCGGCTACCGGTACGACCGCCCGCCGAGCGCGGTGCCCCCTACCGTGACCACCCCCGCCGGGCGGGCCGCATCGTCTTCGGCGAGCTGCCAGCACGGGCCGAGAGCAAGCTTGCCGGGCTGTTGCTGGTCGTCCCCGAGCTCGTCGCACTCGACCTGCCCGGCCTTGTCAAGGCGGCCGGCTACCCCGGCACCTCGGTCATCCCGGCGACGAGCTACCTGCTGTCGCTGCTCGCGTTGAAGCTGGTCGGCGTCACTCGGGTCTCCCACGTCGACGACCTGGCCGCCGACGTCGGAGCCGGGCTGTTCGCCGGCCTGGTAGCTCTTCCCAAGGCCACCGCGCTCAGCACCTACTCCTACCGGCTCTCCCACGCCCGCCAAGCCGCCTTCCTCGCCGCGCTCGGAAAGGCGATGCTTGCAGCCGACCTCGTCTCTGACGCCTCTGGTGACCTCGACCTGGACTTCCACGCCATCATGCACTGGGGCGAGGACGTGGCCCTGGAGAAGCACTACGTCCCGAGCCGCTCACAGCGCACCCGCTCGGTGCTGTCGTTCTTTGCCCAGGACGGGACGAGCCAGACCCTCGTCTATGCCAACGCTGATCTGAGAAAGGACACCCAGGCACGCGAGGTGCTCGTCTTTGCCGAGCACTGGCGCTCGCTCACCGGCAGCTGGCCCTCTCGCCTCGTCATGGACCAGAAGGTCACGACCCACACCGTGCTCGCCGAGCTCGACGCCAACGGCATCAAATTCGTCACGCTCCGCATGCGCTCACCGTCACTCGTCCGCCACATCGCCTCCCTGCCTCCATCGTCATGGCGCACGGTCGCTCTCGATCGCGACGGCAACTACCGCCGCCCGAAGGTCGTCGACGAGGAAGTCGTCGTGTCCGGCTACCCCGGCAGGCTGCGCCAGCTCGTCGTCATCGGCCTCGGCCGGGAGGCCGCGACCGTCATCATCACCAATGACCGGGTCGCCACCGCCAAGCAGCTCATCGAGCGCTACGCCAGGCGGATGAACATCGAGCAGCGCTTGGCCGAGTCGATCCGATCGTTCCACCTCGACGCCCTCGCCGGCTCGGTGCCTCTCAACGTCGACCTCGACGTTGCACTGTCGGTGCTCGCCGGCGCGGTGTGCGCGTCGCTGCGACGTCGCCTCACCGGCTACCACCACGCCACCCCCGACACACTGCAGCGCCGGTTCCTGTCCACAGGAGGCCTCATCGTCAACAACGGCGAGTCCGTCCTCGTCCAGCTCAAGCGGCGCACCTACTCCCCGGTGCTCCGCCAGGCCGACATCCCCGAGATCGCAGTCCCATGGTGGGAGGGACGCACTCTCCGCTTCGAGTTCGACCACCGATAGGGGTCGAAATACCTGCGCGAGAATGGGCGCTAGGGGGCGCCAAAGGGGCGGGCGGTGCCAGAGGTGCCGTTCGCCAAGTCGAATGGTGAGCAGGCCTGACGCGGACGGCGAGGATCAGTGCAGGGTTGACCACCGTTGGGGTGAAACGG
>JBEKVJ010000184.1:0-3186 GCA_049514105.1 Acidimicrobiales bacterium
GATCCGCGAACCGGGCCTGATCGAGGTCTGCGACGCCGTCGACGACTGAGGCCTTTCGTACGGCCGGGTGACCCCGGTCATGGCGCGCTGTTATTCTTCGCCTCCGCGAGAGCACATCGTGACGTGCCCTCTCGGGCGCTTGGCTCAGGTGGTTAGAGCGCAGCCTTCACACGGCTGAGGTCACAGGTTCGAGTCCTGTAGCGCCCACGACGACGAAATGCACCTGAACCGGCAGCTCACGGACCATTTCGGTTTGACCGACATTACTCGCTAGTGACCCTCAGTTCGCCCTTCGTGCCCCTCGGTGTGGCACGGGTGTGGCACGGGGGTGTAGCCAACTAGGACGGGGCCGGGTTCGTCGAACGCCTTGGAACGCGTCATCCTGATTCGGTCGAGCGCGCGACTTGACCACTCCACGACTCATGCAGGCTGCGAGGCAAGCGACGACCGAGCTCGGGAGAGCAAAGCGGGCCAAGCGACAGCCCAAAGCCGTGTCCCCCCAGAAGAAGGCCGCCTTTAGGTTCTCCATTCTCAGGCGATACTCTCGGCCGTGGCGATTGCTTCGCCCGCTTCCATGCATTCAACATGGGCCGTAACAGACCTTCCTGAGGTACCGCCCGTCTCGTTGCACCTCGAGATCCAGATCGTGGGGTTCTGCCAATAGTCGTCCGAGACGCGCTTGCCGCACACTATGCAGGTCAGCGGGTCAGCAAATGATCTGTAGAAGAAGGCTGGGAGCTGAAGCCATAACTGCCACTGGTCATCTGCTGACTTGTAACGCCACCCCGCTACCGTGAGGCTGTGGTCAGTATTCGACTCCGCTCGAAGGAGGGGAAGGAATTTCTGGGCGTCATCGTCCGAGAGATTGCCGACATGGGACCCAGCTAGGAGCACCTGCACCTGGGAGTCGGTTGATAGAAGAAGATCCACACGCCGTGTAGGACTCGAGCCGCCATACGGCCACGTTCCTTCACTTCCAGCCTCGGCAATAGTGGCTTGAGCATCGGGTGCGAGCTGCACCTGGACTGTGCGATTGCGATCTCCGATGACGAGGCGGTCAAATCGCTCGACCGAGTCCACAGAAGACTGTCCATCTGGTGTTTGTGTCGGCTCGTGAGGCGTGTCCCCGACGACCTTGATGAGTCCCACTACAGCATCGCCAAGTAGCTTCACTCCCCTGAGAGTCTCGCTTACATAACCAGCGGCACCGGCACTAGCCAGAATGTGATCAAGCTGCATGTCTAGTAGAGGCTCGGGAGGCAGCTGTTGGCCTCGTGCCTTCAGCTCCGTGGCAAGCAACTCGCGTAACTCCGACCGAGACTTGCTGCCGGCTTGGGCAAGAACGACCTTCCGTGCTTCGGTCCTGGCACGGCTTCGTTCGACCGAGTGTCGTAGCACTCCGTAAAACGAAGCCCGGCGATCTTGGCCGTCAGTGATGAGACAATGGTACCGAGCGGTGCATGAAGTCGCCGATCTGCAGGCTGTTACCGGCGTTATGGTCGCGCCAGTACCTCGCGATCGGCGTCCCGTATCAGGAAATTGAGGGCCTCGACTCGGTACCACCTGTTGCGCGCAGTCGGCGCTGAACCGGGCCGGAATGTCGGTAAGAAGAGCGGCGCCAGTACGCACCTCGTGGCGCCAGAATGGCGCTACAGTGAGGGACATGCCAAGTGTCCAGATCAAGTCCGTTCCCGAAGACGTCCACGCGGAGCTACGCCGCCGGGCGGCGAACGAAGGGAAGTCGCTCCAAGAGTATCTACTCGGCCGTCTAGTCGAGGAGGCACGTCGGCCTAGTCTCGACGACCTTCTGAGCCGCGCCGGGGAGCGAAGCGGTGGGCACGTTTCGTTCCGCTTCGCAAGCGAGGCGGTTCGCGAAGATAGAAACGCAGGTTGATCGTCGTTGACGCCTCGGTCATAGCGCCGGCTCTCGCAGACGATGACGCAGACGGCGACCGCGCCCGAGAACGCCTACAGGGCGAGCGTCTCGTGGCGCCCGAGTTGTTCGACCTCGAGGTGGTCGCAGTCATCCGGAAGGCGCTTGTGGCCGGAGTGCTCGATGATCGGCGCGCAGCCATTGCCCTAGCAGACCTTGCAGACCTTGATCTCGAACGAGTAAGTCACCGACCGCTCTTGGTGCGGGTATGGGAGCTGCGCACGAACATCACGCCTTACGATGCCGCGTATGTGGCCTTGGCTGAGATGATTGGGGCGACTCTCCTGACAGCAGACCGTCGTTTGGCGCAGGCACCAGGCCCGCAGTGTCAGATCGAGTACCTCGGTTGATTCAAGCCCCATTAGCAAGTACGCGGCAAGAGGAGGTCCACTTGCTATGAGTGGCAAGCGCCAGTTCGGGACCGTCCGAAGACCGCCTTCAGGAAAGTGGCAGGTGCGGTATCGAGATGGGTCCGGCCAAATGTTCTCCGCGCCGTCAGCCTTTCCAACCAAGACCGACGCGACGCGTTTCCTCACGGTTGTGGAAGCAGACATCGCGCGAGGTCTGTACATCGATCCCCGCGCGGGACAAGTGACCTTCGTCGAATAGTCAGACCGCTGGTTCGCGCGACCGGGCAAGCGGGACGCATCGACGGCAAGAGATCGCCAGGCGCTCGCAACGTTCCCCCTCATCTTGGATCGGTGCTCCTGACAGGGCTCACCCCCGGGCTTATCCAATACGCAGTGGACTTGCGGTCGAAGATCGCGGCACCCGCCACCGTTGCCCGAGGCCTCCCGGCACTCCGGGCTGTTCTAAATGCGGCCGTCAACGCCGTCCTGATCGCTCGATCTCCCGCGCGGAACATTGCATAGCCTCGAGTCGTACATCCGGAACGATCGGGCCTATCCCCATCGGAAGTCGCGGCGCTCGTCAAGGAGGTGCCTGAGCATTACCGGGCACTCGTGCTGGTTGGAGCAGTCCTTGGACTGCGTTGGGGGCAGGCAGTCGGACTGCGGGTTCGCGATGTCGATTTCATGCGCCACACCGTGACAATCGCTCAGACCGTTGAAGAGCTATCGGGTCATATGCGCATAGTCCGAGAGGCGAAGACGCGATCCAGTCTCCGGACGCTCGCTGTTCCGGTGTTCCTCATGGAGGAACTTGCTCGTCACCTCCGGCAGCACCGAGAAGACGTGATAGGGCACTACGTCGACCCGGACGCGCCGATCTTCGTCGGTCCACGCGGCGGGACC
>JBEKVJ010000185.1:0-3146 GCA_049514105.1 Acidimicrobiales bacterium
CGGCGATCTCTGTTGCGTGCTCGACGATCTGAGTCGAGACGCGCAATGTGACCACGTCGTTCTCGATCCAGCCCACCCCGGACTCGGTCTCGAGGGCGGCATGTTCCACATGCTGTGTTCGGTACTCACCCTCGACCACGACATCGGCGGCTGCCAGGGCGGCCTGGACATCGCCGCGTTGAATGTGCCAACTGACCAAGACGTTGCCGTCATCGTGCACGCGCGGCGCACCAGGCAGCAGCGCTGCCTCGGGATCGAAAACGCCGGGCATCTCCTCGTAGTCGACCTGGACGAGCTCGGCTGCGTCGTCGGCGATCTGCTGGGTCTCGGCAGCGACGAGGGCGATCGGCTCACCCGCAAAGCGCACGCGGTCGCGAGCGAGGACGGGCATGGCGACTCGCAGCTCCCCGGGGCCTCCGCTCGGTTTCTCGAGGAGCTGGTTCGAGGGAACGTCCTCGCCGGTGAGGACCGCCGCGACACCGCGAAGGGCCCGCGCCTTGTCGGTGTGGATCGAGACGATCCGGGCGGAGGACACCGTGGCCCGGACGACGCGTCCGTACAGCATGCCGGGCAGTTTCCAGTCGGCCGCGTAGAGGATCGAGCCCTTGACCTTTTCGATGAAGTCATGGTGTGCGACCGGCTGGCCGACCACGCGCATCGGCGCCACGGCGTTCGGGCGCGTTTCTGTACCCTGGGGTTCGCAGGTCTCGAGACCCAGTGAATGGGGTTGTGCAACCCCCGGCGGGGGGACGGACACGGGCGGTGCCTCGGAGACAACGATCTGCTCACCGGGCCTCGCCGCGGCCAGGGATGCGTCGCTCAACTTCGCGTCTCCTCACTCGCCAAGACCCGGTCGTCGAGATAGGACTCGACCGCGTCGATGATCTTGGCGTAGCCAGTGCAGCGGCAAAGGCTCCCGCCCAATTCGTAACGGATCTCTTCTCGCGTGGGGCGAGGCATCCTCTGGGCAAGGCTGTACGCCGTCAGGATCACGCCCGGGGTGCAGAACCCACACTGCGTTCCCCCGAGACGCAAGAACGCCTCTTGCAGGGGATGCAAAGACTCGTCCTCCCCGAGGAGACCGGCAAGGGTCGTGATCTCGCGAAACTCGACCTGGACGGCATAGACGAGGCAGCCGCTCACAGCCTCCCCGTCGAGCAACACCGTGCAGGTTCCGCACACGCCCTCACCGCAGCCGTAGCGCACGTCATTCATCCCGAGCTGGTCGCGGAGCACATCCAGCAAGAGCGCATCGGGTGTCACAGAGATCTCGTGCGCGACACCGTTGACCTGAAGTGTCACCTGCCGCGCGCTCATTCGGCCGACGCCCTCTCCTCGGCGCGCTCTAGCGCCTCGGTCAAGGCGCGCCGTATCAGCACCCTCACCAGTCGACGGCGATAGGAGGCCGTCGACTGCGAATCTGTCACCGGAGCCGTTCGCGCAGTCACCTGTGAAGCCACCTCGTCGATCTCCGCGGGCGTCGGGATCCGGCCAACCAGGGCCGAGAGGACGGTCCTGTCGCCGGCGACAGGATGTTCGTCGACACCGATGAGACCCAGGCGGACGCCACCGATCACGTCGCGCTCGGGCGAGAGCGTGATGTTCGCGGCAACTCCCGCGATCGCTTCTGCGCCACTGCGTCGTGCCAGCTCCTTGAAGCTCGATCCCTGGCGAGGCTGGGCCGCCTCCAAACGAAGACCGGTCACTACCTCTTCTGGTCGAAGGTCCGTCTTCAAGTGCCCGACGAAGAACTCCTCCGCGTCGATCACCCGGGTTCCGGTCGGACCGTACGCCAGAATTTCCCCTCCGAGCGCCAATGCGACCGCGGCGAGCTCGGATGTCGCCTGGCCATGTGCGAGAGCACCACCGATCGTGCCCCGATTGCGAACCCGCACGTTCCCGACGTAGGCAATCGCCGTGGTCAGCAACGGAGTCTGGAATCGGGCCAGTTCCGAGACGAGCACCTGGGAGTAACGCGTCATGGCCGAGAGCCACAGCCGACCGCCGTCGAGCTGTGGCGCACTGGCGCCGATGCCGTTGAGATCTATGAGTGCCGACGGGCGCAGCAGCCGCAGGTTCATGAGCGGCACAAGGCTCTGGCCGCCGGCAAGAGCCTTGGCGCCCTCGCCGTGCTCTCGCAGCGCGAGAACGGCCTCCTCGTAGCTGCGGACGAGCTCGTAGTTGAACCGGGGCTCCCCGTACCAACTGCGCTCCCAGTCATCGAGCACCACTCGGGCGTGGGCGTTTTCAAGTGCGCCTGGCGCGGCGGCCATAGGCGTCGTCGTGTCAACCGCAGGCTCGAACATGGCCATCATCACGCCCACTTCCTACCTCTCTGCCGCCTTGTCGACCTGAGTAGCGGGCTCGCGCCATCCCACCGAGCCGCGCACCCAATGCAGTGTCCTGACTGAACAGCTCCTTGTCGTTCGCACTCAGGCAGTTCTCCTTGTAGGTGTCCTCACCATCGCCCGTCCCGAGACGGCGCGTCTTCGAGCTCCGAGCTCCTCTCTTAGCAGCACCCCTGCGACCTCTCTTCGAAACCTCGCACCCGCCCGCGCGTCGTCGATCGGCGAGATATCCGACACGAGACCTGCCACCGCTGCTTGGATGACCCGCGGATCCGGCCGTCTCCCCTCGAGCTCGGCCTCAGCCGTTCTGGCCCGAACGACCGTCGGCGCGACTGCCCCCAAGGCCAAGGAGACGTTTGCCAAGGTCCCGTCCGCGTCCTTCTCCCAGCGCCACGCCAAGGTGACAATGGATATCGCGTCGGCCTGCCGAGTGCCGAACTTGCGGAAGCCCTCCTCGCCTGCAGGCAACGGGACCTCAATCCTGTCTATCCATTCATCTGGATCAACGACGGTCCTTCCCGGCCCGGTCGCGATATCGGCAACCGCCACGCGGCGGCTCCCGTTCGCACCCTCCAAGACGGCGACGGCACCGGCAGCAACGAGCGGTGGGATCATGTCCCCCGCCGGAGAAGCGTTTCCCAGATTGCCCCCGATCGTGGCCCGGTTGCGGATCCGCACCGAGGCGAATACCGAGGCCGATGCGTCCAACCCCGGGAGCACACCGTCCAACTCCGCCATGACTCGCGTCAGAGGAGCGAGTGCCGAGATGTACACAAGATCATCGGCGCGGCGCACGAC
>JBEKVJ010000186.1:0-3078 GCA_049514105.1 Acidimicrobiales bacterium
CCCCCTTTGGCAGCAAGGCCTTGAGCGTCTCGGCCACACCCGAGTCACATAGGGCCGCCTCGTAGGCCAAAAGGCGTCTCTTGGCGCTCAGCTCGTTGCCCCCAAGAGCGCCACCATCTCTTTGAACCGCCCTGGGTTTCTTGGAGGCTCCTGATCTTGGAAAGGATGATGGAGTCATGCCAACAGAGAGGAAACCCGGGAGCCCGTCCACGCGGCGCTACACCCCGGCCGAGAAGGAGCAGGCTATCCGACTCGTCCGCCAGCTGCGCTCAGAGATTGGCACCGAGCAGGGCACGATCCAGCGCGTGGCCCGCCAGCTCGGCTATGGCGTCGAGTCGATCCGCTCCTGGGTGCGCCAGGCCGACATCGACGCCGGCACCAAGCCCGGGACAACGACCGAGGACGCGAAGAGAATCAAGGACCTCGAGCAGGAGAACCGTGAGCTTCGCCGCGCCAATGAGATCTTGAGGAGAGCCTCGGCTTTCTTTGCGGCGGAGCTCGACCGCCCATCCCAGCGATAGTGCGCTTCATCGACGCCAACCGGTCGGAGCTCGGGGTCGAGCCCATTTGCAGACAGCTGCAGGTGGCCCCGAGCACCTACTACGCCCGAAAGGCGAGACAACCCTCTCGTCGGGCGGTTCACGACGCCATATTGAAGAACATCCTGTTCGTGCTCTGGACCGCCAACCGCAAGGTCTATGGCGCCCACAAGCTCTGGAAGGCGTGCCAAAGGTCCGGACACGAGATCGGCCGGGACCACGTGGCCCGTCTCATGCGCGAGCTCGGCATTCATGGCGTGAGCCGCTGCCGGCGCAAGGTCTTCACCACCCGGTCCGACCCGGACACCCAGAGAGCGCCTGACCTCGTCAATCGGGACTTCTCCGCCCCCGCCCCGAACCCGCTCTGGGTGACCGATCTCACCTACGTGCCGACACGCACCGGGATGGCCTACGTGTGCTTTATCACCGACGCCTTCTCCCGGATGATCGTCGGCTGGCGTGTAGCGTCCCACATGCGCACCGACATGGTGCTCGACGCCCTCGAGATGGCCAGGCGCCAGCGACGTGCCGGGCGCCTCGTGGGCCTTGTCACTCATTCCGATGCCGGGTCGCAACCCGGATTCAAGGGGTCGTCGCAACACCTGAGTCAGGAGGTGTTGCGTGAGAGGTGTCACCAAGCAACAGAGGGTCACCTGGGCGATTCGCGGCGGCAAGATGCGCTCTCCGGGACGACCACCGGGTTGGCAGCGTGACCAGTTCCAGAGGTTCTGGGTCGAGATCGCCAAAGGCACGCAGAGCGAGGAGGCAGCGGTCGCGGTCGGTGTGGCATCCGCGGTTGGCAGTAGGTGGTTCCGCCACGCTGGCGGAATGCGACCCATCAGCCTCTGCCCATTGTCCGGCCGTTACCTGTCCCTGAACGAGCGCGAGGAGATCGCCATCCTCAAGGCCAAGGGCTCTGGTGTCCGGGGGATCGCTCGCCAAGTGGGGCGCTCCCCGTCGACAATCAGTCGCGAACTGCGCGCAACGCGGCTACCCGTCCTGATTCGTCCGGATATCGGGCCACTGCGGCCCAGTGGCATGCAGATCGACGGGCCAAGAGGCCCAAGGTGGCCAAGCTGGCCAGCAATGAAGCCCTGCGCACCTACGTACAGGATCGCCTGGGCGGAACGATCACCAGGCCCGACGGAACCAATGTTCCCGGCCCGACCGTGCGCTTCATCGGCCGCCGGCACGGACCGCGCCAGGATCGGCGCTGGGCGAAGTCGTGGAGCCCGGAGCAGATCGCGAACCGGCTCCGGGTCGATTTCCCCGATGATGATTCCATGCGCATCAGCCACGAGGCGATCTACCAGTCCCTTTACGTCCAAGGACGCGGTGCACTGCGCCGGGAGCTCGTCACCTGTCTCCGCACCGGCCGAGCACTTCGAGTGCCCAGGGCTCGGACCAAGGGTCGGGGCAAGAGCTTCGTCACCTCCGAGGTCATGATCAGCGAGCGCCCGGCAGAGGTAGCCGATCGTGCCGTCCCCGGCCACTGGGAGGGCGATCTCATCATCGGGCTCGACAGCTCCGCCATCGGAACCCTCGTCGAACGGACCACGCGCTTCACCATGCTGCTCCACCTCCCGCCCATGGACAGTCACGGAGGACCGAGGGAGAAGAACGGGCCGGCGCTCGCCGGGCACGGCGCCGAGGCCGTGCGCGATGCCATCGCCACGACAATCACCACGCTCCCCGAGCAGCTGCGTCGTTCGCTCACCTGGGACCAGGGAGCCGAGATGGCCGCCCACGCGCAGATCCGGGTCGACACCGGACTTCCGATCTACTTCTGCGACCCTCACTCGCCTTGGCAGCGCGGCACGAACGAAAACACCAACGGACTTCTTCGCCAGTACTTCCCGAAGGGCACCGACCTCACTCGGTACAGCTCCGACGACCTCGCCGCCGTCGCCGCTGCACTGAACGGGCGCCCACGCAAGACACTCGAATGGAAGACACCGGCGGAAGCCTTAGACAAGTTGCTAGTCTCATGCCAATAGTCGTGTTGCGACGACCCCTTGAATTCGCCCAATACACATCTGTGCGCTTCACCGAGCGAGTAGACGAGATCGGGGCACGCCCGAGCATCGGGTCGGTGGCCGATTCGTTCGACAACGCCCTCGCCGAGACCGTAAACGGCCTCTACAAGGCCGAATGCGTCTACGGGCCCGACGCGAACGGCTGGGACGACGTGAACCATCTCGAGCTCGCGACGCTTGGCTGGGTGCACTGGTACAACGAGCAGCGCCTCCATGGCTACTGCAGCGACATCCCGCCGACTGAGTACGAAGCCGCGTTCTACGCTGGTCTGCAACCAGCTCTACCGGGGCTTGGAAACCAATAGTCCGAGCCTCCAAGAAACCCAGGGCGGTTCAGCGGGACGCCGTGTGCGTTACTTCACCGCCGCCGAGCTCGTCGAGACGCTCTATCGCGCCATGGCGGACAACTCGGTCGGAAAGATGATCGAGACCTTGTTGCGCTTCGATCTCGTCATCGTCGACGAGGTGGGCTTTGCCCCACTGGACGAAGTCGGCACTCAGCT
>JBEKVJ010000187.1:0-2953 GCA_049514105.1 Acidimicrobiales bacterium
CGGCGCCTCCGGCTCGGGACGTGACGCGTCACGCAGCGGGGTTTCGCGAGCTCATTCGAGTGATGGACCACAAGCACAGGTCGACAGTAGGCGTAGCCGCCGTCGTCGATGACACAAACGTGACACGCGAGGTCGGCCAAGGGCTGTCAACCTCGGTCATGGGCGGTAAGGCAAAAGACCAGCTCGGAAGTGGTTTCCGACGATCTCCGCAGGTAGCGAGAACGGCCACGACAGAACCCCGCCTATAGGCCGGCTCGCCACCACCACCTCCCGCAAGGCGCGCTAAAATGCCGTCTGGCCTGCGGTTTCGTCCTTCCCGTTGGTCGCCGTTGGTGACCGAAAAACACCGCTGCAGTCCTCAGAACTACGGACTTCTTGAGGACCTGACTGCATGACGAGGTTCACACGCTCTCGGAAAGATGCCGGTGAACAGCGGCAGTGGTGCGGTCGAGGTCGTCGGTGGCGAGAAGGTCGAGCAGCGAACCTCTGAGCACCGCAAGTGCGAGGCTGCGCTCGGTAGCCCCAGCGGCGCTCCGTCGGCGGTCCGGGGGTTGGCCCCTGGCGAGGACGGCAAGCCAGTCTTCGACCGTCTGGCGAGCGAAACCGGCCCAGGGCCCGTCGGGTTCGGTGAGCGAGCGAGTGTAGGCCTGCGCCCACAGGACAAGTAGCGCTCGGTGTTCCGGGGCGACTAACCATTGCCACGTTGTGCGCACAACGTCAGCTAGATCTCCTGGGCGTCCCTTGTGGCTGAGACGCTCTAGGAGAGCGACCTCGTCGGTGCGGGCGCGAGCGAGCAGGGCGCGTATGAGCCCGTCTTTGGAGCCGAACAGGAACAACAGCACGCGCGGGCTGGAGCCGATCGCACCAGCCAGAGGGCGCAGCGACAGGTCGGCGAGGCCGTTTCGGAGCGCGTACTGATACGCGAGCTCGAGGAGCTCGCTTTGGCGGGGAGAAGGGGCTCGTACTGGCTCGTCCACAGCGCTAGTCTGCCACTGAAACGACTGTGTCAGTAGAGGGAGGCGTGATGGGCGAAGCGCTGGTACGACCCTTGGGACGGCCTGGGGACCTGGGCTGGGTAGTCATGGCACACGGGGAGGTGTACGACGCGGAGTTCGGTTGGGACCGCAGTTTCGAGGCGCTCGTAGCCAGGATCGTCGCCGACTACGCCAACGACCACGACCCGGCCCGCGAGGCGGCTTGGGTCGCCGAACTGGACGGCGCCCGCGTGGGGTGCGTGTTCTGCGTCGCCGCGGACGACATCACCGCCCAGTTACGGATCTTGCTTGTCCACCCCTCCGCCCGAGGCCATCACCTCGGAGGCCAGCTCGTGGACGAGTGCGTCGTCTTCGCCCGCCGTGCCGGCTATAGACGCATGAAGCTGTGGACCAACCACCCGCTCGTCGCCGCCCGGCGGATCTACTTGTCGCGCGGCTTTGTCTTGGAGGCCGAAGAGCCGCACCATAGCTTCGGCGTCGACCTCGTCGGACAGGTCTACGAGCTCGACCTTGGGTAGGAGGCCACGCGAAGACCCGGATCTTCTGCCACCCATCGGAACGCACTAGGGCGCCCAGAGCTGACGTCGATCTGGCCCCTCAACAGGCCGTCGTCGAGCGCAACGGCCAGCACTCCGCATTGCCCCCTTCGGCTATCACTCGGAGCGGTGCATCGACGGACCGCCCGAGAGCAGTAGGGGTGTACAGATGGGCTCTCGACCCGGGCCCGGGCCCGGGATCGAGACGCCGAGCGGTGAGCCCGTCACGTCGGCACGCCGCAGAGTCTCGGTCAGTTCCTTGTACGAGATGCCATCCAGGCCATCTTGGAGGTCCTGGTATCGACCTCGCTCAAGTAGTCTCGCAAGCACAGCGAGCATCCAACGTCCCGCGAGAAGTCGGACGAGAGGAATGGCTGGCCGTCACGGCTCGGCGGTGGTTGGTTCGGTTCGGCCGCTCAGCGGCTCCCCGGTCACTGCGTGTCTCCGCTACGGGTTGCCCGGTCGAAGATGTTCACGATCTCCTTCGCGTACTTGTCGATCTCGAAATCCGGGTCAAGGACGAGCCTGTGTGGCACCACGTCGATGGTGGCTCGGATCGCCACCGCCATGGCACTTGGGTCGAACTCACGTCGGAGCTCCCCTTGCGCCTGGAGGCGCGCAAGCTGTTCTTGGAGGAGGTGAGCTGCCACGTCGATGTCCTGGCCATCGACCCGCTGCCCGCCAACGGTCGTAAAGGCGCCGTTCCGGAGGATCTCGACGACGGCGACCATGTAGTTGCGGTGCTCGCGCATGAACGCCAAGTTCGACTCGATGTAAGCGCGCAGCATGGCCGGCCCGGTTGGCTCGGCGAAGACGCGCGGGAGGATGTACGCCCTGCCAGCTTCGACGACGTCGATGACGACCTGTTTGATGAGGTCGTCCTTGCTGGCGAAGTGGTAGCTGATGACGCCCTTGCTGATGCCGATGCGCGCAGCGATGCGCGCCAGCGAAGCCTGGCCGTAGCCGACTTCGGCGATGGTGTCGATCGCGGCACCGACGATCTGCTGGCGACGGGCGATCTCGATGAAGGTCCGCTGCTCAGACTCTGGTTCGGTCATCACGGGCCGAATCCTATCTGGCCGCTCGGCCAGATACTCGTACAAGTGGTCAGCATTCCGGCTAACTTGGCACCTATGGAGATCTGCCCGCCTCCGTCGACTCCGAGACGAGCGTTCGGTCAGGATCAGGCAAGCCGATGACGGCGGAGCAAGGGGCAGTGCCGAGCCGTTCGGGTGCTGACGGGCCACGTCCGAACGCCGCCCTCGTCGTCGAGCACCTGGGCAAGCACTTCGGCGAGCGCGTCGCCTTCGATGACGTGTCGTTCGAGGTCGGCTACGGCGAGGTCTTCGGCTTCCTCGGCCCCAACGGTGCGGGCAAGACCACGACCGTGCGGGCGCTCGGGACGCTGATCTCGCCAAGCTC
>JBEKVJ010000188.1:0-2919 GCA_049514105.1 Acidimicrobiales bacterium
AGCGACGTCCCCGTAGACGCGGTCGCCCGCTTCGACGTCCTCCTGCCCGGCGAAACGCGTGAACCACTGCGAGTGGAAAGTCACCAGGACCTCTGGACTCGTACTCTCTCCGACTCGCTGAACGAGCGCGTAGGGAGTATCGACACCCCAGCCGTCGAAGTTCACGAACATCGGACCGGCCCATGCCTTTAGCTCATCGAGAACGGGGACTAGTGCGGTTCCGCAGTCCCCGTGGACAGGAACGACGGAGCGCTGACTCAGCCTCTGCTCTTCGAGGAGTCTCGTCAGGTGGTCAAAGCGCTCGCGGTCCTTCTCGACGAAGACCAGGTCTATCCGGGTCCCGTGCTTCGTGACCTGGGACACGAACGCCGCTCGGGCAGCAATGATCGGGGACCCGAAGCTCCCATCGAGATACTCGCCCGGTCCGGCGAAAGCATCGACAAAGGTAAGCCCCGTCGATTTCCAGCTTGAGGCAATGATGGGGAACCACGCATCGAGATAGCCCTTCAGGATCTGGTGCTTAGCCGCAGTGTGAGGGTCCCGCTCCCAGGTGACGCCGGAGGGGGTCGGCAACTCAACCGACCATGAGATTGGGCATCTCGTCCCACCGCTCGCCGTCGAGCTGTCGGCCACCAGCTTTCGGCGTCCGACCGCCCCACTGCTTGAAGAAGAACGGCACACCGGCCGCGAGGCACTGGTCGCGGATCTCCACGATCCACTCGTACCCCACCGGTCTCGCTCCCGCGCCAGACTCGCCGCCAACGATCACCCAGTGGACTCCATGGAGATCAAGCTCACCCACGGGTCCGATCAAAGGCTCGATCGACAAGAACCTCGTGGCAGCAGGCACCTTGCGCAGGTGGTTGATGCGGAACCTGTAGGTCGCGCTCTCCACGCTGACCCCCATCCAGACGTTGGGCGGCCAACGGAGCTTGGCGGACATCTCAGACAGTCGCTTCGAGCGTTTTGTGAGCACCTGGTAAGTGTGCCGAGGCGTCTCGGTCATCACGTCGAAGACCCGCTCGATGTACTCCTCTGGGACCTCCGGATGGAAGAGATCGCTCATCGAGTTCACGAAAATCAGCCGGGGCGTCGCCCACCTCTTGGGAAGCTGAAGGACGTCCTCGTGAAGCGTCAGGCCGAAGCCGGGGCCTGACGTGCGGGGGTCGCCGTCGGTCTGGTATTTCGGGTTGCCCATTGCCTTGAGGCGTTTGGACAGGGTCAACGCGTAGCAGCGGTCACAGCCCGGTGACGTCCGATCACACCCAGTCGTGGGGTTCCAGGTGGCCTGGGTCCACTCGATGCCGGAATGGTCAGCCATAGTCAGACAACCCCACCAGCAACATGAGCAACAGGATAGGCGACGGCTGCGCGTCAGCGATGATGATCTGAGAGAGGTTACCGTTCGTCTCGGCGATTCCGTGGAGGGACTCGGATGCACGACGCGGCGCGACGGGCAGAGGGAGGCGAATCATGACTCGGATGGTCATCAGCTTGGGAGGCGGCGTGCGGGTTACGCCCGATACTCAGGGACCACTTGAGGACCTCGCATCGCGACTGAGCAACGAGGACACTGAAGTGAGGGTGGTTTCTCAGGAACCCGAAGGATACGGAGTTATCTTCGGCGAAGTAGTGGTGATTTACATAGTCATGAAGGCGATTGACAACCTCACTGATAAGGCTCTCGATGCCTTCTTTGCCCGGATCACCGAGGTCGCGAAGAAATGGGCGAGGGAGCGAGTGCAGGAGAGGATCGACCGCGGGGCCAAGAGAGTCCGCGCCACCTACGTCGAGCCACGGAATGAGAAAGGCGAACAGATAGGGCCGTCGGTGAAGGCCGAGGTTGACTCGAACGGCGTCGTCGAGATCACAGTTCAGGAAAAGGCCGAGTACGACTTCAAGCGCTTAGTTCAGTTCGACCCGAGTTGGTTGGAGGGCGAGGAGGACGACGGCTCGTCATAGCCCGTTCCAGTTTGTCTGTCGAACGAACTGCCCGCTAAGTCTTCGGGCCTGCGCGGCTTTGGCTTCTCAATCAGTCGATCAGTCCGGCCAACGCATAGGTCGGATGCCGATCGAGGTTGTAGCGCGCCCGGTCGTACCGACGCGTCGTGCGGCGATCAGCGTGACCGGCAGCATCTTGGACGTCACGAAGGCTCGCGCCAGCGTCGAGTGACAACGTAACGAAAGCGTGCCTTAAGTCGTGAGGATGCAGGGCTTTCTGCCTTTGCTGGCACCGCCACGGCTGCAAGTCGGCGAAGGGTGCGCCACACGGCTGGCTGGTCGAGCCGGGTACCGGTCGAGGTCGCGAAGAGCGGTCCCATAGTCCTTCCGCCGAGGTATCCTTCTAGAGTTTCCGAGGTCCTGGGGGCGCGAGGGATGGTCGCCTTCTTCCGCCCTTCCTCCTGATTCTCAGCACTCGGTGACCCCGCTCGGTGTCGAGATCCGACGCGTCTGCGTCCCGAGCGACGACTTCGGTGATGATGGCCCCCGACCCCGGTCAACTCAGCACAGCGCCCAGCCGCCGCTAAAGTCACTACACACCCAGTCGATTCGAGTTGGGTCGCGGGTAGAGTCGATCAGACAGGAGTGGCCGAGCGGCGCTCGGGTGAAAGACTCGTTCACCCCCGACGCCCGGAGTTTCCGAGCCTGGATCGACATACGAAGACGGTATGCCTTGCGAGTCACCGCTCGTCTAGGCGCGGCTGACGACATGCTGTTGATCAGCGGGAACTGGCAGACTTCAAGTGCCCAACTGGGGAGGGGCTTCACGGGACTCCCCCGGGTTGACGTAACGGACAGCGAGCCACTGGCTCGTCCGATCCGAGTGCGCGTTAGTCGCCGCCGCTCTTTACAGCCCAACGGCGCTGGCTGCGTTCTCGCGGAAGACGGACCTCTGGGGCCATTGCTCGCATCGATGTC
>JBEKVJ010000189.1:0-4427 GCA_049514105.1 Acidimicrobiales bacterium
CTGCCTTCCTCCAACCCTGCCTTCCTCCAACCCTGCCTTCCTCCAACCCTGCCTTCCTCCAACCCTGCCTTCCTCCAACCCTGCCTTCCTCCAACCCTGCCTTCCTCCAACCCTGCCTTCCCTCACACGTTCGGCATTGGCGGGCCTGGCCTTGGCGGAGGCATAACCCCAGGTAGCAGCCGTATCGGTCGATAGCCTGGATTCGCCAGTGCGTCCTTAATAGAGGCGGTCGACGCGATCGCCCGAAACGAAGGGACGCGCGAGGTGATCTCGATCCGCCGCATCAGCCTCGGGGGCGGCTACCGCTACCTCATGAACTCGGTCGCGGCTGGCGACGGCAACCCGGAACCGTCGAAGGGACTGGCGCACTACTACGCCTCGACCGGCACCCCGCCGGGTGTCTTTTTGGGCAAGGGGTTGGCCGATCTGGACGGCGGTCACGGGGTCGTTTCGGGCTCTCTGGTGAGCGAGGAGAACCTCTCCAACATGCTCGGCGCGTGCACAGATCCGGTGAGCGGCGAGATGGTCGGAGCGAGGCCGAGGGCCCCGGCCGGTGGTGCCCCCGTGGCCGGCTTCGACCTCACTTTTTCGGTCCCGAAGTCGGTCTCGGTCGCCTGGGCCCTCGGTGACGGCGAGACGAGAAACGTCATCGAGTACTGCCACCGACAAGCGATCGAGTTCGTCATCTCCTACGCCGAATCGGAGGTCTTCTGCTCGCGTTCTGGGACGAACGGGATCGTCTCGGAAGACCTCACCGGGGTCATCGCCGCCTCCTTCACCCACTTCACGAGCAGAGCTGACGACCCTCAGTTGCACGACCATGTCGTGGTTTGGAACAGGGCCCGCTCCGTCTCCGACGGCAGGTGGAGGACGCTTGACTCCAAGGCCATCTTCAAGGCGACGACGACGCTCTCAGAGCTCCACCAAGGAGTCCTTTCCGACCTTTTGACCGCCGAGCTCGGTGTCGGTTGGGAAGCCCGGGGACGGAGACATTCGAGCAAACCCCGCTATGAGATCACCGGGGTTCCCGAGGCCCTCATGGCCGAGTTCTCACAACGCGCAGAGCAGATCGCGGCCCGCGGAGACGAGCTCAACTCGAGCTTTGTTGAAGCCCATGGACGCCGCCCGACCGTCCTCGAGACGATGCGTCTTCGCCAAGTTGCCACGATCGCCACGAGGCCCGAGAAGACCCATCGCAGCCTTGCCGAGCTCACCTCCAACTGGCGAGAGCGGGCAGCTGCCCACGTCCTAGAGGACGAACAACTCGCCTGGGTCTCGAGCCTCGCCGGCCGCAACGATCTCCCGTTGTTGCACACCTGCGACCTCGCCGAGGCGATCCTCGACGACGCCGCTCAGGCGGTCGTCACGACCGTGGCCGAGCATCATTCCACCTACGGTCGCCAGAACCTTCTGGCCGAGGCTCACCGGTTGCTGCACGGAGTCCGCTTCGCTAGTCCTGATGATCGCGTGGGCGTCGCCGAGCAGATCACCGACCTCGCCGTCGCCCGCTCGGTCGTGCTCACCCCGCCGGCGATGCACCACACCCCGGAGCGTTACCTACGCCCTGACGGGTCCTCGCGCCTGCAACCGAGGAACCACCTCGTCTACACGACCGAGGTCCTTCTCGAGGCGGAAGATCGCCTCCTCGAAGCCGGGCGAGAGCACGGAGCTCCTCGCGTAAGTGTCGCGACAGTGGCGAAGATTGCCGAGGCGAACCTGCCCGGGCGCGACTACGGACTGAGCCTCGACCAGGCCCTCGCCGTCGAGAAGATCGCCACCTCCGGGCGCGTCGCAGACGTGCTCGTGGGGCCGGCCGGCAGCGGGAAGTCAACCACCATGGCGGGCCTCAGGGCCGCCTGGGAGGAAGAGCACGGGCCCGGGTCGGTGATCGGTCTCGCCCCCTCTGCAGTTGCGGCCCAGGTGCTCTCAGACGAGCTCGGGATCGAGACCGAGAACACCGCCAAGTGGCTCACCGAGTGGCGACGCATCCCAGAGCTGAAATCACGCCGGGACCGCTTCGCGTTGAATCTCGCCCGCAACGCTTATCCGTACTCTCCCGCCGCGGCCAAGCTCCGCGCCCGGGTCGCGGCGATGGACCAAGCAATTGGCGAAAGGCGCCTCAAGGCGCGACAGCTGGTCATTGTCGACGAGGCGAGCCTGGCCGGGACCTTCGCCCTCGACGAGCTCGTGGGCGCGGCACGACGGGCCGGTTCGAAGATATTGCTCGTGGGAGACGGAGCACAGCTCGGCTCGGTGGAGGCGGGCGGGGCGTTCTCGCTCCTTGTCAAAGACCGCGGTGATCTCGTTGCCGAGCTCACCGACGTCCGTCGCTTTCGCTCGGAGTGGGAAAAGGCCGCCAGCATCGAGCTGCGCCTCGGCAACAAAGCCGTGATCGACGACTACGAGGGTCATGGCCGCATCACAGAAGGCACCCGGGAGTCGCTCCTCGATGCCATCTACGCCGCCTGGAAGAACGACGTCGATGCGGGCAAGTCGAGCCTCATGATCGCCGGGGACTCCGCCACTGTGACCGAGCTCAACGCCCGGGCGAGAGCCGACCGGGTGCTGGAGGGGACGGTCGAAGACGCGGGGCTGCTGATAGCTGACGGGCAGAGAGCAGGAGTAGGCGACGAGGTCGTCACCCGTCAGAACAACCGGCTCGTGAGGACCGGCAGGACCTGGGTCAAGAACGGTGACCACTGGGTGGTGACCGCCACCAACACCGACGGGACCATGGCGCTGCGCCGTGCGAACGGGGGCGGCGAGGTCTCGCTCCCCGCCGATTACGTGGCCTGCCACGTCGAGCTCGCTTACGCCACGACCGCGTATCGCAGCCAAGGCCGGACGACAGACACCGCCCATGCCGTCGTCTCAGCGGCGACGACGCGAGAAGTGCTCTATGTCTCCGCGACGAGGGGAGCGCTCGAGACGTGCTTGCCTCAGTGTTGGCGAACTCCGGCGCGGACCTCTCCGCCCACGACAGCCTCGAGCGGGCACAGCTGCTAGCAGAAGACTTCGGCGTCCTCGCCGCCGAGTACGAGACCTTGACCCAAGTCGCCCAACAGCATCGCTTTGCGGAGTTGCTGGGCCGCTCAGGCCTCGGACCAGAACGCCTCGAGGAGATCCGCCAGAGCCCCGCCCACGGCCCGCTGCTCACAGCTATCCGAGACGCCGAAGCGCGAGGTCTCGACATGGAACGGAGCTTGCCGAGACTTGTGGCAGACCGCTCACTCGACGACGCCGAGGACATTGCGGCCGTGATCCGGGACCGGATCGAACGTTGGGCAGACGCCAACGGATCCAGACGACGGACGGGCACAGACCTCATCGCGGGGCTGATCCCACGAGCGGTTGGCGTCACAGACACCGACATGGCCCGGGGTCTCCAAGAGCGGGCCGAGGCCTTGCAACGCCGGGCAGGTGAGCTCGCCGAGCGTGCCGTTGATCAGAAGCCGCTCTGGCTGCGACAGCTCGGCGTCCGACCGTCCGATCCGCTCGCCGCAGAGCGTTGGCTCGAGGCCGTGCAGACGATCGCCGCCTACCGGGAACGGTGGAACGTCGGTGATGACCCCCGACCCCTCGGCTCGAAAGCTACGGGGCGGAGCATCGAAGCGCTCAACCAGCGCCGCCTCGCCCAGGCTGCTGTCAATACGGCGATCAGACGCCCTGACGTGATACCTGTCGCTGTCGGCCTCACGACGGACCGAAAACCGGAATTGTGAGGACAGGCGGCCGCGAGATACTCGGATCACTCACCACAGAAAGGCCTAAATGATGTGACCGGGATTCGTTCCGCCAGCTCGTTGCCCGCTAAGTCGTAGTAGGCCGCTACTACGACCTGGCAGTCGTAAACGCTGACTAGTAGCTGCTAAACGCATTCAGGTTGGTGCGTTCGACCCGCCGGGTTGCTCTCAATGTGACAGCGGAATGGCGGAACCTCGATGCCGGGGTGTTGCTGGCTTCTATTTGAAGTACTCAAGAAGATGGGTAGCGACCAAGGGGTCACTCTCGACTCCGCGAGAGACAAAACGTTCGAGTTCGATCGAACCGTTCTCGAAGAACTCGATCTCCCACCTCTCGCCAGGTACAGCCACACTTAGCATCAGCGCCTCGCGAACAAACTGAAGGTCATAGCGGACGTGGCGCGAATCGAGCTCTCCAGTGAGTTCGTATACCTGCTTGAAAGGTGTCGTCACTTGTTAAACCTTCTATCTGTAAGGAGCTTGAGAAGCTCCTTGTAACCGGGAAGGTTACGCTGAGCACCCTCTCGAATGTCAGAAATCGTCATACTCCTGACTTCATCCCAGCTAGGAGCACCTTTGGGCAAGGGAGCTCGCTGGATCGAACCGAGTTTACCCTTCAAGACCTCCTTGATCTCGGGCTCTTCTTCACCTCCGCCTAGCTCGACAGCAGCGGCGAGCACAACG
>JBEKVJ010000190.1:0-2841 GCA_049514105.1 Acidimicrobiales bacterium
AGTTCTCTGATTGCGGTGAGCGTCTCATTGGTTACAGGGATCGGTTCCTCGAATTCGTGGTATTCAAGCGGAGCTACTCGTCCGACTTCGCCATCGTGCGCCCTCGATTCCCTGCGCTGCCACTTGCCCTGGACCCGACTGACGGCAACGACTTTCTTGTCCACATAAGATAAGACGAGATCGCCAGGCAGCATGTCCTCGAGGCGTCGCCGAGCCTCCGAGACGACACCACCCTCTTGGAGGCCGGCGAAAAGAACACACTCATCGCGCTCTTGCTTGTAGCTTCCCCCCTGGTTCACCCACCAGATCTGCACTTGTGAGCCCGCAGGGACCAACTCGCCGAGCAGCGGGGCCAGCCTATCCCATTGCTCCAAGGTGACCGGGAAGACCGTACCTGCCGCCTGCTTCATGATCGCCATCGCCGAAAGCTCACTGTCCTCTTTGAGCTCGTCGCGAAGCAGAGGGGTTACCAGAACGCTCTGATAGACGAGGTCAACCCCTTGACGTCCGTTGTCGAGGGGGTACGCCTTGCATGCCACCCGACCTGTCCCGTAGACACCCCCTACCTCTTTTGTTTTGGGGTCCCCCGAACGCCAGAGAAGCACGCGGTCACCGACCTGAAGCTCGTGAGCCCTATTTGAGAAACTGCGCAAATCCCAGCTGTCGCCTATCCTTCGCCGCAGCTCTTGTTTGAGGTCGTAGTCCTCTGGCTTCGCTTGGAAGATCCAGGTCCGTTGTCCTTGATTGCCCATGAGCTCCACGATTTGCGCATATTCATCAGAGGCAAGCGACACGATAGGCGTTCTCGCCATTAGCTTCTTCTGAAGGCCAGACGCCAACGGGCGAAGAGAACGCGGCTCTGTGTTCGTCCACTGTACAGACCGCCTGTGCGGATAGCCGTGCTCGTCCTCCTCATAATAGTACTCGCCGGTGATTTCTCCGAGGCCAAGTACCTGTGCCTGCCCGTACGCGACAACCTTGTCGCCAGGCGCCATGTCATGGAGGAAATGCCAGAGCCGCCTCGGATGAGGTGATTGCGGATCCCATTTCTTTACCGACAGCAGGTCGCTTCGGAAATCCTCGAATGAGGAGGCGGTCATGGTCCGAAGATCGGGCTCCTGGTCGTTGCTTCCCGGTCGGGGCCCCATCCCGATGATCCCCGAGTCGGAGAAGTATTGCCACGCTTGTGCTCGGTGCCCGGGGTAGAAACGCCAATAGCGAATTGGCTTCTCGGGCGTGCCATCCGAGTTGCCGTGTGCTCCCGGATCGTTCATGTGATTTCTCCTTGCAGGGGCCTTAGGGCCAGCACTCCCACTCCGCGCAGACTCTCGTCTCCCAGAACCGCCGCCAGACCAACGTTGCCAGCCTCACGTCTCTCGCACTCGTAGAAGGTGGTCACATCGCCAGGATACACTGCGACCGCCGCCCGCACTCCCTTACCTCCGAGGGCGTCCCGGTACGTGTGCATCTTGTACAAGTCCGCCAGCTTCGCCACCGCCTGACTGGTCTCGTCCACCGGGGCGTCAGACCGAGGTGGGAGCCGATCCAGCCTGAATTTGGCGTCGAGTACCACCCACGGGCCGTGGCTCGGAATCCAGGTAAAGTCTGGTCGCAGCGCGACCGAATACCCCCGGAACCCCTGATTATACAGGAGCACCCCTTGCTTGCCGAAGCGCGCTCGGCTATGCCAACGCAGGCCTTGTTCGTCCGACAAGCGCAGTGTGACCGCAGGGGCCTCCCCAGTGACGATTTGGATCTCCTCTGTCAGCCGGAAGAATGACCATACTTCGTAGAGGGTAGCCACATCACGGACGGCTATCGCCTGCTCCAGGCGCTGGAACAGAGGTCGACGCGCTTGCTGGAAGAGTTGCCACAATCGCCGCAATTCACGATAGCCGGGCCGCCGCATGAGCACCTGAGACGACGACGGAAATAACTGCATCTCCCCGGCGTGCGACAAGGGCGGCTCCTCCAGACCAATGCGAAGGTCACCTATTGCGTCCACAATCGTCCGTTGCGTCGTCCGGTCAACACTTGGCCACCACTGCTGCCGTCGGAGCATCTCCGCTGCCGTGGTCAGTTGGCCCAAGAAGTGTCGCGCGAAGCGGTTCTCCGGGGTGTCGAAGGTCTCTTCCGGCAATCGCTGCAACACGCGAGCCGGAGCGTATCCACTAAGCCGTGCTGCCAAAGCCAGGCTGTCCGACTTGACCCACTCCCGCGACGATTGCAGGATACTGATGAGGACTTCGGCGTCAGCATCCGTAGCCTCCGCCAAGGGCACCCAGTCCTGCCGGTCGCGCAGTTGCCGGTGCGGGGCCCCCTGCACGGTGCTGATGGCCTCCTGCAACTCCCGGCAGTGCGCGCGAAGAAAATGGAATGTGAAAAGGGGCGAGGGCGGGCGCAGACTCTCGGAAACACCACGCTCGGTTGGCGCCGCAAACGTGAACGGCAGACGGCAGGCCCGCTTGAAGAGGTCTTCGAGGAGCGCCGAGTAGAAGCTGTGGTGGGCCTGAGCCGACGCGAACTTGGGTGAGATGACCTCGACGCAGAGCGGCAGACCAACTGGCTGTCCTTGATGCAGGAATTGGAGATGAGCCAACCCAAGCTGATTCTCGAAGCGCAGGCGAAAAACTCCAGAACAACCGTCCAGGGGAGACATGGGCGCGGAGGTGCCAGTCTGCAGAGCATCGGCCTCGTCGCAGCAGAGGTAGTAGTCCCTCCACTCCTCGAGGCAACACTGGGCGGGCGCCAATGCGGCAGCGCAAACGCCGACCGGCAGCGCATGTGCGTTCAGCCCTGCCCAGGGACTGCCCAGATCCAGCTCGTCCAGAGTCGGTGCAT
>JBEKVJ010000191.1:0-2777 GCA_049514105.1 Acidimicrobiales bacterium
CGACTCGCTGTTGATGGACCCGCGCTCGATGCTTCTGTATGAGAAGTTGCCCCGTCCCGAACTCGAAGAGGTCGTGCTCGAGGAGGTGCCCGATGTCACTTATGCAGACATCGGCGGGCTCGACAGCCAGATCGAAGCGATCACAGATGCCGTCGAGCTGCCGTACCTGCACCGCGAGCTGTTCGCGGAGTACCGCCTGCAGGCGCCCAAGGGCATCTTGCTCTACGGGCCACCCGGGTGCGGCAAGACCCTTATCGCCAAGGCTGTCGCGAACTCGCTCGCGCAAAAGGTCGGCGAGCGCACCGGAAACGCCAAGGTCCGCAGTTACTTCCTCAACATAAAAGGCCCCGAGCTGTTGAACAAGTACGTCGGCGAGACCGAGCGCCAGATCCGCCTCGTGTTCCAACGTGCGCGGGAGAAGGCCGAAGAGGGCGTGCCCGTCATCGTGTTCTTCGACGAGATGGACTCGCTGTTTCGCACCCGCGGCAGCGGTATCTCATCGGACATGGAGTCGACGGTCGTGCCGCAGCTGCTCGCTGAGATCGACGGGGTCGAGGCACTGCGCAACGTCATCGTGATCGGGGCCTCCAACCGCGAGGACCTCATCGACCCGGCGATCCTGCGCCCGGGACGCCTGGACGTGAAGATCAAGATCGAACGGCCCGACGAGCAAGCGGCCCAACAGGTCTTCTCGAGGTACCTGACCGACACATTGCCGATAGAGGCCGCCGATGTGGCCGCCCTAGGCGGCGGCGATGCCAACAAGGCCGTCGCCGGCATGATCGAAAAGACCGTCACCGAGATGTACCGCGCGGATGACGAGAACCGCTTCTTGGAGGTCACCTATCAAAACGGTGACAAAGAGACCTTGTACTTCAAGGACTTCTCCTCCGGGGCGATGATCGAGAACATCGTCCGGCGAGCAAAAAAGCTCGCCATCAAGCGGGAGATCGCCGCCGAGGGCCACGGCATCCGCCTCGCCGACATGATCGAGTCGATCCGCCAGGAGTACAAGGAGAACGAAGACCTGCCGAACACGACCAACCCGGACGACTGGGCGAAGATCTCGGGGAAGAAGGGTGAGCGGATCATCTACATCCGCACGCTCATGGGTCAAGGGGGCGAGGAACGCGGCGGGCGTGCCATCGAACGTGTGGGAACCGGGCAGTATCTCTGAGCGTCGCGCGCGGGTGCGCGAGTAGGACCGACGCGGTGCAGTAGCGTCCGAGCGTGGCGACGGCGAAAGTCTGCGGCATCGAGACCGAGTACGGGATCCAGGTGATCTCTCCTGGCGACATGAGCCCGACGACCGCGTCCTCTTTGCTGATCAATGCTTATGTCGCCCAACTCGAGCGGAAGATCGGCTGGGACTTCGAGGACGAGTCGCCGGGCCGCGACGCTCGCGGCTTTGCCCGCGAAGGCTCGATGCCGCCCGAGATCGAGACCCATCTCGTCAACGCCGTTCTCACCAACGGGGCGCGCTACTACGTCGATCACGCTCACCCGGAGTACTCGACGCCAGAGTGTTCCAACGCCCTCGAGCTCGTGCTGCACGACCGGGCCGGCGAGCTGATCCTGCGTCGGTCGATGGAAGCTGCCAGCCACCTGCTTCCCCCCGGCGAACAGATCGTGATCTATAAGAACAACTCCGACGGCAAAGGCAACTCCTACGGCTGTCATGAGAACTACTTGGTCGACCGTGCCGTGCCTTTCTCGAGGATCGTCCACGAGCTGACCCCGCACCTGGTCTCGCGCCAGATCTACACAGGCGCCGGAAAGATCGGAGAGGAGGTGGCCTTCGGGGCCGGACACGTGCCGCCGTTCCAGCTGAGCCAGCGGTCCGACTTCTTCGAAGAAGAGGTCGGGCTCGAGACGACGCTCAAGCGTCCGATCATCAACACTCGTGACGAGCCACACTCTGACCCGCAGAAGTACCGCCGGCTGCACGTGATAGTCGGCGACGCGAACCTTTCCGAGGTCGCGACCTTCTTAAAGGTCGGGGTGACCGCCCTTGTTCTCGCCATGATCGAGGATGACTTCCACCCGACACGCGAACTCCGCCTCGCCCACCCTGTGGGGGCGATCCGGTCCGTGTCTCGAGACACGACGCTTCGCACCAAGATCGAGCTCGCCTCCGGTGGTGCACTGAGCGCCCTCGAGTTGCAGTGGGAGCTGTACGACCTCGCCCATAAATACGCCGCCGAGCGTGGCCTCGAGGCGCTCGGGAACGAGGAGGTCTCCCGCATCCTGCTCGACAGGTGGGAGGCGGTCCTCACCGGTCTCGAGAGCGATCCTCAGTCCCTGGCGGCACAGCTCGACTGGGTGGCCAAGCTCCGCCTCGTCGAGGCCTACAAGGACCGCCACGACTTGGACTGGGACGACGCCAAGCTGGCCGGGATCGACCTGCAGTACCACGATCTTCGCCCTTCGAAGTCGCTCTTCGCCCGGCTCGCGATGGAAAAGCTCGTCGGCGACGAAGACGTCGCCAGAGCGACGACGGCGCCTCCAGAGACCACCAGGGCGTATTTTCGCGGCCGTTGCCTCGAGCGCTTCTCCTCTGCGATAGTCGCGGCCAACTGGGACTCGGTTGTGTTCGACATCGGTGAGGAGTCCCTAAGGCGCGTGCCGATGATGGAACCACTGAAGGGAACCGCACGCCATGTCGATACGCTTTTCGAAGGATGCGAGACTCCGGCAGAGCTACTTAGGCGATTGGGCTCATAAGGAACGGTGATGGCAGAGCGCGAGCTGAAGAAGCGACCTACGACGAGTCGTGA
>JBEKVJ010000192.1:0-3256 GCA_049514105.1 Acidimicrobiales bacterium
GCCCACCGAGTGGAACGAACCCACTGGGCACGGACAATCTTGGGTACGACATTCTCGGTCGGCTGATGGTAGGCGGGCAGAGCTCGCTTGAGGTTGGTTTAACGGTCGCCATCTTGTCGACGAGCTTCGGAGCCCTATACGGAGCACTGGCTGGGTGGTTCGGCGGAGCACTGGACGAGGTGCTGATGAGAATCGTGGATGTAGTGCTGTCGCTGCCGATGATTCTCGTGTTCGTGTTTCTTGCCACCGTGCACAGCCCGACCCTGTTGCTTCTGATATTCGTTTTGTCGCTTCTGTCTTGGCTCGGGCCTGCCCGGCTGGTGCGTGGCGAGGCTCTTTCGTTGCGGACGCGCGAGTACGTGCAGGCCGCCCGTGGCATGGGTGAGAGACCAATGCGCATCGTCGTGAGGCACATACTGCCGAACGCCATGGGAACGATCGTAGTCAACGCCACATTCCAGGTTGCTGATGCAATCATCGCCTTGGCGCTGCTCAGCTATCTTGGGTTTGGGCTCCCACCGCCAGCAGCCTCGTGGGGTGCCATGTTGTCCAATGGCACCAATTTCCTTTTGGACGGCTACTGGTGGGAGGTCTATCCAGCCGGAGTGATGATCCTTCTCACGGTCATCGCGTTCAACTTCATCGGCGATGCACTAAGAGACGCCCTCAACGCTGAGGTACGGGAGATAGGAGTCCTTGCGACCATCAGCCTTAAGCGCCTCAGCCAGATCCTTCAACATCTTGCACTCGCTGAGGTCTGGGTAAGCGAGGCAAACGTGCCGGATTATGTCGCGAGCTTCCTCGAACCGGCCCACGCGCTCCTGAGATGAGGGGAACATGACGGCAAAGCGTGAGCGCGGGAAAGTAGTGACTAGCTGGGCCGAGCGCCTCGAGCGGCATCTGCCGGATGTTTCAGAGCGGCTAGGAGAGTCAAAGAGATCGACCCGGCAGCGTCGAGCCAGCGTGCTGGGCGACGGGCCCTTCAACGGGCGGTTTCACGACTCACTGGCCCAACCAATCATGACGACTGACATCGGATGATAGGGGCAGGTTGGTCATCGAGACCACCTCTGTGTGTGGAGTCATGGTGGGTGACACACCCGCGAGTTACAAGTAGATAGCAAGTTCTCGGCGAGAAGTCGCCCCATGTCAGATAGCTACCCACGAGGCGACCGTTAACAGCTCCACCGAGACGGGCATGAATACTGCGCCCAAACCTGTGGCGAACCACACTTCGGGATCACAGGCAGTGGTCAAAGAGCCCGAAGGCGAACTGACCCCGGTGGAGTGGTTCGTCGCCCAGATGGTGAGCGACCTCGGTCTCGGGGATCGGCCAGTGGACGTCCGACGCCGCCGCATCCTGCTAAGGCTTTCTTCGTGGGCGACCTCGCAAGGCCTTCCCCTAGAGCGCGAGGCCGTGCTGGACCCAGACACCGTCGAGCGCTTCTGTCAGCTTGGTCTCGCAAACGACCGCTCTCGGGCGACGTTTCGCTCCGACCTACGCAGCATGGGGCCTTTGCTCACGCGCTCGGCTCCTTGGCAGCCGCGCCCGCACACCATGGCGACGCGAAACGTCGCCCCTCCCTACAGCCGGTCCGAAGTCGAGCTGCTCCGCGCTGACGCCACCAACCAGCCGACCGAGGCGCGCCGACGCGGAGCGCGGGCACTTCTTGCTCTCGGCCTCGGCGCCGGCCTCGACGGCCGCTGGGTCGCTCGCGTCGAAGCCCGCAGCGTGACCCGGTGCGCCGGTGTCGTCGCGGTTCGCGTCGGCGATCCAGCCGCTCGGCTCGTTGTCGTGCGCTCCGAGTGGGAGGACGAGGTCATCGACCTCGCCAAGACGGCGGGATCGGACTATCTGATTGGTGGGCGATCAGAGGCGAGAAACCGCGTCGCCGATCTCTCAAAGCGCCTCGTGCGCCCGGCGAGTCACCCCCGTCTCAGTCCCGGCAGGCTCCGCTCGACCTGGCTCCTCGGACACCTGGAGGCCGGCACGCGGCTCCCCGAGCTCTGCCGGGCGGCGGGGTTGCAAGGCTTTGAAGTCCTCTCCGACTTGCTTCCGCTCGTCGCCCCGCTCGGGCGCAGCGCGGAGGTCGCGGAGCTTCGCGGAGGTGCACGCTGAGCCGCCCGCCCCTCGATCTCAGTGGCGGTCGAAGACCGACAACCGAGGAGTTCAGTCTTGCTCGCCAGATCGTCAGCCGTTCCGGTGTTCTAGAGGCTCTGTCTCCTCACTTTGACGCTGAGGTCGGTCGACCGCGGCATCTTCCTTTGGAGGCACTGCTTGTCGCATTCCAGGTCAATGCCCTGCAGCGCTGCCACCAGGCGCACCTGATCGACGTCGCCCGCCTCCTCAACGCCCTCGAGGACGAGGAGCGAGACAAGCTCGGCATCAAGCACTGGGACGAAGAGGAGGCCTACGCCCGGGTCACGTGGCTGTTCTCCAAGCTCTGTCGCGTGCTCGACTCGAGCGTCGACGGTCTCAGCACCGGATGGTTCGCGAACTGCCTTGCTCGGGCCTCTGTGCCGAGGAGGTACCTAAAGAGCCGCTCGGTGGCGGTAGACGGAACCGACATCGAAACCTGGGGAGCCTTTCGGGGCTCGATCACGACGCTCGAATACGACGGCGAGGCAGCAGAAACCCAGCTCATGGACGGCCCACCGGTGCCTGTCCGGACGACAAAGCGGGCCAAGGTGCTCGGCATCGGCAAGGACGGCCGCAAGCAGTACACGCCAGACCCCGACGCCCGGGCAGGGCACCGCTCGGCAAACGGCCTCCACAATGCCGGTCCGTACATCGGCTACGAGCTCCACCTCGCCGTCCAGGTGCGAGACGTGCGCTGGACCGACTACATCGAGCGGACGACGCTCGGGCCGGAGGTCCCCAACCTCATCACGACAATGGTGCTCACCCCGGCCGGTACCCATCGGGCCAAGTCGGTCGTCGCTCCGCTCATCGCGGCGAAAAGCGCCGGACACGACATCACCGATGTCGTTTGGGACCCGGGTTATTCACTCTGCACGCCCGAGACGACGACCTACCCGCTTTCTCAAGCCGGGATCGGACAGACCTTCCAGCTCGTCATGTCGCAACGTGGGATAGGGCCTTTTTCCAAAGAAGCGATCCTGATGGATGGCCAGCTCTTTTCGACGCTTCTCCCGAACGAGCTCAGAGACCTCGCTACTGCACCGATGAAGGCGACTGGGGCGTATCGGCGCGCCTACGAGGAGCCGTTCAACAGGAGAGCCCGCTGGCGGCTCG
>JBEKVJ010000193.1:0-2708 GCA_049514105.1 Acidimicrobiales bacterium
CCGACGCCGTCGTCGAGCCCGACCGAGCATCCGCCCACTGGGCACGCGTCCTGGTCCGACTGCACCACGAACCGCTCGGGTTCGTCACGGTTCCTTCGCCGAGCGGCGCCGTGGACATAGATCTTCTTCGTAGCACGATCTGGCGGAGCTTTGAGGCGGACATCCGGAGGCACCTGTCCGAGGACGGGTTGCCCGGACCCTGCGACTTACCCCTCGAGGGGCTTGGGGGGTGGGACGTCTGTGCGACGTACGTACTCTCGCCGGATACGTCGGAGATTCCCGTCTCGGTCGTAGTCGGCACGAGGGACCGTCCCGGTGAGCTTCGCCGAGTCCTGCGCACCTTGCAGCAGTTGGAATACGGTGCCTTCGAGGTGCTCGTCGTCGACAATGCCCCGAGCAGTGATGCCACGCGCGAATGCGTAGAGGAGTTCGCCGCCATCGACCCCCGCATTCGTTATCTCGCCGAGGCACGCGCAGGCCTCTCGCGGGCGCGCAATGCCGGCCTCGCGTCTGCTCGTTATGACTGGGTGGCCTTTACCGATGATGACGTGCTCGTCGATCCATGGTGGTTGCGCGGTGTGGGGCGCGGGATCCGGCGGGGTGCAGAGGTCGGGTGTGTGACTGGGTTCGTGCCCCCTGCTTCACTAGTCGAGCCAGCACAGCGATACTTTGAAGAGCGCTTCTCGTGGACCGATTCGCTCGTGCCGCGCGTCTACGACCTCGACAAGCGTCGAGGCGACAATGCGCTCTATCCGTATCTCGCTGGCATTTTCGGCGCAGGGGCAAACTTCGCAGTCGATCGGCGTCTTGTGGAGCGGATCGGCGGCTTTGATACTGCGCTCGGTGCGGGAACGCCGACGGCCGCCGGAGAGGACCTCGATATGTTCCTGCGCATCGTCCTTGCCGGGCGCGCGATCGCCTACGAGCCCTCAGCGGTGATCTGGCACATCCACCGCTCCGACCCCGAGGCCCTTGCCCGCCAGGTCTACGGCTACGGGCTCGGCCTCGCGGCGTACCTGGTGAAGCGTTTCCTCGACCCCTCGACGCGCTGGCAGGTGCTCAAGGGAGTTCCGATGGGCACGAGGCATATGGTCCATTTGCTGTATCGAGCCCGAAGAGCGCGGCCGAGCGTTCCGCAGTCTCCCAGCAACGCGGCGTATAGGCGTGCCGAACTGCGAGGGATGATCGCGGGACCGCTCGCGTACTGGCGCTCTCGACGTTCGGAGCGGACGTTGTAAGGCAGCACGAGGTGACTCACGGGCCAAGGGCGAGCTCGTAGATCGTCGCACCTCCGCGGCTGTACAGGATGCGCCAGCCCGGTGCTTGGTTCATCGCGGCCAGAAACGTGCGGCATTGTGCCGCGGTGGCCAGGCCATACTCCTCCGCGTAGGCGATCATGCTCGGAGACACGGCGAAGTACCCGGGCGCTGTTACTCCGCCGCCGTAGGACACGATCTCTGCCGTGAGCAGTGAGACGTCCGCTTTGTCGAGTCGCGTGGCACCCGGATGACCGGAGCCGAGTAATGGATTGACGAGGGGGAACTTGTAGAAGTCGGCACCAATCGGCGCCGGAAAGTCATCCGTAAGAGTCAGCAGCGGTCCTGGACGAGCGTGGGTATACACGAACTCAGAGGCTTGCACGTCGGCCGGTGTCATCACGAAGATGCCGTCGTCGCCGAAGAAAGCCACGAGGAACAGCGCGACGACTACCACAAGCGCGACGGTTGCAGAGATTGCTCTCCGTCGCCAGAGTGTTCCGGGCGCGGGACTGAGGGCACATGCGGCAAGGCACGCGACCCAAGGTAAGGAGAAGAGATAGACGCGAAGCGCACCTTCGTTCCCGTACGCGAGGAGCACGAGGAGTGCTATGGGCGAGAAGGCGACCAACGCGAGGCCAAGCGCGTTCCGCCCCTGACGCAGCCGTCGGACGACACCTACCGCCGCGAGCCCCCACATTCCGGCGCTGAGGACGTGTGCCGCCCTGGCGCTCAGCAGCGCCTCAGGTCCGAGCTTCACGAGGAACGAAGAAGGGACTCGTAAGTTACCGAAGAAATTCCCGATGGATGCAGTGAGGCCGTAGTTGTCGTTCACGTAGGTGAAGTTCGGCGCCAAGAACCCGACTGCGATTGCAAGCATCGCCACGACCAGCCACCATGGCTTTATGAGCCCGATGATGACGAGCGCGCAGAACTGGACCGCGACGACGTAAGGGGACAACTCGTGAACGAATGTCAGTACTCCATAGGTGAACAAGAGTGCTACAACGGCGAACCAGGGAGGGGGGTTCGCCGGGTACTCCATGGCAGTCATGCCTTGGTCGGTTGTAGCACGCGAATGCGCTGAGCGCGAGGAAGTCGTTGTTGGGAGCATCCAGCGGCCGACTAGGCCTGTTCTCGCCCTCTCTGGCAAGTGACCCACCCAATGTTCGAGTTTGGTGACCCACGGCCGCTGCTCGCCCTTGAGCCAGTGGAGCGCCATCCCGAAAAGACCGAGGCTGAGCACAAGTCCGAAGCCCTGTGGAGAGAAGTAGTCTTCGGCGATCCAATTCGCCCCCGCGAACAAGAACAACGCGAGCCATCGCTCACGCTTGTCGAGCGGAAGCGCTCGGAGGATCCAGGCGAGCTCCAGTGCGTAGAGGACCTCGAAGAAGAGCTCGGCCCAGGACGCGTACACCAGTGGGGTGTTGACTCCGGCAACTTTGTCGATCC
>JBEKVJ010000194.1:0-2694 GCA_049514105.1 Acidimicrobiales bacterium
AGCAGACTCTTGAACTGCACGACCCTGCATCGCGGATCGAGGTCGGAGAGCATCTCGTCAGTAAGTGGAGAAGCCACCTCTCGAATGTGCGGAGAAAGCCTGAGCACGACCCCATTATCGCCGGTTGGCCGAGGTTGCCCTCTCTACAGACGGATGGCGGCGAGCGGTGCACCCAGGTGATCTAGCGCGGCTCGCCGTCAGCAGCGATCGGACCTTCTCGTGAGGGAACCTCATGAGGAGTCGATTCGAGTTCCGAGTTCAGCATGGGCACATAAGTCGGTTAGACACACCGCGCCAGAACCGTGCGCTTAAGAAAGGGACGGGTTCACGCCCACGAGTGGCGGGTTGCTGCAATCATCGATTCCTACGCCAGCCGCGCCGCTCCGGTCATTGAGCCAGAAGACGACGGCGGCACCTGAGTCCGCTTAGTGCCAGGTGAGACGAGTCGGCGGTCCGGCGCGCCGTCGGCCCTCCCACACCAACGATCTGCGACTAGTGATCGAGTCCCCGTGAACCACATGAGTCAGTGGTTCGCCGCTTCCCCGCTCTCTGAAGTCAGCTCTGCTTGCCAATGATCGGGCTCGTCTTGCGTCCATTGAGCTCGGTACGACACGCCTGAGAACTGGGCAATACGCCCGAGCAACGCTGTTTGGGCTAGCTGCGGATCGCAGCCATGATCTAAGTCTTCGAGGAACCCGGTCATGATCCCCCCGTCGGTATATATGCGAAAACGCCACTGCCTATCCGTGCGGTAGAGCGCGACCCACCGCGCCGGAGCGGCCCAGGGATTCTCTCCATCAACTGCCACCTGGTAAGTCTCTCACGGGCGAACTGCCGAAGGCTCACGCCGAAGCAAGCTCGGCTCGTGGCCACAGCGCGTCACGGCCACGACGCCGAGGCCCTTCCTCGTTCACCGCTAATGCGTGCCCTGTCGATCGACGAGTAGCTCGGAATGTGCAGCTGATACCGTGAAAGACGAGCAACAGTCCGCCATTCTGTAGAGACTTGCGCCGTCGCCGCTTGCCATTAGCTGGCCGGTCGTTGCATCGTCAGGTCGAATCTGGGTCGAATCAGCTGGGGGCGATCAGCAGCAAACAACTGTGAGTGCAAGCGGCGCTCGACCTCCTGGGCAAGCGGGCTACTGCCGGGAGTGGGTACAGCGGGAGATGGCGAGCACGGCGGACTCACTGATTGGCGCCGGTTTTCCAAATCTGTTGGTCAGCGCTCGATATTTGTCGGCCGGTGACGACGACGTAGATGGGGTCCGTTGCGAGTTATGGAAGCTCCGCTAGGCAAAGAGGGCAACGCGGCATGGCGTTGAACCTGAAGTGCCCACCGTAAGGACAGTCGATCACTGCTTGTTCGATCGCGGCGTTGCCTTTCTCGTCGAGCATCCAAGGATGGATGTTCGCAGATAGCTTCGAATACTCCGGCTCGTGCGAAGACCAGGTGACAACCGCGGAGTCCGTGTCGCAATAGAGGTAGCCCAAGTCAGAGTGGCACGCGTGGTACCGCTGATACCTCAGCAGTTCGCCGCAAGACTGACAGCAACAAACCTGCTCGGTCATAGTTTCGACAAAGCCCTACTGTTCTCCCGTTGGCGTCGCAACAGATAGCCAGATGAGCCAGGCGGTCTGGTCGTACTGGTCGCACGACTTAAGCAACAGCTACGTGTTCCGTCGGTCACCGTTGCGGATGACGTCCATGTATCCAAGTGCCGTCCGGCAGCGCCCAGTCATCTCCGACACGTTGGATCTCGCCATCCTCCCGGGCGGAATCCGCCATTGCTTCCTCAGCAGCCCGGTGCTTGGCCAGAGCGACACGCACCCGCTTTAGCGAGAAGCGTGGTGGCTCATCTGCGGCGGCCAAAGACGAGGCAGGGAATTCCGAGGACTCGCGACCCTCTGTCTCGTCCATGCCAAACACAGTACAACTCGGGCAGCTGGCGGACGCGGTCGCCGTAGTACTGCCGACGTGGGTGATGTCATGAAGCGTTCGCAATGCTTACCGTCATTGTCTTCCTGGCTGTTGGGATCGGAGTGAGCACTCTTGTAGACACCGAGGGATCGCCGTCGTATGGGCCGCCCAGCGCACGGTTCACAGCCAGCTTTCCTGCCGAACCTCAGTCCGCCATAGAGTGTCCTAACCAAACACAGTGGAAGTGCCCTCCAGGCGTAACGCACGTTTTCTACTACCGTGCTAGGACAAAGGCCTTACCACAGGCCGATGTCCAGGTGTGGCTCGGCGGTTCCAAGGGGTTGATGGCCCGAGTTGACGGCACCCTCACGACTCAGTCCGATCTGCATGAGGACTTGCATCGCTTCTATCAGGGCGGCAACGTCATAGCCTTTCGAGACATCAGTTGCGTTAAGCCGATGCCAGAGATCCCAAGTTTTACCGACCCGTGCTCTGGCATGCAGTTGGAGGCTAATAGCAATGCAGTCTGAATAGTCACAGCGGTCGGGCGAAATCTCAGAGCGGTCAAATCCTTTCTGTCTTCTTTTCATCCCACGAACTGAGCCTTCAACCCGAGCAGGCCAACCGCACGACCGGGCGAGAGGCTCCCAAGCCCCATCGACCAGAGGACACGGCGGCGATCGGTTTGAGGGTCGCGGTCATGTGACTTTCGCCCCTTGTTTAGGCACCGGCGTGGAACGCATCGTACAAACGAATGATTACGACTCCAGTTTCGCG
>JBEKVJ010000195.1:0-2653 GCA_049514105.1 Acidimicrobiales bacterium
CACCAGTTCCTGCCGGGCTTCGAGTCTCGTGAACTCGACGGCCTGTGCCGACAGCTGGCGCAGGTAGTCAGCCACGAGTGCGCTGACCGAGGTGTCCTGCTCGGCGGCGCGGATGCGGGCTTCACGGTAGACGTCGTCCGACACTGTGACGGTGATGTTCTTCACAGAATCACTATAACACAATTTCACAGTAGCCGTAGCACAGCGCTCGGGGTATGCGCTTGACAATCACCAGGCGCGCACTATGCCGTCTCGATCTGATCGCTTCGAGGATCTCGACGAGGGCCTGCCTGGCGCCCTGGCGCGGAGGCATACGTTTGACATCGGTCGAAAAGTTGCAGCGGCTGTCGAAAAAGTTGTACTGACCCCTGTCGAAAAGTGGTACTTCAGACGACAGGCTTTCGGCGATGCGAGACTCAAACCCAACCTGCCCGGCGCAGCAGCCCCATGAAGGTCGTCTTCCGTCCGTGGTCTTCGACGAGACGGACGAGTACATCGCGGAAGAGAGCTGGCTCTCCCGCGGTGGCCGCCAGCTTCTCGATCCGCTTGAGGATCCGTGTGGCGTCTTGATAGCCGGAAGCGTTCTTCGTCTCGACCCGCTCCACTGCAGCGCGCTCGTATATCGGTATCGCATCCAACGGATGCTCTGATTCGCGGGCCTGAGCCAGCTTCATCCAGATCCCGTCGTCAACCCTATGTAGCGTGGCCATTTCCCAGGCGTCGTCCACTCTGCCCTCGTAGAGCAAGACTTCAGCGAGGATGGATGCGTACCTGGTGACTCCAGCCGCGTCATCCATGCCTGTCTCGGCCTGAGCACGAAGCTCGCCAATTGCTCGCTCCCCGGCATCGGCCGCATCGCATGACCGGGTCTCGGCCAGCAGCCGCCGGTAGCTGTCGACAGACGGCCGTAGCCGGAAGTTCTCCCACCAGAGCTCTTCGGCCGCCTCGTCGTCGCCATCGGCGAGGTAGAGCGAGGATAGGAAGGCGCGCAGCGACTGGGTCTGCCAGAACCGTGTCCCCAACGACGTAAGACCCTTACGGGACCACCGAATAGCCTCTCCCCGCCTGCCGGCGGCCTCCATCGCCCGAGCAACTTCCAAGTAGTCATCGGGCGTTCGCAGCCTGTCGCTCACGATCTCGACAAGCTCGTCGGGATTGCCACTGGCGAGAGTCACCCCGATCATTGCTTCGGTGGCGACGAATCGGTCGTGGCTCCACTGGTCGTGCGGCCCCTGGGTCGCCTTTCGCCATTTCGGCTCGACGGCTTTGCGATATTCCCGAAGTCCTTTCTCACCCAGTACGTCTGCGTACGCCCGCGCAGCCCGGCGAAAGGTGTCGAGTTCGCCCTCCAGCTCGAGTTTGGCCAGACGCCGAGCGAAAGCAGCGGGCTCCGGCGCAGCTGCCACGACAGCCTTGAGGTGCAGGTCGGCGATGAGCCCGGAGATCAAGACGACTTCGCCACCCGAATCGTCCACATGACCCATGGAGCACTCCAGTTTGCGATGAGCTCGCTCGGCGAGTCCGACCACTTCGGTGGCGTACCCGGAGCTCACAAGGTCCGAGAGACCGTCCAGCACCTCCGTGATCGCTGCCGCCCAATCAGGAGCCTTGGCGTATGGAACGAAGCCGCCCGTACGAAACGCGGTATCGATCCGTTTCGCCCACTGCTGGACGTCCACTGACGTCCCGGTAGCAGCGGCCGCGGCCGTCTCGATCGCCTGCGCCACCCGAGCATCCCGCACGGCCGCCAGTCGCACGATCTCCTCCAACTGCTCGCGACTCAACGCGGCCAGGGTCTTCGCGATGCCGGAGCCGGAGTCCCCAGCGCGGCGTCGGAGAGCCACCCGCTCCTCGGGGTCGAGCAGCTCTATCGCCAACGCCGCACAGTGCTTGCAGAACTTGCCCTCGCCGCCGACCGGACAGTCGCAAGACCACGTCGGACGGGTTCCGAACGCCAGCTTCACACGGTAAGGGACGGTCCCCCGAACTGTCGCCGCCACCGTCGACCCCGAGCGAAGGACACCCTCGACTCTGCCCTGCTGTTGGTAAGCATGGGCCCGAGAGAAGGTGGCACTGCCCGCCAGCCGGAGGATCTTGTCCTGGCTGATTCGCTCCTCCGGCTCCGTGCGCCGACCTCTAGATGGCACCCGATCAGTGCAAAGCCGGGTCGTTCACCAGCAGACCGTGCAAACGATCCACGGTGTCGGAGACCGGGGTGATGATCTCGCCCGCTCGGCCTGGCCCAGCCGATCGAGCACATGGTCGAAGATCCGCAGTGTCACCTCATCCTGCAGCGTAGGTCGGACGAGACCGGCGTAGGCACGTACCATCGCCGCGTAAGCGGCAACGAGTTCGTCGTGGACGATGCTCCAGGCGTGCGGCTCATTCACAGCGTCGGCCAACGCCGAACAGGCGTCAGCGACGAAGGACCAGGGATCGTGATTGCGCAAGACGACGATTCGTTCGGGCATCGATCCGAGACATTACGCCCGCCCGCCGGCGGTTCGCGTGGGGGCGTCCAGGTGTGGTCCACGGTTGGGCCTCTCCGTTCGGGCCGAACTGCACGCCTCGGGGTGTCATCAGATCAAGGGCTCTCCTGCACACCCAATCCCAGCGCGGAGAAGAGCGCAGGGCGCACCTTGCGTACCTCTCC
>JBEKVJ010000196.1:0-3379 GCA_049514105.1 Acidimicrobiales bacterium
GCGAAGGATCCTTGAGGGACGCTCCCTTGGCGAAGGTCACCTTCACATGGGTCTTGTAAACCTCGCCCGTGCAAATGATGCCTCCGTGATACCACGTCGGAACACCCTCTGGATTGGTGGGCTTTATCCACTTCGGTTCCTCGACGACTTCCGGATCAGCCTGCTTGATCAACGTGCGAATCCGGGAGAGTGTCGCGGCGCGCCAATCATCGGAGTTCCTGACAGCCGACTCGCTTTTCGATGAACTGATCTTGGTCATGCGGTTGAATCCCCCTTGATTGCTCATGACGTGCAGCATCTCTTCTCTCAAGGAAACACTCTTGCGCGAATCCCTACGGCTCGTTGAAGATTTGCAGCCTTCGCCGACAATTGTCGCGACCTTGTAAGGGTCAGACCCGTCGGCCGTGGGGGCATGCCGAGTATGCACCAGTCAGGCGCTGACCCTGGCCGGTCGAAGCGGACGAACCAGCCGACCCTCAATCAGATCGAGGCTCCGGGTCGCAAGAAAACAAGCCGTTGCAGGTGGCGGTGGAGTCAGCCAGTTTCCAGTCCAATCAGCGGAAGAATTGGTCGAACAGGACTGACGCGGATGGATAGTGGAGGTACCAGCTGCCGTCCGTTACCTGCGCGCGGCCGCGCGAGTCGCTGATGACCTGGAAGTACTCGTTCAACGCCGGCGAGACCATCGACACCCGGTAACCCAGTTGGCGCCGGACCGTGCCTTCGTGCCGAGTGGACGTGCTTCGTGCACCACACTCGCTGCATCAAGAGAGGCGGACTTGCCCGGCTCCTAGAGAGCCGTCTTGCGAAGATCGCTCCTTGGTACTACGACTCGAGGAACCGCAGCACCGCGAGCACGCGTCGGTGGTCTGCCTGCGACACCGGCAGGTCGAGCTTGGTGAAGATGTTGGTCACGTGCTTTTCGACCGCTCCCTCCGAGATCACGAGCGCACTCGCGATCCCTGCATTCGAGCGGCCCTCCGCCATGAGCGAGAGCACCTGCCGCTCCCTGCCGCCAGAGGCGACCCGCACCAGCGCTTCCACGAAGTCACTGGTATCGGCAACGCGGTCCTTCAAGAGGTAGCCGATGCCCGCCGCGTCGCGCGCCAAGAGTTCGGACGCGTAGCGGGTCTCGACGTACTGCGAGAAGAGCAAGATCCCGAGCTTCGAGTATCGCTCGCGCAGCCCGATCGCGGCCCGTAGACCCTCGTCCGTGAACGTCGGCGGCATCCGGATGTCGACCACTGCCACATCGGGGCAGTCCCTCTCGACGGCCTCCTCGAGTTCGTCCGCGGTGCCGACTGCGTCGGTGACCACGAACCCGCGATCGGCGAGCAGCTGCACGAGCCCGTCCCGCAAGACTGCCGAGTCCTCGGCAATCGCGACGCGAATGGTGTCGCTCACGCGTGCAGCGGGAGGTCGACGGTGACGACAGTGGGACCGCCAGGAGGGCTCGCGACGTCGAGGTGGCCGTCCACCGCCTGCACGCGTTCGCCAAGGCCGGCGAGGCCGCTCGACGAGGATCCGACGAGGACGGAATGGGCTCCACCACGCCCGTCGTCCCGCACCACGACGCGCAGCCACGCCCCATGCTGGACGCAGCTCACGCTCGCCCTCGAGGCCTGCGAGTGCTGGGTGACGTTGGCGAGCAGCTCGGCGACGCAGAAGTACGCGATCGCCTCGATCGCCGGCGTCGGACGGTCCTGCAGCGTGACAGTAACATCCGTGGGCACCGCGCTGCGCGCGGCCAGCGTCGACAGCGCGCCCTCGAGGCCGATGTCGAGCACGGGCGGGTGGATGCCCCTGGCGAGGTCTCTCAGCTCCACGATCGCCTCCTTGGCGCCGCGGTGCGCGTCGTCCACCAGGCGGCGCACTTGGTCGAGGTCGATGTCGCCGGCGGCGAGCTTCTCCTTTGCCTGGCCGAGGCGCATCGCGACGGCAACGAGTTGTGCCTGGGTCCCGTCGTGGAGGTCTCGCTCAATGCGGCGCAGGGTGGCGGCAGAGGCGTCCACCGTGCGCGTCCGCGCGTGCTCCAGAGCACGCATCCTCGCCATGACGGCGTCGGGCGACAGGAGGGCGCGCATGAGACGGCGGTCGACGAAGACGACAAGCCGCATTGTCCAGGGGGCCACGAAGAACAGCAGTACCCCGGTTACGAAGATGAAGAGACCGTGCCAAAAGCCGTTGGTCCCGACGGAGAAGTAGCCCGGCGAGAAGAGATTGCGGACAAAGCCGAACTCCGCCGGGCGGTTGGTATGCGCGCCCCAGATCGGGTAGGTCAGGCACGTGAACGCCGCCAGCCAAGTGCTGAGGGCGAACCAGACACCGAAAGCGACAAGCGGGGCCTTGGCCAACGTGTAGACGACGGCCCGCCAGCTCGTGCGGTCACGGAGCGCGGACTGGAGCCAGCCGAAGAATCCCGGGCGGGCCACGAAGGGCGGGGGCTCCTCGATGTCAGTATCGAGCAGGCTGCGAGCGAGCCCCCGGTGCCACCCGCCGATGCCCCGGGCGCCGCGCAGTGATGCCGCGAACACTACGAGGCCGACGAACGTGACAACTAATGCCGTCCCTGCCGCCATTGTCACGACGATGAACGCCCCACCGACCACCTGGAGCAGCGCCGAGAGGACGAAGAAGAGGAGTTCGCTCCAGGTTCGCCGCGTGAACGGTGCCTTTCCGACAGTTGTCGCTATCTGATGCAGCTGGTCGAGGCGGGTCTGCGGAACGACGAATACCCGCTCTCGTCCGCGAGTTCGCAGGTGTAAACGCAAACCGGATTCCTCGACATCGGCCCGCGTCATGTTGAAAACCTTAGGGGAGCGGGCTGATCCTGAAAATGGCGCTAGCCAGCATCTCAGAGGGGGGACAACCCCCGTCGCGAGGGTCCCACCGGCCGGTGGATCCGCAAATCATGGTTGCCGATATGTCCGGACTGACCGGACTCACTCGCCGGGTCCCAGCGCCCGAACGTGAACACATGACTTCGTTTTGCGTGCCGCCTCGTTCCGCCCCGACCAGACGGCTAAAGGCGCTCTCGACACAACGCCAAGTCGGTACGCGCCTCGGAACTCCCTCTTCAGCCCGCGAGACACGCTGTACGGCAGTTCTGCGTCAGTGTGAGCCCCCTCGAATCTGGCGTTCAGCTCCGCGCGTAGCTCTCCGCGGTCTTGCTATCGAACTCGTAGGCCACGAGCGGTTCCGAGCCGATAACCCACGCGTCGTGGCCCGGCTCGATCACGTACACGTCGCCCGGGCCGACCTGGACCTCTGTGCCGTCATCATGACGGACCCGCAACTGCCCGGACGCCACCGTCCCCACATGATGCGTCTGGCAGCTCTCGGTGCCCGCGACAGGCTTGATGCACTCCGACCAGCGCCA
>JBEKVJ010000197.1:0-2550 GCA_049514105.1 Acidimicrobiales bacterium
GAAAGTTTATCCTCGGGCATTCGTCAGGCTATCCTCTCAATGCCTTCTGGATGAGGGGCTATGAACTCCTGAAGCCTGAAGCTTTGTGCGAAACTCGTTTGCCCAAGCTCGCGCAGCGTGTTGGCGCCGTCATCGTATCGGGATGGGATAACGAGTCTTTACTCGTGCTTGAGTTTGATCCGACGAGGTGATCGATGGAGTTGGAGGGTCCTGATGGGGCTGAAAGCACCCACCCCGTGCGGGTCGTAGTAGCGGCCTACTACGACCTAACGAGCGATGAGCTGGCGCAGCGAATCCCGGTCACACCATCTATGACTTTTGCGACTGACCCGAGCATCTCGCGGCTGCCTGTCGTTACAGTTCCGGCCCTCGATTCACGATGAGGCCGACAGCGACAGATGTCACCTCTGGGCGTTGCGTTCTCGCGTGGGTGACCCTCATCGCCGTGTTGAAAGCAGCCTGGGCGAGGCGGCGCTGGTTGCGCGCCTCGATGGTCCTCGCCGTAGCTTTCGACCCGAGGGGCCGGGGATCATCGCTGATGCTCCATCGCTCCCGGTACGCGGCGATCGTCTTCACGGCCCCGAGCCAAGTTTCTCTGCACCATTGAAACGACCATGACCTTTGAGAAGGTCGACGACACGCATGCCAGGAACACGGAACAAGGAAACGTCTTCGAGATCGACCCCTACTGCGACGTCTAAATCGGCGTCCCGGTCGGCGAAAGCGTGGGTCACGGGTGCCCCCATCGCCTGGTTCGGGATGGACCAGGTCAGGCGGACGCGGCTATTGGCTCGTGTCGGAGTCAGGAGACGTCCCAGCCTACGGAGACGCATCAAGTCTCGGCCCAATCACGACCGGAGTTTGGCGCGACTTTCGCGTCATCCCAGCTAGATGGCATCGCGCGGGAAAAGTGTTTCCACTACGCGTGAGGTAAAGGCCCTGCTCAGGCGATTGCGGCCTTGTCCCAGGTCGAGGTGTCGACTTTGAGGGCTTTCAGCACCTTTACCTGGAGCGGGCTTCGTCGGCTGACGAGCTCGATGTTGTGATCGCCGGCCGAGACGAGCTCGAGGCGGATCTCTTTCAACAAGGACAAGGCGCGACGCGGCGTCATTGACTGGAACGGGAGATCGGGGTCCATGACCTTGGCGTTCATGAGGTCCTTTGCCATGACCGCCTCGATGGTGGCCGCCATCACGCACAGCGCCACGTGACCGCGCACGCGTTCCTCGGTCCAGTGGAAGATCGGCCTCAACTCCAAGAAGTCCTTCAACACGCGGAAGCGGTGCTCGACGTTCAGCAGGCTGCGGTAGTAGCGCACCACCTGAGCGGCCGGCACCTCGTCTTTGTCGAGCGAGGTCGTGATCACATAGCGCCCGCAGAGGAGCTCTTCGTCATAACGCCGGGTCTTCTCGTCGAAGTCCCAGGAGAACGAGCCCTTTCCCACCGTGATCTTGAAACAACGACCCACTCCCGAGTCACGAAGGATGCGATCAGCGGCGGCACCGATCTTGGCGGGATCCGATAGGCGCCCGGCGCGAACGCGGGCCTCGAGGGCGATGAGGCCGTCCTCCACCTTGGCGCACAGCGTCCGGTGCCTTGCCCGGTCCCTGAAGAAGCGCACCGGCGAGAAGACGACGACAAAGCGGCGTTTGTTATGGGTGATCTCGGCACAAAAGCAGCGGGCTTCGGGCACTGCGGTCCAGTCGGTGTCCTTGGAGATCGCCTGCTCGAGCACGGATGCGACCTCGTCGTCGTGATGAAGACGTGTCGCCAGCACGTGCTCGAAGCCTCTGGCGGCCACCTCGTCCAGATTGTCCTCTGAGATGAGCCCCCGGTCTGCCACTAAAGCGATGCGCCCGACGCCAAAGCGCGCCTGCAGGTCCTCCATCACGCCCGGCAGTGTCGAGACGTCAGAGGTGTTGCCGGAAAAGACGTGATGGGCGATCGGGATGCCGTCTCCGGTGACGAGCAGCCCGATCACGATCTGGGGCCGGTCGGATCGGTGGTCCCTGCTGTAGCCGAAGGCGAGAGAAGAAAAGCGCCTTTGTCCGACGGCGACGGTCTCGAAGTAGCTCGAGGTGATGTCGTAACAGACAAGGCGGAGATCGAGGTTGGTGAGGTTGCACAATTGCTCGTAGAGGTGCACCTCGGTGGCTTGTTTTGCTTGCGAGACGGTGTCGACCGCCCGGTAGCACTGGTCGAGGCCCGGCGGGCGCACACCAGTTGGAAGGGCGACCGAAGAGAGCCACTCGGTGATCGTGCGCCGCTTGGAGGCCGGGTCAGTGAGGCGGTTCGCCACCATCGAGAACACCGTGTCGGAGGCCACCTTCGACCTCCGGCCGTCGCCAAGGGAAGAGAAGTGCTCGTCGAGGCCCAAGCGACAGAAGTACGACCAGACCGCCGCTGTGGCACCGAAGCTCGGTGCGCCCTCGCCGGACAGCTCTCCCGCCTCGAACCAGGTGCCCTCCGCGTAGGCACGAAGCGCCCTGATGATCCGGTCTATCTGCCCGCTCGAGCGCAGCTCGGAGACCTCCCCAAGGCGCAAGAGCG
>JBEKVJ010000198.1:0-2549 GCA_049514105.1 Acidimicrobiales bacterium
CGGCGCCGTTCAATCCTGGCGCGTGACGTTGGAGTGTCCGTTGCTCGGGCGGGAGCACGGCAACGCCTCCTCATATCGTGTGCAGCCGTTCCAACTCCCGACAGCAACCTGCACAGAGTTGACACGGGAGTACCCTCAGGGTCGGTTGCCCCGGGCGAAGCGCTAGCGACCTGCGCTGGCGATCATTTCGCCAAGTGCCGTTGCGATGGCCTTGTCCCTGTCGACCGTGGCGTGCTGGTAGATCAGGGCCGCACGAGGGCTGGCGTGACCCATGCGGGCCATGAGCTCGGCCGTGCTGGCACCGGTCGCAGCGGCCAAGGTGTTGCCGGTATGCCGGAGGTCGTGGAAGTGCAACGTCTCCCCCACGCCGGCAGCGTCGCGGGCCTTGGCCCACACCTTGTGGAAGTTGCCCCGGCGGATGGGCGCTCCCCTCGGCCCGGTGAACACGAGGGCGTCGGGCTCGGGCGAGACGTAGCTCTCCATGTGCTTGGCGAGCGCCTGAGCGACCTGGGGCGGCAATGCGACCGTCCTACGGCTGCGTTCCGTTTTGGGTTCCCCGATGAGGCGGGAGCCGTCACCTAGCTCTGCAGCGGATTCCGTCACCGTGACGGAATCTCCGTCGAGGCTGATCCGGCGACGGGTGAGGGCTGACAGCTCCCCGAAGCGGAGCCCCGAAAACGCGGCCAGGAGGATGAGGGCGTGGAACCGAGGTTCGATGCCATCGGCGAGGGCGTGTACCTGTTCGATCGTGGCAGCCGCCCGCTCGGCCGTCCGCTCGACTCCCGCGCCCTTGATCGTGCACGGGTTCGCCACGATGCGCCCGTCCTCGACGGCACCGTTCAGGATCGTTCGCAGCAGGCGATACGCCTTCGCCACCGTCACCTGTACGACGTCGGCGCGGAGCAGCTTCGCACGCCACGCCTTCACGGTGGAGACGTCCAGCATCGACAGGCTCTTGCTTCCGAGCGCCGGCAGCACATGGTGGTCGAGTAGGGAGCGGTACAGCTCACGCGTTCGCGGTCGGAGGTCGGGACGACCGTCGAGCCACTGGTCGGCGTAGGCGCGCACGGTCATGCGGCCCTTGTCGGGATCGACCCATCCCCCGCGGTGGAGATCCGTTTCTTGGGCGGAGAGCCATCGGCGGGCTTGGTCCTTCTCGGCGAAGGTGGTCGGCGCCTTGTGCTCCGTGCCGTCTTTGTCCTCCCAGCGGGCTTGGTAGCGGCCCGAGGGGAGCTTCCTTACGTTTCCGAATCGGCGTGCTGGCATATAGCCAGCTTACTCCCGGCACGAGCCGATTGCCAGCCCAATCGAGGCGCTCCCTGCCTTTGACACATGGGCACACTAATGTGCTCATCGTGGCGCTACCTGACCAAGTCTTCACCAGCGAACAGGTACTCCGACTTACTGGCGTGTCTCGACGGCGCCTCAACTACTGGCTTGACCGTGGGATCATAAGCGCCGACGTGGACGAGGCTCGCGGTCGCGGCCACGTCCGACTGTGGTCGTTTTCCAACCTGATCGAGGTCCGCGTCGCGCTGCAGCTCCGAGATGACGTGTCCCTCCAACTGCTGGGCAAGATTGTGCGCAAGCTACGCCAACACCGTGGCCTCAAGGTCCCTCTCGCGGAGGTTCGGCTCGCTGTAGTCCCTCGAGGACGTGGCAATCGAGTGGTGATCCAGGATTCTCAAGGGGAGTGGGAAGAAGCGCTCTCGGGCCAGTACGTCATGACCTTGGTTCTCCCCCTGGGTCGATATGAGAGTGAGATCTCTGAAGCGGCCGAGCGCGACCGCCGGGATCGAAGGCAGCCGGGCAAGATCGAGAAACGGCGCGGCCATCTCGGTTCGGCGCCGGTATTCGCCGGTACTCGGATCCCCGTGGCGACGGTGAGACGATTGCTCATCGCCGGCTGGGATACAGCACGCATCCTCGACGAGTACCCGGGACTGGACGCGGCCGACGTCCAGGCAGCAGCGGCAGGTGATACGGCGAAGGCAGGCTGAGGCGAGGCGATTCCTGGTCGATCACTGCGTGCCGGCCGGTGTGTCCCGTTGGCTTCGCTCGGCCGGTTACGACGAGACGTGGACGGCGTACGAAGCCGGGCTCGAAGAGGCCAGCGACGAAAACCTAATCATCTACGCACAAAGCCGTAGGGCAGTGTTGGTCACAACAAACCGGGACTGTGCGCGGAGGGCGCAACGGATGGAAGCCGCCTCGTCCGTTTGGCTCAAGGTAACTGAGGTGGACGTGGAACCAGCGATCGGTCGCGCGATCGCATGGCTCGATGTCAACCAGCTACCGAGAGGGCGAGTGCTAATGGTGCCGAAGCACGGTGCGCTATCGGTCCTGCCGCCGAACCGACGCTAGGCGGGCAGGGTTCGGTGACTCGCGCCCGGCATATCGAACGCGTGTTCGTTACACTCGGGTGTGGCCGACCTGACCCCCGAGGAAGCCGAGATCCTGCGCCGGTCGATCGCCATGCTCCCGCCACAGTCGCCAAGCGGGCTGAGCCGGGAGCGAGCCGTCGCGATCCTCGGTCAGCTCGTGCGGGC
>JBEKVJ010000199.1:0-3487 GCA_049514105.1 Acidimicrobiales bacterium
CGAACTAGAGCACCTTCTCGATCTTCGCGCTCGCCGTTTTGAGGAGCGTTTCGAATTGCGAGGTACTGCCGCCGATGCCCGAAAAGGTAGCCAGTACCCCTTCAAACCGAGCAATGTCGAGGTACTGAGGGACTTTCACACCCCCAATCGACACGACAAACACAAAGCCAGCTGAAGCCTCTCCGATTGAGGGAAAGGGGAAGGCCTGACCGGTCATTGGCCCAAGCCCACTTTCGCCCGTGGCGAATCTGTGGCAGCTCCTCAGCCGTTCGACCGCCTTTGAAAAAGTCGCCTTGGTGCGCTCCTTGAGTTGGGCGACCAGCAACTCGCTGAAGACCATGGTGCCCAGGGTTGTCGAGGCGAAGGAGGCCCGGGCGGTACGCAGAGCGCCAGTTGTGATCACCTGCTCGAAGTGACAGGGGGCGATGCCGCGGTCGGCCGAAGCGGTGGCCGCGTAACCCCGAGGCATTTGATGTGCCGCCATCAACAGGGTCCTCAGCGGGAGGGACGGTCGCGAAGACGCGGCCGTGTTGTTCCCGCTGGTTGAACACGCGGCCAGAACGATGACGAGACAGGCGAAAGAGACCCACCGCAGCGCTCGGTTGAGACCATTCCGCGAAACTGGAGTCGTAATCATTCGTTTGTACGATGCGTTCCACGCCGGTGCCTAAACAAGGGGCGAAAGTCACATGACCGCGACCCTCAAACCGATCGCCGCCGTGTCCTCTGGTCGATGATCGCCGCCGTGTCCTCTGGTCGATGATCACCGTGACGGCGCTGGCGGTGACGCGCACAGCGTGGACCCTCTCCTAGGGTGCTCTGGGAACAAAGCGGGCAGCCCCGATCTCTGTTTCCACACTTGCGGGTTGGCGACGAGTCCAAGGGCTTGGTATGTGTATCGCCGGATTTGTGCACGGCAGCCGGCCTGCATCAGATATGGAGCCGCATCAACACTGTAACCTGCGTCTGGCCGCAAATATCGGCGAAGCCATCGACAGGATGGAATACGTCAACCCGTTCGATATCATCAACGCAGCCCTAAACCTAGCGGGAAGCTAGATGTCGTAAGAAGGGATTACGGTTTTCTTATGGGACGACGCTTAGTACGACTATTCGGCCTGGCAACCTGTCTAGCGTTCATGATCCTGCTAGTAACGCCTTTGGGTGTTCGCTCGCCGCAGATAAGCACGACCGACGCTAAACTATTGCCATCGGCGACACTGCAGTCCGGCTATACGTTGACTAGAATAGCCGGTTCCACAGAAATCAAGGATATTACGTGTCCAAGTAGCACTCATTGCATTGCAGTGGGAACGGGCGCGTCCTCGGCGATTGTGGCGACAACCGCGAATTCCGCTCATACGTGGCGCCGAGCGCAGATTAACGGCTCGGTGTTGGCGCTCGAGTCTGTCATGTGCACCACGAATAACTATTGCCTCACTGTTGGTTGGTCGAGGGAGTTGAGTGCTGTTGTCCTGTACTCAAGGGATGGAGGCCAACGCTGGGAGGATGCGAAGCTACCTAGAAAGGTGGCAGAACTTGACTCGGTTGCCTGTGAGAGTCTGACTGTATGTATGGCTACCGGCGGTCTGGATAACGGCGCAACGACGATACTGCGGTCGTCAGATGCAGGAAGACAATGGAGTGAAGCTGGTTTGAGAGGAGCTGGCCAACTGCTTCTAGTTTCGATGGCTTGTCCATTAGCACTCGACTGCCTTGCCGTCGGGACCGGGATAGGATTTATTGGAGTCGTTGCTCATAGCGCTAACGGGGGCAGTTCGTGGGTGGCGACAAGCTATGGGCGCTCCAAGCCGACTTTTCAAGCAGTCGGTTGCGACGGACCGGCCAGTTGCATTGTCGCCGGGCAACTCAAACCTAGTGCGTTGGCAAAGCCCATCGGCTTCCTGGGTATCTCCAGCGATGAAGGAAGAGACTGGAGCTTCCGACCGAGTCCCGTTCCCGGAGCGACGGACCTTAGCGCCGTAGCGTGTCAAGATGGAGGCTGCGTAGTCGTGGGAAGTACTGGAGTCGTTACATGGGCCATGGAGACATCTGACGGAGGTACAAAGTGGATGCAGGATCCGTGGCGCCTAACGGATACTTCAAGTATCACTGCCTCAGGTATTGCTTTCTCTGGGTTTGGTCATTACCTTGTGTGTGGCACTCTAGGCGGTCGGGCGGGCTTCGTTCTTCGGACAGATAGTTCCGCGCGGATATAGAATGTGCGGCTCTGGAGTTCGATAGCGCGAGCACGTAGAGCTGGGAGAATGTGGTGGTGTCCGCAAGGAAGAAGTGGCAGGAGACGACCTGACGTCACGTGGAGCCGACGGGATGGAGCCGAGCAAAGCTCGTGCCGGAGTCGCTGGCATGCTCCGCGTTGGGATGTTACCTGGTGGGTATTCACTGGTTTGCTCGCTCATATCATGTACGTGCATTGGTTGAGAGGCCCGATGCTGGACGGACGTGGCGAAACATTACCCTTAGCGGCCTGGTCCCAGACATGCTCGTGGCATGCGACCCGGAAGGAGGCTGCTGGGAGTTGTCGACGACAGGTAAGTTTCTCAGGGCGAACAGTACCGGGGTCGACTGGACGGCTCTGCCGACGCTGCCGTTCACGCGGCAACAAAGACACGGCCGTTCGTCTGCTGAAGAATCGTTTCGCAGGTTTTCGCGAAGATCACTTCGAGCTGCTCGTGAAGTCCTTTCGGTCACGAGCTCATAGAGGTCGTCGGCCTGGGTAACGGTGAGCTCTCGCATGGCAAAGTCGTCTCATGGGCCGTTTAGCAGCTCGTACGAGCCGGGTTATCACCTGTGGATCGCCCAACACTCGCCGGGCCAAATTACGTCTCTTGACTATTGGCTCGCGGAAGGTGACCCTCATATGCACGTATGGATCGTCAACCCAGCTGACCACTGATTGCTTGGACTCACGACGCCCATGGATGAACTGAAGAGCACCGTTTCGACCCGCTGGCTTAGCCGTTCGAGGATTAGAAGTTTGGTCGTTGTCGCCCTCGTAGTCGTGGTCGCAGGATCTGCGGGGGTTTGGCTTCTTAACCGCCATCAAGCGCGCTACGCAATCAAGATCGAGCCACGTTGGGACAGCTGCGACGGCACCAAGGGTACATTCGGCTGGGACCCGGCGGTCATCCAGGTTGGTTTCCGACGGGCCCACAGTTACCGGGCCCTCGTCAAGCTACTCAATAGTCGACTCGTTGCCAGAGGGTGGGGGATCGGATCGGCGCCCTCATGGAGTGACGGGGGCAGCCTGGTATGGGTCCACCCTCGGACACGAAAGCCGACGGAGGTGCTTGCTCTCGACGGTCTCGCTGGAACTTCCGAGCTGATGGTCCTGATCGAGGCGAAACCGGAAGGACGGTTGGTCAGCGGCTGTTAGCTGGGTGACTGCCTTTCTGGGACCTTCGCCTTTGAGGGCGACGCCCAAAACAACAGTTGGTGCCGCTGCCGTCAGCCTCGAGGTGAGTAT
>JBEKVJ010000200.1:0-4122 GCA_049514105.1 Acidimicrobiales bacterium
TCGATGCGATCATGGATAGGGCTTGTCCTATTGCGATGGTCGCGACACCGAGGACCATTCCGCTCATCTGTCTAAGCAGGAAAGCGACGGTCGCGCCGACCAGGGCGCCAGCGACCGCACCGAAGATCAGGCTGGGCAGGAAAGCAACGTGCAGGCGGACCGAGGCAAGACCTGCGGCATAGCCACCGACTCCCACAAGGGCTTGGGTCATGACAGAGGTCTGTCCAGCAGCCAGGGTGATATAGAGCCCGGAGGTCGCTATCGCGAAGATCCCACCTGTCACGAACACGCTTTGGGCGTAAAGGCTCAAGAAACCGAACATCAGCCCGCCACTCCTCTTGTTACGTCACCGGACGGCGTTCCACCCGGTATTGATTGGGCAAGAGCGGTCATCCGATCCTCACTTGCCTGCCGAACAGTCCTTGGGGGCGGGCTATGAGAACGACGACCAGCACGAGCAGGCCGGCGACCTGTTCCCAACTCGATCCGATGTAGGCGACGGTCATCGACTCGATGATCCCGAGACCGAAGCCCGCGAGGGCGGCTCCGCCGACACTTCCCATCCCCGCGACTATGGCGACGACGAACATCTCCAGCACTACGTCGCCACCGCTGAAGGGGGTGACGGTGAGGGTCGTCGACGCGACGAGCACGCCGCCGATGGTGGCGATGACCGAAGCGACGAGGACGGAACCGATCATGACCGCGCGACAGTTCACCCCGCTCGCCGCAGCAAGGAACCTGCTCTCCGAGACCGCACGAATGTCGCGGCCGAACGGCGTCTTGCCTAACACGATGAGAAGCCCGACGGTGATCACGACAGTGGTCGCCAGTAGCACCAGCTGCGGGTCGGAGATCAGAAGACCTCCCCATTTGTGGAACACGTAGGGCACCAACGGCGGAACAGACTGTCCCTGCGAACCTACGATCGAGGTAAGTAGGTTCTCTATGAAATACGAGACCCCGACCGATGCGATGAACGCGGCGAAGAAGTCCTTCTCGCCGAGACGCCTCAAGACCAAGAAGTAGTAGAGCAGGCCGAAGACCAGCCCGGAGAGCATGCCGATGACCGCTCCGACGACGATGCCGAGCCCGGCGTTGACGCTCACCCAGATCATCACGAACGCGCCCAACGCGTAGAAGTCGGCCTGGGCGACGTTCATCACCCCCATCACGCCGAATATGAGCGTGAACCCTATGGCGACCAGGACGTACTCGCTGCCGATGACCAGGCCGTTCAGGACTACCTGCAGGAACTCGATCATGACTCACTCGCCATGTCGTCGACAGAGGTGCTCACCGACGCACCGTTTGGTGTGTTGAACAGCTCGCCCAGATAGGCGGCTCGCAACTCGGGCAGCTCCTTGACAGAACCGGCGGGCCCCTCGGTAACGACGCTTCCGTGTGAGATGACATAGGCGTAGTCGGAGACGTCAAGAGCGAGCTTGGAGTCCTGCTCGACGAGGAGGATGGAGACGTTGTAGCCCTTCATGATGGTGTCGAGCGTGTCGAAGATAGCGCGGATGACCCGCGGAGCCAGCCCGACACTGGGCTCGTCGACGAGGAGAATCGACGGCGCCATCAGCAAAGACCGCGCCACAGCCAACATCTGCTGCTCTCCGCCGGAGAGCTGCTGACCGAGCTGGCGCCGACGCTCGTGGAGGTTCGGGAAAAGCTCGAAGATTGTGTCGAGGTCGACTGCCGAGTCCACCTTGCCAGCCTTCTCCCGATAGCGACCGATCCGGCGACCCATCTCGAGGCCCTCATCGACGGTCATGCCGGTGAACACGGCGCGCCCCTCGGGGACGAGGACCATGCCCAGATCCCTGACGCGGGCGAGTGTGTTGAGCCGGCGGACATCGGTACCCCCTACTATCAGCTCCGTCGCGCTCATCTTCACCAGACCGACGAGAGCTTTGAGGAGCGACGACTTGCCCGCTCCGTTCGCTCCGACGAGTTAGCTTCCAAGGTAGACCTCTTGAACTACTTGGCTCGCAAGCACCTGTGTGGTCTCGCCTTCGGCGACTATCTCGCCGAAGTTGATGCAATAGACCGACGAGCACAAGCTCGCCACGAAGGGAACATTGTGCTCAATAAGCAACAGAGTGACGCCCAGGTCTGGCAGCTCGCGAAAGACCCGGGCGAGTTCGTCGCGTTCCGAGGCCGTCGCTCCGGCGCTCGGTTCGTCCAGCAGTAGAAGCAAGGGCTCACAGGCGATAGCGCGGGCCACTTCGACTTTGCGCTGGGTAAGGAGCGGAAGCTCAGTGCACTTCCAATTCCGCACCTCGTACAGGCCGAGCCAGGCGATGATGTCCTTTATAACCTCTTGGTCGTTTCGCTTCTCCCGGCCCGGGGTGAAGACGCGTCGGAGCACGCCCGTGCTGGCGACATAAACGTTGTAGCGGGCCACGCGTATCGACTCGTAAACCGTCATTCCCTCGAACATTCGGATGCTCTGGAAGGTCCGGATCATCCCGAGCCGGGCGATGCGGTACGGGGCGAGATGATCAACGCGCATTCCTCGGAACCAGACCTCGCCCGTGTCCGGAGGAAGGAATCCAGTCATCGTGTTGAAGAGCGTTGTCTTTCCGGCTCCGTTCGGGCCGATTAGCCCGGTGACCGTGCCAGCGGGGATCTTGAGCGATACGTCCTTGAGGGCTGTGACACCGCCGAAGGACTTGCTGAGCCCGGTGCAGGTGAGTTCACCCGCACCGGGCTCCTTCGACCGGGCGACGACTGAACGGAGCCTTGGCGTGTTGACAGATTTCGCGTTAGGAAGGCCAGGATCTGTCATGTCATCACCCATGTCGATACAGGTCTTAGCTAGTTCTGGACTAAAGCTTTGCGGGCTTGTAACCCGAGCTCGTCAAGGTCACGTAATAGACCTTGTTGGTCAGGTAGGCGCCACCACCCTCGTTGGTGTAGCAGATCGATCCGGTCATCGACGGAAGATCGCGAAGGGCCTTCAAGATGGCGGAGCGGTTCGTGACGGTGCCGGCCTTTTGCATTGCCCGGGCGATCAGCATCATGGAGTCGTACCCGAACCCTGCATACGTCGGGTCCGTCGGCGCACCGTAAGTCTTCGTGTAGAGCTTGATGAAGGCAGCGAAGGTCGCGACGCCGACCGACTGCGGCGTGGCGGCGAACAGGCCCTTGGCGGCCCCGTTCGACAGCTTGTAGATGCGCGAGTTGGTGAGCTCGGAGATGAGGTCCGCGAACATGCCCTTGACGCCCTCCGCCCTCGCTTGTGACATGAAGCGGGCCGCATCTTCGGTCACCATGTTCGGAACGATGACGCCGGGGTCGGCCTGGAGAAGGGTCGTGATCTGTGGGCCGTAGTCAGTTTGTCCGGCGGTCACGGCCAGGTTGCCGACGAGCTTGAGGCCCGCCTTCCTCACGAGACCTTCGATGACCGGGTCGAACTGCGAGACATAGGCGTTCGTCTGGTCGTAGAGGAGAGCGACCGTCTTGATCCCGTAGTCCTTCTTGAGGGTCAAAAGAGCAGCCTCAGCCTGTGTGACGACGTTCGAGGTCACGACGAAGCAGTCATTCTTCGGGTTGTCCGTCTTTGACAACGGGGCACTCTGGGCTCCGACGATAGGCAGCCCGAAGGAGGAGGCCACCGTACAGGAGGCTTCGAAGTTGGGCTGGTAGGTTGGCGCGACCACCATCGGAATAGCTGGGTTCTGCGCAAAGCTGCGTACTTCGCTGACTGCTTCAGTGTTTTCAGAAGCGTCGTCTTGGACCGAGAGAACAACCTTGTGGCCCAGGATCCCGCCGTGGGCGTTGAGGTAGGCCGTCCCGAGCTTCACACCAGTGAGAGCCGCGTTGCCGTAGTACTCGCTGGCGCCGGTCAGCATCTCGCTGACACCGATCGTGACTGTAGTGGAGGCTTTCGGAGCCTTGGGAGCTGCCGAGGCTACGCCTCCGCTAGCGACCAGCGGTGCGACTGCGAGCGCCGCAGTACCCGCAATCATCCAAGGAATCAGCCGACGACGATTCCGCCGATTTGTATTGACCATCATGTCTCCCTTTTTCATGAGCACTGCATATGGACTGCTAGCTCGAAAACGAGCCTCTTGTGCGTCCCACGTTTCCCCGTGCAGGCGGTCACGTCGGATT
>JBEKVJ010000201.1:0-2545 GCA_049514105.1 Acidimicrobiales bacterium
GCTATCGCGCGGATGACCTGCCGCGCTCGCTCCGCCACCTTCGAGTTTCGAGACGTTTTCAGACGGTCGAGTTCATCGACCACAACCAGTGGGAGAACGATCCGGGCCTGGCCACCACCGCATAAGTCGCCCCAGGGAGCCTCCAGGAAAAAGGTGTGATGAAGAAAAACATTGGTGTCTGGAACCAGAACCCGTTCAGCCCCCGCGAACCGGTCGCGCAACGCCGTCAAGGCGTCTCGCAGGACTGTCAGATCCTCAAGCCGCGCTTCCGCCTCCTGACGAACCAGGTTGTTCACGCCCGGATAGCCCTCCCTGGCCCGACGAATCTCCCAGTACCTCGGGGTCAACAGGAGATCCTCGACGTCGCGCCGAATGAAGTGCGGTGTTAGCAGGCGTTCAGCTTCCATAATCCACTGCACGTACATCTCCAGATGACCACCGACCGGCCCTCCCAATGTCGGCAGGTTCTGGCCGTCCCTGATGACATCGTTCAGTGCACGCACGGTGGTATCGACAAGCAGCCCGCGCCTTCGCATCGCAACATTCTGACCGCCTGGACAGCGACGGTCACCTCTTCAGGCCGATAAGCAGTTCCCCAGCGTCCACCTCCCGCGCCTCCGCGAACCTCACGATGTTGAGGAGCCTGACCTTGCGCTCGCCCGCCAAGCTGAACGCGCTCAATCGATTTGTTCACCAGCTCCAAACTCGTGGTCGTGACGCAAGCACTGCCAGTCATGAGAAACACATGTCGCTCATCCGCGTTGAGCCTCAGCAGTTTGGCGGTCGTATCGGCGTACTCTTTGCTGTCGAGCACTTCCTCGGCCCAGTCCACGATGACGTTGGCGTCGCCCGAGAATGAGCCTCCACCAGACGGCATGAAGTAGATACACAGTGGCTCACCCGTTGCGTCATGCTCAGTGATGTAGCCAATACCCAACCGGCGAGCCTCGTCGCCCGCGGCCGTCCGCGGAAAGGGACCCACCACCTCAAGACGGCGCAGCCCAGCAGCTCGCAGCAAGGCAATGAGACTTGGCAGCTTCGCATAGAGCCTTTTGATGTTGGCCCCGCGCTGAAGGCCGAGTGACCAGGTGCCCGAACCTGCTGGCAGTTCGACGACCTGCTGACGCTCCTGACGGAATGTGTTACCCCACATCGCCTCGATTTCGGCGTCGGCGTGCCATCCAACCTCTCCGATACCCAACCTGCCGTCGCGGTACTCGATGCGAAAGTCAATGTCGTGCCCCACGCTGGTGTCGGTGACTTCGCCCCGGTCACCCAGCCAGGTTCGAACGGCGAGCACGGCGAGCTGCTCCACGTCCCGAGCGGGGTTGCCATAGGGAGGACCGGCCACCGGTCAAGCCTCGCACGCCGGTGGATGCACTGCGGTACCCGTCTGCTGGGAAGAAAGGCCGATCTCGCCGTGACGTCCGAGCCAGGGGGCACGTCGACACGGGCGTATCCTGGAACTAGGTGAAACGGTTCCTTTGCATGGCGTTCGTCGTGGTCACAGCCCTCTCCCTTGGTACCTGCACGAGCACGACCAACACGGCGGCGGCACGGGAGACGGCTACGAAGCTCACCTGTAACGAGGTCAACAGCGCCATTGCGAACCAGCGGACTGACACCTATGCACAGTGGACCGACACCCTTCAGAGCATCGTCGTGAACGCCAAGCGGTCCGACAACGCAAGCCTGATGACGGCGGCATCTCGAAGCGTCGGTGGACCATCGCACGGACAGGCCAATGTGAGCATGAACACCACCGGTATCGACCTCGTCGGCTTCCTGCGAGCCTGTGACTCCTTGGGGCTGGGCGCAACGTTCTGACGCATCGACCGTGCACGAATACGGAGAACCTCTATATGAACCCTTGCCTATAGAGCTTCTCCGTATTCGGCGCAGGCAGTCAGCAACTCCTTCAGGGGTCTACACGTTCGAGTGCGGAGACTCCTCGGCCGCACGACAAGTCGCGTGAGGTCGCCGCTAGCAGAACACCTGCTCGAAGTCGCCTGCCTGGCGGTAGGGCATCCTCCAGGCCCGGCTGCTCGTCAGCCGCGCCACGCTGGGGGACACCAGCTCATAGGTCGTGTCCTGGACTGTCCCGACGGATGGGCCGACCCAGTTGACGAAGTAGGTGTCGATGAGGACGCGGCCCTCGGCTCCGACATGACAGGCGAGTCCGTAACCGTAGAAGGCGTGCCCACCGACCCACCAGAAGAATGGCGAATCGGTGGCTTGCTTCGACCCAGGGAAGCGAACCGGCACGAGCTGATCCCCCCTCTCCGCTAGCAACACGTACGCAGTGAATCCGTTGATGTCGCAGCAGGTGACCAGGACATCAGGGTTGGAGGCGAAGGGTGATCTCACCCAGAGGACGTTCGCCACGTCGAGGCCTCCCCACACGCCGACGTTGACACTCGGAAAATAGAAGGGCTTGGTCCAGCTACTGCCGTTGGGCAACAGTGCTTTCACGTACCACCGGCCTCGGTAACAGTTACCGATAGCCCATCCACTCCCGGCCTGTGAGGCGGTGATGCCGGGGGCG
>JBEKVJ010000202.1:0-3011 GCA_049514105.1 Acidimicrobiales bacterium
CACTAGTGAGATCCCGGCGGCGATCACCTCACTGCCAACGGTCCCCACCCACGAGAGCGAGACCCTGCTCCGGCGCCAGACGGTCGTCCAGCTCTTGCCCTGGTCCCGGGTGCGCTGCACTTCGGCGACTGACCCTGCGCCCGTCGGAACGAGGGACTGGCTCGAAACGAGGAACCCGGTACCGCCTTGGGTGAACAGAAGGCCGCGCTCGTCCGGGCCTGGGCCCCAATTGGGTGCCTGCGGCGGTGCGGGCAGCCAGCTCGCGGCGTAGGACGTGATGTCCAGCGTCGGCGGCGACGATGGACTGGCGCCCACAGTCGCGGCGACGGGCATGAGGAAAGTGATCGCTGCAACTACCGGAGCGAGCCTTGCCATGTCCTAACACCTCGGTGCGACGGACGAAGTTGGGAATCGAGCGCCCCGGCGCCGACCCATTCTGGCAGGGACGCCACCGAGGAACTGATCGCGTCAGTGGCACTGTCGGCGGCACTCGCCGGGGGCTTCCAACCTTACGCCGAGATACAGAACAATCTAGGAGGTCGAACGCCGCTTCCTCTCACAATTGTCGGCTGCCGGTCACCGCCATCTGATTCGACCCAGGTTCAGTCTCACGATGTGACGACCGGTCGATAGTGGCAAGCTGCGAAGAGGCCAAGTCTCGCCAGAAACGTCCATTGCTGGCCATTCGTGGGACTAGCTGCTCACCCGAGCTGTTTGCTGAACGGCAGGGCCGCATTAGCAGCGCAACCGAATGCGGCTCACGTTCAGGGTGCTGAGAGCGCCCAGTCTTGGGAACGCGACCAATACGACCCGTCCGGGGTCCCATTTGCTCGGGAACCGACCACAAGGGAGTTCAATTCGTGTTCTGGGCTGAGGAAGCCGGGAACGTGGTCACCGGCGCACCGTTGGACGCGTGGTACGGCGATGCCATCGGCTCCGGGCGCACCACGGCTCACCTGAGCCGGGCCGCCTCACCACCCGGCTTTACGGGGCGCTTTCGTCCGCCAGCCGCCACCGTCGCTCCGGGTGGTGCTCTTCGGATACCCATAGCGTCGGGGAGCCAGCGGCCTCCAGAACATCCGAGAGCCAGTACGACATGTCGGGGTTCCAGCCGGCCAGAAAAGTCGAACTTCCGGTGTCGACAGCTAACGCGCGTCCGGACGTCGTGAGGTATCCGTTAACGGTGAGGTGCACCACCTCGTAGTCCTCGGCCACGGCCAGCCAGTCGGGAATAACCCAACGACGGTCGATCGTTCTCTGGATCGTCGAGCGCTGCGAGATTGACCGCCGGGAGCGAGGAATCGAGGACCCTTAGCATCTCGTCCGGATCGGGGTCAAACCTTGCCTGCACCTTTTTGCACTAGATCTGCCGCGTGGAGGCGCCTGATCGCGCTAATTAATGAGGAAGTCTTCAACCGGGGACAGATACGGTCGATAATGACCGTGCGAGAGTGGCTCTCGTGTCAGGTGAACGACGAAGCCGTGAGCCTTCGAATGTTGCGCTGAAGGGCGGTTCGACGTGAGTCGGCCTACTCCTGTGGAAGACGCCATCCGGCGGGCTGCTGATCCGACGGCGCTCATGAAGAGAATTGCTGACGAAGCGATGAGCCTGGTCCCGGGCATCGACGGAGTCCTGGTCGGCATGGTCCACGACCCGTGCTGGGTGACATTCGAGTGCGGCGCGGGCAAGGTCGAACAGCACATCGGAGAGCGTGTGTTCGTTGAGGCAAGCCTCGCTGGGCTGGCCTATCGAAGTGGCGAGGCGGTTCGATCTGACGATGTGCGGAACGACCCGTGCGCGGACTTCGACCTCGCCCGCTCGGTTGGTGCCCGGTCACTGGTCTGCGTCCCGATCTGGCGACGCGATGTGACCGTCGGGGTGCTCTGCGTCTTCTCTTTCCATCCCCATAACTTCCATGACCGAGACATGGCGACGCTCACAAGTCTCGCCGAGTTCATCAGCGTCTTCATCGCGGTGGCCTTCGACCTCGCGAGTGTCACCGATACGCTGCTCTCCCAGGCCGCTCGGAACCGGGGAACTGAGCACCGTGAAGCTGACATGGAGGCAGAGGAGCGCTTCGTCGCCAACGTGCTCAGCCCGGGAGCGATGACGCGCATCGAGCGTCGCAGTTGGGTCGATCGGTTTCTGAGAGGTCAAGGCCTCACCCATGCCTTCCAGCCCATCTTTGACATACGAACCGGGGAGTGTTTCGCGGTCGAGGCGCTCGCAAGGTTCTCGGGTCAGCCAAACCGTCCTCCCGACGTATGGTTCGCCGAAGCTCACGAGATGGGCGTAGGCGTCGAGCTCGAGCTCGTTTCAGTGAAGCGGGCTTTGAGGTGTCTTGAGAAGCTGCCGCCCGACGTCGATCTATGCGTGAACGCAGGTCCCGGGGCTATGGCTTCTGACGATCTGGCACGGCTATTGAAGTTGTCCGAACCCGGGCGCGTCGTCATTGAGCTCACTGAAGAGACAAGGGTGGACGACTACCCGCGCCTGTCACTCGTATTGGACAGGCTGTACGCCATGGGCGTGCGACTGGCGATTGACGACACGGGGGCCGGTTTCGCCAGCCTCGCTCACATACTGAAGCTCGTTCCGAACGTGATCAAGCTGGACCGAGAACTCATTGCCGGCATCGACCGGGACCCGGTCCGTGCCACCTTGGCGATGGCGCTCGTGAGCTTCGCATCGGGCCTCGGAGCCGAGGTCGTCGCGGAGGGGATCGAAAACTCGAACGAGCTCGAAATGGTGCGTGACCTTGGCATCGGGTACGGCCAGGGGTTCCTACTGTGCCGCCCGGTGTCTCTTGGGGAGATACCGGTGTCGCTTCCTCCTGAGCTAACCACCTCGAAGGTCAGGCACGCACCCCGACTCGGCATGGGGCAGGTGCTGCCTTTCCCGGTGCGACCCGGATGGTCCGCCTCGAAGTGAACTCGCTCCAACGGCACCCGTGACTTCAGTAGGGTCTAAAGTCCCGATTTACTCATAAGGTGACTGGAATCGGCCGATA
>JBEKVJ010000203.1:0-2553 GCA_049514105.1 Acidimicrobiales bacterium
CGGCCAGCTGGTAACCGACAAAGGCCGCGGCGCCCTTCGGTTTCTTGTCTGAGCACCACACGAATCCACGACCCCAAAGCTTCGCCAAGACCGACTGATCAAAGAAGAACGGCACACCCATGTGCACATGGATGCCGTGCTCGGTCTTATGCAGCTCCGGCACCCACAGATACGGGAACGCCTTCCCGTAAGTCGCTCGTACTGACACAAGGAGCCGCTCGACGTCTCGCCGTACCTTTCGCAGATCGTGCTCCCCATCGCCCCGATAAGTGAATGTCCACATGTATCGGAGGCGATTCTGCGTGCAGTAGCGGCGCACTATCGTTCGCGCTCGCCGCATCGCCTCTGCTTTCGACCGAACGGGATCCTTTGCAGCGCCCCGTGTCCCACGTTGTCCCGTGTCACGGCGACCACAGGTCGTACCGACCACCACGGCCTCTCCACAGCGGGGATAGGCGGCAACCCGACAACGTCCACGTCCCGGACGAAGTGGCCTGGGGAGTTTCGTTGCATCATCAAGTGAATGCGCCCGAGCGGCCGAGAGCCGTACTTGCCGTCGGCCGGGCCGCTCGCAGCGCTCGTTGCTCACGCTTCCAAACTAGCACCCAAGTCCTGGGTACCTGAGACAACATCTACCGCTGAGGTTTGCGCCCCGCCTGCCTGCGCTCCTCCAGCAGCTCGAAGAAGGCCTCATGACCTTCCCAGTAGGCCTCGTAGTCGATCGTGATTCCGGGTAGCTCGAACTCGTCGGGATGCATACCGAACGCCTGCCGGAAACGACTGATCTTCTTGTAGATCGTGCTTCTCGACATTCCGAACCTCTGCAGGCCCTCGAACCCGCCTTGAACGTGCCACAGCAGCCAGAACCCGAGCAGGTTCTGCACGATCTCACGTGACACGTAGGCCGCTCCAGGGGTCACCGCGCTTGCCAGGCCCTCGACAACGAACGAGGGGACCGCCTTGTTCACCGTTCGGGCGTAGGCGTCCCATGCTTTTCGTGCTCGACCCATCCCTTCCTGCGAGGGCATCTTCTCTGATCGGAAGTCAGGGGTCATGTCTCAATCATAGAGACAAGGCTTCGCCACCCGTGGAAACGCACCTAAAGAGCGGCCGGCGCCGCTCTTCCTCAAGTGTCCTGCGGACCCTAGTTGAGTCCGCCAAAGTGGTGTACAAGCCCGAGGTGACCAACTCGCGCTGAGCACTGCTTCGCGCCGAGCATCCCCCAGAGGTGACGGCCACCGCATCAACCTTCAAGAACGCCAATTCACGCAGAGCTGCTGCGCAAGTACCTGGAGAGCCCAGCTGGATCAGACCTGCTCGGAGAGATGGTGAAGATGGCAGCTGAGCTGCTCATGGACGCAGACGTCGACGTCATTTGCAACGCCGGCTACAACGAGAGGTCCGACGATCGCCAAAACAGCCGCAACGGCCATCGTGCCCGGCGTTGGGACACCCGGGCAGGCACGATCAGCCTCGACATCCCAAAGCTGCGCCAAGGCTCCTACCTGCCGAGCCTGTTGGAGCCCCGCCGGCGTGCCGAGCAGGCCCTCGTCTCGGTGATCTGCCAGGCCTATGTCGAAGGCGTCTCCACGAGAAGAGTCGACGACCTCGTGAGATCGATGGGCATCGACGGCATGTCCAAGTCGCAAGTCTCCGAGCTCGCCAAGCACCTCGATGTAAAGGTGGCCGAGTTCCGCAACCGTCCTTTGGACGCGGGCCCCTATACCTATGTGTGGCTCGACGCCTTGTTCCACAAGGTGCGCGAGGGAGGACGTGTCGTCTCACTCGCGACTGTCGTCGCCACAGGCGTGAACGCGGATGGCCACCGGGAGATCCTCGGCGTCGATGTCATAAGCGCCGAGGACGGAGCGGGCTGGACGGCCTTCTTGCGGGGTCTTGTCGCCCGCGGCCTTTCGGGCGTGGCCCTTGTCGTCTCCGATGCCCACGAGGGGCTGAAGAACGCCATCGGCGCCGTCTTGACCGGGGCGTCCTGGCAACGGTGTCGAACACACGCCATGCGCAATCTCCTCACCCGCGTGCCAAAGGCCGCCCAAGCAATGGTCGCGACCCTCGTGCGCACGATCTTCACCCAGCCCGATGCCACCCAGGTCAAAGCTCAGTTCAACCGGGTCGTCGACCAGCTCCAGAGCCAGTTCCCCGCCACCGCTGAGTTCCTCGTCGATGCCGAGGCCGACTTGTTGGCCTTCTCCTCGTTCCCCTCCGAGCACTGGCGCCAGACCTGGAGCAACAACCCACAGGAACGTCTCAACAAAGAGCTCCGCAGGAGGACCGACGTCGTGGGCATCTTCCCGAACCGGGCCGCCTGCATCCGCCTCGTGGGAGCCGTCCTCGCCGAGCAGCACGACGAGTGGGCCGTGGCCCGCCGCTACATGAGCCCCGACAGCCTCGCTAAGGCCCGCATGCATGTGATCCCCGGCGACATCAAAGACGTGGAGGAGGTGGGCACGACGGCAGAGCTGGAGGCCGTCAGTTAGGGACCACGATCAAAGGTTGATGTGGTCGCGTCATACACCACTCGCGCGGACTTGACCC